>NZ_WUED01000025.1 GCF_016806695.1 Campylobacter bilis | reverse complement strand
AATCCCCCACTTTAATCCCCATTTAAGTTTAATTAGTTATACTTTCATTTCCTTTTTCTAAAAAAGGACTTAAAATCTTTTAAATTATAAAGTTTCACCAGTCTAGTAGATTTTATAAACTTGGCTTTTTAGCTTAAAATTAATTTAAAAGCTAAAAGCTTGTTATAAATCTTGTTTTTTAATTTAAACTTTTCTTTTAAATAATGATTTTTTGCAAATTTAATAAAAACAATTTTTTGTTTTCGTTCTTTATAATTTAGTATTGTTATTTTAAATCTTAAAGTCAATCTTTGAAATCTAAATAAGTGATCGATTGAGCCCATAGAGATTTAGGCATAAGTAATTATGTAAAGTCTTTATACAATCTTTTTTAATAATAATCTTTATGTTTTCCTTTTGGAAAAAGATTAAACTAGCTATAAAATATTATGGAGAGTTTGATCCTGGCTCAGAGTGAACGCTGGCGGCGTGCCTAATACATGCAAGTTGAACGATGAAGCTTCTAGCTTGCTAGAAGTGGATTAGTGGCGCACGGGTGAGTAAGGTATAGTTAATCTGCCCTACACAAGAGGACAACAGTTGGAAACGACTGCTAATACTCTATACTCCTGCTTCACACAAGTGGAGTAGGGAAAGTTTTTCGGTGTAGGATGAGACTATATAGTATCAGTTAGTTGGTGAGGTAAAGGCTCACCAAGACTATGACGCTTAACTGGTCTGAGAGGATGATCAGTCACACTGGAACTGAGACACGGTCCAGACTCCTACGGGAGGCAGCAGTAGGGAATATTGCGCAATGGGGGAAACCCTGACGCAGCAACGCCGCGTGGAGGATGACACTTTTCGGAGCGTAAACTCCTTTTCTTAGGGAAGAATTCTGACGGTACCTAAGGAATAAGCACCGGCTAACTCCGTGCCAGCAGCCGCGGTAATACGGAGGGTGCAAGCGTTACTCGGAATCACTGGGCGTAAAGGGCGCGTAGGCGGATTATCAAGTCTCTTGTGAAATCTAATGGCTTAACCATTAAACTGCTTGGGAAACTGATAATCTAGAGTAAGGTAGAGGCAGATGGAATTGGTGGTGTAGGGGTAAAATCCGTAGATATCACCAAGAATACCCATTGCGAAGGCGATCTGCTAGAACTTAACTGACGCTAAGGCGCGAAAGCGTGGGGAGCAAACAGGATTAGATACCCTGGTAGTCCACGCCCTAAACGATGTACACTAGTTGTTGGGGTGCTAGTCACCTCAGTAATGCAGCTAACGCATTAAGTGTACCGCCTGGGGAGTACGGTCGCAAGATTAAAACTCAAAGGAATAGACGGGGACCCGCACAAGCGGTGGAGCATGTGGTTTAATTCGAAGATACGCGAAGAACCTTACCTGGGCTTGATATCCTAAGAACCTTATAGAGATATGAGGGTGCTAGCTTGCTAGAACTTAGAGACAGGTGCTGCACGGCTGTCGTCAGCTCGTGTCGTGAGATGTTGGGTTAAGTCCCGCAACGAGCGCAACCCACGTATTTAGTTGCTAACGGTTAGGCCGAGCACTCTAAATAGACTGCCTTCGTAAGGAGGAGGAAGGTGTGGACGACGTCAAGTCATCATGGCCCTTATGCCCAGGGCGACACACGTGCTACAATGGCATATACAATAAGACGCAATACCGCAAGGTGGAGCAAATCTATAAAATATGTCTTAGTTCGGATTGTTCTCTGCAACTCGAGAGCATGAAGCCGGAATCGCTAGTAATCGTAGATCAGCCATGCTACGGTGAATACGTTCCCGGGTCTTGTACTCACCGCCCGTCACACCATGGGAGTTGATTTCACTCGAAGCCGGAATACTAAAACAGTTACCGTCCACAGTGGAATCAGCGACTGGGGTGAAGTCGTAACAAGGTAACCGTAGGAGAACCTGCGGTTGGATCACCTCCTTTCTAGAGTACAAAGTAACAAGTCTCACAACTGTTACTTCATAAACTCAATCATCCTTGTTTAGATTTTAAAGATTGATAAAACATATTGAGAGTAGATGAAGCATCATCAGTTTTCCTCATGGGGAATTAGCTCAGCTGGGAGAGCGCCTGCTTTGCACGCAGGAGGTCAGCGGTTCGATCCCGCTATTCTCCACCATAAAAGGGCCTATAGCTCAGCTGGTTAGAGTGCACCCCTGATAAGGGTGAGGTCACAAGTTCAAGTCTTGTTAGGCCCACCA
>NZ_WUED01000024.1 GCF_016806695.1 Campylobacter bilis | reverse complement strand
GTAAAAGCACTTCACCTAAAAAATAGGATAAATGAAATTGATATTTTAAAGCTTGTTCATAATCAGTGCATTTTTCTAAAGGAGGATATTTAAGTTGAGGAAATACTTTTATAGTTTCTTGATAAATTCTTTTTTCTTTTTTATATTGTTTTTTTATTTGATAAAGTTTTTTACATAATCTTATATACCCCCCCCCATTATTATTATATTCTATCATAGCTTGTCCTAGTTTATAAGCAAGATGATTTTTTATCCTTTGTATAGCTGAGTTAGGATTTTGCATAAATTTCCTTTTTGGTATAAAAATTTAGATTAAATTTTCGTATTCATCTGGTGTTCCACAAAACACAATTTCATCTAATGAAATTTTGTGATATTTTATAAGCAAACCTTTTTTTATAAGATAATTATACATAGGCGCTATATAAAATTCACTTTTACTTAAATCATTGTGATTTTGCATTGTATAAAATGCCTGTTTAAATTCTAATATATTTTTAAAATAATAAAGCCCACTGCTGCAAAGATTTGAAATTCTTTCTTTTTCTGTAGTTTTAATAACACGATCGTTCTCACCAGCCAACACAAAACTCCATTGTTCACCTTGGGCTTCAAATACTTCTAAATAACCATCAATTTTAGATAAGTCCAAAGTAGTCGGTAAAGAAAAATTAGGTCTAAAAGTATCAATATTAAAAATTAAGATGCTTTCATTATCGCTTATATTGGCTTTTTCAAGCCCAAGCATGACTGTATGAGCTTGTCCTAAAGTTTCTTTATCAAGTTTGATACTTTCATAAGATAATAAACCTAATTTTTTGCATTCTTTTTGTATGAAATTTTTAGTATCTTGAATATCTCTATATATAAAAAGAAATTGAAATTCATTAAAATATTTTTTAAAGCCATTTACAGCATAAAAAAATACACTATGCGCTTTTAAACTAAGCATATATTTAGGCTTATCATAACCTGCTTTAGTAAAACGGCTACTAAGTCCTGCCATGGGAAAGATGATAATCATTTATTTGCCTTAAAAAATTTATCATAAAGTATAAAAGTATTAGCCAAAAAGGCCATTTGTTTTTCTCTAAAATCATTATGTAAAGGCAACATAGATAAAAATAAATGTAAAGTTAAAGCTTTAATATTATCATTAATATCAAATATATTTAAAAACGCTTCTTGAATATCTAAAATATTATGATCTTCTTCTATAAAAAATTCTATCTCATTATCATGAAATTTACATTCAAAAAAGCCTGCAATAATAAAATCATAGAGTCCAAAAACAGAATGGACTAATTTAGCAAAATCATAATTTTTATCTCCATAAGATGTTATTTTTCCACTGAAATCAAAGCCCCTTGGATCAAAAGTTTTAATCGCATTAGCTCTAAAATCATACATAATGTTTGAAAAGCAAAAATCCCCATGTATCAAAGAAAAATCATTTATATTAGTAATATAAATATCAAGTTTATCTATAAATTCTAAGATGCTTGGATAATTTTGAGAATTGATAATCATAGCCTTATTTAAATCAATTCCACTTTCTTTACTAAATTCTTGAAGCCTTTGTAAAGTTTTTTCTTTATAATCGAAATTAATATATTTATCATTGCTTTTAAAAGAATGTAAATTGTCTAAAAATTCTTTTAAAGATTTAAATATTCTTTTCCAAACATAAGTAGGCAATTTACCAAAAACAAACAGTTCTGCTAAAGTATTATTATAAAGATATTCTATTTCATAGCTGTCTTTATAGATTACAACCTTAGGAGTATAAATAAACAATTCCTTAGGCAAGGTCTCAAACCAATGAATTTCCGCTTTTATCTTTTCTTGCCAAGAGGATGATTTTTTAATATAACCATTGCAAATATTAATATGATTGAAATTTCTTTGTGTGTTTACAGCTTGTTTTGAATGAAAATAACTAGTTATAAGCCCAAAATCAAGCCAAGTGTCATTTTGTATAACATTAAAAGCATAGGTTTTAGAATAAGATTTCATTCCTTCTATAAAAGAATAGCTGTTTTCAACTATACATTTTATTAAAAATTGAGGATAAGAAAAACTATAAGCACCTGCTAAGATTAAATCATTATCGACTATTTTTGGTAAAATATTAAAATCACTATCTAAATATGCCCAGTCATAATTCTCCTTAACCTTTGCAACCTGCAAAGAATTGTCTTTAAAATCAATATATTTAAAGAAAGTATCACCGTGTAAAATATAAAGCTTTTCATTAAAAACACAACAAACATTCAAACAATAAACTATAGACTCACCCAAAGACAGATTATTAGGCACAAATAAAAGCTCAACACCAAGTTCTTTTAACATTTTTTCATCAAATTTACTTAATTTAAAATCCTTAGGCAAAGATAAAAAAATCTTTTGTTTTAAATCTTTTAAAAGCTTTACTTGATACTCATATAATCTTTTATTACCAAGAGGCAAAAAAGAAGGAGGTATTTTACCAAATTCTAAGGTAAAATCTGAAGAAGAATATTTTGCAGAAGTTATAAGTATCATTTATTTCCACCATCTTTATAAGGGTTTTCTTTTTTTAAAAGTTCTTTGATTTGTTCATAATTTAAATTCATAAATTCAGATGGACGAATAGCCTTATCATCAACATAAAATCCATCATATCCACACCAAGGCTTTCCTATAATCACTTCATCATAAGGCACATTATATTTTTCAAGCCATGAAATAATAATAGGTAAAGTATGTGTTTTAATTTTTTCTATATCAGCATTCCAAGTACGCATATTGCGACTTGTAAAAATATTGATTTGAAAACCTTGTTGCTTATATTCTTTTAAAATATCAATTAAAGCAAAATTAGGTTTTTTATCAGCATAATCTACATTATCTTCATCAATTGTCAAAGTTCCATCTAAATCAATAACTATAGTTTTCATAAATTATTTTTTCTTTTCTTTAACCTAGGCACATCTTTGAATAAAAGCTTGATGTACCCCCCTGTACCAATTATTATTAGCTTGTATGAGAGTTTGTCCTAGTTTATAGGTTAAGCATTCTTTTTCTTTTAAAGCTTCTTCATAATCAGAATAAGATTTTAAAGGAGGTAAAGCTAAATTTGGATTTTCTTTTATTTTTGCTTCATAAGAAAGTTGTTCTTTTTT
>NZ_WUED01000023.1 GCF_016806695.1 Campylobacter bilis | reverse complement strand
CCTCTACACAATAATAATTTAAAAGATTGAAATAAAAAAAAGAAAAACTAAGAATAATAAAGCAGTCTAACAAGTCCGCAATGAGTTACTTTCCCCCTACCAGTAAGGTGTAGTATCATCACCCACGATGTGCTTAGCTTCTTGGTTCGGGATGGATCAAGGCGTTTCCACATCTGTATAATCACGGACATTGTTATTTAAATATTCTTTATAAGAAGACTTAAAAAACAATGTTAAGAGTAAGTTTTATCAATTTTACTTTTGTAGGATGATTCTTATGAAAAACCTTAACAAGGAAGTGATGCTTATATAAAGTAAGCCAAACGCTCTATTAGTACTGGTCAGCTAAAGGACTTTCATCCATTACACACCCAGCCTATCAACCAGCTAGTCTTGCTGAGAGCTTAGAGAAGATTCATCTTAGAGTGGGCTTCACGCTTAGATGCTTTCAGCGTTTATCCTTTCCAAACTTAGCTACGCTGCGATGCTCTTGGCAGAACAACAGCTACACCAGTGGTTTGTTCAACCCGGTCCTCTCGTACTAGGGTCAAATCTCTTCAATCTTCTTACGCCCACGGCAGATAGGGACCGAACTGTCTCACGACGTTCTGAACCCAGCTCGCGTACCGCTTTAAATGGCGAACAGCCATACCCTTGGGACCTGCTCCAGCCCCAGGATGCGATGAGCCGACATCGAGGTGCCAAACCTCCCCGTCGATGTGAGCTCTTGGGGGAGATCAGCCTGTTATCCCCGGGGTACCTTTTATCCTTTGAGCGATGGCCCTTCCACACAGAACCACCGGATCACTAAGACCGACTTTCGTCTCTGCTTGACTTGTGTGTCTTGCAGTTAAGCTGGCTTATACCTTTATACTCTACGAACGATTTCCAACCGTTCTGAGCCAACCTTTGTAAGCCTCCGTTATTTTTTGGGAGGCGACCGCCCCAGTCAAACTACCCACCAGACATTGTCCCACTTGAGGATAACTCAAGCTGGTTAGCTACCCAAATAAGAAAGAGTGGTATCTCAACAATGGCTCCTAATAAACTGGCGTTTATTATTCAAAGCCTCCCACCTATCCTGCACATTCTTATCCAAGTAGCAGTGTCAAGCTGTAGTAAAGGTCCACGGGGTCTTTCCGTCTTGCCGCGGGTAGGAGGAATTTTCACCTCCACTACAATTTCACTGGATCCCTCTTTGAGACAGCTCCCATCTCGTTACGCCATTCATGCAGGTCGGTATTTAACCGACAAGGAATTTCGCTACCTTAGGACCGTTATAGTTACGGCCGCCGTTTACTCGGGCTTCGATCAAGAGCTTTGCTAATGCTAACCCCATCAATTAACCTTCGAGCACCGGGCAGGCGTCACACCCTATACATCCTCTTACGAGTTAGCAGAGTGCTGTGTTTTTGGTAAACAGTCGGGAGGGACTCTTTGTTGTAAGTTTCTTCGCTTTGGGAGTAAATCCTAATACGAAGTGAACCACACCTTATACCGAAGATACGGTGCTATTTTGCAGAGTTCCTTAAAGAGAGTTCTTCCACGCGCCTTAGAATACTCATCCCACCCACCTGTGTCGGTTTACGGTACGGGCAACATTAGCTAAACTTAGAAACTTTTCTTGGCTCGACGGCATCAGGGGTTCTTCCATCCATCCGAAGACTTCAAAAAGCCTTTAAGATCTCAGAGTATTCTTATACGGATTTGCCTGTATAAGCTCCTACATCCTTAGACTAGCACTTCCATCCGCTAGCCCCCTTAGCCCTAAGCGTCCTTCCATCGCACACTAATGTTGGTATTGGAATATTAACCAATTTGCCATCGTCTACCCCTTTCGGACTCGACTTAGGACCCGACTAACCCTACGATGACGAGCATCGCGTAGGAAACCTTGGGTTTACGGCGTTAATGATTCTCACATTAATTATCGCTACTCATGCCTGCATGCTCACTTCTATTAACTCCAGCACTCCTTACGGTATACCTTCGACGCTAATAGAACGCTCTCCTACCACTTGACAAAGTCAAGTCTACAGCTTCGGTACTTACTTTAGCCCCGTTATATTTTCCGCGCGAATTCACTAGACCAGTGAGCTATTACGCTTTCTTTAAAGGATGGCTGCTTCTAAGCCAACCTCCTGGTTGTTTAAGTAAATTCACATCGTTTTCCACTTAAGTAAGATTTGGGGACCTTAGCTGGTAGTCTGGGTTGTTTCCCTCTTGACGACGGATTTTATCACTCGCCGCCTGACTGCTGTGATTACATATAAGGTATTCGGAGTTTGATAGGGTTTGGTACATTGGTGTATGCCCTAGCCCATTCAGTGCTCTACCCCCTTATATTACGACACAACGCTATACCTAAATATATTTCGGAGAGAACCAGCTATCACGAAGTTTGATTGGCCTTTCACCCCTATCCACAAGTCATCCCGGGGCTTTTCAACGCCTATGGGTTCAGTCCTCCACTAGTTCTTACACTAGCTTCAACTTGCTCATGGATAGATCACTTCGTTTCGGGTCTGCAGCATCTGACTTAATGCCCTATTAAGACTCGCTTTCGCTACGGCTTCGCGTTTGCTTAACCTTGCCAGACACCACAACTCGCAGGCTCATTATGCAAAAGGCAGTCCATCACACTGTATTGCTACATAGTGCTCTGAATGATTGTAAGCAAATGGTTTTAGGTTCTATTTCACTCTGATCACCTCAGTTCTTTTCACCTTTCCCTCACGGTACTTGTACACTATCGATCTGGTATTAGTATTTAGGGTTGGATCGTGGTCGACCCAGCTTCAGACAGGATTTCTCGTGTCCCGCCCTACTCAGGATACTGCTAGCTAAGGTTTGTTTTTCGCCTACGGGACTATCACCCTCTATGGCTATACTTTCCAGAATATTGTGCTAAACGCACCTCTTGCACATTGCAGTCCTACAACCCCCAGTGCAAGCACTGGGTTTGCCCTCTTACGCTTTCGCTCGCCGCTACTTACGTAATCTCTATTGATTTCTTTTCCTAAGGGTACTAAGATGTTTCAATTCCCCTCGTTCGCTCCTATTATAGGTAATGTATATCTCTATACATTGGGTTGCCCCATTCGGAAATCTACGGATCAAAGCTTCTTGACAGCTCCCCGTAGCTTATCGCAGTCTAGTACGTCCTTCATCGCCTTTACCAGTCAAGGCATCCACCATTCGCTCTTAATAGCTTACCTTTTTTGATTCTAAAACGCATCACTTCCTTGTTAAAGTTTATCATATTTCATATTTAAAGTTTTATCATATCTAAAAGCTAGGATTAAAGCTTAATATTAAAACTATGCCTATGCTTTAATGAAGATATTTTATCTTTAACAAGTTTGTAAAATTGTTTTTATTAAAACTTGCTTGTGACTCTTAACAATGTTAATTAAAAAGAACA
>NZ_WUED01000022.1 GCF_016806695.1 Campylobacter bilis | reverse complement strand
GTGCTTTAAGATCTTTTTTCCAAGATAAAAAAGAAGAAAATATTATTTCTTTTTGTACAACACATGGTTTTGATAAGGATACAAAAATCTTAAAAAAAGAAACTATAAAATCAACTTTTACCCTTATTCAAGAAAGATATATTAAAAGTTCTATAGAAAATATTAATGATTTTATCATTCAAGAATTACCCCATGATGCTATCATACATTTTTTAGACAGTGATGATTATTTTTTAAACAATTGCATAGAACTTTGTATTAAGCCTATGTTGGAAAAGGATTTAGATATTTGTACGCATGATTTAAAAGAGTATCATGAAGAAAATAAAGAATTTATAAAAAAAGATTTTTTTGAAAAAACAGGAGATAAGAAATTTTATAAACCTTTGGATTTGTTAAAATTAAATAAAAAATATAATTTTTATTTTGCTTGGCAAGGAATATTTAAGGCTCGTGTTTTAAATCTTTACAAACTTCGTTTTACTCATGGTATATATCATGAAGATCATGATTTTGGGACTATTTTATTTGCCTTAGCAGATAAAATGTTTCATATAAAAAAAGCACTTATAGTTTATAGGATAAGAGAAGGCTCTATAACGCATTTTAATGATGATATGCCAGATGTTTTACCTAAACATTTGCAAGCTTTAAAAAAATACTTTAATCATTATAAAGAACTTAGAGATTATTTTAAACTGTATTGTGATATAGTTATTGCAAAAAGAATACAAATTTTTAATAAAAACACTAATGATAGATTTCTTAAAAAAAGCATTAAAAGGTATTATATACATTATTTTGATATGAAAATCGATAAAGATCCTTTTAATTTAAACAAAGAAATTCAATTTTTTATAAAAAATTTAAAGTATTATAATATTTATGTAAAATTAAGACATTATATAAGACATCCAAAGAAAATAATAGGTTTATGATGTATCATGTAGTTTTTAGTGCTGATGAGAATTATATCAAATATACTGCTGTTTTGATTACAAGTATAATTTTAAATACTAATAAAAATTCCATCCTAGAAAATGAAAAATATGTTTTTCATATTTTAAGTGATTTTCTTAGCCAAGACACTCAAGATAAGCTTTTTAGATTGCAAAAGAATTTAAATGAGATTTTTCCTTGTGAAATAAATTTTCATATACAAGAGGATAAGGCTTTTTGTCATTTTCCATTTTCAGGTGCGGCACACAGTTCAAAAATCCCTTATTATAGGCTTAAACTAGCTTCGATTTTTGATAATAGAGTTCAAAAGTGCTTGTATCTAGACTCTGACATGCTTTGTATGTGTGATATAAGAGAAGTGTTTTCTTTTGATCTTAAAGACAAAATTGTAGGCGTTGTGGGAGATTTAGGATCTAAGAAAAGTAAAATAAAGTATATACAAAACAATAAAAAAATAGTTTTTAACTTTGATGAAAATTATTTTAATTCAGGTTTTTTGCTTATTAATTTATCAGAGTACAGAAAACAAAATATAGAGCAAAAATGCGAAGAATTAGCTAGCAAATGTTATTATATAAAAGCTGCTGATCAAGATCTTTTAAATGCTACTATCAAGCCCCAATACCAGTTAAAATTGGATTTTTCTTATAATTTTAGTGCTATTGCATTTTGCTATGTTATTTGTAAGGATGAGAAGAAAAACAGATTAAGCTATACAAGGGCACAATTTAATCAAAGTTTAAAAAATCCTAAAATAATTCATTATGGAGAAAAACCTTGGAGGTTTTTAAAATCTTATTTTGATTATCATGGTAAAAATATAAACGATTATTGGTGGGATGTGGCTGCTAAAACGCCTATTTTTAATGAAGAATTATTAAAGGATAAAAAAAGTATAAGCAATCATCTTTTATTTGCGGGTTTAGGCTATGAGCTTTTAAAGGCTTTGCCTTGCAATTTGTATAAAATTCATATATTGATAAAAAAACGCTTTAATGATGAAATTTATATGAAAAATGCCTCATTGATACAAGATGATATTTTTGGGCTTTGTTGTATATTAGGAGTTGCTATTTTTTATGCTAGATCTTCTAATAAAAATTTTTTAAGTGTTTATTTTAAAGCTTTAAAGATTCTTTATCATTTTAAAAAGTATTCAAAGTTGTGATTGTTTTCTCCCATTTTTTCATGATTATATCTTTATAGAATGCTTTTTTGACTTTTTCTTTAGCCTTTTCTCCCATAGTTTTTCGTAGTTTTTCATCATCCATTAAAATTCCTAATTTTTGAGCAAAATCATTTAAATCGCTATTTTGTATTAAAAATCCGCTTTTGCCATGTTCTATAATATCACTTGGACCTGTGTTGATATCAAAAGCTATGCTAGGGATATTGTAATTTGCACTTTCAACTAAAACCATTCCAAAGCCTTCAAAATAACTGCACATGACATAAATGCTAGCACTAAGATATTCTTTTTCTATTTCTTGGGTGAAAGGTTTTAAGATTATAGAATTTTCAAGTTGATTTTCTTTGATTTTTTCTTTGATGGTGTTTTTTGCTTCGCCTTCTCCTACTAGGGTTAAAGTCCAATCTTTGTGTTTTTGATGCAGTAATTTCCAAATTTCAATAAGTCTTAAAAAACCTTTTTGATCTTCTTTGATCATTCTTCCTATGCTTAAAATATTTTTTTGTTGATAGTCACTTATTTTATCTGATATAAATGGGATAAAATTAGGTATGACTTGTATGTTTTTGTGATGGGCTTTCCATTGGTTGATTTGCTTGCTAGAAAGTATGATTAAGCTGTCAAAATAATCGTTTCTTTTTCTGTATTTTTTGAAATTCAAATGAATGAGATTTATATAATGGGTGTGGGGATTTTTAAAAAATGGAAAATGAGAGCAGTTATTATAAATCATAAGATCTATATCTTTGTATTTTTGCTTTAAGATAAAGCTTTCATAATACTTATAAAAAAGTTTGTAAAAAATATTTTTCTTCATTTGCTTTTGTGATTTTTGGTGCAAGAATTCTACTTTGATATTTGGATTTAAAGTATAAGCTATATTTTTGTTTTCTTTATAAAAGCTTAATATTTGGCACTGATGATGGGTTTGATTAAAAGCATTTGCTAGATTTATAACAACTCTTTCAGCCCCCCCCCAAGAGTGATATCGCCTATTAGTAACATTATTTTCATTGAACATCCCATTTTGTATTTTGATTTTTTATAGTGTTTAAATAAATTTCATGATTGATTTTAAGCATGTCTTTAGAATTTTCTTGATGATAGATGTGATAGGCTAAGGCATTGAATTTTAATCTTTTTAAAATTCCGTTGTTAAATAAAAATCTAGCCACAAACTCACTATCTTCTCTTCCCCAGCCAGTAAAATTTTCATTAAAGCCATTAATAGCTTCAAAATCGCTTTTATAAAAACTCATATTGCATGTTTTACTACCTTTAACTAATAGAGCTTTTTTAAAAAAATTTTTATTAATTGTGGAGAATTGATAGATTAATTTGGCTAAGAAAATATTTCTTTTGTTTTTAAAGTCTTTTTTGCTAAATGCTAAATTAAAATCCATTTTATTTAAAATTTTATTGCTTTTTATTTCATCAAGTATGGTTCTTGAACCTTGTAAAATGGTTTTTTTAGAAGAAAAATTTAAATGATCTTTTATAAAGTTTTTTTCTAAAATCATATCCCCATCTATTAAAATAATGTATTCGCTGCTAGAAGCTTTTATGGCTTTATTTCTGCTAGCAGCAGCACGAAAACCTTTATCTTCTTGCCAAATATGTTTTAAAGGGCAAGGAAAGGTTTTTTGATATTGTTGTATGAGCTTTGCTGTGTCTTCTTTGCTTCCATCATCTGCTATTAAAACTTCGTTGGGCAAAGGATCAAGCTTTTTAATACTATCAAGAACAAGTGCTAGCCTTTCTTTTTGGTTATAAGTGGTGATGATTAAAGAGCAAGTTTTGGGCTTTTGTTGTTTTAATTCGTATAATTTCATGTATTTAAAAAAAGTGCCAAGTCCATTACAAAGGCTTATAATAAAACCTTCATATCCATAAAAAATCCCTTTTTTTAAAAAATAATTTCTAAAAAATATCCAAAATCCTCTTATAAGAGCTTTAAAAATTCCACTTTGTTTGTGAGTGTTTTCTTCAGCCCAAAGAGTGGAGTATCTTTGAAGTTTGTTTAATAAGCTTTCTATATTTTCAAAGGCGTAATGTAAAATGGGATTGTTTAATTTGATTTTATAACTGTCTTTTTTTAAGATTAAGCTTTCATGAACTAATTTTTGATTAAATAAAGTGTGGTTTTTATTAAATATTCTTAAAACTCTATCAGGCCACCATCCACAAGCTTTTATCCATTTGCCATTATAGAGGTTTTTACGTGCCAAACTTAAAACAGCATTAGGATAAAGTTTTATCGCTTTTAATTCTTCTAGGGTTTTTGCTTCTAAAAACTCATCAGAGTCTATATTAAAAATCCAATCATTACTCGCATAAGAAATGGCTAAATTTTTTAATGGTCCAAAGCCTATAAATTCACTTTGATATATTTTTATATTATGAAATTTTTCTTGATATGTTTTTGCAATTTTTAAGGTATTATCGCTGCTTTGATTATCAAGCAATATGATTTCGCCAAAATCTTTAATAGAATTTAAACATCTTTCTAAGGTATTTTGCGCATTTTTGACTATTATCACTACGCTTATTTTTTTTAAATCCATGTTAAGCCTCTTTTTATTAGAATTCAGATTTAAAACCAAACCAAAAGAAAGTATATATGAATAATCCTTTAATTTCTATTATCATACCCATTTACAATGTTGCTTTTTATTTAAGAGAATGCCTTGATAGTGTCCTTGCACAAAGCTATACTAATTTAGACATTATTTTAGTTGATGATGGAAGTACTGATGGGAGTTTGGATATAGCGCTTGAGTATTTAAATAAGGATGCAAGAATATTTTTAATCTCTAAGGAAAACGGAGGGCAGTCTTCAGCTAGAAACACAGGCTTAGAGTTTTTAAAGGGTAGTGCTTTAAGATCTTTTTTCCAAGATAAAAAAGAAGAAAATATTATTTCTTTTTGTACAACACATGGTTTTGATAAGGATACAAAAATCTTAAAAAAAGAAACTATAAAATCAACTTTTACCCTTATTCAAGAAAGATATATTAAAAGTTCTATAGAAAATATTAATGATTTTATCATTCAAGAATTACCCCATGATGCTATCATACATTTTTTAGACAGTGATGATTATTTTTTAAACAATTGCATAGAACTTTGTAT
>NZ_WUED01000021.1 GCF_016806695.1 Campylobacter bilis | reverse complement strand
TAATAGCTTACCTTTTTTGATTCTAAAACGCATCACTTCCTTGTTAAAGTTTATCATATTTCATATTTAAAGTTTTATCATATCTAAAAGCTAGGATTAAAGCTTAATATTAAAACTATGCCTATGCTTTAATGAAGATATTTTATCTTTAACAAGTTTGTAAAATTGTTTTTATTAAAACTTGCTTGTGACTCTTAACAATGTTAATTAAAAAGAACATATTCTTAAAAAAAATATTGACTGATTTTTAAGAAGTTAAAGTTGAAATTATACAAGATTAAGCTTAAGGGAAGATGAAATTTTAAAAGAGTGTAAAAACATCCATAAAAACTTAGGAATTTCAAAATTTTTAATCGTTATATTTTAAAACAAGCGTAAAAGTGATCTTTTTCACCTTCAAGCACAGGGACATTCTCAGCACATATTTCACTTGCTAAAGGACAACGGGTTCTAAAAACACAACCGCTTGGCGGATTTATAGGTGAAGGCAAATCTCCTTCTAAGAATTGAATTATTTTATTTTTTTCTATCTTAGGATCTGGTATAGGTACAGCCAAAAGTAAAGCTTTAGTATAAGGATGTTTTGCTTCATTATAAATTTGCTCATAATTTGCAATTTCAACTAAATTACCCAAATACATAACCATAACTCTATCAGAAATATGTTTGATTATAGATAAATCATGTGCAATAAAAATCAAAGATAATTGGGTTTGTTCTTGTAAATTTTTGAGTAAATTTACCACCTGAGCTTGTATAGAAACATCCAAAGCCGAGACAGGTTCATCACAGACTATAAGTTTAGGTTCTAAGATTAAAGCTCTAGCAATACCTATTCTTTGACATTGACCTCCTGAGAATTCATGAGGATAGCGATTGATTAAATTAGGAAGCAAACCTACTTTATGCATTATTTGCTGAACTTTTTCTTTGATTTGTTTAACACTCATTTTAGGAAAATGAATTTTTAATGGTTCAGCAATAATATCTCCTATAGTCATGCGAGGATTAAGAGATGCTAAAGAATCTTGAAAGATCATTTGTATATCTTTTCTTGTGCTTTTCCATTCTTTTTTGTTTTGTTTTTCTATATTCTTACCAAGCCAAATTATACTTCCATTTAAATCTTTATTAAGTCCTAAAAGAGCTTTTGCTAAAGTGGATTTACCACAACCTGACTCACCCACTATACCTAAAATTTCACCTTTATAAAGTTTAAAATTAATTTTATTAACAGCTTTCATTTTAATTTTTTTGTTTTTAAAAAAACCTTCACCACTTTTAATTGTATAAAATATACTTAAATCTTTAACTTCTAAAAGCAATTCCCTCATTGATAACTCCTCAAAACTAAGTCTATAGGTGCAAAGCAAGATCTTTGTTTATTTATATGTAATTGTTCCAAAATAGGTGTTTGTAAACAAATTTCTTTTGCAAACGAACATCTAGGGGCAAAAGGACAACCTTGTGGAAGATTAAGCAAATCGGGTGGATTGCCAGGAATTAAATTAAGTTTTTTTTCTTTCAAATCTAAACGCGGAATAGTTTTCATCAATCCTAAAGTATAAGGATGTGTAGGATGGTAAAAAATATCTTCTAAATTAGCATATTCCATTACTTTACCTGCATACATAACCAAAACATTATCACAAAATCCCGCAACAACACCCAAATCATGAGTAATTAAAATCATAGCCATGCCTAATTCTTTTTGCAATTGTTTAAGCAAAGTCATAATTTGCACCTGCACTGTCACATCCAAAGCTGTAGTAGGCTCATCTGCTATTAATAATTTAGGTTTACACAAAAGTGCCATAGCAATCATAACCCTTTGTCTCATGCCTCCAGAAAGCTCATGCGGATACATTTTCATTCTCTTTTTAGCTTCAGGAATTTTCACAGCATCTAACATATGCACTGACTCAATAAAAGCTTTTTGATAACTCATTCCCTTATGCACAATCAAAACTTCTGTAAGTTGATCTGCTAATTTCATATAAGGATTTAAAGAAGTCATAGAATCTTGAAAAATAATAGAGATTTTTTTCGAACGTAAATTATTCATTTCTTTAGCTTTTAAATTTAAAATTTCTTTACCTTCAAATAAAACCTTACCTTCAACCATGCTATTTTTTGCTAATAAACCCAATAAAGCAAACACACTTTGAGATTTTCCAGATCCTGACTCACCTACTATAGCAAGGGTTTCACCTTCATTTAAATTAAAGCTTATATCATTAACAGCTTTCACAATTCCATCTGCTGTTTTAAAACCAACTTTTAAATTTTTAACTTCTAACAACATTTTATCTATCTTTTGGATCTAAAGCATCTCTTAAGCCATCGCCTATAAAATTAAAACAAAACAGAGTTATAACTAAAAATGCCGATGGAAACCCGACTAACCAAGGGGTTTGTTCCATAGAACTTACCCCATCATTCATTAAAGACCCCCAAGAACTTAAGGGCTCTTCAACCCCAAGACCTAAAAAACTCAAAAACGACTCAAATAATATCATTGCAGGAACAAGTAAAGATGCATATACTACGACAAGACCTAATAAATTTGGCACTATATGTTTTAAAATAATACTTCTAGTGCCAACACCACATACTAAAGCAGCTTGAACAAATTCTTTGTTTTTAAGACTTAAAGTCTGCCCTCTTACTATCCTAGCCATATCAAGCCAACTTACAGCCCCTATAGCAACAAAAATTAAAAATATACTTTGTCCAAAAAATGTAACCAAAAGTATGACAAGAAACATAAAAGGTAAAGCAGAAAAAATTTCTAAAATTCTCATCATAATAATATCTGTTTTTCCTCCTATATATCCGGAACTTGCTCCATAAATCACTCCAATTACTATAGCCATTAAAGCACCCACAACACCTACAAGCAAAGAAATTTGTCCGCCTATAGCTACTCTTACAAATAAATCTCTACCTGAATTATCAGTACCAAAATAATGTCCATTTTCAAAACTAGGTGCTGAAGCGATTAAAGCAAAATCTGTTTCATCATAAGTATATTTTGACAAAACAGAACCAAAAAGAGAAAATAAAAGCACTCCAACAATTAAAACTAAACTGATTATTGCAGCTTTATTCCTAAAAAATCTCCTCATAGCATTTTGCCACAAGCTTCTTCCTTTAAGAATCTTTTGATCTGAATTTTGAGGATATTGAGATTGTTTTTCCCAATCTTTTCTAAGTTCTTCTAAATTTACATTAAGAGTGTTTTCTAAATTTTTAGCCAATTTTTTTGTATGATAGGTATTAAGCAGATTCATTTTCACACCTTAATTTGTTATTTTAGGATCTAAAAAAGCATAGATAATATCAGCTATAGCATTAAAAAGTATAGTAAGAGTCCCCACTATAATCGTTAAAGAAAGCACCAAAGAATAATCTCTATTTAAAGCTCCATTAACAAAAAGCTGTCCCACCCCTGGCACAGTAAAAAAAGTTTCTATAACAACAGATCCTGTAATAATACCAACAAAAGCTGGAGATAAATAAGAAACTACAGGAATTAAAGCGGGTTTCAAAGCATGATGAAATAAAATTCTTAAAGAAGACAAACCTTTAGCTTTTGCAGTCCTTATGAAATCAGAATGCAAAATCTCTATCATTGAACCCCTAGTAATTCTAGAAATCGTAGCAATATAGGCTATACACAAAGCCAAAACAGGTAAAATTAAATATCGGATTTCCCCATTATTCCAACCACCAGAAGGCAAAACATCCAAATTAATAGCAAAAATTAAAACAAGCAAAGGTGCTATAATAAAACTTGGCAAAACAACCCCTATCATAGCAAAAGCCATAATACAATAATCTAAAATATTATTTTGATTTAAAGCAGCTATAATTCCTATACTCACTCCCACAACAACAGCCAAAATAAAAGCCAC
Source organism: Campylobacter bilis (assembly GCF_016806695.1). Lineage (GTDB taxonomy): Bacteria > Campylobacterota > Campylobacteria > Campylobacterales > Campylobacteraceae > Campylobacter_D > Campylobacter_D bilis. The sequence continues at coordinate 2,411 of NZ_WUED01000021.1, read as the reverse complement.
TACCCCTAAAATAATAGAAACTAAAAAAGATTGAGACAAAAGATCATTTACTGACAAATCTTTATAAACAAAACTTGGCCCAAAATCTCCATGGATTAAATCTTTTAGATAAACACCATATTGAACTATCAGGGGTTTATCTAAGCCGTATTTAGCATTAATATTACTCACAACTTCTGGTGGGTATGCTTTTTCACCCATAAAAGGGCTTCCAGGAGCCAATCTCATCAAGAAAAAAGAAATTGTGATGAGAATAAATAAAGTAGGAATAGCCTGCAAAATACGAAAAAATATGAATTTTAACATTCAAGCCCTTAATGTTCTAAAATATAAATATCTTTAAAATAATAACTTTGCGAAGGTTTGATTTTAAAGCCTCTTACATAAGGTTTTATAAGCTGACTCTTTGTATAAAAATAAACAGGTACTAAAGGGACTTCTTTAGATAGAATTTCTTCCGCTTTTGCATAAAGTCTAGCCCTTTCTTCTTCAGTTTTTGCTTTATAAGCTTGTTTAATAATTTCATCATATTGAGGACTTTTAAAACCTGAAGTGTTGTTAGATGATTCAGATAAAAAAGTATTTAAAAAGCTACTAGCTTCATCATAATCAGAACACCAACCTGCTCTAGACATTTGATGTTGGGTTAAATGCCTGGTTGAAAGAAAAGTTTTCCATTCTTGATTTTGCAATTTAACATTAACTATACCCCCTAAATTTTGCTTCCATATGAAAGAAACAGCTATAGCCAATTTTTTATGGTCTTCATTAGTATTGTACAAAAGAGTAAAACTTAAAGGATTATTTTTATTATACCCGGCCTCATCAAGAAGTTTAATAGCTTCTTCATGGCGTTTTTTATCATCCCATTGTGACCATTCTGGTGGTGTAATAAATGCGGCTGCATTAATAGCAGGTGGTGAAAAAGTAAAAGCAGGAATTTGCCCTTGTCTTAAAATTTTATCTGTTATAACACTTCTATCTAAAGCCATAGAAAGAGCTTGGCGTACTTTTACATCATCAAAAGGTGGATTTTTAACATTAAATTCATAAAAATAAGTACACAATACCGGCCCTATAGTTAATTCTTGAGGATATTCTTTCTTAACACTATCTAAAAGCTCTAATGGAAACTCACCTATATCAAGGCTTCCTGATCTATATCTTGTATAAGCTACTGAAGAATTTTGAATTTGAAGCAAGATTAACTTATCAAGTAAAACATTTTGTGCATCCCAATAATAAGGATTTTTTGATAATTTGGCTTCTTCATTAAGCACTAAAGAATCTAATTTAAAAGCACCATTACCCACTATATTTTTAGGATCACTCCAAGCATCTCCTAATTTCTCTACTAATTTTTGCGGAACAGGAGAAAGTACATAAAATTGAGTTAAAAGATCTGCAAAAGGCACAGAATCTTCCAAATGCAAAACCAAAGTATAATCATCTTTAGCCTCTACACCCAAACTCTGAGGACTCATTTTACCATTTAAAATAGCTGAAGCATTCAAAAGTTTCATATAGCTTAAAAAAGACGCATAAGGAGAAGCGGTTTTTGGATCAGCTAATCTTCGCCAAGCAAAAACAAAATCTTTAGCTGTAAGCTTATCCCCATTAGACCATTTAGCATCTTTTCTTAAATTAAAAGTCCAAGTTTTATAATCTTCACTATGACTCCAAGTTAAAGCCACCCCAGGAATGAGTTTATCATCTTTATCAGAAATAATCAAAGTTTCAAATAAATTCCTAGCAAACACTCCTTCAGGAACGCCTTCTACCTTAGCAGGATCTAAAGACTGCGGTGCTGCACCAGCATTATAAATAAAACTTTGTTCTTTGGCTAATTTTTCTTCTGCTTGAAGAACAGTTGTAAAAAAAGTACTTGTAAACAACAAAATAATATAAATTACTTTTTTCATCATAGGATTTTCCTCTTTCGAAATTTAAATTATAATATTTCATAAGTACTTGAATTTGACTAAAAAATTACATTCTTACCAGAAAAAAATAATAGAAGTTTCAAAAAGAAACATTTTTTGATAAATAAAATCTCATTAAATAAAACTATTTCACTCATCAAACTTAAAAACATATCACCAAAACAATAATACACAAAAAACTACTTAAATTTAAACAATGTCCTTTGTGTAGGAGGTTCATGGCTAAGCCCTAAAGAACTCATTTTAGAAAAACAATGGGATAAAATCACTCAAATCACTCAAACAAGTCTAAAACAAATTCAATCTTAATTTAAATTGCTAGGTATTTTATCAACTATAACAAGCTTATAGTTGATAATGCTTAAGAAGTTCATTTTATAAATTTGCTTTTATTTAGAATAATAATGGAGTTTGATTTTAGTACTGTTATGGTGGGCCTAACAAGACTTGAACTTGTGACCTCACCCT
>NZ_WUED01000003.1 GCF_016806695.1 Campylobacter bilis | reverse complement strand
CAAAGATTGACTTTAAGATTTAAAATAACAATACTAAATTATAAAGAACGAAAACAAAAAATTGTTTTTATTAAATTTGCAAAAAATCATTATTTAAAAGAAAAGTTTAAATTAAAAAACAAGATTTATAACAAGCTTTTAGCTTTTAAATTAATTTTAAGCTAAAAAGCCAAGTTTATAAAATCTACTAGACTGGTGAAACTTTATAATTTAAAAGATTTTAAGTCCTTTTTTAGAAAAAGGAAATGAAAGTATAACTAATTAAACTTAAATGGGGATTAAAGTGGGGGATTGGAAAAAAGTCAATGTTACATGTATATGAAAGAAAAATTATTCAAAACTTATAAAATCATTCATATTGTAGAACATGTATAATTTTTATTTTTTATACTAATATGCTGAGTATTAAGTGTTTTAAATTCTGGGATATAAGCATAACCGCTAAGAGTATCTACAACAATGCAAAGAGAATTTTTTTTCGATGATAAACGAATAACACAAGGAGAATTATTTTTTGCTAAAGTTTTTTCATAGCTGTATTTGGCATTTTTTAATGGAGAATACACTCTACCTAATTTATCAAACACTAATCTAGTAGAACTCGAACAAGCACCTTTAAACTCTACTTTTTCTATGCCAAATCTTTTATCTTTGGGTAATTTTTTCATTATCTTTATCAATAACACCACTTTGTCTTGAATTCATTAATTTATTAGGGTTTACTATATCCACAGCAATTTCTCTGTCTATATTAACTTCATTTTTACCTAAATTTGCGTTTCCATCTCCATTTTTATCCAAAAAAATAGTATAAGTTTGATCATAACCTGTAGCAGCTGATTTAATAAAATAAATTTGTCATTTACTTTTATATCATTCTCTTTTTGCAACTGCTAATTCATCAACTCTTAAGCTATCTTGCATCATAGCTAATGTTTGAGTGTATCGTATGTCATTAAGGATTTGTATAGCACCTTCTAATAAACTATCTTTTTTTAAATAAATACTTCCTAGATTAAAATTATATTTAAAATTAATATTATAAAAATAAATTCTAAAAAACTAAAAGCTTTAATCATACTTTAAAATCTGATAAAATTTTTCATATTTTCCAAGTTTGACTTGGATAGTTTTGCTATTTGGATTGATTTTTTCACCTTTTTTTAAAGCTTTTAAGTGAAGTTTACCACCATATTTTATCCCATAAAATTCCAGTCTTTTTTCTAAACTTGGATCTGTTATAAGCTCTAAAATACCTTGTTTTTTCAATTCTAAAGCTAATTCTTTAGTAAAATGGTAATTACTAGCAAAGTGACGATGGGGTTGATTGATAAAATAATACAATACTTGATTGGCTACAATTAAAAAATAACATAAAATTAAAAAAATCATACTACATTCTATGAAAATTTTATACCTTAATCTAAAAATTGGCAATCTTACTCTATAACTTTGCATTAAAGTTTTAATGAGTAATGGAGTAGAAATAACACAAAAAGGCAAAAAATCATCTAAAAAAAGCTTTTGTCTTAATGAAAGCAAAGAACAAAATACAAAAGTAACACTCATTAAAAACCATAATAAATTTTTATACTTTTGAAACGTTAAACGATAAATAGTATAGAAAAAATACACAAATACTAAGGGAGAGAAACATGCTGCAAAAATACCTAAGGTATCAAGAAAATATCCTCTTGGCCGACCTCCTGTGTCAAAACCATAAAAACTAATACTAAAACCAAAAAGAATAAGAGATAAAATAAATAAAAAAGCATTTCTTTTATAAATTCCAAAAAAGAAAAAAGTTAAAAATAAAATATTAAAAGATTTATCAACAAATAAAGATATAATCAATAAAATATAAAAAAGCCATTTTTTTTCATATTCATAAGCGCATAATATAGCAAGGGTTAAGAAAATAACTAAAGATGCGGCATTAATCAATAAAGCACTTGCGACAGTTCCAGGCAAAAGAACAAATAATAATAAAGAAAAAAAAGCATCTTGTGCTGTTTTTGTATATTTTAAAGCCAATAAATAAAGAAGCAAACAACTTAAGAAATGAAAAAATAAAAAAGGCAATCTTAAGCCAAAATCATTTTGTCCTAAAATAAAAGTTCCAAAATGAGCTATATAATAAAGCAAATCATAAGAAAAAATAAACGACTTTTCTTGATTATTAAAATAAATATTAGCCTCATCACTACTAATACTAAGCGTTGAAATTCCATAAAGCAAAGCTAAAATATCAAAACTCAACAAAAGAATAATAAATTTGAAATTTTTAATTTTTTTCATAAATAAAATTCTACAAAATTAAACTTAAAATATCCATCAAATACTGTTTTATTACTGTAATTCTTGTATCTTTAAAATGCTTAAAAAGATTGAAAGATTACAATGAAAAATAAGCACAAAAATTTTTGGTTTTAAATACATTTGCTTGCTAATTTTATCAAATTGATTTTAGCTTTTATAAGTATAATTTTAATAAAAAGGCAAAAATGCAAACAGTTAATCAAATTTTTCAAACAGAAATTGAAATTAAAAAATCTAATTTTTTATCCTTTCTTTGTCCCTTTATAGAATTTCAAAATTTGTCTCAGAATTTAAAGAAAAAACACCCTAAAGCTGTCCATTTTGTCTATGCTTATCGTACTTTAAATGACTTTAACCAAATTATAGAAAACAAAAGCGATGATGGAGAACCCAAAGGCACTTCAGGAATGCCAACTTTAAATGTTTTAAGGGCTTATGAATTGATCAATGTAGCTCTTATTACAGTAAGATATTTTGGTGGTATAAAGCTTGGCACAGGAGGATTAACAAGAGCTTATAATGAAGCTGCAAACACAGTAATAAACCATTCTACACTACTCACATTTGAAAACAAAAAAAATATAAGCCTTGCTATTGATTTTAAAATTTTAAACCGCTTTGAACATTTTTTAAAAACCCATTTTTTAGATTTTACAAAAGATTTTAAAGATCACAAAGCAATATTTCATATCAAACTCAATGAAAAAGAAAAACAAGAATTTGAAATTTTTTGTAAGAATTTTACACTTTTTGAAATTGAAAAATTATAAATTCTTGCACAATAATGTATAAAATTCTAATCATGATGGGTAGGCAAATGCTCTACATCTAAATCATTATTTGCTATAAATTCTTCTTTAGCCTTTTTACAGTTTTCATCACGGAGTTTACGGTATTGATTACGAATGGTGATTTCTTTATCGCTTAAAGGCCTATCTTCTAAAAAACTGATATGAAAATAAGTATCATCGCTTTTGGAATAAGTATTATAAAAATCTATATAATCAAAATAATCTTTACCATTATCAAATTCTACTATCTCTTCTATATAAATTGTAGGACCAAAACCCTTATGATTTTGCGTAAAGTGTCCAAAACCTGCACTGTATTGAATTCTAAATTTAGCCATCATTTTCTCCTAAAAATTCTTGATAAGTTCCACGAAAATCTGTCAATTTACCATCTTGTAAATACCAAATCCTATTAGCAAAAGCACTAAGCAACTCCCTGTCATGACTTATACAAAGTACCACACCTTTAAAATTATATAAAGCTTCGCCAAGTGCAATAATACTTTCAAGATCTAAATGATTATCCGGTTCATCCAAAAGCAAAAAATTAGGCCGTTTTAACATCAAAGATGAAAGCATTAAACGATGCTTTTCGCCCCCACTTAAACTCGCTGCCATTTTTTCTTGATCGCTACCGCTAAAAAGCATTCTACCTAAACACTTACGGATTTGATCTAAATCTTTGAATTTTTCACTCATAAGCCATTCATAAAGTTTCAAATTTTCACAAATTAAACTACTTGTATCCTGAGGAAAATAACCAAGCTCTATAGTTGTTCCTAGATGCAATATGCCAGTATCTGGCACTACAATATTTGCTATGATTTTAGCTAAACTCGACTTACCTACCCCATTAGGACCAATCAATGCAATTTTGTCATTTTTTTCTATTTTTAATTCCAAATTTGAAAATAAGACTTTATCATAAGCTTTAGTAATGCCTTTAAATTCTAAAACCTCATTGCCTATATCGCGATTAGGTCTAAAAACTATACTAGGATCTCTACGACTTGAGATTTTAATCTCTTCAAGTTCAAGTTTTTCAAGGGCTTTAGCACGGCTTGTAGCTTGCTTTGCCTTAGAAGCATTAGCACTAAAACGACATATAAAATTTTCTAATTCTTCCCTTTCTTTTAAAGTTTTATCCCGTTTAAGCTCAGCTTGTTTTGCCAAAAGTGTTGAAGCCATATACCAATCATCATAATTTCCAGTAAAATCACGGATTTGTTTAAAATCCACATCCAAAATTCTTGTACAAATCTTATTTAAAAAATGCCTATTATGAGAAATTACAACCAAAGTTCCTTCATGTCTTAAAAGCTCATTTTCAAGCCAAGCAATAGCTTCTAAATCAAGATTATTTGTAGGCTCGTCTAAAAAAAGCACATCTGCATTTAAAAACAACACTTGTGCAAGCAAAACTTTAAATTTATCCGTACTAGGCAAAGTACTCATTAAAGCATTAAAATCTTTAATTTTTAAAGAACTTAAAATTTTCTCACAGCGTGTTTCACAATCATAATTAGGATCCTCTTCAGCACTTATAATTTCAAGCTCACTTAAACGTTGATTAATCTCATCATTAAATTCCTCGCTTTGATAAAGCTTTTCTTTTTCTTTTAAAGCATCAAAAAGCCTTTTATTAGCACACATAACAGCATCTTTAATGGTATAATCTTCAAAAGCAAATTGTTCTTGTTTTAAAACAGCTATTTTTAGCCCTTCATCAAAAACAACTTCTCCACTATTAGACTCAAGCTCACCTGAGAGGATTTTTAAAAAAGTAGATTTACCTGCACCATTAGCACCAATAAGTCCGTATCGTTGACCTCGCACAAGTTTTAAATTCACATTTTCAAATAAAAGCTGATTAGCAAAACGCATAGTGAGATTTTTTACTTCAACCATAAAATCAATCCTTATTTTTTTAAAAAATTGTAGCTAAAAAAACTTCATTTTAGTTTGATTAAAATTAAGAACAATAAATTTTTAACTTTTCACATCAAAATAAATAGTAAAATGCCAATCACAATCCACTACTTTTATATAAAACCCATTTTTAAGCTTTTTTCTATAAAATTCTTATTTTTCGCTAAGGATTGTTTTAATGGTTTTAATGGATTTTTTAGTATTTTTAAGCTTGATTTTCGAACTTTTGGCCTTAATTTTATCTTTTTACTTTAAAAATTCAAAAATTTTCTTTTTGACTTTAGTATTGTTAAGTGCTAAAATACCTTATTTCTATGCAAGTTTATTTCAAGCTAATTTATTTGTATCATTATTTTTACCTATGATTTTTACACTCTTTTGTCTTAAAGCCTACCCTGCTTTAATCTTAAGCAACAAAAATATTGTCTCACTAATAAGCATTGTTTTTATTAATATTTTAAGCCTCATTTTACCAAAGAATACGGCTTTTAATAGTGCTAATCTTGATTTTCATTTTATCTCTTTTCATTTTTTTAAACCTGTAAATGAATTAGGATTTTTATTTTTTTTAATAGGCACATTTCTCATTGTTATCAAAACTCTTAAGTCTAAAGAAACTTATCTTTTATTAGCATTTTTAGGTGCGTATTTACAATTTTTCTTGCAAGAAGGTACTAAGACAAAATATTTTGAATTTGCAAGTTTAATTTTTTGCTTTTATTTTATAAATCATATTTATAAAATAGCCTTTTTTGATCCCTTAACCAAACTTCCTAATAAAAAAAGTCTCATACGCTTTACAAAAGGAAAAAATAACTATACTATTGCTTTGCTTCACTTTAACGAACTAAAACAAACCCAAGAAAGCTATGTCAAACTCATCTTAAAACAAATTGCAAAAATTTTAAAACGCTTTAAAGCCAAAATTTTCATCGTAGAAAATGACTTTATTTTAATTTTTAATAACAAAAATCAAACTTTAAATCATCTAGGATTTTTAGAATCGACATTAAAAAATACAGAATTCATTTTAGAAAATGAAAATTTTAAGCCAAACTTTAAATTAGTTTGGCAAGAAAACCAAGGAAGTTTAGAACAAAATTTACAAAGTTTAAAAGAAAAACTCTTAAACTAAAAAATCATTTTTCATTTGCTTCAACTTCGATATCAAGACTTATTTCATCACTTAAAGTGATAGTAGAAGTATTTATAGCAAATTGAAAATCTGAACGTTTGATTTTACCATTTAAAGAAAATCCAATTTTTTCTTTAGAATTTTGATCCTTTATAACACCACCAATTTCAGTATTTAAAACAATATCTTTAGAAACTCCAGCTATAGTAAGCACTCCTGTCATTTTACCTTTATGATCACCGATTTTTTCATACTTTTTCATTACAAAAGTCATATCAGGATATTTATGTGTTTTAAAAAAATCATCCTGTTGCAAATAATTATCCCTTGCTTGATTATCTGTATCTATAGAGGCAACCTTAACAACAACCTCAAGTTTTTTAAACTCCAAATTCATAGAATCAAAATCAATAACAGCAGAATAATCCTTGAAATTTCCTTTAACATTGCTAATTTGTAAATGCTTAATCTTAAAACCAAGGTCCGTATGACTTTTATCTAAGACAAATTCTTTAGCAGATGCACCTACATGTAAAAAAAACATAACAGCAAATAAATTTAATAAAACTTTTTTCATTATATTTCCTTTTTATAATAATTTTAAATACAAAATTTTAATCAAATAATCAATAATACATAATTAACACAAATTAAAAAATTTTATTATTTAAAAAATTTACAAATTCATCAAAGCTTGGTAGATTTAAATCTTGCATTTTTCTTTGCTGTTTTCCCCACATACATTCAGGAAAAAAAGCATCCTGTTTAAAACGTGCCATAATATGAAAATGTACTCTTGGAAGATAATTTGCAAAAGAAGCTATATTAATCTTTTCAGGTTTATAAAATTCTATCATTGCCTTTTCGCAAAGTATGATTTTATCAAAAAGTTCTTTTTGCAATTCCAAGGGACAATTGCTTAATTCTTTATAAACTTGCTTAGTAAAAATTTTAATCCAAGGCACTTGGGCCTCTTCTTTTTGGATATAAATTAAATCATTCTCATAAATCATTAATTTCCTTTAATTTTATCATATAATCTAACATTAAAGTCAGAATAATTCAATTAATTTTACCTCAAAACCTAAAAAATATATCTTAGAAAATTGATTGCTCACAAAACCTGCTTTTATTCTTATCTTTGATATAAAATGCCTTACCTTAAAATCATCAAGTCTTTTAAAATTCTAATAAATTAAAAAACACTTTCATAGGCCTTGTTTTAAGCTGTTTTTAACATTTATAATTTGTTCTTTTCTTCTATAGAGTTCTGCTTTTTTAAAATCTAAAATCTTATTTTTTTCTCGGATTAAATTTTGATTTTGATCTAAAAAATTTTTAGCAATTTTTGTTAAAACTGGTTTATCAATCAATAAAGCTTCAAATTCATAAACATGAAGCTCATTTAAAACCCTTTCATAAATTTCACTTTTTTTAGGATAAAAAAGCACGAATTCTGAACTATCAAGCTCATAAAGAACACGACTTTCATTAATCTTATAACTAAAAAATGCAAGGCTTAGTTTTGTTGCATTCTTATAATTAGCAAAAGCCTTAAGATTAAGCTTTTCAAAAAATAAATCAAGATCTAAAACGCTTTTAAATAAAAGTTCTTTAAAGTCTTTTAAAAAGTACTCATCACTTGCATTACAAAAAGCCCTAAGCTCGCTAAAATTTTTATCACTTTGAAAAACATGATCTTTTTGTATATTCGAAAACTCTGCTTTAAAAAGCGAAATTTTTCTTTCAAATTCAGCTATGAAATTTTTCAATTGCGTTTTTATTTCTTCAAAAGATTTATAAAGTTCATTTTCTATTCTTTTAAACTCTTTATTCATCACATCACTATTATAAAACATAGCCAAAAATGCATCATCAATTGAAATATAAGGGGTTTTATAATCATATCTTACATACTTATCTTTTGTAAAAAATCCTTTGCTTTTTTTATAAAAATGGGCATCTTTTTCTTTAACACTTGCAAAAATTTCATTTGCAATTCTTTCACTAATACTTTTAAGTTGGTCTAAAATTTTATGATTTAAAATTTCAATTTCTTTTAAAAAAGCTTCATAACTTAAAAGCAAATGATTTTCATAAATTTGAAATTGTTCACATAAGCTGTCAAAAATCCCTGCAAAAAGCTTGTTTTCATTTTCTAAAATTTCACATAAACTTAGCATTTTTCTTTGAGTAAATTTTTCTTTTAAGGCTACAATGTCTAAATTTTGCAAAAAACGCAATAAAGCTTCAAAATTAGACTTTTCATAGCTTGCCTCATTTTTGGCTTCTTTACATGAAATAGCAATGAGTTCTTTAAAATACTTTAAAAACACCTCTTTTGTATAATTTAAAACATTTTCTAATTCTTGATGGCTTAATTTGTCTTTTTGATTTAACACACAAATACTATTTTCACCCAAAAGTTCTAAATTAGCCTTAATAGTATCTTCTTCACTTTTTTTACCTGCATTATCAATTAAGCTAAGCCAAATAGCTCCGTGAATATTTTTAAGCTCATTAAATGTTGTTAAAGTATCATTTTCGTTTGCATTTAAACCAGGAGTATCCACAAGAGTAATTTTTTCAAGCAGAGAAATAGGTGCAAAAATATGTAAACTTTTAGCTTGTTTTATTTGTTTTCTTTGATCAGTATAAAAGGATAATTCTTCAATATCAGTAATAATATCACTGCCATCTTCAAATTCCACTCTTAAAAAATACTCTTTTGCATAATGTAAAAAAGTAGGTTTAAAAGTCACAGGGACAACACCCGTAGGTAAGCAATCACGCCCTAAAATCAAATTCAACAAACTCGATTTCCCACTAGAAAATTGTCCTATAATAGCAATATTAATATTTTTATCTAAAGAAAAAACAAGTTCTTCTAACTCTTTTTCCAAAGCATAACTTGCATGCATAAAAGGCTCATTAAGCTGTCTACAAAGTCCTTGTACACGCCCTTTAAAACTATCATCAAAATTTGTATTATAAGCCCTTTCATAAGCTTTTATAAAATCATTTAAAAAATTAATCTGCATTCAAAAGTCCCATTTCAAGCTCTTTTAATTTCTCAATCTTTGCTAAATTATCTTCAAAAGAATGGGCAATATCAAGACTTTCATCTTTTAAAGACCCTAAAATTTTTTCAAGATTTTGCAATTTTGCTTTTTGGATGCTTTCATAATGCTTTAACTTTTCATTTAAAAATTTAAAAAATGTTCCATTAATATCTAAAGAATTTAAAATCTCACCCATTTTAAACTCCTTAAAAGCATCGAAAATAACACTATCAAGTCTTGTTTCAAGCTCATATAAATCCAATTTTAAATTACTTAATTTTTCAATTTTTAATTTTAAAAGTGCAAATTTTTCATGCTTAAAAATATTGTCTATATTTTTTGAAATACCGTCCTTAAAATCTTCAAAACCATTATCAAAATCATCTTTTAAAAAATTATATTTTAAAGTCAAAGTATTTTTCAGTTCTTCAATTTTTTTAATATTTTCAAATTTAATTTCTCTTAAAATATCATTAATCCCATCTTTAGTAGTTATATCTACAATATTTAAAAGACGCCCGGTATTAAGTTTTTTGGCATTATTTTTAAGGTATTTTAATTCATCTACCAAACGTTCTTTAAGTTTTTTCGCCAAAAGCAAAACAAGATTATCTATCCCGCTATCAGTATTTCTTAGCTTCATAATAGAACTTGCAATTTCCTTTTGCGCTTCTTGTAAAATCGCAGTTTGATGTTTAAATTCAAGTAAAAGCTCTTGATTTTTCTCGCTTAAACCTTGCTTGCTTTCTTTTATAATCTGATTTTGCATTTCGTATTCGTTTAAAATATTTTTAAGCTCCAAATGCAATTCCTTTTTATAAGCTTTTAAAATAATTTTACTCTTCTGCCCTGAGTAAAGCTCATTAAAAAGATATTTTTCAAATTCTAGCATACCGCTTTTTTCTAAGCTTTCCTTAGAAGTTAAACCCCTGTAAAAATCACTTGCCATTTTAGCGCTGACGCATAAAAAATCAAGTTTTTCAATCAAATTCGTATCATAAGCTTGCAATCTTGATTTTAAATTTTCTTTAACATAATCAATCACTTCTTCTAAGTCTTTTTCATCAAGTAAATCTGCTTTAGTTAAAACAATTAAAAATTTACTAAGCCTTGAATTTAAAAGACAATCAAGTAAAAAATCTGCATCTTTTTGAGTAAGACTTTGAGAAACATTCATAAGATGGATTAAAAAATCACTTTCTTTAAGATATTCTTTTGTGAGTATTTCTCTTTGGATGACCACATCATCAAGACCTGGAGTGTCAACTATAGAAATATTGTTTTTTAAAAATTCTAAATCGCTTTTGATTTCTATTTTTTTAATAAAGGCTGAAATCTGATTTTTAGCAGAACTAAAATCTTTAAGATCGCAAAGTTTAATAGTTTGAACCAAAGGTCCATCTTGAATAAAATCATCTTTATTTACATTCATACAAAGCTTTTCAATAAATTCCTTCAATTGTATATTAAATACAGAATTTTCAAGTATATTTTGCCACTCTGCCTTACTCCAAAAATACACCTTAGCTTCTTGAGTGTTTCCATAGTTTAAAACAGTTAAATTAGCTGTTTCAGGTATATTAGAAACTCCTAAAAAATCTTGCTTTAAAAGTGCATTTAAAAAGCTTGATTTCCCAGCATTCATCACACCTGTAATAGCTATGTTAAACTCTAAATTTTGAAATTTTTCTAAAGTTTTTTGAAGTCTTGATTTAACACTTTGATCAAAACTCAAATTTTGAAGCTCTAAATTAATAGCATTTAATTCTTTAAAATCATTTTGAAATAAAGCCTTTTGATCCACGCTTGGGATCTGTTCTTTAAAAATAAAATCCAAAATAATAGCATTATTTGAAATTTTTTCTAAAATCTTTAAAGCTTTAAGTAAATTTTGTTTAGAAATAAAACCTGTCTTAAAAAGGTTTAAAATACAAATTTGTGCCTTTTGGGTACTAAAAATATCTACTCTTAAATCAATTTTCCTACAAAGTTCTTGAAATTCTTTTAAGAGAAAATATCTTTCATAATTGTCTTTATTTATACTTAAAATAATAGCACATTGAGTTACATCAAGTTTATTTTTATCTTCAAATTTGACATTAAAATCCAAAAATTGAAGTTCATTTCCCCAAAGTTTTTGCAATAATTCTTTCACGAATTTCCCCTTAAGAGAGGGGAAATTTTACTTATTCTTTTGTGCGACAAGCTGTCTTCTCATATAAGCAATTTTGCTTTGCAAAGGTAATTCTTTAGGACAATTATCTTCACAAGCTAACAACGACATACAACCAAAAACACCATCATCATCGCCCACTAATTCATAAAAATCTTCTATAGCTCTATGATCATGAGGATCTTGCAAATACCTAGTCGTTCTTAAAAGTCCAGTTGCTGCTATAAAATTAGGGCGCATCAATTTAGTCGCACACGAAGCAACACAAATTCCGCATTCTATACAACGATCAAGTTCAAAAGTTTCCTCTGCAACTTCAGGTTCTACACGTTCTTCAAGCTTAGAAATATCAGTTTCTTTTTCATTATGCACCCAACTTTCAACACGCTTACACATATCTTCAAACCATTCACCTGTATTTACACTCAAATCTTTAATATGCTTAAATGCAGGCATAGGCATAAGCTCAATAACTCCATCTTGATAATCCTTTGTCAAAGTTTTACAAGCAAGCTTTGGCACCCCATTAATCATCATCGCACAACTTCCACAAATCCCTGCACGACACACAAAATCAAAACTTAAATCAGGATCCATTTTCTCACGGATCAAAGTCAAACATACAAAAACTGTCATAAAAGGAGTTTCTTCAAGCTCATAAGTCACAAAATGTGGCTTAGAAATTTTGCTTAAAGGATTATACTTAAACGCTTTTATCGTCAATTTCCTACTCATAATCAACTCCTATTCTTTGATTTGGTGCTTTATATTTTGCTTGAAGCTCATAAGGCATTAAAGCATTTTGAATTTCATAACGATTCTTGCCTTCTGCTTCCATTTTTTCACGTATTGCATCAACTTCAGCTTGACGTTTTTCGCTTAAAGGATTTTCTATAATATTTCCTTTAGCACCATATCCACGAAAAGCCGGTGGAAGCTCCATTTTCATAATATCAAGTTCTTCATATTCAACACGCGGTAAAGTTTCTCCTTCTACCCAAAAAGTATTGGTTCTTTTCATCCAATTTAAATCATCTCTTTTAGGATAATCTTCGCGATAATGTGCTCCGCGACTTTCTGTTCTTAAAAGCGCTCCATAAGCAACGCAAAGTGCAATTTTTAACATTCTAGGCACCCTATAAGCTTCTTCAAGCTCAGGATTTGCACAATCAAGCTCTTTACAATGCACTTTTAAATCTTGGGAATGTTTATAAAGTTTTTCAAGCTCATCTACAGCTTCTTTTAAACCTTCACCCGTTCTAAAGATTGCCACTTTATCCCACATAATTTCTTTCATTCTGTTTTTAATTTCAAAAACATTATATTTGCCTTCTTTATCTACTAAAGATTTTAAATACTGGTATTCTTTATTTAAGAAATCTTTAACTACATTTGTATCAATAACTTCACCATTCTTTCTACAATAATCAGCAAAATAATCCCCCACAATCATACCCGCAACAACAGTTTCAGCACATGAGTTCCCACCTAAACGGTTAAAACCATGCATATCCCAACAAGCGGCTTCTCCACAAGCAAAAAGCCCATCTAGCCATTGACTTTCACCTGTTGGTTTAGTTCTAATTCCACCCATAGAATAATGCTGCATAGGTAAAACAGGAGCCCAACCTTTTGGCCCCTCATCAGCAGGATCAATACCGTTAAAAGTCTTACAAATATCTTGAACATCACGAAGATTTTTTTCTACATGTGCTCTTCCAAGTATAGAAATATCAAGCCATAAATGATCCCCATAAGGACTTTTTACACCCTTACCTTTACGAATATGTTCCATCATTCTACGACTTACAACATCACGACTTGCAAGTTCTTTTTTCTCTGGTTCATAATCTGGCATAAAACGGTATCCATCTACATCGCGTAAAATTCCACCATCCCCACGACAACCCTCAGTAAGCAAAATTCCACTTGGTACAATAGGTGTTGGATGAAATTGCACTGCTTCCATATTTGAAAGCCTACAAAGTCCTGTTTCAAGAGCTATAGCAGCACCTGTACCTTCACAAATTACTGCATTAGTAGTTTGCTTATAAATCCTACCATAACCTCCTGTTGCTATCATAGTACCTCTTGCAATATAAGCAATTAATTGTCCATTAGTCAAATCTCTTGCAATTACCCCTAAGCATTTTTTACCATTATGGATGATTCTTAAAGCTTCCATTCTATCAATAATTTTTACTTGATATTTAATGGCTTCATTGGCTACACCATAAAGCATACAATGCCCTGTAGCATCAGCTATATAACAGGTTCTCCATTTTTTCGTTCCCCCAAAATCTCTAGCATTAATGAGTCCATGGGCTTGTTCTTTTTCTTCAATCACAGTTTTTTGTGCATTAATTACAACCGTTCTTGGACCCTTACTAATCCTAGTCCAAGGCACACCCCAGGATGCTAACTCACGAACAGCTTTTGGAGCAGTTTGTGCAAACATTCTTGCCACTTCTTGATCACAGCCCCAATCACTTCCTTTTACTGTATCTGCAAAGTGCAAATCTTCATTATCACCCTCACCTTTTACACTATTAGCAAGACTAGCTTGCATACCCCCTTGAACTGCTGCAGAATGAGAACGCTTTACTGGACAAATGCTTAAAAGCGTCACACTTTGACCACTCTTTGCTACCTCAATAGCCGCTCTAAGACCTGCTAATCCTCCACCTATTATTAAAGCATCACTATATTGTATATTCATAATTTGCTCCATTGTAGTTTTTTATCATTACAGTAGTTTGGATTTGATTTTGATAGTTTTCATAGCCTATTTTTATAAAGGCTATAAGGCTTAATACACCTAAAACTAGGAAAAAAATGCTAATAGCCCATTTAGCAATTTTAAGCTTTTTACGACTTTCTCTTGCATTTTTACCCTCAAACCAGCCCCATTTAACACAAAGCCTATAAAGACCTATACTTCCATGAAGCTCCACACACACTAAAAGAACAGCATAAAAAAGCCACATAAAATGACTTACAACTCTATCTCCTGACATATCACCACTAATTTTATCCGCATTTGTTATGATAAAAATAAGATGAGCAGAACCTAAAAAGAACATTACAAAACCAGTAAAGGCTTGTATCCACCATAAAGAAGTGTCACTATGGTTCATTTTTTTACTATGTGTTCTTAATATTTGATACTGACGATAATTAATAGGAAATTTTCTCATTGCAAGTAAAGCATGAACGAAAAAAACCACTAAAACACAGGCGGCTAAAAAAGAAGTAATATAACTCATAATAGGGTTATCATAAACAAATTTTAATTCCAAAAAATGCACTACAGAATTAAAAAAATCTTCACTGACTAAAATTGTAGAAACAAAAAACATATGCACCCACATAAAAAGACCCAAAAAAAGCCCTGAAGCACTTTGGATAAAATCTAATTTTGCTGGCATTTTGCTTTTCTTGCCTTCAATGCTTTTACCCAAATAACCTTCGATAAGCTCACGCATCTTTACTCCTTTGTAATAAAGAAATTAAAAAATCGGACTCATTATATTACAAAAGTCTTTAATACAGATTAAATATTTACTTTTTTAAATTTTATACAAACATAAACTAACAAAGTTGTGACAAACATAATCAAACTTAAAAGTTGACCCATACTCATACCCCATAAAACCAATCCTATACCAAAATCAGGTTCACGGTAAAACTCACACACAAATCTCGCCAAAGAATACAAAATTGCATAAACAAGAATTAACTCCCCTTCAAAACTTTGTCTTAATCTCATCAAATATACCACAACAAAAACAACAACTCCCTCTAAGAACGCTTCATAAAGCTGGGAAGGATGACGCAATACTCCATCAACATAAATGCCCCAAGGCACATCTGTAACACGACCAACAAGCTCCTGATTTAAAAAATTTCCTATACGTCCAAAAACATAAGCTAATGGGACACTTAAAGCAACTAAATCAAGAAAAACCCAAGGATTTTCCTTATATTTTTTACAAAATAAAAAAGTAGCTATTAAAAACCCTATAATCGCTCCATGATAACTCATACCACGAATCCCTACAAACTCCCCATCCACATAAGGATTAAAAATTTGCCAAGGATGAGTAATATAATAAAAAGTATTTGCATCATAAATTAAAATATATCCAAGCCTTGCACCTAAAATTACCCCTATTTCAACCCAAATAAAATAACTATCTAAACGTTTTTCATCGATAGTTAATTGAAATTTTCTTACAAAAATTTTTGCCAAAAATAAAGCCAAAAGTAAAGCTATAACATACATAATACCATACCAATGCACTTTCAAACCCGCTATATTAAAAGCTACAACATCAAAATTTGAGTAAATATGTCTCCAAAATTCCATATCTTTCCTAGCAATTTTATTTTCTAAAAATATAACAAAAAAACTTTAACTTGATATAATTAAACAAATACTTTCAAAATAAAGGTAAAAAATGAAAAAATATATTGCACTGATTATAAGCATGCTATTTTTAACAGCTTGTGGTGGAACAAGCAACAATTTTGTCAATGTCTCTATGCCTAATTTTAAACCACCAACACCTACAAAAATAGAACCCCTTGACTCAACAATAAGCATAGCACTTGAACCTATTAATCTAGAACAAAACAACAATCATTCTGATTATTTTCAAAATTCTGTACTTAAAATTCGCATAGAAAAAGAAATCGAACTTTTAAAACAAAATTTAGAAGAACAAATAAAAGTCATTGCCCAACTTAAAGGCTACAAAATTGTCAATTCTAATCCAGATTATATTCTTAAAACTTTCATTAGCATTGACACAGAAGAGAAAAATGTACAAAAAACAAGCAGTTTCATGGGAGGAGATTCTATAAAATCTAATTTAAGCATCAATTTTAAAGGTAAAATAGATTTTATAGATGCACACAATACACAAAATTCAACCCAACTTTCAAACAATACTAAGCTAGATTCTTTCATTATGCTAGATTATCCCATTAAAGGTGACGATGGAATTAATATGTTTAAAACAACCATCTCTACAGTACCAACACAACTTAATAAAGGCTTAGAAAAACCTGCCTTTGAAATAGACAAAAGTTTTTTAGCTTTTTATAAAAATACTCTTAATACACTTTATAATAACCTTCCAAAAGCAGCAAATATAGACAAAACATCCCATACAACTCATTTAAATGAATTTAATAGTTTTGATAATAATAGTACCCTAGAAGACGATTTTTCCCATACACAATCGCATGATGATAGTAATGATTTTGAAAATACTACATCAAAAAGAACAAGACTAAGAAATTTTTGAATTATCTTAAAATATAAAGATAATTCTTAAATTCCATACTTTAAAAATATTATTTTTAATCATTTTAATCAAAGCAAAAACTTATGCTAATTGTAAAGCTTCTTTCATCGTATTCTTAATCATTTCTCTTTTATCTTTAATATCAAAAAAAAGCTCAAAAGCAAAAACCCCTTGCCATAAAAGCATATCAAGGCCATCTTTAGTTCTTAAACCATAGCTTTTACATAATTGATAAAATGGGGTTTTTTTACCATAGATCACTTCAAAAGCAAATCGAGATCTAGGTAAAATTTTCTCCAAAAGCTCCCTAGTACAGGGTAAACTCTCATCTTTCAATCCTGCAGAAGTTGCATTGATAATTAAATCAAAATCAAATTCTCTCAGATCTTGATAAAGACAAGTTTGATAAGCCTTAAAATCTTTAAATCTTTCTTTACTACGATTAGTCACGCAAACTTGCACATCCTTTTGTTTTAAAACATAAGCCAAAGCAAGTGCAGTACCTCCAGCACCTAAAATTAAAGCTTTTTTTATATTATCTAATTCTTTCATAATCTCTAAAAAGCCCAAAGCATCCGTATTAAAAGCATGAATTTTACCCTCTTTAATACATAAAGTATTAGCCGAACCTATATTTTGTGCAAAACTGTCTTTAAAATCAGCAATTTCTAAAGCTTTTTCTTTAAAAGGCAAGGTAATATTAGCCCCACTTAATTTTAAATTTAAAATTTTATCTTTCAAGGAATCAGGGTTAAGTAAATGATAGCGTGTATAAATGCCATCAAGATTAAGGCTTTTGATGGCATTATTATGCATTCTAGGCGATTTAGAATGGAAAATAGGATCGCCTATGACTGCTAAGAATTTCATTTTAAAGTGAAAGAAAAAGCATCTTTAGCAATATCTTTACGAATTTTAGCAAGTTCATTACTAATTTGTGCTTTCTCAAATGGACCTATTAACACTTTAGTAATTTCCTTACCTCCAACTGTAGTTTTATAAAGTTTATAATCATAACCTTTTTGTTTTACCAAAGCTAATTCTTTTGATTTTTGATCCAGATTACTTACAGAAAAAATCTGAACATAAATACCAGATGCCAAGCCACTTGGATGCACAGGCTTAGCATTGACATTTTTAAATAAATCATTAGCATTTTGCTCTTTTTTAATAGTTTGCTTAGGAGATTGTTTCTCTTTTTTTACAGCACTTTGTTTAGATTCTTGCTTAGAAACATCTGTTTGAATGGCTTTTTTCGGTGTAGGAGACACCTCTTGGGGAATTTCTTGTGTTGGCAAAGCTGAATCTAGTTTATCATCATTATTAGAAGTAGAATTCACATCATTTTGAGTAGCATTTTGCTCCTCTTGGAATTGTTTTTTTAAAGCTTCAAATTGATCTTCAGCTAAAGTATTATCAGTAATAGGCATGCTTTCAAAGGAAGTATCATGAGTATTATCTTGTGTTGTGATAGGTTCATTTGGCAATACAGTTTGACTTTGTATATTTTCATTTTCACTACTGTTTATAAGCTTCATTACTATCATAATAACTAAAAACAAAATTACCAAAGCAATAATACGCAAAAGAATTTTTTTCATTTTTTCATTTTTATTACTTTTTTCTAAAATAATATCATCAAATTCATTTTTCTGATTTTCCATAATTTATCCTTTCTTACATATGCTTAGACCAAGAACTTCCTCGTTCTTTTTGATAAACCTCATAAGGCAATATTAAAATATTAAATTCCCTAGGTAAATCCTTGCTAGGAAATACCTTCCATTCTACAGGCATTTTGCTTGCAAACATCATTGAAAGTTTAGACGCTAGAGAATAACCTTCATTTAAAGCCGTGTGTCCTTTATGGATATAAAGATGTAAATGCCCTGAAGTTTTGGTTTTATAAGCTGTAAAATTTATAAAACCCTCTTCACGCAAAATAAGTTGGGCACGATGATAAAATCTCTCAGCATTAAAACCATTATAATCAAAAACAATATTTTCAACTTTATTATCATTTGTTATCAGATCATGTGCAATGGTGATTTTTTTAGCAGCATGTTCTCTCATGATATTTAAATTTAAAGGTGCATCAACCCTTTCAAATTTATCAAAAAACAAACGACCTCTATGGGTAACTTTGTTTACAATTTTATCACGTCTTATATAATAATGATTGCCAATTATTTTAATTAGCGACATATCCATCGGTGAAATCAAAACATAGCCCTTTCATAAATGATAAAATCACTTGCAAGTTTTTTAAGATCTTGTTTAATATTTTCTTGCAATTTTACATTATTAATATCATCTAAAATGTCCGCAATATAATTTGAAACTATTTCCATTTCTTTTTCTTTAAAGCCCCTTGCTGTAAGTGCTGGCGTTCCTAGCCTTAATCCACTAGTTATAAAAGGGCTTCTAAACTCACCTGGAACAGTATTTTTATTTGCTGTAATGCCTGCATTACCCAAAGCTAAATCAGCATCTTTTCCACTAAATTCACGATCTAAAAAACTCATCAAAACAAGATGATTATCAGTGCCATCACTTACAAGCTTAAAATTCCTTTGTTTTAATACTTTAGCTAAAACTTGAGCATTAGCCTTTACTTGTCTTGCATAGACTTTCCACTCATCACTAAGATTAAATTTAAAGCCTACAGCCTTAGCAGCAATCACATGCATCAATGGACCACCTTGAATCCCTGGAAAAATTGCAGAATTAATCTTTTTAGCAAGTTCTTCATCATTACTCATAATGATACCACCTCTTGGACCTCGTAAAGTCTTATGAGTAGTTGAACTTACTACATGAGCATGAGGAAATGGATCAGGATGTTCTTTTGCTACTACAAGTCCTGCAATATGAGCTATATCAGCAAAAAGATAGGCCTCTACTTCATCAGCAATCTCTCTGAATTTAGCAAAATCAATCACTCTTGCATAAGCACTCGCACCACAAACTATAAGCTTTGGCTTTTCTTTTTTTGCAATGTCTCTTACTTTTTCATAATCGATTCTACCATCAAGTTCGACCCCATAAAAACAGCTTTGATATATTTTCCCTGAAGAACTTACCTTAGCACCATGAGTTAAGTGACCTCCATGGCTTAAATCCATTCCTAAAATTTTATCTCCAGGATTGATTAAAGCTGCATAAACGCCTTGATTTGCTTGAGAACCTGAATGAGGCTGAACATTTGCAAAATTACAATTAAAAAGCTCTTTACATCTTTTTATCGCCAAAGCTTCAATTTCATCTACAAATTCACAACCGCCATAATATCTTTTACCAGGATAACCTTCAGCATATTTGTTAGTTAAAATACTTCCCATAACTTCTATAACTTCAGGCAGAGTAAAATTTTCACTCGCTATCATTTCAAGCCCTTCACATTGACGCTCAAGCTCTTTGTGAGTTAAATCAAAAATTTCTTTATCAAATATTTCTATACTCATTCTTTCTCCTTTAATTCTGATTTTAATGGACGCATCGCAGGGAATAATATCACATCACGGATGGACTTTTTATTACTCAATAACATAACCAATCTATCTATACCTATACCTTGTCCTGCTGTTGGAGGCATACCATATCCTAAAGCATTGACAAAATCCTCATCCATTTCACAAGCTTCCTCATCGCCTGCATTTTTAGCTTCAATTTGTTTTAAAAATCTCTCATATTGCTCAAGCGGATCATTAAGCTCATTAAAACCATTTGCTAACTCCCTTCCACAAATAAACAATTCAAATCTTTCAGCAATTTGATCATCCTCATCACTCGATCTTGATAAAGGACTAATAGCAACAGGGAAATCAACTACAAAAGTAGGATTGATCAGTTTTTTCTCCACATAGTTAGCAAAAAGTTCAGCTTGTAAATACCCAAGATCAAGTTTTTCATTTGCTTCAAAACCGTCTGTTTTTAATTTGATAAGAATTTTTTCTTTATCTTCTATCAATTCTTTATCTAAATCACCGTATTTACATAACGCATCTTTATAAGTAATTCTTTCAAAAGGTTTGGAAAAATCTATCATTTTTCCATCAAATTCTATTATTTTTCCTAAATTTAACTTCTCTAAAAGTAAAGCAAAAAGCTCTTCAGTCAAATCCATTAAATCCCTATAATTATGGTAAGCCCAATAAAATTCTATAGTAGTAAATTCAGGATTGTGGGTTAAATCCATACCCTCATTTCTAAAACAACGATTGATTTCAAAAACTGCTTCAAAACCGCCTACAACAAGCCTTTTAAGATAAAGTTCTGGGGCAATTCTTAAAAATCTTTCTACACCCAAAGCATTATGAAAAGTAACAAAAGGCTTAGCATTTGCTCCACCTGCAATAGGATGCATCATAGGAGTTTCAACTTCTAAAAACCCTTTTTGTTCAAAAAAATGACGTATTAAACTCACGACCTTAGAACGTAATAAAAAATCTTTTCTAACCTCTGCATTCATAATCATATCTACATAACGTTTGCGATATCTTTGTTCTATATCAGTAAGCCCGTGATATTTTTCAGGCAAAGGGACAATGGCTTTTGTAGCGAGTTTTACTTCACTCGCATGTAAGCTAAATTCCCCCATTTTAGTTACAAAGGGAAAACCTTTAACTAAAACAATATCTCCTACTTCTAAATTCTTCTTCAAAATTCCATAAGGCTCTTCACCCACACTGTCTTTGCTAAAATAAATTTGCAAATTAGTGTTTTCATCTTCAATATTTGCAAAAATAGATTTTCCTGCTATACGCAAAAGCTTTAAACGCCCTGCAAGCACAGCATTTACACTCTCATCTCTTTTTTCTTCTTGATTTAAAATATAAGAGAATTTTTCTTTAAAGACCTCTAAAGACATTTCTTTTTCTAGAAAATGAGGATAAGGATTTATCCCTAAATCTCTTAATCCTTTAGCTTTTTGTATCCTTTGATGAACTAAAACATTATCAAACATTTATATTTTTACCTTGATTTTTTGATTATTGCACTCTCCACAAACACCATAAAGTTGCATCAAATGTCCTGTGAGTTTAAAACCATGTTCTTTAGCAATTAAAGCTTGTTGTCTTTCTATAATAGGATTTTCAAATTCTACTATTTTGCCACAATTTTTACAGATCATATGATCATGATGGGGTTTATTAGCAAGTTCATATTTCTTACCTGCTGAACCAAAGGAAATAGAAGTGACCATTTCTGCTTCTTCAAGCAAATTCAAAGTACGATATACAGTAGCAATTCCAACATTTAATCCAGGTTCAACTTGCTTAATTTCCATATATAAACTTTCAGGTGTATAGTGATTTTCGCTATGATAAAGGGTTTTTAAAAGCACCTCTCTTTGTTTAGTATATTTAAGTCCACCTTGTCTTAAAATTTTTTTAAATCTTTCTAATAAAACATCATATTCTACATTTTCAATTAACATATCAATCCTTTTTTTTATTTAAATCATTTGTAATATTTTGAAACTTTTGAGTAGCATATTCTAAGCTATCTTCAGCTAAAGGTTGATTCATGATAAAAGATCCGGTTCTTTTAAGTAAATTAAGAGTGTAGCTATCTTCAGCAAAATAATTCAATTTATCGTTTAAAAAATCAATTTTTGCTATACAAAAAATTAAAATTGCAAAAATTAAAAAAATTTTCATTCCACCAAATACAAAACCACCTATGTGGTTTAAAAATCCCAAACCGCTTAATTTGATTAATTTAGAAAGAAAATTACCAAATAACAAGCAAGCAATCCAAAAAATAATCAATACAGTTAAAAATCCGGCAAATTCTGCCAAACTTTGATTTTCTATTCTATAGAAAGTGTTTTGTATAAACTCTGAAGCTTGGGAAGCGTATTTTGAAGCAAGAAACACACCGCCAATAATACCCAAAAGCCCGAAAATTTCTTTTATCAAACCATTTATAATACCTTTAAGGCCTAAAAGCAAAGTAAAGCCCAAAATAAAAGCATCAAACCAATAAAAATTCATTATTAATCACTTTCTGATTTTTATTTAAATTATTCTACAAATAAGCACTAAATGCTAAGTTAATCATTCTATAATTTTAGGAACGACAAAAAAATGCTCTTGTTTTTGTGGAGCACAATTTAAAACTTGATCAATTACTTTAGCACCTTTTATCTCATCACTCCTTAAAGGGGTGGCACCTTTTATAATATTAACTGTAAACTCTTGAGAATGCAAATCAAGTTCATTCAAGTTTTGGACAAAATTTACGATTTCACTAAGCTGCGCAATAGTTTCATCTCTATTCTGTGTTATTTGCAAAGCACTTAATTTTTCAAGTTTAGTAAGTAATTTTTCATCTATTTGCATTTCTTAAACCTTGCTAAAAAGTTAAAATTTCAAAAATTATATCATAAAAAGCTTTAAATTATTTAGGATATTTTGCAATTTATATGATACAATATCGTAATTTTTACAAAATGAAAATAATTCTTAAGGATAAATTTTGGGACTAAAAGATAATTTAAAAGCTGTTAAAAACGAACTTAACACAGAAGAGCAATTTATCGAAAGTTTTATTAAAGGCGAAAGATTCTTACGTAAATATAAATTTTATATAATTGCTATTATAGTACTTATAATTATTGCATTTTTTAGCAATTTTGTAATTTCAAAAATAAAAGAATACAATATAAAACAAAGCAATGAAATCTATGCCAATCTATTGCAAAACCCTAATGATAAAAAGCTCTTAGAAAAACTTAAAGATAAAAATATTAATCTTTATGCTGTATTTTTAATGACACAAAAAAGCAATGATTTAAACAATACAACAATTCAAAATGAACTAAAACAAATTTATGATAATACCCAAACAAATACTTTACTTAAAAATATTATCGCTTTAGATTTAGGCAATACATCAGTATTTTTGAAAAACTACGATAAATTAATGCAAGCTTATAAACTTTTAGAACAAAACAAAATCGAAGAAGCTAATATTTTACTTTCTCAAATACAAGATAATTCAAATTTGAGTCAAATTGCTAAAAATCTTAAACATTATCAAGGTATTTCACAATGAAAAAAATATTTCTAAGTCTAGTTTGTTTAATATTTTTGTGTGCTTGCGGTACAAAAAGACAATACTTTGAACCTCAGCAAATTAATGGAGATTTAAGCCATAATGACAGTTTAAAAGCTAAAATTATTGACTGGAATTTAGCATCAGCAAAACTTAGCAATAATACTGCGATTTTAAAAAGTGGCATTTCTATAGATAAATTTAAACTTCCAAAAAATTACATGCTTTTAGCTTATCAAGACGCAGAGTATGTCGTAGCAGATAATGATGGAAATTTAAAAATATTTGATGATTCTTATAATGAAATTTATACTTTTAAATATGAAGCTAGTGTTGTAAGTGTAGCTTTAAATGGTGATGATTTAGCCCTTGTACTTGCAAACAATACTATAGTTCTTGCCAATCGTTCATTAGGGATTAAATTCAGTCAAACTTTAACTTCAGCCCCTGCCCAAGATAGTCGCATGGCTAATCCGATATTTTTAGATAATATTGTTGTATATCCAACCTTAGATGGTAAAATTCTAATCCTTTCAATAAATAATCTTCAAATTATCAAAGATGTCGTTATTTCAGCAGAAAATTTCTTTAATAATGTCATTTATTTAAATGTCTTTGAAGATAAACTCATAGCAGCGACGGCTAAAAAAATTATAATCGTGAGTCCTAATAGAACCCTTTATCTTGACGCTGATATTAAAGATGTCGCACTTTCTAATAATGCTATTTTTATATTAGAAAAAGACGGTACTGTTATTAAAACAGATTATAATTTAAAAAAAACTACAGAGAAAAAATTTGAATTTGCTATTTTTATCAAAAGTAATATATATAAGGACTTTTTATATCTTTTTGAAAAAACAGGCTATCTTGTTAAAATGGATTTAAACTTAGACAATATTCAAATATTTAAACTTTCAGAAGCTGTGGATAAAATGTCTTTTATGGGAAATGATAAATTTTATTATGAAGATAAAATTTTAGATCTATTATAATGAAAAATTTAGAGAAAATAATGCAAACTTTAAAATTAAATTCTCAATTTTATAAGTTAAATGCATCAAATGAAAATAGACTTATTTTTAATGCTAGCAAGGATAAATCATATATCCTTTTTTATACAAAAAAAGCAAGATGATGCAAGATAATTTATTTTTAAATCATTTAATGCTAAAAACCAGTACAAACAAATGCTTTTTTAATAAAATCTTGCTTTGCTTTAAAATAAACAATCATCAACCAAATAAAAGGATTTAATATTTATGCTGCTTTGTGATATTGGAAATTCAAATGCTAATTTTCTAGATAAAAACAAATACTTCACTCTTACTATCAAACAGTTTATGGAATTTAAAAACGAACAAAAAATTTTTTATATCAATGTCAATGAGCATCTTAAAGAACATTTAAAAAATCAAAAAAATTTTATCAATCTTGAGCCTTATTTTTTATTTGATACAATCTATCAAGGACTAGGAGTTGATCGCATTGCGGCTTGCTATACTATTGAAGATGGGGTTGTTGTAGATGCAGGTAGTGCTATCACTATAGACATTATTTCACATTGTATACATCTAGGCGGTTTTATTTTACCAGGTATTGCAAATTATAAAAAAATTTATAGCCATATTTCACCGCGATTAAAAAGCGAATTTAATACTCAAGTCAGCCTTGATGCTTTCCCTCAAAAAACAATGGATGCTTTAAGTTATGGGATTTTTAAAGGGATTTATTTACTTATTAAAGATGCAGCCCAAAATAAAAAAATTTATTTTACAGGTGGCGATGGACAATTTTTGGCAAATTATTTTGATCATGCAATTTATGATAAGCTTCTTGTATTTAGAGGAATGAAAAAAATTTTACAAGAAAACCCTAATTTGCTTTATTAAAAAATGTTACAAAAATTCTCATTAATATTTATTGTTAATGAAATTTAACTTTATTGTAAAATAAATTAAATTAAACTTCTATTTGAGAAAAAACTTTATCAAAATAAAAAAAGGAAAAACGATGATTCAAAAAGAATTTGATGTACTTGTTGTTGGGGCTGGAATTTCAGGAGCAGCCTTATTTTACGAACTTGCAAGATACACAAATATTAAAAATATCGCTTTAATAGAAAAATACAATACTCCTGCAACATTAAATTCCAAAGGAACTAGCAATTCTCAAACGATTCATTGCGGCGATATCGAAACCAACTATACCCTAGAAAAGGCAAAAAAAGTAAAAAAAACAGCCGATATGATAGTCAAATATGGACTCATGCAAAATGCACAAAACAATTTCATGTTTTCACATCAAAAAATGGCTCTAGCTGTGGGAGAAATAGAATGCGATTATATGAAAAAACGCTATGAAGAATTTAAAGAACTTTATCCTTATATCAAGTTTTTTGATAAAGCAAAAATCAGACAAATTGAACCAAAAGTAGCTTTAGGAGAAGATGGTATCAATAATAGATCTGAAGATATCTGTGGCATGGGTATTGAAGCAGGTGAGGTTTTTACAACTGTAGATTTTGGAAAGATGAGTATCAATCTCATAGAACAAGCTCAAAAACAAGGTAAAAATACTTTTGTCGCCTTCAATCAAGAAATCACTCATATAGAAAAAAAAGATGATATTTTCATCTTAAAAACATCAAATCATCAAGAATACCATGCTAAAAGTGTTGTAGTAAATGCCGGGGCACATTCTTTATATCTAGCACACAAAATGAATTTAGGAATGGATAAGTCCTGTTGGCCTGTTGCTGGGAGTTTTTATTTAACTAAGAAAAAACTTTTAAATGGTAAAGTTTACATGGTACAAAACCCTAAACTTCCATTTGCAGCACTTCATGGAGATCCTGATTTACTAGCTGATATGAATACACGCTTTGGCCCTACTGCTCTTGTAATCCCAAAACTAGAACGCTATCATGGACTTAAATCAGTGCCAGAATTTTTTAAATCCCTTCAACTTGATAAAACCGTCTTGCAAGTCACTTTTAATATGCTAAAAGATCCTACAATTAGAAATTATATCCTTTATAATTATCTCTTTGAATTACCTTTTATCAATAAAAGCTTATTTGTAAAAGACGCCAAAAAAATAGTTCCAAGCCTCAAAACAAGTGATATTTATTACGCAAAAGGCTTTGGAGGCGTCAGACCACAAGTCATTGATAAAACCAAAAAAGAATTAATGTTAGGAGAGGCAAGTATCACAGAAATTCCTGGTATCATTTTCAACATGACTCCAAGCCCAGGTGCTACTAGTTGTTTAGGAAATGCTCAAAGAGATGCAAAATTGATATGTGATTACCTAAGCATGCAATTTAATGAAGATCAATTTGCTTTAGAATTACTATAATTGTTTTATTACTACCTTTAATTACAATTAATTTCAAAGGAGTTAATATGCTTAAAAAAACAAAAATCGTAGCCACAGTAGGTCCAGCAAGTGAAAAAGAAGCGATCTTACGTCAAATGATTATAAATGGCGTAAATGTTTTTCGTTTAAATTTTTCTCATGGAACTCATGAATACCACAAAAATAACCTTGACACCATAAGAAAAGTAGCTAAAGAACTCCACACTCGTGTTGGTATTTTGCAAGATATTAGCGGACCTAAAATTCGCACAGGCACACTCAAAGAACCCTTTGATCTAAAAAAAGGTGATAAACTTGATTTTTATCGCGAAAAGATTCTAGGCGAAAAAATAAGTCAAAATCATTATAAAATCAGCATCAATCAAAGTTCTGTACTAGATATGCTAAAAATCGATGAATACATCTATCTTTATGATGGATCTATTCGTGCAAAAGTCATAGCCATAGACGGTGAAAAAATCCAAACTCTTGTAGAAAATGATGGTTTTTTAAGCTCAAACAAAGGGA
This sequence comes from Campylobacter bilis, assembly GCF_016806695.1. GTDB lineage: Bacteria > Campylobacterota > Campylobacteria > Campylobacterales > Campylobacteraceae > Campylobacter_D > Campylobacter_D bilis. Next base: position 118,842 of record NZ_WUED01000003.1, on the reverse strand, counting down.
TTAATTTTCCAAATACCAAAATCAATATCGATGTTATCACACAAAAAGATAAAAACGATCTGCTTTGGGGTATTAAAAACGATGTAGATTTTTTAGCAATATCCTTTGTACAAAATGCCCATGATATCCATGAAGTGCGTGAAATTTTAACTCAAAATAACGCAAAAATATCTATTTTTGCAAAAATTGAAAAATTCGATGCAGTAGAAAATATTGATGAAATCATTAAATCTAGTGATGGAATCATGGTTGCTCGCGGAGACTTAGGCATTGAAGTTCCTTATTATAAAGTCCCTAATATACAAAAAGAAATCATCCGCAAAGCAAATAATGCTTCTAAACCTGTTATCACTGCAACCCAAATGCTTCTTTCACTTGCTAAAAGCAAAACTGCCACAAGAGCTGAAATCTCAGATGTAGCCAATGCCGTTTTAGACGGTACAGATGCTGTTATGTTAAGCGAAGAAAGTGCTGTAGGTATAGATCCTGCAAATGCTGTTGATATTATGTATCAAACTATAATAGAAACTGAAAAACACTATCCTTATAACAAATTTAACGATTTTAACAATACAGATAATACAGATAAAATCATGCATTCTTCAGCTCATCTTGCAACAGATTTAAATGCTGATGCTATTTTTTCTATCACAAGTAGTGGAAAATCTGCAATTAAAATTGCAAGATATCGCCCAAATATAGAAATTATAGCTATAGGACATTGTGAAAAAACCTTAAATTCCTTAAGTATAGTCTGGGGAGTTAATCCTGTTATTTTAGTTAATAAAAGCAATGATCTTACAGAATTATTAAAAGATTGTGTCCGTTCAAGCATTGAAAAAGGCTTCATGGATAAAAATAAATGCTATCTTTTAACCGCAGGCTTTCCAACAGGAGTAGAAGGCACTAGCAATCTTATTCGTATTCTTAATAAAGAACAAATTGCTTACTACCTACAATAAAAGAATAAATTCCTTAAAAAAGGAATTTTTCTCCTTATAAAATTTCTAAATTAAAATCCGATATAAAATATAAGCCTAAAATAAGGAATTTCTATGCAAGTAAATACTTCTATAGCCAATCAAACACAAACTCATTATAAAAAAACAATAGCTAATACTCAAGAAAATACTAAAAACAAAAACTTAAAACCATCAAGCCTACTTAGCGCACAAAAGATCACTGATTTTTATCTGATTTACTTTGAACAACAAACATTTAATATGAGTATAAATACAAGCAATACCCAAGCTGCACTCAATGCTTTTTTAAAAAATACCGATTTAAACAATGCACAATTTATACTTTCAAATATTGATTTTACATCTTTATCCTACAATGGCAAAAATCCACTTAACATGGATGCTAATGAGCTTGAACAACTCATTAGCGAAGAAGGATTTTTTGGAGTGCAAAATACGGCTAATCGCATTGCAGATTTTATAATCAAAAATAGTGGTGATGATATTGAAAAATTAAAACAAGGTTTAAAAGGCATGAACGAAGGATTTAAAGAAGCCAAACAAATGTGGGGAGGAGAACTCCCTAAAATCAGTCAAGACACTATGCAACTAGCCCTTCAAAAAGTCCATGATCGCATGGAAGATTTAAAAGAAAAAAGCTTAGATCTTCAAGCTTGATTCACAACACTTAACTAAACTCTAAACATTTTCAATTATTATAAATATCAAAAGTAAAAAATTCACTTTTAAAATCATTAGGCAAGGCTTTGTATTGAGAAATTGCAGCCTCATAATTTTTCACTTCGTGATAGAGCATACCAAGAGCTGCTTTACTTTCTTTATTATTTTTGTCTGTAAGTTTAGAAAGTTGTAAAAGTGCTATTGCTGAATTAGGATTATTTGCACCTACGGCTGCAACAGCAGCCAAAAATAAAGTCCTAGTATCCTTAGCACCATAATCATCAATTAAAGAATTATAAAGCCCATAAGCTTCTTCATATTGTTGTGCAAAAATATCTAAATAAGCCAAGGTTTGAACAAGACCTTCATCCTTAATTCTAGAAACATGAAGCAAATCTTTAAATTTTTGCCTTTCTAAATTGAGAAGTCCTACAACATGCATTAAATTCACATAAAATTCTCTAGCGATATTAGGCCCACCAAACACACTACGATAACCAAGTTTTAAATCCTGAAAATAAATTTGTGCATTTTGTGCATATTCTTTAATATTTAAATTAGAATTTAAAGAATTAAAATACAAAATATTAGCTAGAATATCCTCAGGTAATTCTGATTGTAATTTAGCAATCTTTACATCTGCTTGATTATTAAGATTATTATTTTTAGCAACAATAGCTTCGAAAATCAAACTTAAAGGAGTATCATTTTTTAACTCATCAAGATAAGGAAGCATAGAAATATAATTATTATTAACTAAAAATAGCATGCTTTTTTGCATATTAGCTTTAAAATTAGCATCAGCTGCCATATTATCAAGAATTTCATTATAAAGCTTAGTAGTATTTATATCAATAAGCTTTGCACAAAATAAAGCAAAAGCCCCTGCTAAATAATTTTTAGGATTAAGATGGTAAGAACTTGAAAAATGCTTATAAGCAAGTTCATAATTTTGCATTTGTGCATAAGTTAAAGCCAAATTATAATGCAAAATACTGTGTTCTGGATAGTCTTTAATCAATTTTTGAAATTCTTTATTAGCAAGACGTAGTTTTTGATTTAAAGCATAATCAATAACATTAGCAATCTTTACATTGGTAGATGCAAGGGCTTTGCTTGTATCAAGATACATCTGAGCATCCGCACTATCATCTACAAAATCAGTAATATTAGCCTTTTTAATGTATAAGGCAGCTTGTTTACTGTCAAAAACTTGATAAGGAGCGAAATAAAAAAGCAAGTCAAATTGATCTTTTTGTTTTTTTAAAAAATCCTTTGAAAAAGAATTTTGTGCGATAGCTATATTAAAAAGATTTTTATTTAAACGAACTTGAATCTTATAAGTATCTAAAATTTTATACCTATCTTTATCATTATCATAAGCATTTTGTAAACGTGCTAGCATATCTTGATAAGCACCTGTTTTAATATCAACCAAGGTCAAAGCAGCTAAACTTTGGTTAAAATCCCTTTCAATTTTCATTGCTGTTTTTAAAGCAGTTTTAGCCTTAGTATATTCTCCTATTCTTGCATACAAAAGGCCTAAAGATAAACTAGGTTCGAAATTGCCTTGAGAATTTAATTCTCCTATAGCCTTATCATCAAAATCCATTTTCGCATAAATTTTAGCAGACAAATATTTTGCCACATCCGTATAAGGCTCAATATTAATTCTTTGAAACATCTGTAAAGCTTCAGGATAATATCCTTTATAATAATTAATCAAACTTAAATAATAATCATATAATTTTGATCTGCCTTCTTTAGGAAGATACACTTGCGCTAAGTCTATATAATATCTGAATTTTTCCTTATCATTGAATTTCAAAGCACAAACAGCTGCATTAATAGCTGAAACACTTTGATTCTCACCATTTGCTATGGCCTTTTTAAAGCTTTCAAAAGCTTCTTTAAATTTATTTTCATTCATTTGAGAAACGCCTAAATTATAGTGAGATAAAGACTCATTATATACAGCAACTTGTTCATAAATCTTTAAAGCCTGTTCTACCTCACCCTTTAAATACAAAGTATTTGCCTTTTGTATCATACTATCAATTTTTTGCATGTCATTATACTTATAAGACTCATCAGGAACAAGCATAGGTTGGTAAGAAAGCTTAGAAGCAATAAAATCAGGCTTTATTTTTCCATCATTAAAAGTTAAATAAAAAAGCATAAAAACCAAAATACAAATTATTCCTAAAGACAAAGCAACAAGATACATAAACTTCCTATCTTGATACCAAGGGATGGGTTGTTTAGTTTGAACCTCTTCAAAAGTTGAAACATCCTCAGGCGCACTCTCTCTTGTGAAATGAAAACCCCCATCACCATTTTCTTCAGGCAATGCTTCAGGCAAAGAGCTAAATTCTTCATCTTGCGGGGCTTGGCCTTCTTGTCCTTTAAACTCCCCTAAACTTTCATCAAGTCTTTGTTCATTTAAACTATCTTCAGGTTTTTCTAGTATGATATCTTCTTGCTTAGCCATTTATACTCTTTAAAAATATTTTTTTAAAACATCAGGAATATGAATTCTACCTTCTTTATCTTGATAATTTTCCATAATTGCCACCAAAGTCCTTCCTACTGCTAAAGAAGATCCATTAAGAGTATGAACTAACTCATTTTTGCCTTGATCATTTTTATAACGAATTTTAGCACGCCTTGCTTGGAAATCATGACAATTTGATACAGAACTGATCTCACGATATTTATTTTGTCCTGGAAGCCACACTTCAAGATCAACAGTCTTTGCCGCACTAAAACCCAAATCTCCCGTACAAAGCATTAAATGTCTGTGTGCTAAACCCAAAGAACTAAGCAAATCACTTGCACACTCAAGCATTTGTTCAAAAACACTATCACTTTGCTTAGGCTGGGTAATGCTTACAAGCTCTACTTTTTCAAATTGATGCTGACGGATAATGCCTCTTGTATCACTCCCTGCACTCCCTGCTTCTTTTCTAAAGCAAGCACTATAACAAGTCATCTTTATAGGCAAACTCTCAGCACTTAAAATTTCACCACTATAAAGATTAGTCACAGGAATTTCAGAAGTTGAGATAAGATATAAATCCTCATCCTCTGTTTTATACATGTCATCTTTAAATTTAGGCAATTGCCCTGTTCCAAACATAGTAGCCCCATTAACCAAAAAAGGCACATTAACCAGTTCAAAACCGCGGCTTATATTAAAATCTATCATATAATTTACCAAAGCACGGCTTAATAAAGCCCCTTCATTTTTAAGCACACAAAAACGGCTTTGCGAAATTTTAACCCCACGTACGAAATCAAACCAAGCCAAATTCTCTCCTAATTCAAAATGTTCTTTAGGATTAAAATCAAATGAAATAGGAGTTAAAACCTTTTTAAGTTCTACATTATCATTCTCATCATTCCCTATAGGAACAACATCATCAGGGATATTAGGAATGTTAAAAGCAAGCTCTTCAAGCTCTTGCTCTAAGGCATTGACTTTTTGACTTTGTTCATTGATTTTAATCTTATTTTGGCTTAATTTTATTTTTAAATCTTCCTTATCCTCTGCCTTAGCAAGTTCTTTGCTGAATTTATTTTGAAAAGCTTGGAATTCTTCTAAACTAGTTTTTTCCTTTTTTAAAATTACAAAAAGATCAGCAAGCTTTTTTAAAATACTTTCATCTACTTTTTTCTTTTTGAGTTTATCAACTACCTCATCAAAATGATTTTGTAAATTTTTTAAATCTAGCATTCTTTACCCCTTAAAGTCCTATTTTCTCATAAATTTTTTGCATTTTCTCTTTAGCAATTTTACTTGCTTTTTGTGCACCAAAATCTAAAATTTCTTTCAAATGAGAAGGATTTTCCAAAAATTCATCATATTTCTCTCTAGCTTCTTTAAAATAATCATTTACAAGCTCATTTAAATACATTTTAAAATGCCCATAACCTTCCCCACCTTTTTGATAACGTGCTTGCAAGTTTTTTTGCTCTATTTCATCTAAAAATAGTTTTATAATTTTAAAAACATTACAATTTTTATAATCTTTTGGAACATTTAGGGCAGTACTGTCTGTAACTATAGAAGCAATTTGCTTTTTTAAAAGCTTTTGTGAAGCAAAAATATCTATAGTATTTTGATAAGATTTACTCATTTTAGCCCCATCTGTGCCTACAACTACAGCCACTTGCTCATCAATTCTAGCTTGAGGCAAAACAAAAATTTCACCCCATTCATTATTAACCTTTAAAGCTATATCACGTGCAATTTCTACATGCTGAATTTGATCCTTTCCCACAGGAACAACCCTCGCATCAAAAAGCAAAATATCAGCCGCCATTAAAACAGGATAAGAAAAAAGTCCGTGCGATGCACTAAGACCTTTGGCTATCTTATCTTTATAGCTATGCGCACGCTCTAATAAACCCATAGGAGTAAATTGAGATAAAATCCAATAAAGTTCTATAACTTCTTTAATATCACTTTGCAACCAAAACACGCTTTTTTGAGGATCTATACCCAAACTTAAAAAAGCCGCAGCAGTTTTTAAAGAATTCTCTTTTAACTTCTCTCCATCTTGCAAGGAAGTCATAGCATGGTAATTTGCAATAAATATAAACATTTCATTAGAATTTTGCGCTTCTATCATTTGCTTGATCGCACCAAAATAATTGCCTATATGCAAATCCCCACTTGGCTGCAGTCCTGTTAATACTCTCATTTTATCACCTTTTTAATCTCACTTAAAAGCTCATTTATGTTTTTATTTTCTACATTAAGAATAAAATTTGCTTTTTGTTCATATTTATTTAAACGTTCATTATATAATTTTTTTGCTTTAATTTCATCGCAAAATAAAGGTCTTTTAGAAATTTCACTCGCATTTAAAGCTTTTTTTAAATACTCAAAACTTGCTTTTAAATAAATACAAAAACCTATATTTTCTAAATTTGAAACATGGATAAAACCACCCCCTGTTGCAATACAAGCTTTTTGACAATGTATAAAAAAATCTGCCATTTTTTGCTCTTGCTCTCTAAAAAAACTCTCGCCTTTTTGCTCAAAAATTGTAGTAATTTTTTGATTAAATTTCTGTTGTATTAAAGCATCACTATCTAAAAAAACAAAATCTAAATCTTCAGCCAAAGCCCTAGCCAAAGTGCTCTTACCACAACCCATAAAACCTATAAAAATGATATTATCAATCTTCATTGTTTTCTTTACTTCCTTTTTTACGTGAAGTTATTACCAAGGGCACCCCTTCAAAATTAAATTCCTTTCTGATTTGATTTTGCAAATAACGCTTATAGGTAAAATGCAAAGCCTTAGGACGATTCATAATCAAAGCAATTTTTGGTGGCGCTAAGTCATATTGCACTGCATAATAAATTTTCACTAACTTCCCTCTATCATGAGGCAAAGGATGCATTTTTATGGCATTTTCTATTAAGGCATTGAGTTTTGAAGTTGAGATTTTTTGTATGAAATTTTCAAAAACCTGTAAAATTTTATCAAGCAAAACATGCACTCTTTTTCCACTCAAAGCCGAAACACTAACCACAGGTGCATAAGCAAGGAATTTAAAACGATCAAGACGCAATTCCTTTAATGTTTGATCAAAATCCCTTTGACTTTGATCCCATTTATTTAGCACTATAATCACAGCTAAATAATGCTGACTCACAAGCCCTGCAATACGTTCATCAAGCTCATTAAAGCCTTCTTGCGCATCTAAAACCAAAAGTGCGATTTGCGAATTTTGCAAAATTTTCTCAGTACGATTTAAAGCAAAACGTTCAAGTCCTTGAATTTTACTCCTTTTTCTAATGCCTGCTGTATCGACAAATTCTATCACTTTATCTTTATAAACTATGCTCTCATTTACAGGATCTATTGTTGTACCTGCTAAAGCACTAACTACGCTTCTTTCTTGTTTTACCAAAGCGTTTAAAAGACTTGATTTTCCTACATTTACACGACCTACAATCCCCACTCTAATAAGATTTTGTTCAATGTGTTTAAATTGAAATTGTTTTTCTTCTTCATAATGCTCTAAAAAATCTTCTAAATTCTCTTCTTCATCAGGGATTAAAAACCCTTCTTGCAAAAACTGCTCAAGCCAATCATAAAGCTCCTCTAAACCTATATTATGCACTACAGAAAGATTAAAAACTTCTTTAACTCCAAAATTAGCAAATTCCCAAGCTCTTTGCTCATCTTTTTTATTATCCACCTTATTAATGACTAAGGCTATAGGTTTTTTAAGCTTTTTTAAAGAGTAAAAAAGCTGTCTATCTTCATCATCAGGAGGCAATTTTGCATCAACTAAATAAAGAATAATATCACTTTGTTTTGCAACTTTTAAAGTGTTTTCTTTAACAGCTTTAAAAAGCTCATCGCTTTGATCAAGTCCACCACTATCAATAAGTAAAGCTTTTTTAGAATTAATATTAATTTCTATTTTATTTGTATCTCTAGTAGTACCTGAAATTTCACTTGTAATTGCAATTCTTTGGCGTGCCATTCTATTAAAAAGACTTGACTTTCCAACATTAGGCCTGCCTATGAGTATAATGCTTTGCATCTTTTTCCCAGATAAATTTTTTAATGTATATTTTAATGAAGAAATTATATAAGACTTGCCTTAATATTAAGCAAAAAAGAGTTAGAATTAACCATATTTTGATCAAGGAACAAAGATGCTAAAAATAATCAAACATAATTTAGGAATTTATTTCATGATTTTAGCTTGTTTAGATTTTGCATTAATGGGTGCTTGTGCAAAAATCTTAAGCAAAGAAATGAGTTCTATTGAAATTATGTTTTTTAGAAATATCATAGGAGTTATTTTTATAATCTATCTTTTAAAATCCTCTAAAATTCATAAAAAAGGGGGACATTTTTGGCTTTTAGTATTTCGCGGAGTAGTAGGGACACTCTCACTTTACATGTTTTTTTATAATATTTCAAACATCACACTAGGCGTAGCCTTTGCTTTCCAAAAGACCGCCCCTATTTTCATCACTTTAATTGCTTTAATAATTTTTAAAGAAAATATCGGTTTTAAAGGTTGGCTTGGAATTTTAATCGCATTTAGTGGAGTACTCTTAATCACACAGCCTTGGACAAATAATATCAATAGTGATTTTGATTTTAAAAATTCTATTATAGGTATTACAAGCGGATTTTTAGCTGCTTTAGCCCTTATTAGCGTTAGAGAACTTAGAAAATCCTATACCGCAGAACAAATCGCCTTCTCTTTTATTTTTTTAGGAGCTCTTATGCCTTTAATCTCCATGATAAGCGCTGAATTTTTTCAACCCCAATATCTTAATTCCTTACATTTAGATTTTATCATAGCACCCTTTGTGATGCCAAGCTTTAAAGCTTGGATTATCATTGCAACTATGGGAACTTTAGGCACCATCTATCAAATTCATATTACCAAAGCTTATGGCATAACCAAACAAGCAGGAGTTGTAGCTGGCATAAGCTACCTTGATGTAGTATTTAGCATGATAGTAGGAATAATTTTAGGAGATAATTTGCCAAGTACTATGGTTTTTTTAGGTATAATAGGAATCATTTTTGGTGGATTGATTTTAGTTAAAAATAAAGGAAAAAAATGAAAAAAATGATATTAATTGCAGGTCCTTGCGTGATAGAGAATAAAGATTTAGTTTTTAAAGTAGCTGAACAATTAAAAGATTTTAATGAAAATCAAAATATAGAATTTTATTTTAAATCAAGTTTTGACAAAGCAAATCGTACAAGTATTAATTCTTTTCGCGGTCCAGGACTCGAAGAAGGACTTAAAATTTTACAAAGTGTAAAAAATGAATTTGGTATGAAAATTCTTACCGATATACATGAAAGCTATCAAGCAAATCCTGCAAGCGAAGTAGCCGATGTCTTACAAATCCCTGCTTTTTTATGCCGTCAAACCGATTTACTTGTATGTGCAGCCAAAACCAAGGCTAAAGTAAATATCAAAAAAGGACAATTTTTAAATCCTTATGATATAAAATACAGTGTTAAAAAAATTCTTCAAACTCGCGGTATAGAAGAAGAAGGCTATGAAGTCGCAAGTGAAAATGGTGTTTTTGTGGCTGAAAGAGGGGCAAGCTTTGGATATGGAAATTTAGTTGTAGATATGCGTTCTTTAGTGATTATGCGTGAATTTGCACCCGTAATCTTTGATGCTACACATAGCGTGCAAATGCCAGGAGCTGGTGGTGGAAGCAGTGGAGGCAAAAGTGAATTTGTAGAGCCTTTAGCAAGAGCTGCTGGTGGTGTGGGTGTGGATGGCTTTTTCTTTGAAACGCATATAAATCCTTGTCAAGCCTTGTGTGATGGACCTAATATGCTTGATCCTACACGCCTTAAAAATTGCGTAAAAAAATTATTAGAAATTCAAAACATTTTATAAGAAGGAAAATTAGATGAATACCATTGAAGGAAAATTAAATTTACATTCTGATGCAAAAATTGCCATTATTAATGCAAGATTTAATCATATCATCACAGATCGTCTTGTAGAAGGGGCTAAAGACGCTTTTTTAAGACATGGTGGCAAAGAAGGAAATCTAAGCCTCATACTCGTCCCAGGTGCTTTTGAGATTCCTTTTGTTTTAAAAAAGACCATAGAATGTAAAAAATTTGATGCCATTTGTTGTGTTGGTGCTATAATACGCGGATCAACCCCACATTTTGACTATGTTTCAGCAGAAACCACCAAAGGCATAGCCAATGTAAGTTTAAATCATGATATTCCTGTAAGCTTTGGTATTTTAACAACAGATACTTTAGAACAAGCCATAGAAAGAGCAGGTAGCAAAGCAGGTAATAAAGGCTTTGAAGCGATGATAAGCGTCATTGAAGTACTGAATTTAACTAAGGAACTTTAATGGCGACACGTCATCAAGTGCGTCAAAGCGTTATTGCCTTACTTTACGCTTTTGAGTTAAATTCTCAACATAATGCCTTCATTGATGAAATTTTAGATGAAAAAAAAATACGCAATGAACAAAAAAATTTTACTTTAAACTTATATCATGGAATTTTAGATAATTTAGACAGTATAGATCAAACCCTTAATACCTTTCTTAATGATAATAAAATTGCAGCTTTAGGGCATATAGAAAGATCTATACTAAGGCTTGGTGCTTATGAGCTGCTTTTTACCGACACCCCTAATGCTATAATCATCAATGAAGCCATAGAGCTTGCTAAAGAGCTTGCTAATGATAATTCTCCAAAATTCATTAATGGGGTTTTAGACTCTTTAATAAAGGCTAAAAAATGAAACTTTGTGTCGCACTTGATTTAGGCACAAAACAAGCATGTTTGAAACTCGCTAAAGAACTCAAAGGCTTAGATATTTGGCTTAAAGTAGGATTAAGATCTTATCTAAGAGATGGCTATGAAATTATCGACGAACTTAAAAAAATTGATGATTTTAAAATTTTTCTTGATCTTAAAATTCATGATATTCCCAATACCATGGCAGATGCTTGCGAAGAACTTGCAAAACTTGATATTAATATGATAAATATCCATGCAAGTGCGGGAAAAATAGCCATACAAGAAGTTATGAAAAGACTTAATAAACTTCCAAAACGTCCTTTAGTTTTGGCTGTTTCTGCTTTGACAAGTTTTGATGAAGCTAATTTTTTTAGCATTTATAAGCAAGAAATTAAAAAAACAGTGATTGATTTTTCAAAAATGTCTTATGAAAATGGACTTGATGGAATGGTATGTTCGGTTTTTGAAAGCAAGAGCATTAAAGAAAATACAAATGCCCATTTTCTTACCTTAACGCCTGGAATTCGTCCTTTTGGAGAAACAAATAATGATCAAAAACGCGTTGCTGATCTAGCCTTAGCAAAAGATAATTTAAGTGATTTTATAGTTATTGGACGCCCTATTTACAAAGACGCTAGTCCAAGAGCAATTTGTGAAAAAATTTTAAAAACAATACAATATACAAAAGAAAATATTTAAAATTCTCAAAAAAATTAAATATTAAAATTAAGATTATTTTAGTCTTTATGATTGATTTATTCTTATTTATAATGATAAAAATTTTACAAAAAAGACAGAATAAAAATTAATCTTATATTAACGCTATTGTAGTTTAATAATAAAAATTTTTAATAAGGAAAAATTATGACTATAACTCCTGAAAATTTATATAAAAAAAGAAGAGAATTTATGAAAATTGGAGCTGGAGCTTTAATCAGTTCTAGCGTCCTTGCTTCTAAATTATCTGCATTTCAATTTACAAACGATACTAATATAAATAAACTTCAAATCAGCGATGAAGAACTTGCTACTAATTATGTTAATTTTTATGAATTTTCAACCGATAAAAGAAAGGCTGCGTCTTTAGCACAAAATCTCAATACTCAAGGCTGGAAAATCGACATTAGTGGTGAGGTAGAAAGGCCTTTAACTTTAAGTATGGAAGATATTTTAAAATTTCCATTAGAAGAAAGAATTTATCGCTTTCGTTGTGTTGAAACTTGGTCTATGGTAGTGCCTTGGATAGGTTTTGAAGCACGTCGCTTAATCGAGCTAGCAAAACCTACAAGTGAAGCAAAATTTATAAAATTTACCACTCTTTTTGATAAAAATCAATTTCCTGATCAAGACGCTTTATTCCCGACTATAGATTACCCTTATGTAGAAGGACTTCGCATGGATGAAGCCTTGCATCCACTCACTTTATTTGCTATAGGTATGTATCAAAAACCTTTAAAACCACAAAATGGATCGCCAATACGCCTTGTAGTACCATGGAAATATGGCTTTAAAAGTATCAAATCTATAGTAAAAATAGAATTTGTCAAAGATCAGCCAAAATCCACTTGGGAGTTAGCAAATCCTAGAGAATATGGCTTTTATGCAAATGTAAATCCTAATGTATCTCATCCTAGATGGTCACAAGCTAATGAAAGGACTTTGGGAGATTTTTTTACCAAACCTACTTTAATGTTTAATGGATATGAAAAAGAAGTGGGATATTTATATGCAAATATGGATTTAAAGGTGAATTTTTAATGCCTATAAAGTATTTTACACTTATGGCTTTATTTAGTTTTTTTGCAAGTTTAATTTATGGCTTTTATCATATGATAAAAGCTTTTGATTTTGTAAAAGAAGCTTATATTTATACAGGGATATTTGCCTTATTTTTTTTAAATTTAAGCATTTTCTTTTCTTTATTTCAATTTAAAAAAACAAAAACTTATCCCAAACTTTTAGGGATTTTTGCAGCATTTTGGACTTTTTTACATTTTTTAAATTATTTTATTTTTGATAGAAATGCACAAATTTTAAGGCTTTTTGATGATATTTCACACCGTCTATTAGAAGCAAGTGGTTTTGCTGCTTTTATTATCATCTTTTTTATGTTTTTAAGCTCTTTTACATGGCTAAAAAAAATCGAGAAGATAAGAAAACTAGGATATTTATGCTTAGTTTTAGCAAGCTATCATTATTTTTTAAGCCCTAAAGTTCCAATGTTTTGGGAATGGAGTGCTTTAATTGTCGCTTTATTTTATTTTATACTTCATTATATAAAAATACTTAAAAGCTCAAAAGCCAACAACCCTACTTTTATCAAAACTTGAACTCAACTCTTTTTGTATACTTTCTACAAAATCTTGCATTTTAAAAATTCCATCCTCAGAAACTGCTATTTTCAAAGCTGTATTTTTTATCACCATTAAAATTTGTGCCCCGCTTAACTCATAATTTGCTAAAATATTAATATCAAAAGCCTTCTCAAACAACGCCTTTTTAGGTAAAAATTTCTCCCACATCTTAAGTCTGTCTTTAAAATCAGGTTTTTTAAATTCTATTTTATAATCAAACCTTCTTGAAAAAGCACTATCTAAACTCTCTAAAAAATTCGTCGTAGCGATAATCACTCCGCTAAAATGTTCAATCTGATCTAAAAATATATTTTGCATTTGATTATGCATTTTATCACTTCCACTACTGCTTTCAACTCGAGTACTTAAGAACTGATCAGCTTCATTTAAAAGTAAAATAGGACTTTGTTTGCAAGTTTGAACTATGTTTTTATAAGTGTCAAAAATTTTTCTTACATTTTGCTCACTCTCTCCTACCCATTTGCTAAGAATTTTTGAACAATCAAAACTAAGAACAGTTTTTTTCATAGATTTAGCCATAGCCAAAGCTGACATGGTTTTACCCGTTCCTGCAGGCCCATAAAAAATAATCTTTGCTTCTATATTTTTATTACTCTTTATACCCCAAGAACGAAGTCTTTCTAAAACTTTTTTATCTTGTTGTTTTAAAATATTTTCTAAAAGCTCTTTTGTGTTTTGAGGCATAATAATATCATTAATATCAGCACTTGGCTCTATAAGCTCAAAAATATCTTGTTCTTTTAAAACACTTTCAATTTTAATTTTCTTACTTTGCTTAAGTTCGAAATTTATCACCCTTTGTAAAATCTCATCTATTATAAAAAAACTTTTAGAAATATCTCCAAAAGCATTTAAATACTCATCATACTCGATCAAATTTAAAAGAGGAGCATTATCTTGCAATAATTTTTTATTGCTGTGTCTTTCTAAATCGTTTTCACTAACTAAAGAAAGTAAAGAATTCATCTCTCTTGACATAGAATTTTCATTGCTTAAGGTGTATTCTTCTTTTAAAAGTGCTAAAAAAATGATTTGTTCTTTAGATTTAAGATTATATTCTTTAAATATCTCGGCTAAAACATTATAAAATTTACTTTTTTTTAGCCTTTCTTTAATATGTTTTTCATAAATTCTGATTTGATTTTTTATTTCATTATTGTAAGCACTCTTTTGTATAAAACTCAATCTTTCATACAATTGAATACGTATAAACTCATCTTTTAAATACTCTAAATAATCTCTATAAGCTTCTTGTTTTTCTAAATTTAAATGAGGTTTTTCTTCTAAAAATTCCAAAAAATACTCACTCAAGCTAAGTTCGCTTTGTAATAATCCTAGCATTAATGTTTGGGTTTTATTGCTTTCTATATTTTTAAAAAAACTAGAATTTTGATTGACAAGACCTCTTTCAATAAGCCTTTTTAAGTCTTCTAAAGCATCTAAATATACATACTTATCATTGCCAAAAATACTAGATAATAAAGTAAAAGCATTGACACAAGACACACAAACAACATAATTTTTACAAAGTTCTCTTAGAATCAAAGCCTCATTTTTTGTACATTTAAGTTCTTTATAAATTTGAGTATCTTCTATATTTTCTAAACTTAAAAAATTCTTTAATTTCTGCATTATTTTTTCACTTCCTTTAACTCATCTTCATTGAATTCCACATAAATATTTTCATCTAAAAAATGACTTTAAAAAGGCAAATAATAAATCCTTAACTTTTCATAATTAAACAAAAAATTATTAATTTTAGATTTTTACAATTCTCCTTTATAAATAACAAATAAAAGCTAAATTTATAAAATAAAAGATCGGTAAAAAATTTCAAATACAGCTATTTAATCCCTAAAAGCTGTCAAAAGGATTTTTATACCTGAAATCTTATCAAAAAAACTCACTTTATCATCACAAACCTGATAAAAAATTTCATAATTTTTTGCCTTTATATTTTGTTTAAAACCACAATTTATCTTCTGTAAATTCCTGCCTTGCCATAAAGCATTTGCATTTAAAATATCACTTAAAATATCTTCATAGTATTCATTTTTAAAAAATTTTTGATTAAATACCTTTTTATCATAACACACAAAATTAATACAAATTTTATCTTTGATTTTTATTTCAAAAAAAGCTTGTCCAAGTTTGTAAAGTTCTAAATTTAAAGCATTATTTTCTTTTTTTAAAAAACCTACATCATTGATTTTAATCATAGGAGAAACAATCAAAGTCTTCACACTTTGAGTTGAAAAATTCTGATTTTTGACACTGCATGCACAAAACAAATAAACAAATAAACAAATAAAACAATACTTCAAAATCAACCTTATTTAAGATTTTTAAAACTAAGATTTAATTCTAAATTAAGTTCTTTTAGTATCTTCATCACCCCTTGTAAATCATCAATTTGTTTGGCCACAACACGAATTTCTTCTCCACGTGTAGAAAAACTTACTTTAAGTTTACTGTCTTTAATCGCTTTATTGATTTTTTTCGCGTTTTCACTATCTATGCTATCATTTATCTTTAAATATAAACGAAACATCGCACCTTTTTCACGAGAAAGCTCCTTAATAGCATTAGGATTAATAGCCCTTTTAATAAGTTTAGAAATTACTATATCCTTTAAAACATCAAGCTTTTGTTCACTTGAAGAACTGAGTTTAAAAACACTATCTTTCTCACTAAATTCAAGCTCACATTTTATACCTTTTAAATCATAACGACTATCAAGCTCTTTTTTTGCTTGTTCAAAAGCATTTTTAAGTTCTTGCTTATCTAAAGCTGCAGAAATATCAAAACTATGCTCACTTGCCATTTTCTATCCACTCTTTAAGATTATTATAAACTATATCCATTAAAGCACTTAAAGCTTCCTTGCTTGCCCACGCTACATGTGGGGTAATGATTAAATTTTCTTTATTTTTAAGGTATAAAAGAGGATGATTTTTCATCATAGGTTCTTGTTCTAAAACGTCTAATCCCACGCGTATATTTTTCTCATCCATAATCTTAGCCAAATCTTGCTCATTAATAATACCACCTCTGCCAACATTTACTAAAATCACATTATCTTTTAAAAGTTTTAATTCTTTAAAAGTAAGCAAATCTTTAGTATTTTCATTTAAAGGTGCATGGATACTTATAATATCACAAGTTTTTAATAATTGTTCTAATTCTAAACGCTTAAAATCAGCATTTTCATTCTTACCGCTTGTAGAATAATAATAAATTTCAGCCCCAAAAAGTTTTGAAATTTTTGCCACTTCTTTGCCTATGGTTCCTAAACCTATAATGCCGTGCTTTTTACCACCAAGGGTATGCAAACTCCTACTATAATCTGTAAAAATAGGACTATTGCACCATTTACCTTCTTTACTCCATTGATCATAATAAATCATCTGATTTAAAAATGCAAATATAAAAGCAAAAGTATGCTGTACAACGCTCATAGTAGAATATCCTGATGCATTTTTTACTATTATATTTTTTTCCTTAGCGTATTCTACATCAATATTATTTACCCCTGTGGCGGTTTCTAAAATGAGTTTTAGATTCTCACACGCATCTATGACATTTTTATCAATCACTATTTTATTTACCATAGCCACATCAGCATTTTTTAAACGTTGTATCACTTCTTCTTTGGTGGTCATAGCATAAACTTCTAAAGAACCTAATGTTTGAAAAACACTTAAATCATAATCCCCCAAAGTAGCTGCATCCAAACAAACAATTTTCATTTTTAATCCTTAATGATATGTCCTACGAATTTAGAATAATTATCAAGCACAAGCCCCCCTTTTCTAAATCCCAAACCACATCCTTCATAAGCAAAGAAAACACCCGCTTGATAATACTCATTTTCATAGGAATTAAACTCTACATATTCTTGATAAATAGCCTTATTGTTCCCATAAGGACCCACATTTTCATGTACGATTTTTCCCTCTTTAATTATACTAATATTTGCTCCTTCTCTACCAAAAATAGGCTTTTTAACATAATTTTTTGTTTCTAAAGGCACATCTTTTGTTTCTAAAAGTAAAGGATGATTAGGAAAAAGTTCCCATAAAATTTTTAAAATTCCCTTAGATTGAAATAAGAGTGTGTAAGCAGGATTTAAAATAATACCCCTTTGATTACGCATAATTTGCGTTAAAAGCATAGCAAGTTCACCTTCTTGTATAGCTATATCTTCCCAAGGAATAAGCTTAAACCAATACTCATAATTTTTGCCATCTTTAAAAAAACCTTCATCGCTAAATTCCACTTCATCCACAAAAGAAAAATTCGTTTCAAAACCTGCTTCATTAGCAATATGAGAAAGCAATTTTGTAGTGATTTCTTCTTCTTTGCTTCCTGCTATACTTGAGAATAAAATTTTCCATCCTTGATAATGATCTTTAAAACTTTCAATACTTTCATCAAGGGTAACAAGCCTTTTAAAATTATCCATCAAGCTTTCATAAATACTATTAAACTGTGCACTTTCATCCATACCATTTTGTTTTAAAATAGCCCATTGTAAAATCGCACTCTCAAAAAGAGCTGTTGGCGTATCAGCATTAAATTCTATAAGCTTTATAGGCTTACCATCAAGCCCCCCTGCTAAATCAAAACGCCCATATAAATGCCAATGCACTTCATTTTCCCAACTCATTTTAATCGCATCTATGAGATTAAAAGGAATGCCTAATTCATCAAAGCGATCCTTATCAATAACATTTTGTGCTGCAGCTATAAACATATCATAAAGCGTATTTACAGCTTCATAATATGCATTAGCCTCTTTACTCTTCACACAGACTAATTTATCGCTAATATAATCACTCCCATCTTCATCCGTATGCCATGAAAAGCCTATATTCTCTAAATAATCTTTTTGAAGTTTATTCACTTGTAATAATTGCATTATCTATCCTTAAGAACCAAAAGAAGAAGAACTAGAACCTGCCTTAGATCCTCCCCCAAAAAAACCTGATTTTTTAGTAGCTGAAGCAGAACCTTTACCAGCTTGATTAAAGCTATTAACACTTCTTTGATAAGCACTTTGATTAGAAAAAGCACCTCGTTGTTGGTTAGCAAAATTTTGATTGTTAAAAAGCTTTGATCCTATCCAACTTCCTAAAATCGCTCCTGCAGCACTTGCAAGCAAAGCCTCACCCAAACCTAAGCCCCCAGTGTTAATTTGCCCATTCTCTTTAGTTAAATTAGAAGTTCCATTATCAATCTTACTAGCTTCTTGCTTGATTAAAGCATCCATCTCTTCTTTAGACAAAATTCGCTCTGTACCATTAAGTTCTTTTAAAACCACCCTTGTTTCATCACTAGGATATTGATCTTTAATTTTATATCGGCCCGGAGCAAGTTCTTCAATGATTACAAAAGCTCCTTGGGCATTATTTGCTTGATTTAAAGCATTATCATTATTATTTTGACATCCTACCAAAACACCACTTGTAATAGCTGCTAAACCGCTTATCATACCAATTTGAATAATTTTTTTAATTTGTTTCATAAATTGATCCTACAAAGGCAAAAATTATATTAAAGAATTTTAACAAAAAATAATAAATATTTTTTAATATCAATTTAAAGTATATAATGAAGAAATAAAAAGCCCAAAAAGGGCTTTTAGGTCAGAGTCTTGACTCATAACGTCTAAGCATATAAAGTCTTTTAAGCATTTTTTTGCGTGCTGAAATTTTTTGTTTTTTGCGAATTTCAGTCATAGGCTCGAAAAACCTTCTTGCTCTTACTTCAGTCACAACTAAATTTCTATCTACTTGTTTTTTGAATTTACGATACGCTTCGTCAAAAGACTCATTAGGATGCACCTTAATTCCTGGCACAGCCTTCACCACCTTTCTGTGTAAATTTTGTTGTGAAGCATAATTATAAAATACTTCTTATTAATTCTAACTTAGAAAGCATTTAAAAATTGTTTTAGTTTTATCGGCTATAATTTTCAATTATAAAACGTTAAAGGTTAGAATGGAATTTAAAATGCAAGGGCATATTACAACTTATACGAAAAAACGATATTTTGTATATTTGATTGCAAGCATTGTTATGTTTGGTTTACCTTTTATAAAAATTAATGAAAATCATTTTTTTCTTTTAAGCTTTGATCATTCTAAGCTGAATTTATTTTTTATTTCTTTTTTAACACAAGAATTTTATCTTATGCCTTTTGTTCTTATATTTCTTTTTCTATTTATCTTTTTTATCACTACTTTAAGTGGAAGAGTTTGGTGTGCTTGGAGTTGCCCTCAAACTATTTTTAGAGTCATATATAGAGATATAATCCAAACTAAAATCCTAAAAATTCGCAAAAATATCAGTGATAAACAAAAAAAATATAAAGGAGAATATTTTAAAAAATTTATTGCAATAGTCATTTTTTATCTTATTTCTATCATTGCTGTGAGTAATTTGCTTTGGTATTTCATCCCTCCTGAAGATTTTTTTAATTATATACAAAATCCTAGTGAACACTTGCTTTTAGTCGGAATATTATTTTGTGCAAGCTTATTATTAACACTAGATATAACCTATTTGGCTGAAAAATTTTGCATTTATGTTTGTCCTTATGCAAGAATACAATCTGTAATGTTTGATCATGATACTATGCAAGTTATTTATGATGAAAAACGCGGAGGTTTAATTTATGAAGGCCATACTAAACTTTACAAAAAACCGCCTCAAGGCGAATGTATAGGTTGTGAAGCTTGTGTTAGCATTTGTCCTACACATATTGATATACGCAAGGGAATGCAACTTGAGTGTATCAATTGTCTTGAGTGTGCGGATGCGTGTTCAAAAGTACAAAATAAACTCAATCGACCAAGCCTTATCAGCTGGACAAGTGCAAAAGCTATTCAAACAGGTTCTAAAGTCCATTATTTAAGATTTAAAACTGTAGCGTATTTTATCATTCTTTTAATAGCTTTAATAGCCTTAATCTTTATGGCTAATAAAAAAGAAAACATGCTTTTAAATATTAACCGTAGTAGTGAATTGTACAGTATTTCAAATATCAAAGGAGAATTAGTAGTTTCAAATTCTTATACTTTTTTATTTCAAAATACAGATTCTAAACCTCATGAGTATTATTTTAAAGCAAATTTAGAAGGAGTTAATGGTGGCATTGAAATCTTAAAACCACGCAAATCTTTTACATTAAAAGCAGGCGAACAAGTGAAAAAAATAGTAGTCATTAAAGCTACCAAAAAACTAGCAAATAATGATCAAAAAGATACAATCTTAGCTCTTCACATCAAAGCTTATGCTAAGGATGATGAAAAAATTTCAATCTCTAGGAAAAGTATATTTGTATACCCTAAAACCACAATCATAAAGGACAAACAATGAATTCAAACAAAGCACCTTCAAAAAAAGTTTTAGCCAGACAAGAAAAAATTAAAACCGTAGCTTTAGAACTTTTTTTAACTAAAGGATATCAAGAAACAAGTCTTAGCGATATTATTAAATTATCTGGAGGATCTTATTCTAACATTTATGATAGTTTTAAAAATAAAGAAGGCTTATTTTTTGAAATTTTAGATGATGTGTGTAAAAAACATTTTCATCTTATCCATTCTAAAACACAAAAAATTAAAAATGGTAGCTTAAAAGAAATTTTGCTTTCCTTTGGATTAAGTTTTGTAGAAATTTTCAATCGACCTGAAGCTGTAGCTTTTGGAAAAATCGTTTACTCACAAGTTTATGATAAAGACAGGCATCTTGCTAATTGGATAGATAATAACCAACAAAATTTTTCCTATAATATCCTTATGGATTGTTTCAAACAGCAAGATAATCCTTATATGAAAGAAAATGCTGAAAAACTTGCTATACTTTTTTGCACTATGCTTAAAGAACCTTATCATCATCTTAATGTCTTAATCAATGCTCCTTTAAAGAATAAAAAAGAGCAAAAAAAGCACGTTGAATTTGTTGTTAATGTCTTTTTAAACGGAATCGACAATCACCAAAATCGATATTAAAACCATCCTTTTATTAACCGAATAAAGATATAATTTAACTGAAAATAGCCATAAACATTTTTGTAATAAGCATTACAATTTTTAATATTAAATTTCCAAGGCAAAACTATGAAATTATTTCAAAAAAATATTATCTTGACTTTAAGCGTTATGTTTTTATTCCTTGCTTGCAGCAAAGAAGAAATGCCAAAAATGCAATTACCGCCTCAACCTGTTACAACTATGAGTGTAAAGTCTGAAGACTTACCGCTTAGTTTTACCTATCCAGCTAAACTTGTAAGCAATTATGATGTTATTATAAAACCTCAAGTTAGCGGAGTGATAATAAACAAACTTTTTAAAGCTGGAGATACAGTAAAAAAAGGACAAACCTTATTTATCATAGAACAGGATAAATTTCAAGCTAATGTAGAAGCAGCTTATGGACAAAGCTTAATGGCTAAAGCAGTTTTTGAAAATGCTAGTAAAGATTTCAATCGTTCTCAAATCCTTTTCAATAAAGGTGCGATCTCTCAAAAAGAATACGACTCTTCTCTTGCTACATTTAACAATTCTAAAGCTAATCTAACTAGTGCTAATGCGCAACTTGCCAATGCAAAGATCGATTTAGATCACACCAAGATCAAGGCCCCATTTGATGGAAGCGTAGGAGATGCTTTAATCAATGTAGGTGATTATGTAAGTGCTTCATCAAGTGAACTCGTTAGAATCACTAATTTAAACCCTATTTATGCAGATTTTTTCATTTCAGATACAGACAAACTCAATCTAGTACGCAATACCCAAAATGGAAAATGGAATTTAGACAATATCCATGCGAATTTAAACCTTAATGGACGAACATTCCAAGGAAAGCTTTATTTTATTGACTCAGTCATTGATGCTAATAGCGGCACAGTCAAAGCAAAAGCCGTTTTTGATAATAACAACTCCACCCTTTTACCAGGAGCTTTTGCAACAATTACTTCAGAAGGATTTGTACAAAAAAATGGTTTTAAAGTACCTCAAATTGCTATAAAACAAGATCAAAATGATATTTATGTTTTTCTTTTGAAAAATGGAAAAGTAGAAAAAGCTTCTATACATATAAGTTATCAAAACAATGAATATGCCGTCATTGATAAAGGATTACAAGATGGAGATAAAATTATCTTAGATAACTTTAATAAAATTCATATTGGTAGCGAAGTTAGGGAAATTGGGGTACAATAATGTTTTCTAAATTTTTTATCCAAAGACCTATTTTTGCTTCAGTTGTTGCTATTATTATTTCCTTAGCCGGTGCTATAGGGCTTGTTAATTTACCTATAGAACAATACCCTTCTTTAACACCCCCTACAGTTAAAGTAAGTGCTACTTATACAGGAGCTGATGCTCAAACCATAGCCTCAACAGTGGCAACCCCTATAGAAGATGCGATCAATGGTGCGGATAATATGATCTATATGGATTCAACTTCAAGTTCCTCAGGAACTATGAGTTTAACTATATATTTTGACATTGGCACCGATCCTGATCAAGCCACTATAGATGTAAATAATAGAATTTCAGCTGCCATTGCAAAAATGCCAGATGCAGTTAAAAAACTAGGCGTAACTGTTAAAAAAACTTCCTCAACAACACTTGCTGCAATTTCTGTGTACTCAAGTGATGGTTCAATGAATGCCATTGATGTATACAATTACATCACTTTAAATATTTTAGATGAGTTAAAAAGAGTTCCAGGTGTTGGGGACGCCGATGCTATAGGCAATCGCAACTATTCTTTAAGAATCTGGCTTAAGCCTGATTTATTAAACAAATTTAATGTAACAGCTAGTGATGTTATTTCTGCAGTCAATGAACAAAACGCTCAATACGCAACAGGTAAAATCGGCGAAGAACCTTTAACTAAAAAATCACCTTATGTTTATTCTATCACTATGCAAGGCAGATTGCAAAACCCTAGCGAATTTGAAAATATCATTTTAAGAACAAACAATGATGGATCTTTTCTAAGACTTAAGGATGTAGCCGATGTTGAAATAGGATCAGAACAATACAGTTCTCAAGGACGCTTAAATGGCAATGACGCAGTACCAATCATCATCAACCTTCAATCAGGTGCTAATGCTTTACGCACAGTAGAACTTATACAAGATAAAATGCAAGAACTTTCAAAAAATTTTCCTGCAGGTTTAGCATATAAAATTCCTTATGATACTACAAAATTTGTAATTCAATCAATCAAAGAAGTGATTAAAACCTTTATTGAAGCATTGATTTTAGTGCTTATAGTCATGTATATGTTCTTAAAAAATTTCCGTGCAACCCTTATTCCTATGATCGCAGTACCCGTTTCATTACTAGGGACTTTTGCTGGCTTGTATATTTTAGGCTTTAGTATTAATTTGCTTACACTTTTTGCCTTAATTTTAGCAATAGGAATCGTTGTAGATGATGCTATTATTGTAGTTGAAAACATTGATAGGATTTTACATGAAGATGAACAAATAAGCGTAAAAGATGCTGCTATTGAAGCTATGGAAGAGGTAAGCTCTCCTGTAATCTCAATTGTCCTCGTGCTTTGTGCTGTTTTTATACCCGTTTCTTTTATATCCGGTTTTGTAGGTGAAATTCAAAGACAATTCGCCCTAACCCTAGCAATCTCTGTAGCCATATCAGGTTTTGTGGCTCTTACTTTAACTCCGTCTTTATGTGCATTGTTTTTAAGACGCAATGAAGGAGAACCCTTTAAATTTGTAAAAAAATTCAATGATTTTTTTGATTGGAGTACTTCGATATTTAGCAATGGCGTGGCATATATTTTAAAAAGAACAATACGTTTTGTTATTATTTTTTGCATTATGTTAGGAGCTATTTTTTATCTTTATAAAGCCATACCAAGCTCTTTAGTTCCTGAAGAAGATCAAGGATTAATGATAGGTATTATCAATCTTCCTTCAGCATCAGCAGTCCATAGAACCATTTCAGAAGTTGATCATATAAGCCAAGAAATTCTCAAAACAAATGGTATAAAAGATACTATGGCTATGATAGGATTTAATCTTTTTACAAGCTCACTTAAAGAAAATGCTGCAGCAATGTTCATAGGATTGCAAGATTGGAAAGACAGAAATGTTAGTGCCGATGAAATAACCTTAGAACTTAATAAAAAATTTGCTTTTGATCGTAATGCTTCAAGTGTATTTATAGGCCTACCGCCTATACCAGGATTAAGCATTACAGGTGGCTTTGAAATGTATGTGCAAAATAAAAGCGGAAAAACTTATGAACAAATTCAACAAGATGTAAACAAGCTTGTCATTGCAGCCAATCAAAGAAAAGAATTAAGCAGAGTACGCACTACTCTTGATACTACTTTTCCACAATACAAACTTATAATAGATAGAGATAAATTAAAGCATTTTAATCTCAATATGCAAGATATTTTCAATACAATAAATGCAACCATTGGCACATATTATGTAAATGACTTTTCTATGCTAGGTAAAAACTTCCAAGTTAATATTCGTGCCAAAGGAGATTTTAGAAATACTCAAGATGCGTTAAAAAATATTTTTGTACGATCAAATGATGGTAGAATGATACCTCTTGATTCTTTTTTAACACTACAGAGAAGTTCAGGACCTGATGATGTTAAGCGTTTTAATCTTTTCCCTGCTGCTCAAGTACAAGGACAACCTGCTCCAGGATACACCTCAGGTCAGGCTATAGAAGCTATTTCTGAAGTAGTAAAAGAAACTTTGGGGGATGATTATTCTATAGCTTGGAGTGGATCAGCTTATCAAGAAGTCTCAAGCAAAGGAACAGCATCATATGCTTTTGTCTTGGGCATGGTTTTTGTATTTTTAATTTTAGCTGCTCAATATGAAAGATGGCTGATTCCTTTAGCGGTAATAACAGCTGTACCTTTTGCTGCCTTTGGGTCTTTTTTATTCGTATATTTAAGAGGATTTAGCAATGATATTTATTTCCAAACAGGACTATTACTCTTAATTGGACTTTCAGCTAAAAATGCAATTTTAATTGTGGAATTTGCTATGGAAGAACGTTTTAAAAAAGGCAAAGGAGTATTTGAAGCCGCTGTAGCAGCAGCAAAACTTAGATTCCGTCCTATTATCATGACTTCTTTAGCTTTTACTTTTGGAGTATTGCCTATGATTTTTGCAACAGGAGCAGGAAGTGCATCAAGACATTCTTTAGGAACAGGACTTGTTGGAGGAATGATCGCAGCCTCTACTTTGGCAATCTTTTTTGTGCCTTTATTTTTCTATCTTTTAGAAAATTTTAATGAATGGTTAGATAAAAAAAGAGGTAAAATCCATGAATAAAATCATTTCAATAAGTTCGATAATAAGCTTGGGTTGTTTAATTTCAGCTTGTTCTTTAAGCCCTAATTTAAATATTCCTCAAGCAAATTATAATATAGATAATCAATTAGGCACTTTACCCTGGGAAAAAGAAAACAATAATACTCTTTCTAAGCAATGGTGGAAAGAATTTGATGATGAAAATTTAAACAAAGTAGTGGATCTAGTACTTAAAAACAATAATGATTTAAAGCTTGCCTTTATCCATATGCAACAAGCTGCTGCACAATTAGGAATAGATTTTAGCAAGCTATTGCCTCAATTTGACGGTAGTGTGGGTGCAAATCGTACAAAAAACTCTATAAATAGCCCTATAAATCGTAGTGGTGAAGTAAATTATGACAATAATTTTAAAATGGGACTTAATTTAAGCTATGAAATTGATCTTTGGAGTAAATATCGCGATACATATCGTGCTTCAAAATCAGGCTTTAAAGCAAGTCAATATGATTATGAAGCTGCAAGACTTTCTATCATTTCAAATGCAGTTCAAACCTATTTTAATCTCATTAATGCATACGAAAATGAAAACACTCTTAAAGAAGCTTATGATAGCGCAAAAGAGATTTATAAAATTAATGAAGACAAATTCCAAGTAGGTGCTGTAGGAGAATATGAATTTGCACAAGCAAGAGCGAATTTAGAAAGTATAGCTTTACAGTATAATGAAACAAAACTTAATAAAGAAAATTATCTAAAAGCTTTAAAAATTTTAAGCTCAAATAATTTAAATGACATACTTTACAAAGATCAAGCCTATCAAGTTTTTCACTTAAAAGAATTTGACATACCTACTGGAATTTCAAGCACTATTTTGCTTCAAAGACCCGATATTAGTGCTTCTTTAGAAAAACTCACTCAACAAAATTATCTTATTGGAGTAGCTCGCACAGCTTTTTTACCTAAGCTTTCTATAACCGGACTATTAGGTTTTGAAAGCACAGATTTAAACACTCTTGTCAAACAAGGATCTAAAACCTGGAATATAGGTGGGGATTTTACCATGCCTATTTTTCATTGGGGAGAAATTTATCAAAATGTCAATTTAGCAAAACTTTATAAAGATGAAGCTTTTGTAAACTACCAAAATACGCTAATTACGGCTTTTGGTGAGATCCGCTATGCTTTAATCGCTAGAAAAACCATACGCTTACAATATGATAACGCACAAGCAAGTGAACAATCCTATAAAAGAATTTATGAAATTGCTAAAGAACGCTATGATATAGGCGACATGGCTTTACAAGATTATTTAAAAGCACGTCAAGATTGGTTAAATGCCACAGTCGTTTTTAATAATACAAAATATTCTTATGCCAATTCTATAATAAATATTATTAAAGCCTTTGGCGGTGGATTCATACAAAATGAAAACATCGAAAAAAATATAAAAGAACAATCAAAAAACTTAGATATGTCTTTTAGAGAATAGTTTTCTATTCTCTAAAAAATAAAGCTAAAAATCCCTATTTAAATCCTCATCTGTAATTTCATAAGCTTTATAAATAGCAGGCAATAATTTTCTTATTGCATAATCAAAATGATAAAACTGCTTATAAAGTTCTTCTGGATTTAAATCTTTAGCACTCTTAAAATCAAATACTTCAGTATTTTTGATTTTAGGGATATTTTTATCAAAATAAGAATAAAATTCAGCCCTTTGTTTAAACAAAGCATTTAAATTCTCAACAATCTTAGTTTTATCCATTTTACATCCTTTTTAAATAATCTTAAAAACTTATATCATTTTTTAGTTAAGAAAGGCAAATTTTACTCCTATTTTAACTAAAAATTGATAAAGTTATATTTTATTATTTTAATATTTAGGTTAATTATGAATTTATTCCAAAATTTAGCTTTAAAATACTCTCATTCTATGATGGAGAAATCACTTAAAAAAGGTTTTAATGTTAAACTCTTAAAAGAACCAAAAGAAAAATCTCCTAAAGAAAATAAAAACTACATGCTTTATGCGCATGTGCCTTTTTGTCACACTTTTTGTCCTTATTGTAGTTTTCATAAATATTATTATAATGAAAATTTAGCTCAAGTATATTTTCAAAACCTTCGAAAAGAACTTCAAATCATAAAAAACAAAGGATTTGATTTCAACTCCATATATGTAGGCGGGGGTACAACACTGATTAATGAAAAAGAATTATTAAAAACCTTAGAACTTTGCAAAAAATTATTTAATATAAAAGAAATTTCATGTGAAAGCGATCCTAATCACATCGATCCTAAAAAACTTTCTATGTTTAAAGGTATTATTGATCGTTTAAGCTGTGGAATTCAAAGTTTTGATGATGAAACTTTAAAAAAAATAGCAAGATATGATAAGTTTGGTTCTTCTAAAGAACTTCAAGAAAAAATCGCAAAAGCCTTAGGAATTTTACCTATTTTTAGTATCGATTTAATCTTTAATTTGCCAGGTCAAAGCGAACAACATCTTTTAAATGATTTAAAAATCGCTAAAAATTTAAACCCGCAGCAAATCACAACCTATCCCTTGATGAAATCAAATCTTACAAAAAATAATATTGCCAAAAGCTTAGGCCTTAGTGTTGAAGATAAAGAATTTGCATACTATCAAATCATACGCAATTTTTTCAAAGATTATATACAAAATAATGGATGGAGTTTTTCTTTAAAAAAGAGTAAACTCAATGATGAGTATGTAAGCACTCATCATGAATATTTAGGGGTTGGTAGCGGAGCTTTTAGTTTTTTAGAAGGGGAACTTTTAATCAATGCTTTTAATTTAAATCATTATGCAAAATTAATCGAAGAAAAACAAAATGCCAATATTGCTAAAGTTTGTTTTGATAAAAAAGAAATTATAAAATATATTTTTTTAACTGAGATTTTTTCAGGAAAAATAGAAATTGAAAAATTTAATAAAACTTTAAATTGCAATCTTGAAAAAGAACTTTACGCAGAACTTTTAGGCCTTAAGATTAGTGGTGCGATTTTCAAAGATAACAATACCTTTATCACAAGCGATTTTGGACAATACCTTTTTGTAGTTTTAATGAAGGATTTTTACACAGGTATGGATCTTGTACGTGCAGTATTTAAAGATGACAAGCGTCTTGAAAATAAAGATTATATTAATATCATGAAAGAGAAAATAGCCCCGATTTAATTTTATAAATGGAGTTAAAGCCTAAGCTAAACTCCATTAAAATGGACGCAACACCATCATAAATGCAATAATCATAAACATAATAGTAGGAAATTCATTATATATTCTAAAATATTTTCCACTTTTATTAAATGTATTATTTGCTAAAGCTTTTAAACAATAATAATTATGTATATGATAAATTATTAAAAGAGCAACACAAGTTAATTTCGCATGCATAAAACCTGAACCTATCATTAAAACTTCCTTATGAGCATGAAGCATTAAACTTCCTGTAATTAAAGTAAGAATCATCGCAGGCGTTTGTATATAACAATAAAGTTTCTTTTCTTGGATTTTCACAACATCGACAAAACCTTGATTATCTTTATTCTCTACATGATAAACAAAAAGACGCGGCAAATAAAAAAGTCCGGCCATCCAAGAAACAAATGCTAAATAATGTATCCATTTAATCCAAAAATAATAATCATTAATCCATTCTGTCATTTTTTTCCTTTTTTTTAAATATCTCTTGTGTTAAAATTAAAATAACACTGATATTTATCATAACATCTGCCACATTAAAAATCGCAAAATCAAACCATTTATGCCAAAAGAACATATCCACAACACCACCATGCATAAAGCGATCAAATAAATTTGAAGTGCCTGCACCTAGCATCATACCAAAGGCTAGAATATGGGTTTTTAAAAACGTTTTTTGCCACAAAAGATAAATAAAAAGTAAAACAATCAAAATAAGATGAAAATATTTTAAATAATGCTCTAAAAAACTTAGCATAGAAAAAGCCACACCTGTATTTAAAGCATAAGTTAAATCTAAATACTCACTTTGCCATCTCAAACCTGCTAAAGTCAAGGATTTTATCCCTTGATCGAAAATAAAAACTAAAATAAAAGCAGTAGAAAAATAAAAAAATAATTTAAAATTTTTAGCCATTTAAAGCTTTCTTAAAAAACTCCACAACATTTTTCATCTCATTTTCTAAAACCCTAATTTCTTTAGCTTCTAATAAAAGTCTTATTAGATTTTCTGTTCCAGAATAACGAAATAAAGCATTAATATTCTTGTTCTTTAAGTCTTTTTGAAGTTCTTTTAGACCTTTAAGTTTGTCTAAATCTTTTTTTTCTGAAATTTTAAGATTAGTTAAAAGCTGAGGATAAGGCTTAATCTGTCCTAAAATAGAACTTGCAGACTTCTTCTTAGAAAGCATTAAAGCACTAAATTGCAAAGCCGCTATCAATCCATCTCCTGTTTTAGCATAATCACTAAAGATAATATGTCCACTTTGCTCGCCACCAAAATTGCCTCCATTGATTTTTAATTTTTCAAGCACATATTTATCTCCCACATTACAAGTATCAAGATCTATTTCATGTTTATTTAAAAACTCTTTTAAAGCCCCATTGCTCATTATCGTAGCTACAACATTTGATTTTAATTTCCCTTGTTCTTTAAGATAAAGTGCTAAAACCCCAAGCAAACTATCTCCATTTGCAACTTCACCTTTTTCATCTACAACAACCAAACGATCTGCATCCCCATCAAAGGCAAATCCTACATCAGCACGCAAATGCCTTACTTCTTCAGCCAAATTCGAAGGATGCAAAGCACCGCAATTTTCATTAATATTTAGCCCATTTGGCTTATCATTAATAACAATCACTTCTGCTCCAAGTTCTTTAAAAACTGTTGGTGCTACCTTATAAGCTGCTCCATGGGCCACATCTAAAACCACACGCAAAGATTTTAAAGTAAGATCCTTTGGAAAAGAATTTTTAATAGAAACTATATATCTACCTATAACATCATCTATCCTCTTTGCTTGGCCTATTTCGTCCATATCAAGTTTAGAACTTTGTATGAGTTTATCATCAAAATAAATTGCCTCTATTTTTTTTTCTACCTCTTGGCTTAATTTATTTCCATGCGCATCAAAAAATTTAATCCCATTATCATAATAAGGATTATGTGAAGCTGAAATCATAATCCCAGCATCACAACGCATATCTTCAGTCAAAAACGCGATCGCAGGAGTAGGCATAGGACCTATTTGTATAACATTATATCCTATAGAGGTTAGCCCTGAAACTATAGCATTTTCTATCATATAACCACTTCTTCGGGTATCTTTTCCTACTAAGATATTATTCGTAATGCTTTTGTCCTTAAAATAAATCCCCGCAGCCATAGCCAAACGCATAGCTAAAAAACCGTCTAAAAATTCGCCCGCTTTCCCACGCACTCCATCAGTTCCAAAAAGTTTCATTGCAAGCCTTTCTAGCAAAAAATTTAAACATGATTATAGCAAGACTAAAATAAAGAAATTTAAACAAGCTCAAAATACAGAGCTTGTTTAGGCCTTATAATTGAGGCTTAGGAGTTTTTTCTGTAGAAACAGGAAGCTGAGGGTACACAATGACAGGCTTTGTTCCTGTTAAAGATTTTAAGAAAGTTTCTATACTTTTTGCTTCTTCATCAGAAATTTCAATACCAAGTTGAACACTACCCATTTCTTTTATAGCATCTTTTAAGCTCCAAATAGCTCCATTATGAAAATACGGAGCAGTTTGCGCCACATTTCTTAAAGTAGGAGTTTTCACCATGCCATTAGCATCACCTTTAAAATCACCTAAACTTGCAAATTTATATTTACCAGCGACTTCAAACGCTTGCATATTACCTCCTAAATTCACACCATTATGACACGCCACACAACCTTTATCAATAAAAAGTTTCAAACCTTTTTGTTCTTGCTTACTTAAAGCCTTCTCATCTCCTTGTAAAAATTTATCAAAACGCGAAGGGGTAATAAGCGTTCTTTCAAAATTAGCAATTGCATCAGCAATATTGTCAAAATTTACCCCGCTTTTCCCATAGATTTTTTTAAACTCATCCACATACTCAGACAAAGAAGAAATTTTTTCTACCGCAAGATGAGCAGGAGTTGCCATTTCAGCATCTGCTTGAATAGGTCCTTTGGCTTGATCCACTAAAGTCTTAGCACGACCATCCCAAAACTGGGTATTATTTAAGATTGCATTATAAACTGTAGGTGAGTTTAAATGATGAGGATTTAATGCCCACTTATGTCCTATTGCAGCACTAATGCCATCTGCTCCACCAAGTCCTAAATTATGACAGGTATTACAAGAAATAATGCCACTTTTTGAAAGACGTGGTTCAAAATAAAGCTTTTTGCCAAGTTCTGCTTTTTCAAGAGTGAATTTGCTAGCTTGCACCCCATTTTGCTTTAAGATTTCATCCACACCTTTTTGATCTTGAGGCAAAGCAACCAAACCGGAATTTTTAGCTTCCTCAATGAGACTTGTAGCATTGACATTTGAACAGGCAATCAAAGATGCGATTAATAATGATTTCATTTTCATTAATTAACTCCTTGCAAAAAATAAATTAAAATAAAATCATAATAATTTAATACTTAAATAATAATAAAAATTATTAAAAAATATTTAAAATTAATTAATACTATTTTTATCTTAAATTACCTTATCTTTGTTTATTTATTTTTATAGACTATAATCTTAAATCTTAAGAAATTTTATTTTAAGCACATAAAAAGGACATTATGGAAAATTTAATAATCTATACTTTTATATATCTTTTAGGTTCGATTCCTTTTGGACTCATTCTTGCTAAAGTCTTTGCAAAAATTGATATAAAAAATGAAGGATCAAACAGCATAGGGGCAACCAATGTTTTAAGAGTAGTTAAAGAAAAAAACCCTAAATTAGCAAAAAAACTTGCTATTGCTACAGTAATTTTAGATTTTGCAAAAGCAGCTATTCCTTTATTAATCTTAAAATTCTTTCATTATGATCAAAGCTTGCTTTGGAGTGTGGCGGTTTTGGCTGTTTTTGGACACTGTTTTTCAATTTATTTATTCTTTGAAGGTGGCAAAGGTATAGCAACAGGAGCAGGCGCTATGATGGTTTTGCTTCCTTTAGAAGTGCTAGTAGCTTTTATTGTTTGGATTGTTATTGGAAAAATCTTTAAAATATCCTCATTAGCCTCTTTAATGGCTCTACTTGCTTTTGTTATAAGCTCTTTTATATTTAATTATAATCTAGAAATTAACACGCATGCACCTGTGTTTATTATCGCTTTTATTATAACTTACAAACATTTACCTAATATCAAAAGATTGATTTTCAAAAAAGAATGCAAAGTTATATAAAAATACGATTTCATTTTAAATGTATTATCGGGATATTGGATTTTGAAAGGAAAAAAAAACAAAAAGTTATTATCAAACTTAAAGCTAAATCACATGAGTTTTTAGATTACTCTAAAATAATTGCTAAAATTAAAAAATATTATAAAACACAGCAATTTTATACTCTTGAAGAATCCCTTCATTCTATAAGCTTAAATTTAAAAAATGATTTTCCTAGCTTAACCCATCTTAAAATCGAGGTTTTTAAACCTCATATCCTAAAAAATGCTAAAGTTGGAGTTAAATTGAAAAAAAAATATTAATTTTTTTTTAAAGATACCTAAACATTTACTTAAGCTATGTTATAATTTTTTAAATTTTTCTTAATAAGGATATTACGATGAGAATTTTAGTTATAGAAGATGAGATTAGCTTAAATAAAACCATTATAGATAATCTTAATGAATTTGGTTATCAAACTGACTCTTCTGAAAATTTTAAAGACGGAGAATACTTTATTGGTATTAGGCATTATGATTTGGTTTTAGCAAACTGGACTTTACCTGATGGTGATGGTATGGAGCTTGTCAACACTATTAAACACAAATCTCCACGAACTTCCGTTATGATTATGTCTTCTAAAACAGACAAAGAAACAGAAATTAAAGCTTTAAAATCAGGGGCAGATGATTTTATTAAAAAACCTTTAGATTTTGATATTTTATTAGCAAGAATAGAAGCACGCCTTAGACTTGGTGGCACTAATGTCATTAAAATTGAAGATTTAATAATTGATCCTGATGAGGAAAAAATCACTTATAAAGATCAAGATATAGAACTTAAAGGAAAACCTTTTGAAGTTTTAACTCATCTTGCAAGACATTCAGATCAAATAGTTTCTAAAGAGCAATTACTAGACGCAATCTGGGAAGAACCTGAACTTGTAACGCCAAATGTTATTGAAGTAGCTATCAATCAAATTCGTCAAAAAATGGACAAACCTTTAAACATATCTACCATAGAAACTGTCCGTCGTAGAGGATACCGCTTCTGTTTTCCTAAGAAATCTTAAAAAATTTTGCACTTTTAGTGCAAAATTTTTATCTTTATATTTATTTTCATATTTTTTAAGTTTAATTATTGTATAAACTAAAATTATTTTTTAAATTTTTGAAAGGCGATAATGTCTCTTTTAATTACAAAAGACTGCGTATGTTGTGACGCTTGCAGGGAAGAATGTCCTGATGAAGCTATTTATGAAAATAGTCCAATTTATGTAATAGATCCTGATCTTTGTTCAGAATGTGTGAATAACTTTTCAGAACCAGCTTGTATAGTTGCTTGCCCTTATGAATGCATTATTCCTGATCCTGATAACGTAGAAACCATAGAAGAATTAAAACTCAAGCATAAAGATAAAGAATTTTAATGGCAAAAAAGACGGCTGTTGTTGATCTAGGTTCTAACTCCATTAGAATGGTAATTTTTGAAAAAACCTCAAGATATGGTTTTTATACAACCCATGAATACAAACGCAAAGTAAGACTTGGAGAAAATGCCTATAATAATGGGAAAATCCTTCAAGAAGAAGCCATGCAAAGGGCTGAAAACGCCCTAACTTTTTTCAAGCAACGTGCCTTAAAACACAAATGTAAAAAAATATTTATCGTAGGCACATCCGCTTTAAGAGATGCACCCAACTCAAAAGTTTTTATCAAAAGAATCAAAGATAAACTCTCTTTAAATATACGTTGTATAGATGGCAAAAGCGAAAGTTATTTAGGAGGATTAGCGGCATTAAATTTATTAAGCCCCTTTAAAGATGCAACCACTTTAGATATAGGGGGCGGTTCAAGTGAATTGTGTCTTATTAAAAATAATAAAATCATTTCTTGTATATCTCTTGATATAGGGACTGTAAGATTAAAAGAATTATTTTATGACACTGGAAAAACAAACAATTTAGATAAATTTATAACGCCCATTATAGAACAAATTCCTGAAGAATTTTGCAATCAAAACCTCATAGCCATAGGAGGAAGCTTAAGAGCAATTTCTAATTCTATTATGCAAAAAAACTCTTATCCTTTGAAAAATCTACATGATTTTCGCTACACTTTAAATGAAGAAAAAAACCATATTTTGAAAATTTTCAATTCTAATGCAGATTCTTTAATCAATTTTGGTATAAAAAAAGATCGTTTTGATACCATTAAAGAAGGTATTTTTATTTTTTTAAAAATTGCAAAAAAAATCAAAGCTAAACAAATCATTACAAGCGGGGTAGGTATTAGAGAAGGAGTATATTTACAAGATCTGCTTCGTCCTAAAACTATCTTTCCCTCAAATTTCAATCCTAGCTTAAAATGTTTACAAGATAGATTTTTAAAATCAGAGCAAAAAAATAAAACCGCACATTTTGTTTTACAAATTTTCACAGCTTTAGAAAAGCTTCATAAACTTAATGACAATTATAAACGCATACTATTAAACGCTGCAAAACTTTGCCATATCGGAGAATATTTAAATTTTTATTTTGCAAATGAACACTCAGCTAATTTTGTATTAGGTGGACTCAATT
The DNA here is from genome assembly GCF_016806695.1 of Campylobacter bilis. Lineage (GTDB taxonomy): Bacteria > Campylobacterota > Campylobacteria > Campylobacterales > Campylobacteraceae > Campylobacter_D > Campylobacter_D bilis. The sequence goes on along the minus strand of NZ_WUED01000003.1, from coordinate 83,237 downwards.
ATGGATTTTCCCATCGCGAAAAAGCTTTAATAGCTACTATTATCAAACTTAATGGGAAAAAAATTCATCCTTATAATCTTGAACCCTACAAACAACTTTTACCTCATATCCACATTATATCATGGCTTAATTTTATTTTATGTTTGGCTAAAACCTTAAGTACAAATGAAGATAAAATCAATTTTATTTTTGCAAACAATACTCTTTATATATACCAAGAAAATAAAATTCTAAACCTACCTAAAGACGAACTTAAAAAAATCATAAAGCCTGCCACTATAGCTCTAGCTATCAACCAAAAACCTTAAATATTTTGATTTTTTTGATGTTTTTGTGTGAGAGTTTGGATTCTTTTTTTATTTTCTTCAAAAAAAGTATCGAAATTTTTCTCTTTTTCTTTTACATGTTTTAAGATTTGATCTTCTGGAATTTCACTACTTTCTAAAAGCACATTAGAATTACCTATTATCATAGTATAGCGTTTACTAGCATAGTCAAAAACTACAAGTTGGTTACTTTTATCTAAAAACCTTTGAAAAATTATATTAAAATCTCTAAAGTTACCATTGTTTTTATATGCTAAAGTCTTTTTAAACCACCAAAGTACTATTAATAAAACCACTAAAACCGATATCACTAAAATATAATTAGTATAATCATATCCTTGCAAGCTTGTGCTTTTTGCTTGGGGGATCAATTCTTGATTTGAATTTTGAGTCACAGCAGTGTTTAAATCCGCATTTACTTTTCCTTGCTTTACAACCCTTATTCTTATACCAAACTTATCATTAATAGAACTGACTTCAAGATCTGTATTTTCTTTACTTTGTAGCATGATATAGGTATTATCATTTTTAGAACTAATACTGATTTTATCCACAAGCTCTGATTTAAGATCTTTTAACTCAGCTTTAGAATATTTTAAATCACTAAAAGTTAAAAGAATTAAATTTTCTTCTTTCTTTTGAGAAATTTTACCCTTGTAAGTATTATCAAAAGAAAGCATCAAATCCACTCTATCATTTCTATCATAAATATGATAACTTACCAATTCAACACCATATAAAGGCAAAATTAAAAAAAACAATACCAATAATCTCATTTTAAATTTCTTTTTTAAAATATTGAAGCACAGTCTTAGAATCTAAAATTTCATTAATCCTTATAGCAAGGTTTTTTTCATAGACCATGACTTCACCCTTGCCAAAAATTCTTTTATTAATATAAAGCTCTACACTTTCTCCAGCAGGCTTTTCAAGATCTATAACCGATCCTACTTCAAGTTTTAAAAGCTCAGCCACACTCATATTAGTAGTTCCAAGCTCACTTACAAAATCCACTGTAATATCTAAAATATCTTCGTAAGATTGCAACAATCCATGATGATTGCTAAACTCTATATCATCATTCATTATTTACAATACCCTATTCTAAAATAACAATTTTCAAATTTATAAGTTAAGGCTTCATCTAAAACTATTTCAGAGAAATCAACCCTTCCTAAATATTCAGGAATTCCAAGCTTGTATTGATTATTTTCTCTAGCATCGTTTAATAAATTTTTGGCATAGCCTATGATTTGATTAGCACATTCTTTAGTCAAATCACACCAATCATCTTCTTTAAATTTTTCATCACTAATTAAAATTTTAGCGATTTTTCTTAAAAATTCCTTCGGAAAAAACAAATAAAAATCATATTCTGCTTCATCTTCTCCTATGATAGGGATACTCGCTCCATAAAGCTCCCCACTTATATCTTGGGCTGCTTCAATACGAAGTTTTAATATATGCTCACAAAAATGAGTGATAGAATACTCAAGAATTTTTAACATAGCCATACCTTTGCAAAAAAACTTAATTTAAAATTATAGTAAATATAAAATAAAAATACGTTTTAAAATTTCATTTTTTGAAAATTTCTTCAATACCTTGCATAATCATATCCACATTCTCATACTTAAAACACTCCACCACACTAGTTCCTACAATCACCCCATCAGCAATTTTTCGCATTTTCTTTACATCTTGATTATTTTTAATACCAAAGCCTATAAAAATAGGTAAATTAGTAAAAGTTCGGATTTGCTTTACTTTATCTTGCAAAATCTTTTCTTCAACGCTTTTAGTTCCTGTTATACCTATACTTGCTAATAAATAAATAAATCCTTTAGCATTTTTTACTAATTTTTCTACTCTTTCTTTAGGCGTTGTAATACTTACAAAACTAATAAGAATAATGCCATATTTTTGGCATTCTTTATCTAAATCATAACTTTCTTCAAAACTCAATTCAGGCACAATCAAAGCACAAATACCCAAAGACTTTGCCTTTTTAACAAAGGATTTTAAACCATAAGAAAAGATCAAACTATAATACACCATGAAAATCAAAGCTTTTTTTGTTTTTATTCCACTTAAAAGTTCAAAAACACTATAAATATCAGCACCTTCGTCTAAAGCTTTTTTGGCTGCATCGCTTATCAATTCACCATCAGCAATAGGATCACTATAAGCAATGCCTAATTCTAAAATATCAATAGGACTTTGATCTAAGTTTTGCAAAAAAGCCTTACTAGTTTCTAGGTTTGGATAACCTAAAACCATATAAGCAACATTTGCATTTTCTTTATAAAATTGTCTAAAATCAACCATAACTCAACCTTTATTTGTATTCTTTAATCACTTGCATATCTTTATCACCCCTACCTGAAAGATTTACTACTATAACACTTTTTTTCTTTAAACGCACACAAAGTTTTTCTAAATACGCTAAAGCATGCGAACTCTCAATAGCTGCAATAATTCCTTCTTCTTTACAAAGCAATTTTAAAGCCTTCATACACTCTTGATCATTTATAGGATAATATTTAGCCCTTTTACTCTCAAACAAAAAAGCATGCAAAGGACCCACTCCTGGATAATCAAGTCCTGCAGAAATACTATGCACAGGCAAAATATTGCCTAAATCATCTTGCAAAACTTTTGTTTTCATACCATGGATGATACCTGTTTTGCCTTTACTTAAAGTGGCTGCATGATAAGGGGTTTTAACACCAAGTCCACCCGCTTCAATACCTATAAGATTAACACTCTCATCTTTAATAAAATCATAAAAAATCCCTGCAGCATTGCTTCCTCCTCCAACTGCAGCAATGATATAATCTGCCTTCTTACCAAACTTTTTAAGTTGCATTTTGCATTCTTTACCTATAACACTTTGAAAATGTGTTACTATTTTAGGATAAGGATGAGGCCCCACTGCACTCCCAACAACATAAAAAATATTTTCAATATCTCCCACCCAAGCTTGAATGGCTGCTGTTGTGGCTTCTTTTAAAGTTTTAAAACCCTTTTGTACTGCATGGACTTTAGCACCTAAAAGCTCGATTTTATAAACATTTAAAGTTTGCCTTTGGACATCAACAGCACCCATATAAATTTCACATTCTAAACCCAAAAGTGCTGCTGCAGTTGCTGTAGCTAAGCCATGTTGCCCTGCTCCTGTTTCTGCTATAACTTTTTTCTTTCCCATTTTTTTAGCTAAAAGCACTTGAGCTATAGCATTGTTGATTTTATGCGCACCTGTATGATTTAAATCCTCGCGTTTTAAATAAATTTCATGCTTATATTTTTTACTCAGATTTCTTGCAAAATAAAGCGGTGTTGGGCGTCCTACATAAGTTTTTAAAAGCATATTAAGTTCTTTTTTAAAGAATTTATCCTTAGAAAATTTCAAAAAAGCACTTTCAAGCTCACAAAGGGCAAACATAGCACTTTCAGGTAAAAACTGTCCACCAAAATCCCCATAATATGCTTTTTTCATCTTTTTAACTCCTTTAAAATTCGTTTTACTTTTTTTATATCTTTTAAACCTTGTTCATCTTCAAGTTTTGAATTCAGATCTAAAATTTTAGCCTTGGTTTTTAAAGCTTCTTGAATATTTTGCAAACCTATACCCCCTGCTAAAACAAAGTCCTTAGTATAAGATTTTAATAAATCCCAATCAAAACTCACTCCATTACCCCCTTTTAAAAGCCCTTTAGCATCAAAACATAACAAATCAGCATAAAATTTTCCCTCTAATTTTAAGCTATTTGCCATACTTACAACCTGCCAAATAAAAACCTTTTTTGCTTTTAAAATCACCCATTCTTCATAAGTGATACGGCGATAAATTTGCACCCCATCAAGTTTTGCTTTTTGTATGCACTCTAAAATTTCATCCAAGCTTTCATCTACAAACACACCCACAACCTGCTTAAATTCTTTATGAAAAATAGCACTTAAAAGCTCAGCTTGCTCTAAACTTACTTGTCTTGGACTTTTAGCAAAAATTAATCCAAAAAAATCTACCTTTAAAACGGCTAAATCTTTAGCATTTTTCTCATCTTTAATACCACAAATTTTAAGAAGTTTTAACATAGTCTTGATACTCCTTAAAATACTCTATAACCTTACCTGAATGTATGGCTTTTAAGATGATATCTTTAGCCTTTAAAGGCGAACTTACTTCATTAGCTGTATAAAGCGCAAACATAGCATTTAAAATAACAAGATCAAATTTTGCTCCTTGCATTTTTCCACTTAAAATATCAAGCAAGTCTTTAGCATTTTCATGTGCACTAGCACCTTTAATTTCAGCATGAGAAGCCCTTTTAAACCCAAATTGTTCAGGATAAACACAATATTGTGAAATTTCTCCCTCACAAAGTTCATAAATCTTAGTCTCAGCACAAATACTGATTTCATCCATGCCATCATTTCCCCTTACTATTAAAGCTTTCTTACGTCCTAAATTTTTTAAAACCTCAGCTAAAAGTTTATGCACGGGTGCGTGATAATTTCCCATTAATTGGTATTTTAATTTTAAATTAGGATGCAACAAAGGCCCTAAAACATTAAAAACTGTTCTTATTCCAAGCCTTGATCTTATTTGTTTTAATTGTCCTACTAAAGGATGAAAAAAAGGTGCGTGTAAAAAACTAAGCCCTTGTTCATTTAAATATTTTAAAGCCTTTTCTAAAGTATTAGGAGTAATGATCTTTAAAGCATGAAGTACGTCTGTACTACCGCTAGAACTTGAAATGGCATAATTTCCATGCTTAGCAACCCTTACTCCTAAGGCTGCTAAAATAAAAGCACTGGTTGTAGAAACATTGATACTTTTAAAGCCATCTCCTCCTGTGCCACAAATATCAATCATATCGCTTTGATCACTAAAAGTCTTAGAATAACTTAAAATTTGCCTTACAAAAGCACTTAAAGATTCCTCATTTAAAGACTTTTCTGTAATTAAAACAAGCAAAGCCGCCATCTGTAAAATTTCATAATCTCCTGACATAATAATCTTACAAATTTGTTCAAAATCATGACTTTTTAAGAAATGATTCTCACTCATTTGCTGAAGATAAAAACTTAATTGCTTTTCTTTCTCTTCTGATTTTTTCGCCTTTTGTTTTAAAAAATTAGAAAGAATTTGCATGCCATACTCACTAAAATAACTTTCAGGATGAAATTGAACCCCAAAATAAGGCAAATGCTTATGCTTTAAAGCCATAATCACACCTTTTTGATCAAGTGCTAAAATTTCAAGCTCATCTGAAAGCTGTTTTACCTCTAAAGAATGATAACGCATCACATCAAATTCCTGTGGCAAGCCCTCAAACAACTCATTTTTTCTACATTGTTTAATAAGAGTGCTTTTTGCATGCACAGCTTCTTGCATTCTTAATACCAAAGAATCAAAAGCTAAAGCTAAAGCTTGATGTCCTAAACAAATGCCTAAAACTGGAATATCAATTCTTGCTTTAAAAATTTCAAGACAAACCCCACTTTGGCTTGGATGCTTTGGTCCAGGACTTAAAACTATATGAGTAGGATTTAATTTTTTAATTTCATCAAGAGAAATAGCATCATTTCTATATACTAAAATTTCATCTTTGCTTAGACTTTCTAACATATTTTTTACATTAAAAACAAAAGAATCATAATTATCGATCAAAACTATCATTACTTTCCTTTTTTTAAATTTTCAAAAGCTACTATGAGTGCTTTACGTTTAGCGCAAATTTCTTCGTATTCTTTTTGACTATCACTTTGTAATACAATACCCGCTCCACTTGATAAATAAGCCCTATTCTTAGTAAAAAAAGCCGAACGGATTAAAATTGCCAAAGTCAGATCTTGATTAAAATTTAAAAATCCTATCGCACCTCCATAAACACCCCGATTACAACTTTCAAGTTCATTAATAATTTCTAACGCCCTTATCTTTGGAGTTCCGCTTAAAGTCCCTGCAGGAAAAACCGCTTCAATCACATCAAAAATACTGGCATTTTCTTTCATAGTTGCATACACTTCACTTACCATATGCATAACAAATTGATTTTTAATAATGGAAAAAAGATTTTCAACCCTTGTATTAATGCCGAATTTAGAAGCATCATTTCTAGCTAAATCCACTAGCATTTTGTGTTCACTTAATTCTTTTTCATCATTTAAAAGCTCATTTTTTAAAACAAGGGCACTCAAATTATCTTCTAGCTTTCTAGTCCCTGCAATAGGAGCTAGAAAAAGCTCTTTATTTTTAATTTTTAATAAAAACTCTGGTGAAGTTCCTAAAACTACCCCATATCTACTCGGAAAATAAAACATATAAGCACTAGGATTTAAACAATTTAATTGTTCATAATAATCTAAAGCATTGAGCTTATGTTTAATACAAAGTTGCTTACTTAAAACCACTTGAAAAATGTCCCCATTTAAAAGATATTCTTTGGCTTTTTGACACATTTGTAAAAAATCATTTTTTTCCTCTTCTAAAGAGTTTAAAATTTCAAAATCATTATCTTGTTTTTGACGCAAGGGTCTTAAATCATCTTTAAGATAATCAAAATATTTCAAAGCTCCGAATTTAAAAAACATTTTGCTAGTTTTTTCATAAATCAAATAAGCCTTAGCATTAGCAAATAAAAACAAAGGAAAATCGTAATTTTTTTCAGAAGAAAAAGAAATATTTTCAAACAAAGACACAAAGTCTGCACTAAAAACTCCAAAAAATCCTGCATAATCGCAAATTTTGTTTTCAGATAAAGCTTCATAATATTTTGCTTTAAAATCCTTAAACGAAATTTCATTAGCATCTAAATAATCACAATCAATTCCTATAATAAACCTAGTCAAATCCTCTACAAAATATGAATTTTCAAATCTTTCAAGGATTTGTCTGTAATAAAAATTTATCTTATTAACAAACATAATAAACCTTTTTTGGTAAAAATAAAAAATTAAAAAATAATAAAAATCAGATAAAAAAGTAGTTTAGAGGCGCCAAGAGCAAGGAGTGTGTGTAAGCTGCAAAATTAAAAAATCACTGAAAAAACTATTTTCACTCATCTTCTGCCTTTCTTTAAAGTTATATTTTAAAATTCCAAAAGACTTTTTAGAATTAAAAAGCTGACTAATTTTAAATCAATAAATATAAATTTATCTTTAAAATATAAAATAATTTTATAAAATATTTGAATATTTAGGGATTTTTCAAGTCTCATTGTAATTTTAATCCTACAAAAAACCTTTATCTTTAGAAAAACTAAGATAATACTTAGCCTTAATAAGATAAAATTATGCCTTATTTAAATATTTTAATAGCTTAGGAAGAACTATGCAAATTACAGATTTACCTTATCTCATAGTAGGAATAATTTCAGGTATTGCTTCTGGACTTTTTGGAATTGGCGGGGGTATGATTATAGTCCCTTCTATGTTTATACTGGGATCAAGTGCTCATCATGCCATTACAATTTCTGTATTTCAAATGATTTTTGCAGCAGTTTTTGGATCCTTTATCAATTACAAAAAAAAGAATTTAAACTTAAAAGATGGCATTATAATAGGACTTGGGGGACTTTTAGGGGCAAGCTTTAGTGGAATGCTTTTAAAAGCCTTAAGTGATGTAACCCTTACTAGCGTGTTTTTAGGGGTGAGTTGTCTATTTTTCATCAAATACGCCTTTGCTATTAAAGAAAATGTAAATAAAAGCCCAAAAAGTATTTGGGTAAAAAATACAGTTTTGTTTATTGCTGGAAGTTTTACTGGGATTTTTGCTATTTCTTTAGGAATAGGTGGAGGACTTTTAATCGCACCTATTTTGGCATATTTTTTAGGGTATGATAGTAAAAAAGTCGTTTCTTTATCTTTATTTTTTGTAATTTTTGCATCCTTTTCAGGAATCATTTCTTTTGCTAATTCTGGAGTTATAAATTCTGAGGTCATCCATAAAGGTATTTTAGTAGGCATTGCTTCAATGATAGGAGTTTTTATAGGTATAAAAATCATAGAAAAAATGCATATTTCAGCCCATAGAAAAATCTTACTTTGTGTATATGCCTTATCAATACTTGGGACTACTCATTCTTTGCTTAATAAATTAGCTTTGATCAATTTTTAACTTCAATTAAAACTTAACCCAAGTTTTTTTAATATTATTATGCTAAAATCCTAGTTTTATTTAATAATGCTTATAATTCTTTAGGAATAACTATGAATAATATCATAAAAATCATTGGTGCAAAAGAAAATAATCTTAAAAATATCAATCTTCAAATCCCAAAAAACAAACTCATTGTTTTCACAGGGCTTAGTGGAAGCGGCAAATCTACACTCGCTTTTGGCACGCTTTATGCTGAAGGACAACGCCGTTATATAGAAAGCTTAAGTGCTTATGCAAGACAATTTTTAGACAAAGTTAATAAACCTGATGTGGATAAAATCGAAGGTCTAACCCCTGCTATTGCTATAGATCAAAAAACCACTTCTAAAAACCCTCGATCTACGGTTGGAACCATTACTGAAATTTATGATTATCTTAGGCTTTTATATGCAAGGATAGGTCTTCAACATTGCCATCAATGTGGCAAAGAAATTTCATCTATGGATGCAAGCGATATAGTCAATGAAATCTTAAAATTTCCTAAAGGTTCAAAAATCATCATCTATGCCCCACTCGTACGCGAAAAAAAGGGAACTTATACAGATTTACTTGAAAATTTACGCAATAAAGGCTACGTAAGAGCACAAATTGATGGAGTTTTAGTACGACTTGATGAAGAAATAGAACTTGCTAAAACCAAAAAACACACCATAAAATTAGTCATAGATCGCCTTCAAATTGAAGAAGATTTACTCTCACGCCTTGCAAGTGATATAGAAAAAGGTTTGCAAGAAAGTTTTGGCGAAATAGAAATTGAAGTTTTAAATCCTGAAGAAGTAGGACTTCACAAACACTATCATTTTAGCGAGCATTCAGCCTGTTTTGATTGTAAAATTTCTTTTATCCCACTTGAACCTTTAAGCTTTTCTTTTAATTCCCCTAAAGGGGCCTGTCAAAGTTGTGATGGTTTAGGAATCCGCTATACTTTAGATATGACAAAAATCATCAATGAAAGCTTAAGTCTTGAAAATGGCGCTATTAAAATCATGTATGGTTTTAACAAAAGCTATTATTATAAATTTCTCATTGCCTTTTGCGAACAAAACGATATTCCCATAAAAATACCTTTTGCAGAACTTAACGAAGATCAAAAACGTCTCGTACTATACGGCAATGCTAAAACTATAGAATTTCTTTGGAAAAGAAACCACTTAAAGCGTACCTTTGAAGGTGTAGTAAAAATGGCCTATGAAATGCTAAAAGATGAAAAAGATCTTGCAGAATACATGAGTGAAAAAATCTGCAAAGATTGCAAAGGGCACCGTTTAAAACCTGAAAGCCTAGCAGTAAAAGTAGCCAAAAAAGGATTAGGAGAAATTTTAGATATGAGTATAGAAGATAGCACAGCTTTTTTTGCTAATGAGGAAAATTTCTCCTATCTTAGCGAACAACAAAAACTCATTAGCAAGGCTATTTTAAAAGAAATCAATGAAAGGCTTTTCTTTTTATACGATGTGGGTTTAGGCTATCTCTCTTTAGGTCGTGACGCAAGAACCATTAGCGGAGGTGAGGCACAAAGAATTCGCATAGCCTCACAAATTGGCAGCGGTTTAAGCGGAGTAATGTATGTTTTAGATGAACCTAGTATAGGACTTCATGAAAAAGACACTTCAAAACTCATTAAAACTTTAAGAAATTTACAACAAAAGGGCAATACTTTAATCGTTGTAGAACACGATAAAATGACTATACAAGAAGCTGATTTTATAGTAGATATTGGCCCTAAAGCTGGAAAATTTGGTGGTGAAGTAGTATTTAGTGGAACTTATAAAGAACTTTTAAAAAGCAAAAGCCAAACCGCACTTTATATGAATGGGAAAAAACAAATTGCACAGCTTCAAAACCGTCCACAAAAAGAATGGCTAGAACTTAAAAATATTAATATCAATAATATTAAAAATTTAAATGTAAAATTTCCTCTGCAAAATTTAGTCGCCATCACTGGGGTTTCAGGCTCTGGAAAAAGCTCACTCATACTTCAAACCCTACTTCCTTTTGCCCAAGAAGAATTAAACCGTACTAAAAAAGTCAAAAAATTAGGTGGAGTGCAAATACAAGGGCTAGAAAAACTTGATAAAGTAATTTATCTTGATCAAAGCCCCATAGGACGCACCCCACGCTCTAATCCTGCTACTTATACAGGTGCCATGGATGAAATCCGCAATCTTTTTGCTGCTACTAAAGAGGCAAAAATGCGCGGTTATAAAGCCGGACGTTTTTCTTTTAATGTCAAAGGAGGAAGATGCGAAAAATGTAGCGGAGATGGAGAAATCAAAATAGAAATGCATTTCTTGCCCGATGTCATGGTTATTTGTGATACTTGTCATGGCAAACGCTATAATGATTCTACCTTAGAAATCCAATATAAAGGCAAAAATATCAGTGAAATTTTAAATATGAGTATTTTAGAAGCGAGTGAATTTTTCAGTGCTATACCTAAAATACGCCAAAAACTAGACACTTTAGTCAAAGTAGGCTTAGATTATCTTACCTTAGGACAAAATGCTACGACTTTAAGTGGGGGCGAGGCACAAAGGATTAAATTAGCCAAAGAATTAAGCCGTAGCGATACAGGCAAAACATTATATATACTTGATGAACCCACAACAGGACTTCATTTTGAAGATGTGAATAAACTCATTTTAGTTTTACAACATTTAGTTGATCTTAAAAATTCCGTTTTTGTAATAGAACACAATTTAGATGTGATTAAAAATGCTGATTATATCATAGACATGGGACCTGAAGGAGGAGTTAAAGGCGGAAAAGTAATAAGCTGTGGCAGCGTAGAAAAAGTCGCTAAAGAACACAAAAAAACCCACTCTTACACAGGGTATTATTTAGATTTAGAACTTCAAAATTCAAAAAAACTATAACAATGTTTGATTTTTTATACAATGATACAAATTATTTAGGGCTTTTTATAGTATGTTTTCTTTCAAGTACGCTTTTACCTTTGGCAAGCGAAGCTTTTGTTTTAGGCTTCATAAAACTTCAATTTAACCCCACTCTTGTACTCATAGTTGCAAGTTTGGCTAATACCTTAGGAAGTTTAAGCACTTATGCTTTAGCCTATCTTGGAAAAGAAAAAATTTTAGAAAAATACTTTAGTAAATCCTTAAAAAAGCTAGAAAATTTTAATGTCAATTTTACCCGATTTGGAAGTATTTTTGCTTTTTTAAGTTTTTTACCTTTTATAGGCGATCTCTTTGTATTAGGACTTGGCTTTGCAAAATATTCTTTATTAAAAAGCATTATTTTTATCTCATTAGGAAAATTAAGCCGCTATATGTTTGTCATTTTTATAGCTTATTCTTTCTAAAATAGCAAAATATTTTTACTTAAAAGCAATTGAATTTGAGACATTTTAAGCAAAATTTTGAAATAATTATAATTTATTTCCATATCAAAAGAAGAATAAATTATGAAAACTTTAACTATTATTGATACTTTTGGATTTTTTTTCAGACTTTATTATGCATTAAAAAATTTAAAAAATTCAAAAGGCCAAGCTAGCGGAATGATTAGTGGTTTTGCCCATTTTATTTACAGTTTAAAAAACGAACATAAAAGTGATTATATTCTTTTTGCCCTAGATTCTAAAGGCAAAACTTTTCGTACTCAAATTGATCCAAATTACAAACAAAACCGCACACCCCCGCCACCTGAACTCTTAGAACAAATCCCAATTTGCATAGATATGATAGAAAAAATGGGATTTGCAAGCCTTTCACAAGAAGGCTATGAAGCTGATGATATCATCGCTTCTGTAGTAAAATCTTGCAAAGATAAAGATATTTTTGTGCGCATCATCACTCAAGATAAGGATCTTTACCAGCTTATTAAAGATGGAAAATCAAGTATTTATAGTCCCATTTCTAAAAATGACTATAATGAAGCAGCATGCTTAGAAAAATACGGGGTAAAGCCTTCTCAAATTAGAGATTTTTTAGCACTTTGTGGAGATAGTTCTGATAATATCCCAGGCGTTAAAGGCATAGGAATAAAAGGAGCAAAAACCTTACTTGATGAATTTCAGAGTATAGAAAATATTTATGAAAATTTAGCCTTAATACGCAATGAAAGAAATCGCACCTTACTCTTAGAAGGTAAAGAAAATGCATTTTTAAGCAAAAAGCTTGCCTCTTTATATGAAGATTTACAAGTAGAAGATTTTATAGAAAAGGCCCTTTATCCTGATGAAGAGCCTCTTTTAAAAGTACTTGAAATTTTAGAGCATTACGAACTTAATAGCTTGCTTAAAAAACTTCATCAAAATCCTGAAAAAAAACAAAAAAATTCAGATTTTAAAGCCATTTTAATCCAAGATGAAAAAGAGCTTTTTCAAATTCTAAATACCTTGGACAAAGAAAGCATTATAGCTTTTGACACAGAAACCACAGGACTTGATACTAAAGAAGCAAAAATTGTAGGTTTTAGTTTTTGCATTAATGAAAAAGAAGCTTATTATGTACCATTAACACACAAATATTTAGGTGTTGGTAAGCAAATTTCTTTAGAAAACGCTAAAAAAGCTTTAGAACTCATCTTTCAACATTTTATTGTAGGGCACAATCTTAAATATGATTTTCAAATCATTGAAAATAATTTTAATTTATCTTTACCTCTTAAATACGCTGATACTATGATTTTAGCATGGCTTGAAAACCCCTCTTTAAGACTTAATATGGATGATTTAGCCTTAAGGCTTTTTAATTATGAAACCTTACGTTTTGAAACTCTTGTAAAAAAAGGGGAAAACTTTACCAGTGTTGAACTTGAAAAAGCATGCAAATATGCGGCTGAAGATGCCCATATCACTTTAAGATTTTATCTTTATTTTTTAAAAAATCTTGAACCTCAATTATTAGAACTTGCTAAAAATTATGAATTTGATTTTATTAAAATCATTATGATGATGGAAGAAAATGGCATAAAACTAAACACAAATGCCCTAGAAAATTTAATGAAAACTTTCCAAAATGAAATCAAAAATCTAAGCGAAGAAATCTATGGGCTTTGCGAAGATAGATTTAATCTTAATTCCCCTAAGCAAGTAGGCGATATACTTTTTGAAAAACTCAAACTTCCAAGCAAGAAAAAAAGCAAAACAGGTTATTCCACAGATGAAAAAGTTTTAAAAGAACTCTTAGATCAACACCCAGTTATAGCAAAAATTTTAGCCTACAGAGAACTTGCCAAACTTTATTCAACTTATTGTGAACCCTTATTAAAACTTGCTTTAAAAGATAAAAACTCACGCATTTACTCTAATTTTTTGCAAACAGGCACAGCTACAGGACGCCTTTCATCTAAAGATCCTAATTTGCAAAACATTCCCGCACACGGTCAATATGCAAAAGATTATAAATCTTGCTTTATAGCTAAAAAAGCTTATAGCTTCATCAGTCTTGATTACTCTCAAATAGAACTTAGGATGCTAGCACATTTTAGCCAGGATCAAAAACTCTTAGATGCATTTGCAAATAATGAAGACATACACGCAAGAACAGCTATCATGATTTTTGGCGAAAGTAACTATAAAACCAGAAGCATTGCAAAAAGCATTAATTTTGGATTAATTTATGGTATGGGATATAAAACTTTAAGTCAAAATTTAAAAATAGAATCACATCTAGCAAAATCCTACATAGAAAAATACTTTGAAAATTTTACAAGCATTAAAAAATACTTTGAAAAAGTTAAAAATGAAGCCAAACAAAATGGCTATATTACCACTTTAAGCGGGAGAAAACGCTATTTTGATTTCCAAAACGCTAAACCTATGCAAATTGCAATGTATGAAAGAGAAAGTATCAATTCAATTTTACAAGGCTCAGCTGCTGATATTATCAAACTTGCTATGCTAGAAATCAAAAAAGAATTAAATGAAGATAAACGACTTATTTTACAAATTCATGATGAATTAATTTTTGAAGTAAAAGATGAATTATGCGAAAATTTTATCAAAAAAGCTAGAGATATTATGGAAAATATAGTAAAATTAGAAGTGAAATTGCAAACAAGTTCAAGCATCGCCAAAAATTGGGGCGATTTAAAATAGTCAAGGAGATATTTCATGGATCTTTCAACCATACTAGGAATGGTACTTGCAGTTACTAGTATTTCAGTAGGAGATATACTAGAAGGGGGAAATCCTTTACATGTTATACATCTTTCCTCTTTTCTCATTGTTATGCCTACAGCTGCATTTTGTGCGATGACTTCAACTCATAAAAAAATTGTAAAAGCAGCTTATAGAGAACTTAAAATCGTTTTCAAAGGATCTGGTGTAAATCTACCTGAAAGGATCGCCCAATTAATAGAATTTGCCATCATTGCACGTCGCGATGGGCTTTTAGCACTAGAATCAAGAACTAATGAAATTGAAAATGAATTTTTAAAAAATGCTATGATGATGCTAGTAGATGGAAAAAGTTTTGAAGAAATCCATGAGAGCATGGAAATTCAAACCGAACAACTTGAAGAACACTATAAAGAATGTGCAGAATACTGGATAGTGTTTGGAGAAACTTGCCCGACTATGGGGCTTGTAGGAGCTGTTTTTGGACTCATTTTAGCACTTAAACTCCTTGATAATCCTCAAGCTATGGCAGCAGGTATTTCAGGTGCATTTACTGCTACAGTTACTGGTATTTTTGGTGCTTATGCACTTTTTGCACCCTGGGGTAAGAAAATGAAAGCCAATGGCATGGATCTTGTAAAAGAACAAATTGTTATTACCGAAGCCATAAAAGGCATAGCAGAAGGTGCTAATCCTAGAGATTTAGAAGCAAAACTTTTTAATTTTTTAAGCCATGATGATGCTAAAATTTCACAATTTGACAAAGGTTAATAATGGCTAAAAAACATAAATGTCCTGAGTGCCCAGCAGGCGAAAAATGGGCTGTACCTTATGCAGACTTTCTAAGTTTACTCTTAGCACTTTTTATTGCTCTTTGGGCAATTTCAAAAACCAATCCCGCCAAAGTAGAAGCCTTAAAAACAGAATTCATTAAAATTTTTGACTATACTTCTACCCAAACTGTTCAAGAAGAAAGCAAAACTCAAGAAAAATACAAAGGGGCATCAAAAGAAGAAAGCGATGAACTTAAATCTCTAAAACAAATGACTATGACACAACAAGAAGTCATTGAACGCCTTCAAGCAGCTCTTGATCAAAGTGATAATCAAATCGCACTTAATCTTCCTTCTAAAATTCAATTTGAAAGAGGAAGCGATCAAATCATTTCAGCAGATGTACAAGATTATTTAAAACGCATGGTTGAGTTAACAACTTACCTACCACCTCAAGCAAAAATAGAAATTCGAGGCTATACAGACAATAGTGATTCTACCTTAAGAAGCTATGAACTTGCTTATAAAAGAGCGGAAAATGTTCTTAAATATTTTATAGAAGGTGCAGTCAATCTAAAAAATATCAGTATTAAAAGCTATGGTCTTAACAACCCTATCAACGCAAATCCTCAAGCTTTAGAAAATAATAGAGTAGAAATATACTTTAAAGTCGATACAACAGATACAAATACGCAAAAATCGGTTCTTGAACTTATCAACAAGATAGGAGGCAAGACATCTTAAGAATTATTGGAGTTCTTTTTTTAATTGATTAGCCAAGCGATTTTTATTATTAGTATTATATACAAATCCTAAGACTTCAGCTACAGCTTTAAACAACTCTCTAGGAATGATATCATCAACATCACAAACCTTATAAAGCTCTCTTGCTAAAGGAGGGTTTTCATAAACAATAACATTATTTTCATACGCTACTTGTTTAATACGCAAAGCTAAAAAATCCACCCCTTTTGCCACAATACGCGGTGCTTGCTCCTTACTCGTATCATAGCGTATTGCTACAGCATAATGCGTTGGATTAGTAATAACTACATCCGCTCCTGCAACATCTTGAACCATACGACGGCGTGCTGCTTCCATTTGAAGTCTACGAATTCTGGCTTTAACCTGAGGATCACCTTCCATTTGTTTATACTCATCTTTTATTTCTTGTTTACTCATACGCAAACTTTTAAAATACTGAAAACGTACCAAAAAAATATCCAATACTGCAATAATTAAAAAAGCAATAATCACTATAGCTGCTAAAATAACAGCCCTATCTCTTAGCCAAAGCAGTTGATTTACTATATTATAAAGCTCTACTCTTGGAAGCTCTTGTATAAATCTAAGCAAAACTATAAAAGCTATAATAAAAACAATACTTACCTTTAATATTATTTTTAGACTTTCAACAAGTTTTTTTAATGAAAAAAGATTTTTTAAACCCTTTAAAGGATTGATTTTATCTAAATTAGGAACAATAGGTTTAGTAGTAAAAATAAAACCAAATTGCATAATATTTCCCAAAATCCCTGCAATCATAATACTCAAAACTATAGGTGCAAGAATAATTAAAAGCTCAAAAATACTTTTAATCATAATAGCTTGGATAACACGCACATCAAAATCAATACCAATGAAACTTTGATAATACCTATATAAATTAATAATTCTCTCACCCATAAAGCCTATCATAAACAAGACTATAGCTACTCCAACTATCAAGCTTACAATAGCTGCTGCATCCTGAGATTTTGGGACATTACCTTCTTTACGAGCGTCTTCTATCTTCTTGGATGTGGGTTCTTCAGTTTTTTCTTGATCATCACTTGGCATAATTAACCTATAAAAATTCTAAAAGATTTATAAAAAGTTGATCAATTTTTAATCAACTTTAAAGAAAGGGAGTAAAAGACCCCAATTAGGGATCTTAAAAATTAAAGTTTAGCCTCATTTTTATTAAGATATTCTGCCACACCTTTAGGATCAGCTTTCATACCTTCATCGCCTTTATTCCAGCCTGCTGGACAAACTTCACCGTGTTCATTAGTAAAAAGCATAGTATCAACCATTCTTAACATTTCATCAATATTTCTACCTAATGGTAAATCATTAATTACAGCATGGCGTACTGTACCATCAGCATCAAGCAAAAAAGAACCACGAAGAGCTACTGCTTCTGCATAAAGCACATCGAAATTTCTAGCAATTTGTTTTGTCAAATCAGCAACAAGTGGGAACTTAACCTGACCAATACCACCATGATTTATAGGAGTATTTTTCCAAGCAAAATGCGAAAATTCATTATCACCTGAAATTCCAATCACTTCAATGCCGCGATTTTTAAATTCTTGATATCTTTTATCAAAAGCAATAATTTCAGAAGGACATACAAAAGTAAAATCTTTGGGATAAAAAAACACCACTGCACCTTTAGGGCCAATATTTTTATAAAGATTAAAATCCTGAACAATCTCATT
This sequence comes from Campylobacter bilis, assembly GCF_016806695.1. Taxonomy (GTDB): domain Bacteria; phylum Campylobacterota; class Campylobacteria; order Campylobacterales; family Campylobacteraceae; genus Campylobacter_D; species Campylobacter_D bilis. The sequence continues at coordinate 65,403 of NZ_WUED01000003.1, read as the reverse complement.
ATTACCCAATACTGCTGGAGCAGTAAAATCTAAAGCTTTTTTTGTAACTATCATTAACCTATCTCCTCAATTTTTTATTGCGTGATAAAATTATATCGTTTCAATCTTTATTTTTTTTTAAAGATTAACAAATGTTAAAGATACTATATGTTAAAGATACTATAAATTTATAATTTATCAAAAAATAAATTTTTCTATTATCAAAAATTTAATTTTTTAATATTTCTATGCTAAAATCTTTAATCTATAGTAATTATATTTTTTAAGGAGAAAACATGGCTGTAAAAATCACAAATACCTGTATTACATGCGGTTCTTGTATAGATGAATGCCCCGTAAATGCTATTGTCGATGATGCTAATAATCCAGAAGGTGAAGACAAATACTACGTTTATGCAAATAAATGTGTAGAATGCATAGGATATAATGATCAACCAGCCTGTGCTAGTGCCTGTCCTACGAGTGGATGTATAGTATGGAGTACCATACAAGCAGGACAACCCTATCGGAATAATATTAGTCTTAAGATGAGAAATGGGGATATTGCAGTTTTTGCGTAAAGAAGAAATTTAAAAATGGTTTAACAAAAAGCTAGTAAGTTTATTAACTTTTCTTTTGGATTTAACTTTTTTTAAACAAACTTAAGTATAATTTTAAGCTTTAATTGGAATCAAGGAGTTATTATAAAAATGGAAAAAACTTTATCTATAATTAAACCTGATGCTGTTAAAAAAGGTGTTATAGGAAAAATTTTAGATCGTTTTGAAAGCAACGGATTAAGAATTGCTGCGATGAAAAAAATTCAACTTAGCAAAGAACAAGCTCAAAACTTCTATGCTATCCATAAAGAAAGACCTTTTTTTAAAGATTTAGTTGAATTTATGATCAGCGGCCCTGTTGTTGTTTCTGTATTAGAAGGAGAAAATGCCGTACTAAAAAACAGAGATTTAATGGGTGCAACCGATCCTAAAGAAGCTAAAGCAGGAACAATCAGAGCTGATTTTGCTCAAAGCATTGATGCAAATGCTGTCCATGGAAGCGATAGTTTAGAAAATGCTAAAATTGAAATAGATTTTTTCTTCGAAGCTAATGAAATTTGTTAGATGAAAATTACTTTTTCTAAGATTAATGTAAAGGACTATCCTTTTAAGCTTGATCTTGAAAATATAATTTTTGAAGGAAAATTAACAAAAATAAATCCCAAACTTATTAAAATAAACGCCTTAATGCAAGGATGCGTTCAAAGAAATTGTGATAGTTGTGGGATAGAATTAAAACTTGAGATTAAAGAAAACTTAGAGCTTTTTGCAAGCGATGGTGTCTTTAAAGATAAGATGAATGAATTAAGCAATACTATAGAGTTCTTTGATGGCAATATAGATTTAGAAGAAATTGCCATAAGCGAACTTCAAGCTTATTTGAGTGATTATTTTTACTGTAAAGATTGTGATAATTAAATTTTATATAAAGGAGATAAAATGGCAGTACCAAAAAGAAGAGTGAGTAAAACCCGTGCAGCCAAACGTAGAACTCACTATAAAGTTACTCTTCCTATGCCTATAAAAGACAAAGATGGAAGTTATAAACTACCTCACCGTGCAAATCCAATAACTAAGGAATACTAAAATCAATGATAAACATTGCTATTGATGCAATGGGTGGTGATTTTGGAGAAAAGCCCATTATAAAAGGTGTTTTAAAGGCATTAGAAAAAAAACCTTTTAACGCCATCTTAGTGGGAAATTCTAAAATTTTAAAGCCTTTAATACCAAAAAATTTAGAGCAGTACATACAATATGAAGAAGCAAATGAAATTTTTTCAATGAATGAAAGTGCCACTGATGCTTTAAAAAACAAAGAAACGACAATATATAAAGCCATCAACCTACTCAAAGAAAAAAAAGCAGATGCTGTCGTTTCAGCTGGTCATAGTGGGGCTAGCATGTCTTTAGCTACACTAAAATTAGGCAGATTAAAAGGAATTTCTCGTCCCGCTATTGCAACTTTAATGCCAAATATCATAAACAAAACTTTACTTTTAGATGTAGGTGCTAATACAGATTGTAAAGCTGAAAATTTATTTCAATTTGCTATAATGGGCGAAGTTTATGCTAAAGAAATAATGCAAATTCAAAAACCGCGTCTTGCTTTGCTTTCAAATGGAGAAGAAGAATCTAAGGGCAATGAACTCACCAAAGAAAGCCATCAACTTATGAAAAAACTTCCTAATTTCATAGGCAATGCAGAAGGCAGAGATATTTTCAATGCGCAAGTAGATGTTTTAATTTGTGATGGCTTTGTTGGAAACGCTATTTTAAAATCTTGCGAAGGTGTTGCAACAGCAATTTTTCAACTTCTAAAAGATGAAATAAAACAATCTTTTATTTCTAAAATGGGTGCTTTATTTATGAAATCGTCTTTTCAAAAATTAAAAAAACACACTGATTGGAAAGAATATGGCGGGGCTCCATTGCTTGGTGTTAATGGCTGTGTTATTATAAGCCATGGAAAAAGTGATGCTAAAGCTATTAAAAACGCGATTTTTCAAGCTATTAATTTTAGTCAATCTCATATTAATGAACTTATAGAAAATGAACTTAGAAAATACAATGTTTAAAGCCAGTATTAAAAGCATAGCTTCTTATATTCCAGAAAAAATTTTAAGCAATGCTGATCTTGAAAAAATGGTCGATACTACTGATGAGTGGATCACTAGACGCACAGGTATTAAAGAAAGACGCATTGCTAGTGAGAATGAAAATACAAGTGACTTAGGCACCAAAGCTGCTATTAAAGCCATACAAAGAGCAAATTTAAAACCTCAGGATATTGACGCTATTCTTGTAGCAACACTAAGCCCTGATTATTTTACCATGCCTTCAACAGCTTGCAAAATCGCCTCTAATTTAGGACTTGTAAATATCACAGCATTTGATATTTCAGCAGCTTGTTCTGGTTTTATTTATCTTCTTGAACAGGCCAAAGCCCTTGTAGAAAGTGGACTTAAAAAAAATGTTTTAATTATAGGTGCTGAAAAAACAAGCTCTATCATGGATTACAATGACAGAAGCATTTGTATACTTTTTGGGGATGGTGCTGGTGCTGCAGTAATAAGCTTAGATGATACCAATCACATCCTTGATGTACACACAGCAAGCAACGGAAATTATGCTGATCTTTTAATGACTCAAAGATCTCAAAAATCAGATTTTTGTCAAACACTTGCTATGGAAATGAAAGGTAATGAAGTTTTTAAAATCGCCATAAACACTCTTAGCGATGATGTTGTAAAAATCTTAGAAAAAAACAAAATTCCTGCTCAAAATATAGATCTTTTCATACCTCATCAAGCCAATTTACGCATCATTAAAGCGGTTCAAGAAAAACTCCATCTTAGCGATGAAAAATGTGTTATTACTGTACAAAAATATGGCAATACCTCAGCCGCGTCCATACCTATGGCTATGAGTGATGCTTACGAACAAGGACGTCTTAAAAAAGGAAATTTAATCTTACTTGATGCCTTTGGCGGTGGATTTACTTGGGGTTCTGCACTTTTAAGATTTGCTGGAGAGAATTTTTAATTCTCTCATTTTAAACTATTATGCGTATTTTTTTTGAAACTCTTTCATGAATTCGCATAAAGTTTTAACCTGTTCCAAGCTTAAAGCATTATATATACTTGCACGAATCCCACCTAAAATCCTATGTCCTTTAAGACCTATCATTCCTGCTTCTTCAGCTTCTTTTACAAAAAGAAGTTCTAAATCCTCATTGATATTAAAACTTACATTCATTAAGGATCGATCTTTTTTATGAGCATGTCCTTTATAAAAACCCTCACTAAAATCAATACAATCATAAAGCATACTAGCTTTTTTCAAATTGTTCTCATGTATTTTTTCAAGTCCTCCTTGCTTTAAAAGCCAATCCATTTCAAGGTTAAACATATAAATAGCAAAGGTTGGAGGTGTATTAAATAAAGACTGATTTTGTGCATGAGTAGCATAATTTAACATACTAGGGATTTTTTTATTTTGTGATCTTTGCAACATATCTTTACGAATAAAGGCACAAGTTAAACCTGAAATTCCTGCATTTTTTTGCACTCCACCGTAAAAAAAAGCAATATTTGAAAAATCCACCTTTTGAGAGAAAAAATCACTAGAAGCATCTACGATTAAAGGGGCTTTAGTTTTAGGATAATGCTTATACTGAGTACCATAAATAGTATTATTAGAACAAATATAAGCATAATCGGCCTCATCACTAAATTTTACATCAGGAATAAAATTAAAATTGCTTTCTTGGCTGCTTGCTGCTATCTTTACATTAAGACCTAAAATTTGTGCTTCTTTAATCGCTTTTTTTGTCCAAATCCCTGTATTAGCGTATTCACAAACCCCATTTAAAGCCAAATTCATAGGAATCATAGCAAATTGCAAGCTTGCCCCACCTTGTAAAAATAACACTTCATAATCTTGTCCTAAACCATAAAGTTCTTTAGCTTTTTCTTGTGCTTGAAAATGCACCTCTTCAAACACCTTAGTACGGTGCGAAATCTCCATGATAGAATAACCTTTTCCTTGATAATCACAAAGTTCTTTTTGGGCTTGCTCTAGAATTTCTAAAGGTAAGGTTGATGGTCCTGCACTAAAATTAATTTTTCTCATAATTTATCCTTATAAAATTTTTGCTTCTTTTTGAGAGTTTTGCGAACTTAAAATAATTATATCCTCGCTTTGAAGCTCCTCTAAACTTACTATTTTATTATTTTTCTTAATACAAATGAATTTTTTACTTTTATTGAAAAAATTTTCATGTTGCAAATAAGCATTTTGTAATTTCTCTAATTTTAATTTATTATAACAAAACCTATTCATTATTAGATTATAAAGTTGCTTTTCCGTATTATAACTTTGTTTTATTTTTTCATCTATGATCTTTGGTAAAGAATTAGCCTTAAAAATTCTATTTAAATTCAAAAGTAAATTATCATAATTTTGCATTTTATTTTGCCAAAGCTGTCTTAATTTCTCTTCTAATAAATCTAAATTTTGTTCTAAATTCAATTTAGAATAGAACAAAACATCAATAGCTGCTGAAGGCGTAGGGGCTCTAAAATCAGCGACAAAATCACTAATGACATAATCAATTTCATGTCCAATTGCTGAAACGATAGGGGTTTTAGCCTTAAAAATTTCTCTTGCTAAATTCTCATCATTAAAACAAAAAAGATCCTCTCTACTTCCCCCTCCACGTGCTATAATAATAACATCTAAAGCCATATTATCAGCTTTTTGTAAAGCTTTTATAAGAGATAAGGGTGCATGATTGCCTTGAGTTAAAGCGTCAAAAACATAAATTTTTGCTAAAAAATATTCTTTTTGATGGATGAGTTTTAATACATCTTGTAAAGCTGCTGAAGTCTTTGAAGTAATAATACCCACTTTTTTAGGAAATTTTGGCAATTTTTTTTTAAAACACGTATCAAAAAGCCCTTCTTTTTGTAAACGTTCCTTCAATGCTAAAAACTGTGCTTCTAAATCTCCTAATCCTGCTTTTTTCATACTTGTAGCAATAAATTGATAGCGTCCGCTTTCAGGATATAAACTCACACTTCCAATAAGCTCTAAAAAATCTCCCACAAGAGGTTTAAAATCAAGCTTTAAATTATACCCTTTAAACATTGCACAAGCAATACTTGATCTTTCATCTTTTAAATCAAAATACCAATGCCCTGAACCATGCATAGTGATCTTTGAAAGCTCTCCACTTAAAACAATATTATCAAAATGTGCCTCTAATAAAGCCTTAGCTTTTAAATTTAATTCACTTACATTCATAATTTTCCAAAAATATAAATTATTACAAAAAGCATCAATATATTTTGTTTTGTATAATAAAGTTACACTTTTTTAAAATTTTAAGGTTTTCTCTTGCCTTAATGCTAAAATTTTAGAAAAAATATTATATATAATACTAGTATATTTCAAACTTAAAAAGTTAAAGGATTTTATTATGAAATTAAAAATTTTTTGTTCAATTTTAGCTTTTGCTATCTTAAGCTTTGCTCAAGAACCCAAGCGTCCTGAATGCATTGCCCCAGCTCAACCTGGCGGTGGATTTGATTTAACATGTAAACTCATTCAAGTAGGCATGCTTGATGCTAATATTATTTCAACTCCTATAAGAGTTACTTATATGCCTGGTGGAGTAGACGTTGTAGCTTATAATACTATGGTCAATAACAGATCTAAAGATGGTAATGTTGTAGTGGCTTTTTCAAGCGGAACCTTACTTAACATAGCTACAGGAAAACATGGAAAATATAATGAAAACGATGTTAAATGGCTTGCCTCCGCAGGTGTGGATTATGGAATGATAGCTGTAAAAGCAGATTCTCCTTATAAAAACTTAAAAGACTTAATAAGTGCTTTACAAAAAGATCCTAATTCCATTAGCATAGGTGCAGGAGGTTCTATAGGAGGACAAGATTAGATGCAAACAGCTTTACTTGCCAAAGCTATTAATGTCGATTAAAAAAAAATACTTTATGTAGCTTTTGAAGGAGGAGGAGATGCTTTAACCTCACTTTTAGGCAATCACATTGATGTAATTAGTGCAGGCGTAGCAGAACTCATACCTCAAATTAAAACAAAAACCATTAGAGTTTTAGCTATTTTTTCTCCAAACAGACTTCCAGGAATCTTAGCCGATATCTCAACTGCTAAAGAACTAGGCTATGATATACAATAGCCCACACTTAGAGCCTACTACATGGGATCAAAAGTTTCAAACGAAGCTTATAATTGGTGGCTTAATGCATTTGAAAAATTCCAAAAAACTCAAGAATACAAAGATCAATTAAATCAAAGATCTTTATTTGAATTTAATAAAAATGGCAAAGATTTAGAAGAATTTGTCAAAAAACAAACCGAACAATATAGAATTTTAGCTAAAGAATTTAATCTTATAAAGTGAAAACAATATCAAGCATAAAAATCATAGCAGGAATTTTACTGATTGGAAGTTTAATTGCAATCTACATAGGTTTAGATATACATTCAGATTTTAATTACTAACCCCTAGGACCTCATCCTTTTCCTGTGGGAATTTTGATTTTAATCGCTATTTTTTCTTTATTTCTTATTCTTTTTTCTAAGAATACTAATAAATGGGGTAATTTTATTTTTTGGAAGAAATTCATCATTTTAACTTTGACTCTTTTAGTTTATGCTGCTTTTTTTGAATTTTTAGGCTTTATGATTTGCACAATGTTTTTAATTTTTTTTATAGCTTTGCTTTTTAATACAAGCTTTATTAAAGCTTTTATTTTTTCTATATTAAGTAGCATTATTTTGTATTATCTCTTTGATAATTTATTGCAAATCACTTTACCATTTGGCCTTATCTTTGATAATTTTAATTGAAGGAAAATTATGGATACTTGGATGTATTTAATGCAAGGATTTAATATAGCTTTAGATCCTTATAATATTCTCATAGCCTTAATAGGTTGTTTTATAGGTACTATTGTGGGTATGCTTCCTGGGCTTGGACCTATTTAATGGAGTGGTTATTTTACTGCCTCTAGCCTTTGGAATGAATTTACCTGCAGAATCTGCAATTATTTTACTTGCAACAGTTTATATGGGTTGTGAATATGAGGGAAGAATTTCTTCCATACTTCTTGGAATACCTGGAGATGCAGCAGTCATCATGACTACTTTAGATGGGCATCCTTTAGCCAAAAAAGGCTTAGCAGGCAAAACACTTAGTATTTCAGCACTCAGCTCTTTTATTGGATCTTTTATAGCAATTTGTGGTATCATACTTTTTGCTCCACTTATTGCACAATGGTCTTTGAAATTTGGGCCTGCTGAATATTTTGCCCTTATTGTTTTTGGTTTAGCAACCTTAGGAAGTATGCTAGCACAAAAACCTATAAGATCTTTTCTTTCAGCCTTAATAGGACTTTTTTTAACTACCATAGGTATAGATGGAAATACAGGAGTTTATCGTTTTACTTTTGATAGTCCGCATTTATATGATGGAATTTCTTTTATTATTTTAGTGATAGGACTTTTTTCGGTTAGTGAAATTTTTTTGATATTAAAAAATACTCATACAAGTCAAAATATCATCAATAAAACAGGCAAGCTTTTAGTAAATATTAAAGAGTTTTTTCTCTGTTTTTGGACTATTATTGGATTGCCAGGTTCAGGAACAACTGCTGTAATGATGGGAGCATTAACGCTTTATAATATCACTCCAGGTCCTACAATGTTTAGCGAACAAGCAAATATAGTATGGAGACTTATAGCCTCTTTATTATTTACAAATGTAGTTTTGCTTTTAATGAATTTACCCTTAGTAAGTAAGAATTTTCGTAAAAATTTTAAGCATACCTATATGGAGTTTAGCTCCTATTATAATCATTGTTTCAATTATAGGTATTTATTCTATTAATAGCACCAGCTTTGATATAATTTTAATCCTAATTATAGGTATTATAGCTTACATTCTAAGAAAACTTGAATTTCCAATGGCACCACTTATACTTGACTTTGTACTAGGAGAACAACTAGAAACCAATCTAAGAAGGGCTTTATCTATTAGCAATGGAGATTTTTCAATACTTTGGAATGGCCCTATAACTCAAATTTTACTCATAGCAGCTGCATTGATTATAATAATGCCATTTTTAATCAAAAAGCTAAGAAAAACTAAATTTTATTTTTTTTAGCTATAAACATAGAACTCACGCCAAAACTAAAGCTTTTAAAATCAAAGATTTTAAAACCTGCATTTTTAAGTTCTAAAACAAATTCATCCTTGCTTAAAAACCCTTCAATAGAATTAGGCAAATACTCATAAGCACTCTTATTTTTACTGATCATAGCACCTATACTTGGCAAAATATTTTTAAGATAAAAATCTCTAAAAGCTGTAATAAAACCGGTTTTTTCTCTTTTTATAAATTCTAAAACCACTAAAATACCTTCTTTTTTAAGCACTCTAGCAAATTCTTCTAAAGCCTTTTGTCTTTGAACTACATTACGTATACCATAGCTAATGCTTATAATGTCTACACTCTTGCTTTCTAAAGGTAAATTTTGGGCTTGAGCTTCTATAAATTCGACATTAGGAAATTTTTCTTTTGCTATATTTAGCATAGCACTACTTGGATCAATACCCTTAATATTTAAGGTATTTTGCGTTTTTAAAGCACTTTCTTGCCAACTTCGTATCATATCTCCTGTGCCACATGCAATATCAGCAATTTTCAAATTTTGCTTTTCATATAAAGCCATTACTTTTTCACAAGCTTTCCTACGCCATCTCACATCAGCCCCAAAACTTAAAATTCTATTAGCCCTATCATAAGTTGGAGCAATTTGATTAAACATTTCTATGATTTTTTTTTGTTTTTGCATGTTTATCCTTTATAGATTTTCAAATTTTTACTTGCCTTTTTAAGCAGTTTGCAAAGCTGTTTTTTTCTAGTTTTAAACAATAAATTTCTGTCTGCAGCACTAAAATACTTTTTATAAAGCTTATTTAAAATTTTCATTTTCAAAAAACAATGAAAATATTTCAAAAAAATAAATGATGCAAAAAAACTCTGCTCAAAACTCTCTAAAGTATTTTTATTTAACACCTCTTTTCTTAAGAAAATAAGCTTTTTTCTAAGCTCTAAGGCTACAAGTTGTTTAAAAAATCTCTCTTTAGAATGACCCTTATAAAAAGAATTTTCTCTAATAAAAAAATCAAGATCATCTAAAAGATCTTGATGCTTCTTTAAAAACAATAATAAATTTTCACTATTTATAGTGCTTTGAATTTTATAAATTATAGCTTTAAACTGCAAAGCCAAAGCATCACTTAATTTTTGATCTAAAACAGTATTCATGCTAGATAAAAAAATATAAAAACTTCGCATATAAAATACTAAGTTCTCTAAATCTTTCTTATCTTTTTTTTCTAAAAATAACTTCCAATAAAATTGTAGTTTTTCAAATAAATAAAACAAAATAATTCTAAATCCATCAAAAGCACCAATAAAAGCTGGAAAATCTAAAACAAAATTTTGTTTTTTCTCTATAAGGTTAAAATACTTTTGCACATTAAAATCTTCATATCCAAAACCATACAATAAAATCGATTTAAAATCTAAATTATAATGAAATTCTTTTTGAATTTTAAACTCTTTGGGAATTTTAAATTGCTTAGCTGAATTTAAATCTGGAAAAAATACTTTTAAAACACAAATTTTAGGTTTTTTATAAATATCTATATAAGCTTTCAAAGAAGGAAATTTTAATTCAAAACGCTTTTTTTTAATACTTTTTCCTATAATTTTTTTTCGGGCTTTTTCATATTGCTTTTGAGAAATTCTTTCTTCTCGTTCTAAGATTAAATCATTTAATTTTGTAATTTTATAAAATTGTTTGGAAGAACTTTTAAATTTAATGCTATGCTTTAAAGTGATTTTAGTATAAAAAATTTCAAGTTCATAATTTTTAAGACAATTATTTTCCAAATTATCTAAAAAAGTGCAATCAGAAAGCAAAAAATTTTTTTCAATTTCACAAACCATTAAAATAACCCTTAATTCATAAGGATTATTTTAATCTTATTTTGCTTAATGACACTTTTTACAACTATCAACATAAGCACAAACTGATAAATGATTGATCAAATTACCTAGCTTTGTTTCTAAATGTTCTTGATATTCATTAAGCTTTGCATCTTTAAAATTTAAATCTTCTATGTTACCACATTTAGAACAGATCACATGAACATGTTTTTCCTCATAAATATCATAACAAGCTTTTTGATTTAAAACATTAACTTCAACAACCAAACCTTGCTCTTGCAAAGTATTAAGATTTTTATAAACTGTTGCTAAAGAAATGGATGGATACTCTTTCTTAATTTCTGCATATAATTGATCAATGTTTGGATGTTCATGCCTTTGTAAAATTCTCAAAACACAAAGTCTTTGCGGAGTAGCTTTTAACTCATGTTTTCTAAGCATTTGTAATAATTCCATTTTTTATATCCTCACTTTTTAACTCGAAATAATAATAAAATTTTTATTAAAAAAAGTTTATATCAAATAATATTTTTTATTGCTTAATCATAAAATCGTAAAACTTCCTCTACTAAAGTCTTAACATCCTTTCCTAAACTTCTCTCTACTTCACTTGTTTTACCATGCTCAATAAATTCATCTGCATATTCAAAGCTAATAAGCTTGATTGACAAATCGTATTTTTGCAAAAAATCATTAATCAAAGCACCCACACCGCCAATCTTAGCATTTTCGCTAAAAACAAACCAAATGCAACTTTCTCTAGCAAGTTCTACTAAAAGCCCTTCATCCAAAGGTTTTGCAAAAATAAGATCAATTAAATTAGCATTTTTACCCAATTCTTGTAAAGACCGTAAAACTTGCCATGCCTTTCCCACACCCTGTCCATAACCTAATAAGGCAATTTGACTATTGTTTTTTATAAGCCATTGTGCTTTAGCAAGTTTGATTTGACAGGGACTAAACTCTTTATCTAAAATAAAACTTCCCCTAGGATAACGAAAAGCAATAGGCCCTTGATGCAAATAAGAATATTCCATAACTTTTTGCATCATCTTTTCATCTCGCGGTGCTAAGAGAGTAAAATTAGGCAAAGGTGCTAAAAAACTCACATCAAAAACCCCTTGATGTGTCTCCCCATCTTCGCCAACTATGCCTGCTCTATCTATAGCAAAAACGATATTTAAATTCATAATAGCACAATCATGGATGATTTGATCATAAGCACGCTGTAAAAAAGTACTGTAAATGGCAACAAAAGGTTTAAATCCCTCTTTTGCCATAGCTGCCATAGAAGTAACAGCATGTTGCTCTGCTATGGCAACATCCCAAAAACGATTAGGATATTTATCAATTAATTTATCAAGCCCTGTACCGCTTGGCATGGCCGCTGTAACCCCGACAATATTCTCATATTTTAAAGCTAATTGCATTAAAGTAGCAGAAAAAATTTCAGTGGCTGATTTTTTAGCATCAAGCTTTTTAATACTTTCTCCACTATCTATGTCAAAAGCTCCTACCCCGTGCCATTTAGCATGCTTTCCTTCTGCTAAAGTATAGCCTTTACCTTTGATGGTTTGTGCATGCACTACACAGGGCTTTTGCATAGCCTTTGCCTGTTTTAAAGCTAAAATCACCTCAGCTAAATCGTGCCCATCAATAGGACCAATATATTCTAAACCTAATTCTTCAAATAAAAGCCCAGGAGTAATAAGCTTAAAACTTTCTTCAAAACGTTTTGCTATATAAGTAGCACTATTGGGCAATACCCCAAGCATTCTTGCTACACGTTTTTTAAAATTTTGATAAAATTGCGTTGCCATAGCTTGAGAAAGATATTTTGAAATCGCACCTATGGGTTTTGAAATGCTCATTTCATTGTCATTTAAAAGTATCACGCAAGGAAATTTAGAATCCCCTAATTCATTTAAAGCCTCATAAACCATTCCCGCACTCAAAGCTCCATCACCTATTAAGGCTATAGGGATGCGTTTTTCTCCTTTTAAAGCAATAGCTTTGCAAGCACCAAGTGCTAATGAAATAGAAGTGCTTGAATGTCCTGCAACAAAATAATCTCCTTCACTAGGCTTTGTATAACCACTTAAACCATTAATTTGTCTTAAGGAATCAAACACATCCTCTTTTCCACTTAAAAGCTTATGGGTATAAGATTGGTGAGATACATCAAAAATAAAAGGATCTGCACTAACATCAAAAACCAAATGCATAGCTATGCTAAGCTCAACAGCACCTAAATTCGAACTTAAATGCCCTCCATTTTGGCTGACTACTTGTATTATTTTTTCACGTATTAAAGCAGCTAAATCTTGTAATTGTTTTAAACTTAACTTTTCTAATTCTTCCTTGCTATAAGCAAATTTTTTACTCATTATTCACCATTTTTTTAATTTTCATCAAACGAGAATTAAGATTAGACTCCATATTGCCCATATCACTTATAATTACAACACTGCCTTTGCTAATAGCATCATCAAGACTCACTTTAATGTGTGCATTTTCACTAAATTGTTCTTTTAAATACTCATAATCATCTGTATTGACCTTAAGCTCTATAGTGCTAGCACCTTTAAGCTCATTAATTAAATCTTTTGCTAAAGCATAAGCTATTTCTTTAGAATTAGGATCAAGCTCTTTTAAAATCACTTCTTTAGCAATATCTATGGCTGTTTCTGCTAATTCTTTTTCATTTTTTTCTATAAAAGTCTCTAAATTAGCACAAGCACTATCAAGTTTTGCTATGCTTTTTAAATACTTGTCTTTAAAATCATTAAGTTCTTTTTGGAATTCTTCTTTAGCTTTTTCATAGCCTTCTTTAGTAAATTTCTCTTTAGCATTTTCAAGCTCGGAATTTAAACGATTATTAAATTCACTCTCTTGGCTTTCTATTTGCATTTGAAGTTTAATAATATTACTTGACATTTCATCGGTTTTTTTAAGCAAATCTTCAATAAAACTCGGCTGAAATGAAGGAATATGAGATTCTTGCTCTACTGGAGAAACTAAAGATTGATTTTCTTCGTTTGAGTTTTCATTGTTTGAAGATGCATTATCATTTTCTTCCTTAGAACTTTGGACAAGATTTTGTTTTTCTGCTGCAGGAGTATCAAATTCAGAAATCACTTTAAAACGGTATCCTTCAACTACATGCTGATCAGAACTTCCACCTGAAATAACATTGCTACGATTAATCATTATCCACCTACTCTATCATTTCATCTGCATCGCCTGTTTGCACAAGTCCTTGCTCCGCAAGTTTTTGCACCACTTCTACTACCTTTCTTTGCGCATCTTCGACATCTTTTACACGTACAGCTCCTAAAAAACCCATTTCTTCAAGAAAAGCTTCACTCGCACGCGTAGACATATTTGCTAAGAATTTTTGCTTTAATTCTTCACTAGCACCTTTTAATCCTATCATTAAATCCCGCTTATCAGCGACTTTTAAAATCTCTCTGATAGCTTGGGTGCTAAGTTTTTGTATATCATCAAAGGTAAACATAAGCTCTTTAATAGTCTCTGCTAAACGCTCATCACTTTGTTCAATATAAGTAATAGTAGATTTGCTTGCTTTTTGACCCAAACGATTAAGCACTTCAGCCACAGCTCTTGGACCCCCTACTTCAACTTTATAAGAAGTAAGGCTTTCAAGTTTGCTTTCTAACACAGCTGAAACTCTTTTAATAATACTTGGAGAAATATCGCCAAGATTTGCCATTCTTATTACAACTTCAGCCCTTAACTCATCGCTAAAATACTCTAAAGTTTCAGCCGCATGGATTGAGTCCATATGTGCTAAAATAAGGGCAATGGTTTGAGGATGCTCTTTAGTGATAAAATCTGCAAGCTGCTGAGGCTTAATTTGTGCCAAATATGAAAAATTTTGGTTATTTTCCATACTTTTGGTAAGTTTTTCAAGAATTTTATTAGCAATTTCAGGACCAAAAGTACGAAAAAGTATTTCTTTAGCATATTCTAAACCGCCGCTTTTGATGTATTGATTTGATTGAAGCAAGGTATAAAATTCTTCTAAAACCGCAGTAGCTACAGAACGATCAACATTTTTTGCCATAGCAATATAACGCGAAATTTCAGTAATAACATCAATTTCCATATGTGAAAAAACCGAAGTTGTAGCATCTTCACCAAGTTGTATAAGAAATATTGCTACCTTTTCAGGCATAGATAAATCATCATAAACCATTTTTTGTTCTTCACTAAGCTTGATCATTACATATCCTTTTCACCAAATTCACTATCATTTTGGACTAAATTTTGTAAAAGTGCTGCGATTTCTTCACCCTTATCACTCACTAAAGCACGCAATTTTTCAAGTAAAACTTCATATTGAATAGAATCTTCATTGAAATTTTCCCCAAAACCAAGTTGTTCTTCGACTTTTTTCCTGGCTGCATTGAATTTTTCTAAAGCATCTTCAGCATCATCTAAAACAGCACTTGAACCTTGTTCCATTTCTTCTTGTACTGCGACATCTTCTAGCATTTTTTGGGTAAATGGCGCAATAACTTTCTTGTAGAAAATAAAAAGCAAAATCGCTGCGATAAAATATTTAACCGGTGGAATAAAAGGCTCAATAAAACGATTATAAAAAGTTTTAACCTTGCTTTCAACCCTAATAGACTCACGATGAAATGGCAAATTTTGCACCACAACACTATCCCCTCTTGCAATATTGAAATTAATAGTATTTTTAACTATACTTTCAACACTTGCAAGTTCTTCCTTACTTAATGGCACATACTCGCTTTTGACATTGCCATTTTCATCAACAACATCTTGGTATTTCCCATCAATTGTAACAGCAGCTGAAGTACGCACTACGGTTGCAAATTGCTTTTTAGTATTGGTAATAGTTTTTGAAAGTTCATTATTTGTAGTTACTTGATTTTTTTTATAAGTATCAATTTGACCTTTATTATCTAATCCTTCAACCGGACCTATATTAGAAACCGCACCTGGGACTCCTTGAATTTCAGGATCTTTTCTACCTGTTCTTTCTTCATTTAAAGTTTGTTCGCTTCTTACTATAGGATTAGGATCATAAATTTCACTTTGGGATTCTTGCTTAGAAAAATCAAAATCTATATTGACACTTACTTTAACCTTATCCATACCGCCGGCAAAAGGTGCTAAATTTTCTACGATTTTATCTTCTAAGAATTTTTCTTGATCGCTTTTAAATTTAATTTGTGCACGAACCAAATCATCTTCATAAGCTTCTTGTTCATCAAGAGGCACACCTCTTTGATCGCTAATTTTTACATTTTCTTTACTCAATCTCGCAACAGCAGCAGAAACAATATTTTTAATCCCATCAATTTGTTTTCTAGTCAGCTTTAAACCTTCACGCACATTAACAACAACCGAAGCCGTAGGAGGTATTTGCCTTTCAGTAAAAACACTTTCTTTAGGAAAAGCTATATGTACAACAGCACTGCGTATAGGATCTAAAGTTTCTATAGTTCTTGCAAGTTCACCTTCAATAGCCCTTTGATATTTTACTTTTTGCTCTTCATTAGTAGCTCCAAAAGCTTGAGTATCAAAAGCTTCAAAACCTACACGACTATCTTTAATAAGCCCTTCACTTGCAATAAACATTCTTTGACGATAAACTTGATCTTGAGGTACTAAAATTTTATTTTCACTCTCTAATTTGTAAGGGATATTATTTTGTTCAAGTTTAGCTACGATTGCAGCAGAAGAACTTGGACTCACATTTTCAACTAAAACAGCATATCCTTTATTTACACTACTTGCACTTCCACGAAACAAAGCCAAAAATACTAAAAAACCTACCACAACTACAATAGACACAGCAATAACTATACGCTGTTTACGAGTTAGGTTTTGATAAAGCTGTCCGATTTGATGAAACATATTTTTAAAATCCATTAATCCTCATCCCTTAAATTAGCAAATTTTACGCATTATTTTCTTGATAAGTTATTTTTTTAAAATCTTTTCCATTTCTGTTAAAAATTTCTCATTTTCATAGGGCGTTCCTATAGTAATACGCATAGCATTTAAACCATAGCTTTTTAAATTTCTTATTATTATACCCTTTTTAAGCAATTTTTCAGACAAATCTATGCTATTTTTTTCATCAAAAAAATAAGTAATAAAATTCGTATAACTTTGAAGAGTTTTTATACCATGTTTTTTTGCAAATTCATAATAAAGCTGCATTTGAGAAAAATTATTCTTTAAAGTTTTTTTAACAAATTCTTCATCATCTAAGGCTGCTACTGCGGCCTTTAAAGCAAGATTGCTTACATTAAAAGGGGCACGTAGTTTATAAAATGCATTAATAATTTGTGTGTTTGCTATACCATAGCCTATACGCAAGCCTCCAAGCCCATAAAGTTTAGAAAAAGTTCCTAAAAAAAGCACATTTTCAAATTCTTTAATCAAATCATAAGGCTCTAAATGTTTTTTTTCATCTTTAAAGCTTGCAAATTCATTATAAGCTGCATCAAGGACAAGCAAACAATCCTTATCCACGTCTCTTATGAATTCAAGCACTTCATCAGCATCCAAACACTCACCCAAAGGATTATTTGGCAAGCATAAAAAAATAATTTTAATTTCTTCTTTATGCTTATCATAAAGCGTTTTAAATTCCTTTAAATCATGGGTAATGCTTGAGGTTTTATAGCATTTTGCACCCCTTTGTTTAGCATAAATTTCATACATAGCAAAAGTTACACCAGTTTGTAAAAAGGCATTTTGAGGGTTAAGCTTAGAATGCACAGCAAATTCTATAATTTGATCACTACCCGCACCAATAATGATATTTTCATTTTTAATCTTGTATTTTTGTGCAAGCTTGCTTTTAAGCTCTATCATGCTATCATCAGGATAAAGATAAGCTTTACTTGCATTTTGCTTTAAACTTTCAATAGCCTTTGGAGGAACGCCAAAAGGATTTTCATTGCTTGCTAACTTTATAACTTCACTAATACCATATTCTTTTGCGATCACTTCTATATCTTTACCCGGTTCATAATTGCTTAAATGATTTAAAAACTCATTAAAATTCATTTTTTTCTCCTGATAAATAAGATCCAAGCCATACGATTTCTTCTATATTTTTCAAAGCCCTTTGGACATTTTCATCATCAATATGTCCTTGAAAATCTATATAAAAACTGTGTAAAAATTCTTTTGATTTTACAGGACGCGATTCAAGCTTGGTAAGGTTAATATTTTCTTTTTTAAATTGCTCTAATAAAAAACTAAGCCCTCCTGGCTTATGATGAGTATGGGCTAAAATAGAGGTTTTACAATTTGGCATTTTAGCATTTTTAATATCACTTAAAATCAAAAATCTTGTTTTATTAGCCGCATTATCTTCTATCTTATCAAAAAGCACAGGTACATTATAAAGTTTTGCAGCGATCTTAGAACAAATTGCTGCAGAGTATTTATCTTCGCAAGCTAAATAAGCCGCATGGGCTGTAGATTTTGAAGGCACAAATTCTATAGTGCTAAGTTCATGGCTTTCTAAAAATTTACGACATTGATTATACCCTTGAGGATGAGAATAAATGCGTTTTATTTCCTTTAAATTTTCATTAATACCTACAAAAGAATGGTGTATATCCATATAGATCTCACCAAAAATTTTCAGTTCATGGTATTTACCAAGACAATCTAAAGTAACGCCTACAGCACCTTCTGTGTTATTTTCTATAGGTACTACTCCATATTTTGCCTCTTTATTACTTAATTCCTTAAAAACATCTTCTATATTAGCAAGCGCAATATAACGACTCATAGCCCCAAAACGACTTCTTGCTGCTTGATGCGTATAAGTCCCCTCAGGCCCTAAATAAGCTATGCTTTGAGGCATTTCTAAATTCCTAGAAACAGCAAAAATTTCTTGATAAATAGCTTCTATGGCATTATGATCTAAAAGCCCTAAATTAGCATCTTTCAAACGATTTATAATGGCTCTTTCACGTTCAGGGCGATAGATAGTCCCTCCACTGCTTTGCTTGATCTCACCTATATTTTTAACATAGATCATTCTTTCATTTAAAAGTTCTAAAATTTTATCATCTATGCTATCAATTTTATTTCTAAATTCTTCTAAATTTGACATCTTAGCTCCCTTAAAAACTCTAAAACACTAGGATAAACCCCATCAAGCAAATGCGTATTAATTCCTTTAGTATCGCTTAGTTTGCCGCTTAAAACAAGCAAGGTTTTCATCCCAAGTTCTTTTGCTTGAAACAAATCGCCTTTAAAATCATCACTAAGGATTGTAAGATCTCTAAAATCCGCTTTTGGATTTTGTTTTCTTAATAGCTTCAAAGCCTCTTGATAAAAAGCCTTACTTGGTTTACCCACAACTTCATATTCTAAACTCACAGCATTTTTAAGCATAGCCAAAATACTGCCCACCCCAGGATAAAGCCTATTGTCCTTTTTATAAATACTTGTTTCATGCATAAAAATAAATTTAATTCCTTTTTTAGCCAATTCTATCATACTAGCAAAGTCTTGAAATTTAAAATCATCATAACTGGCTATAAGCAAAGCATCTGGAGAAGTAAAATTAAGTTCAAAATCAAGTTTTTCAAGGCTACACAAAAATTCATTCGCACCAAATGCTGCAACTTTACAAGGTTTTAAAACGCGATTTAATACACAAAAAGGATCAATATAAGCATCTTTTTTAATTTCTAAACCTTTTTGCCTTAAATCTTTTAAAAAATCAAGTTTTTTTGTATTATTCGTAATTACAATATAAGGAAGATTTTTTGTATTTAAAAAATCAATCAATTCTTTAGCACCCTTAATCAAAGATTTATCAAGATCTGAAATCAAAGTCCCTTGCACATCTAAAAAAAACATTTAATTCCTTAAAAATTTCTCTTCTAAGGCGATTTGATCTTCAAAACTTTCTCTTTGACGGATTAATCTTACTTTTCCATCTTCTAAAGCCAATTCACAGACTTTATTTCTTGTATTATAATTGCTACTCATGCTAAAACCATAAGCTCCAGCATTTTTAACAATCATTATATCCCCGCTTTGCGTTTTAGGCAAAAATCTTGCTTTAGCAAAGAAATCTCCACTTTCACAAATTCCACCTACAATATCACACTTGCTTTCTTCTCCTTGATTATAAGGCAAAACAATCTCATGATAAGCCTCATATAAACTCGGGCGTATAAGATCATTCATAGCCCCATCTACGACAACAAAACGCTTTGTTTTATTATATTTCTCATAAAGCACACAACACACAAATTCTCCACTTTGCGCCACTAAATACCTTCCAGGTTCCATTCCTATAGTCAAATCAAGCCCTTTTAATTGAGCTAGTATACCTTGAGCATAATCATAAAGATTAGGTTCGCACTCTTGCTTTTCATAAACCACGCCAAGACCTCCGCCAATATCAAAAAATTTAAGATCTATTTGCAAGGCTTTTAATTCCCTCGTAAGTTGGGCTACAATTTTTGCTGCTTCATGGATAGGAGTGAGATCTAAGAGTTGGGATCCTATATGAAAATGCACTCCAACAGGATCTAAAAAAGAAGAATTTTTAGCATAAAGATACATTTTTCTTGCAAGATCAATTTCAACGCCAAATTTATTTTCATTAAGTCCTGTTGAAATATAAGGATGAGTTTTTGCATCCACATTAGGATTAACGCGGATGCTAATTCTTGCCTTTAAAGCCAATTCTTTAGCCACATTTTCTAAAAGCATCATTTCAGCTTCACTTTCAAGATTGATATATAAAATATCGTATTTTAAAGCAAGTTTTAATTCCTCTTTAGTCTTTCCTACTCCGCTAAAAATAATCTTATAAGGCTTCGCACCTGCTTTTAAAGCACGCTTAACCTCGCCTATACTCACACAATCAAATCCGCTATCTAAATGTGCAAACATCTGCAAAAGACTAAGATTTGAATTAGCTTTTACAGCATAAAAAATTTGAGATTTTCTAGCTTTAAAAGCATCTTTAAGATTTAAAAAACGTTCTTTTATCTTATCAAAATCATAAATATAAAAAGGAGTTTGAAAGTCATTTTTTAATTGTTTATAGTCCATTTTTAACCTTTAATTTCCATAATTTTACTACACAAAGCTTAATTTAGCGATGTTTATAATACATATAAGCACTTAAAAAACCTAAAAAAACTATAGGCAATATAATTCCAATTTCACTTATAATCACATCATTTTCACTCAATCTAGTAAGCAAAAACAGCACACCCCAAATCATCAAAGTAACAACAAAGGCCACAAAAGTCACAAAAGCAAGATTAAAAAACCTCGCTATAACAGGAAAAAAATAATACATAATAAGCATTAAAAACGGGGCAAAAAATGGAGTAAATAAGAATTTATAAAGACTGATTTTAGGAGCATCTATATTGACATTTTGTGCCCTAAAAAGCTCAAAACTTTCAAGCGCATCAGAAATAGAATAATCACTATTGCTAGCTACACCTTCTATGATCTTTGGTTTAAAACCATCAAGGGATCTAATTTGAGAAAATTCTTTTATCTTTAAACCCTCATTGCCAAGCCGATAATTTTTAGGCAACAGTGTAATATTGCCATCTTTTAAAACCCAACTTTGGCTTTCAAAATGTGCATTCTTAGCGCTTATAAAAGAACTTAAATTCAAATCATTAAGATGAAAAATTTTTATATTTTGGGCACTGTTTTGCCCATTATTTATTTTCCAAATATAAACAAAATTATTATTAAGCTTTAAAAATACCTCTCCACTTTGATTCATAATAGTGCCGTTTTTTAAAATATTTCTTTTATAATCATTTGCATAAGCAAAAGAAGTAAAATTAAGCCCTATATAAACGCAGCAAAAAAATAAAGCCCACAAAAAAGGAAATAAAATAATATAATTTTTACTAAAACCTAATGCATGAAGGCTTACAAATTCATTAGATCTTATCATAGAAACTAAACAAACTACCAAAGCAAAAACTAAAGAAATAGGCAATACATAAGGCACTGCTGAAAAGGATAAAAACATAACATAAAGCAAATCAAGATTAGCAGCTTTAGGCAAATCTTTAAAATTTAAAAGCAAATCAACGCCGCAATAAAAACCCAATAAAGAAAAAAAAATAATAAAAAAATTTTTTAAATAAATTCCTGAAATAAAACGAAAAAATATACGCATTTTAAGCCTTCAAACTGTATTTAGATGATACAGCAGATAAATCATCATTTTTAATAAGTTCTAGTAAGGCTTCTTTAGAATGTTGCAAAACCTTAGTTAAAATCACTTCTTCATCAGCTTTAAATTTGCCCAATACATGAGAAATCACATTCTCACCCTTGCCTACCCCTATACGTATTCTTATATAATCACTCCCACACAAGCTATCAATACTTTTAAGTCCATTATGTCCCCCACTTGATCCTCCTTTTTTAAAACGTAAAGATCCTAAATTAATATCAATATCATCATGGATTACTATAATTTTTTCACATTTATAAAAATCCTTAACAGCTTTGACACTAAAACCTGAATGATTCATATAAGTACTGGGTTTAAGAAGAAGCAAAGAAGAGTTCATTTTAAAAAGCTCTCCTTTGAATTTTGAATTTGTAAGATCTATAAAATTGCCTTGTTTTAAAACTAAGTCAACAAGCATAAAACCGACATTATGGCGTGTATTTTCATACTCTACGCCTATATTGCCAAGCCCTACGACTAAAATCATCTAGCTTTTTCTACGCCTACAACCGCTACTCTCTCAGCATCAATGACTATCACACCCGCAGGTACTACTATATCGCGAACAAGTAAAGCATCACCCACATCAAGTTTGCTTACATCAAGTTCAAAGAAATTAGGCAAGTTTTCAGCCGCACATTTTACCTTTATTCTTCTTTTTGATTGGATTAAAACACCTTTATTTTTAAGACCAATGGCTGTTCCTGTAATTTTAATAGGAACCATATATTTAGAAACCACACCCTTTTGTGCGACTTTTAAATCTACATGTTTAAGTTCTGCAGTAACAGGATCTTTTTGATAATCTACTACTACAACACTCAAAATTTGAGAACCTACTTTTACATCAAAAATTAAAGTGGTTTTTTTGCGAACTTCTTTAATGAATTCATTGACTTTAAAAGCAGCATTAATATTTTCTAATCCTTTTCCATAGATGTTTGCGATTAGATAACCATCTCTTTTTAAAGCCTTAGCAGCTTTTCTACCGATACTCTCTCTAACGATACCTTCTAACATCCTTTCATCCTTTCTAAAAAATAAGCTAAGATTATAGCTAACTTTGGCTTAGGCAAAAGTAAAATTAGGACTTATTTTAATTTCTTTAGCTATAATTTACTAAAGTTATTTTCATTGATAAGGTTTAAAATGCAAATTTATATAAGTGGGATTCATACTGATGTAGGCAAAACGCATTTTAGTGCGATTTTTTGTGCACACTTTGATTATGATTATTTTAAGCTCATTCAAGCAGGAAGTCCTAAAGATAGCGAGTTAATAGCTAAATTAAGCCCGAAAACAAAGATCTTTAAAGAAGGAGTTTTTTTACAAACTGCAGCCTCACCTCATCTTGGAAAAATCCAAGAAAAGGCTGAGTATAAAGCCTTAAAAATCGCCCTTCCTTCAAGCAAAAATTTACTCATTGAACTTGCTGGGGGGCTTTTCTCACCTATAGATGAAAACTACACTATGATTGATTTTATGAGTAAAAATATAAAGCCAACCTTCTTAATAGCAAAATATTACCTTGGCAGCATCAATCATATCTTACTTAGTATAGAAGCCTTAAAGCGACGCAATATCGACATTTTAGCCCTTGTGATGATGGGAGAAAAAAATACTTTGCAAGATAACTTTGTGCAAAATTACACCCAAATTCCCATCATAAATCTCGATTTTTTAGGTACAAAGCAAGATTTTAAAAAACAAATGCAAAAAATTTTAAAGGCTAAAATTCTTTAAAAATTTGCTCTAAACTCTCTACCACATAAGAAATCTGCTCTTTAGTAATAATATAAGGGGGCATAAAATAAATCGTATTCCCCAAAGGTCTTAAAAGCAAGGCTTTTTCCAAGGCTTTTTCAAATACAAAAAGCCCTACACGTTCATATTTAACACTTAAAATATCAAAAGCACTAATCATACCACAGGTTCTAAAATTAGCTAAGAAATCAAATTTTTTAAGCTTTGCAAATTCTTCTTTGATAAATTGGCTTAGAATTTGGTTTTTTTCTAAGACATTATCTTGTTCAAAGATATCTAAAACTGCATTAGCTGCAGCACAAGCTAAGGCATTTCCTGTATAACTGTGAGAATGCAAAAAAGCCTTTTGTTCTTTATAAGGAGCATAAAAGCTTTGATAAATTGCATCTTTTGTAAGTACCACAGAAAGAGGCATAAACCCTCCAGTAATCCCCTTTGAAAGGCAAATAAAATCAGGACTTTGCTGGCATTGATGCAAGGCAAAAAGACTTCCTGTACGCCCAAAACCTACAGCAATTTCGTCAAAAATCACATGCACTCCAAACTCATGACACAATTTTATAGCCTCATTAATAAATCCCACTTCATACATATGCATATTTCCCGCACACTGCACTAAAGGTTCTAAGATAAAAGCACAAATTTCTTTGCCATGTTTTGTTAAAATACTTTTTAATTCTTGAAGTTCTTTTTGATAATCTTTATTCTTAGGTACACTCACACTCAAACACTCTAAAAGCAAAGCCTTATAAGTATCTTTATAAAGCCCCACACCCCCTACACTCAAAGCCCCTAAGGTCTCACCATGATAAGAATTGCTAAGAGATAAAAACTTATTTTTTTTCTTTCCTTGATTGAAATGATAATGAAAACTCATTTTAAGCGCAACCTCAATAGCACTTGATCCATTATCTGCATAAAAACATTTAGTAAAACCCCTTCCTACTTTTTGACACAATCGGGCTGAAAGCTTTATAATAGGCTCATGCGAAAAGCCTGCTAAAATCACATGCTCAAGCTCATCAACTTGTTTTTTAATCGCCCCTGCTATGGTCTCATTACAATGCCCAAAAAGATTCACCCACCAAGAACTCACACAATCCATATAAGCCTTGCCCTTAAAATCATAAAGCCACATACCTTTAGCTCTTTTTATAGGAATTAAAGGTAAATTTTCATGATCTTTCATCTGAGTGCAAGGGTGCCAAATATGTTTTAAATCAAGTTCTTTTAAAATTTCACTTTGCATTGTAACTTCTTTTTTAAAATATTTTGGCAAAATAATGCTTTAAATTTCTTAAATTACTAGGAAAAAAATGAGTCTTAAAAAAATTTTGCAAGATTTAGAACAAAACCACAATATAAGAACCCTCACGCCTTTAAAACATGAACAAAATTACGTTTATAAACAAGATAAAAAACTTT
The DNA here is from genome assembly GCF_016806695.1 of Campylobacter bilis. Classification (GTDB taxonomy): domain Bacteria; phylum Campylobacterota; class Campylobacteria; order Campylobacterales; family Campylobacteraceae; genus Campylobacter_D; species Campylobacter_D bilis. The sequence continues at coordinate 40,345 of NZ_WUED01000003.1, read as the reverse complement.
TAAATTTAGCAAGCAATGATTATTTAAATTTAGCTTCTTCTAAAGAATTAAAACAAGAATTTTTAAGCACCTTAAAAGAAGAAAATTTCTTTTTTTCAAGCTCAAGCTCAAGAAGTTTAAGCGGGAATTTTGAAATTTATGAAGAATTAGAAAGCTTTTTAAAAACCAAATTTAAAGGGAAAGAAATTTTACACTTTAATAGCGGTTATCATCTAAATATTTCTTGTATAGCAGCTCTTTGTCTCATCCCTAAAACACTATTTTTAGCTGATAAACTCATACATGCAAGTATGATTGATGGCTTAAGACTTAGCAAGGGAACTTTTTTTCGCTTTCATCACAATGATATATCGCATTTAGAAAAACTCATACAAAAACATTATCAAAACTATGATAATATCATCATTTTAACCGAGGCTTTATTTAGTATGGATGGAGATTTTAGTGATTTAAAAGCCTTATGTGATTTAAAAAAACGCTACGAAAAAATCAAACTTTATGTAGATGAAGCCCATAGTGTGGGTTGCTTTGATAAAGAAGGCTTAGGACTTGTAAAAAAACTAGGTTTAGAACATGAAGTAGATTTTTTAATTTTTACCTTTGGCAAAGCTCTTACTTCAATGGGTGCTTGCATAATATGCCAAAAAGAATATAAAAGTTTTTTTATCAATAAGGCTAGGGCTTTTATTTATTCTACTGCTTTACCGCCTATTAATGTGGCGTGGACGCAATTTATTTTAAAAAAATTGCCCTATTTTCAAGACAAAAGAGAAAAATTACAGCATTTAAGCGCATTTTTTAAAAACAAACTTCAAGAAAAACATTACCCCATTTTAGGCAATGCTTATATTATTTCTTTGCTTTTAATAAAGAATGAAAAAGCCTTAGCTTTAGCAAACAAACTTGAAAAATCAGGGATTTTTGCACCCGCGATTAAAGAACCCACCGTAGCCAAAAATACAGCTAGAATTCGTTTTTCTTTGCATGCAGGCTTTAGCACAAAAGAACTTGAAAGGATAATAAAAATTTTATGAAACATGCCTTTTTATGCAAAAACCCAGCTTCAAAAGAATTAATAGTAGTATTAGGAGGATTTAGCTCTCATCCTAGTCATTTTTCGCATTTAACAAGCAGTAAAAATGTGATTTTATTTTATGATTATGAAAATTTTGATTTTGATTTTGATTTTAGCAGTTTTTCAAGCCTTAATCTCATAGCTTTTTCTATGGGAGTATGTATCGCAAGCAAGCTTTTTAAAAATTTAGCTTTCAAGCAAAAAATCGCTATTAATGGAACTAATTTAGGTATCGATAAAAACAAGGGTATCCCTGCTGCAATTTTTACTAAAACGATTAAAAATTTCAATTTAGAGGATTTTAAAATTTCTTTGTTTAAACAACACGCCACTTTAGCAAAAAATTTTATTTTTAAAAACGAAAAAGCCTTACAAATAGAACTTCAAAATCTCTTTGATTTTGCTTTAAAAGATCCTAATGAAAACTTCATTTGGCATAAAATTTACTCTAGCAATGAAGATGAGATTTTTCCTCAAAAGGCTTTAAAAAATAGCTTTAAAGAATTGATTTTTTTAAATCAACCTCATTTTGCCTTTTTTCATTTTAAAACTTGGGATGAATTGTGAATTTTTTAAAGGCAAAAGATTATAAAAAACATGCTAAGATCCAGCATCTTATGGCTTTAAAACTTTGTTTAGAACTTCAAAATTTAAAACAAAAACATTTTAAAAGAGTATTTGAATTTGGCTGTGCAAGAAGGGAATTTACTCAAGAACTTGAAAAAATCATTAGCTTTGATGAGTACCTTAAAAATGATATTTTAGATTATGGTATAGATTTAAAAGTACAAATTTTTGATATGAATAAACTCTCTAAACATGATTTAAGCAAAGAAAAATTTGATCTTATTACCTCAAATGCGACCTTACAATGGCTTGATTTAGAACATATCTTGCCTACACTTGCAAATATGCTAGATGAAAAGGGAATTTTACTGCTTTCTACTTTTGGAAAACAAAATTTAAAAGAAATCAAGCAAAGCACAGGATTTTCTTTAAAATATTTTAACATCCCTAACTTAAAGCAAATATTTAAAAAATATTTTTCTCATGTACAAATCATGGAAGAGATTATAGTCTTAGAATTTAATAGTGCTTTAGAAGTTTTTAGACATTTAAAATTAACTGGGGTGAATTCTTTAGGCTTTTATCCTTTAAATAAAAAATTTTTAAAAGATTATGAAGAAAAATTTCAAAACAAACTCACTTATCATCCTATATATATTTTATGCAAAAAAGATATACAATAAAAATTTTGTGCTATAATGGAAAAAATTGAATTTTATATAAAGAAAATTATAATGAAAAGTCTTGCTATTTGTTTAATAATTATATTTTTTACCTTCAATTTAAATGCACAAAATTTAAGTATTTTCGTAGCTTCTTCGGCCTCAAAAGCTATCAATGAAGTCACAAAAGAATTTTTAAAAACACATCCTAATGATAAAATAGAACTTGTTTTTGGTGCTTCAGGAAAATACTATGAACTTTTCAAGCAAGGAAGGGAGTTTGATTTATTTTTTTCAGCTGATACTAAATACGCTCAAGCAATCTATGAAGATAAAAATGCTGTAGAAAAGCCAAAGGTTTATGTTTTAGGGGTTTTAGCTCTATATAGCTTGGATGAAAATTTGCTTCAAGGTGGAGTTGATAAATTAAAAGAAAAAGCAAATCAAATTACACATTTAAGTATAGCCAATCCCAAAGTCGCTCCTTATGGAGTAGCCGCACAAGAAGTGCTTAAAAACTTAAATTTAGATGAAACATTTAAGGATAAAATCGTCTTAGGCGAAAACATTTCTGTACCTGTGCTTCATGTAGATAGCAAAAATGCAGATTTAGCTATCGTGGCATACTCTTTAATCTCCCCTATAAATCACCCCAAAGGTAAGGCTGTCTTGATTGACCCTAAATACTTTCAAGCTTTAAAACAAAGTTTTGTCATCACAAAATATGCTAAAGATAAAAAATTAGCCTTTGAATTTAGTGATTTTATCACCTCACCCAAAGCACAAGAAATCTTTAAAAAATACGGATTTAACACGCCATGAACCTTTTAAAAGGGCAAATTTGTGAACTTTTAAAGCAAAAAGACATAATCTTAGCAAAAATAGCTTGTAAACAAACCATTTTAAATGTTTTGATGCTAGATACTCTAAAAGATTTAAAAATAGGCACAAAGGTAGAATTACTCTTCAAAGAACACGAACTTTGCTTCACTTTTGCTAAGACAATTTTAAGCGTTGAAAATTCTTTTTTAGCAAAAATAGATAGAATTGAAAAAGGAGAACTCTTATACCATATTTTTTTTGACTTTCAAGGCGATAAACTCTCTAGCATTATTACCAAAGAAAAAGCCTTAGAACTTGAAATTTGCGAAAATCAAGTATGGCTTTGTTTTGTCAAAGCAAACGATATTATCTTAAGGATAAATCATGCTTGATCATGCTTTTTTACAAACGCTTTATCTGACTTTCAAACTTGCTTTTATCACTACTTTTATACTCTTTTTTATAGGCGCGTTTTTAGCATATTTATTGAGTTTTGTACACTTTCCTTTTAAGATTGTATTGCAAAGTCTTGTTTCTTTGCCTTTGGTTTTGCCACCGAGTGTTTTAGGATTTTACTTGCTTATAAGTTTTTCAGCTAATAGCTTTTTAGGACAGTTTTTAAAAGAATATTTCAATCTTTCCTTGGTTTTTAGCTTTGAAGGATTGGTTTTTGCTTCTTTAGTTTTTTCTCTTCCTTTCATGGTAAATCCACTACAAAGTGCCTTTTCATCAATAAATCAAAATTTACTTGATGCATCTTATAGCCTAGGCAAAGGCAAAATTTACACTCTTTTTAGAATCATTTTGCCTAATTCTAAAACAGGGATTTTCAGTGCTTGTGCGATGAGTTTTGCTCATACTATAGGCGAATTTGGTATTGTAATGATGATAGGTGGACATAAGCAAGGTCAAACTTTGGTTGCAAGCGTAGCAATTTATAATGAATTAGAAGTGCTAAATTACACTTTAGCGCATCAATATGCTTTTATCTTGTTTATTTTTTCTTTCTTAATGCTTTTAAGCCTATATTTTGTAAATAAAAAAATAAGTTTTCAATGATAAAAATCAACATCAATCATCCCATCACTACAACTCAAGGTGTTTTAGATCTTGAATTTAATAAAGAAATACAATCAGAAAAAATCACCGCACTTTTTGGAGAAAATGGATCGGGAAAAACTACACTTTTAAAAATCATAGCCGGAATTATAAAACCTAAATTCGGATACATAGAAGTAGACAATGAACTTTGGTTTGATTCTTCTAAAAAGATGAATTTGGCCTTGCAAAAAAGAAAAATTGGTTTTGTTTTTCAAGATTATGCTCTTTTCCCTAATATGAATGTCAAAGACAATATTGCCTATGCAGCAAATTCTAAAAAGAAAGTCCAAGAACTGTTAGCTTTAATGAAGTTAGAAAAATTAGCAAAAAGCTATCCTAAAAACTTAAGCGGGGGACAAGCCCAAAGAGTAGCCTTAGCAAGAGCTTTAGCAAGGGATCCAAAAATACTGCTTTTAGACGAACCCCTAAATGCACTAGATTTTAAAATGCATTCTTATTTACAAGATGAACTATCTAAAATCCTCCATCATTTTAAAATCACTACTTTATTAGTCAGCCATAATTTAGCTGAAATTTACAATCTAAGCCATAGAATTTTAGAACTTAAAAATGGAAAAATTATCAAAGACACATCCAAACATCAATTTTTTATAAAATCTGACATTAATACCCAGTTGCATTTAAATGCTATTTTACTTGAAATAAAACAAAGCGATATTTTAGTCATTTTCACACTACTTATAAATCAAGATATTGTTAAAATCACTTTAAGCAAGCAAGAATTCGCACAAAAATATCAAGACATCAAAATAGGTGATAGCTTAGCCTTATCAATAAAAACTTTTAATCCCTTAATCATTAAATAAAAATATCAAGGTCTTAGATAAAAGGGATAAGTGAAAAATATCAAATGCATTAAATTCAATCCAAAATGGAAAAAAATACTCACCCATAAATATTTACTATACCTATAAGCTAATCCATATATAATACCAGCTAAACTTGCAAAAACTACCATTAAAATCCCACCCCTATAATGGATCAATCCAAAAGCTACACTTGCTATTAACAAAGCCCAAAGTGGATTTAAAAACTCACAAAGCCTTTGTTGAAGGTATCCTCTAAAATACGCTTCTTCAACCAAAGCCACCAAAAAAAGATTTGAAAACAAAAAATACCCTAACCACCAAGGCAAACCCAATTCCCATTTTAAAACATCTAAATACCAAGGTATAGACAATAAAATTAAAGGACTAATAATAAGCAAAACCCATTTTAATAAAGACGCTTTAATATAATTTTTATTGACAAATAAAGCAGGGAATATTAAAAACAATACAAACACACCCAAAGGTTTATCAAAATTAAAATACAAAGTAAAAGCAGTGCTATTTGTACTTGCATAGACTCTATCTAAAACTTTTACATTATCAAACCCAGGTATAAAATGCAAAAATAATGCTATAGAAAAAACAAATAATATAATTTCTAAAATCAAAGATTTTTTATATTTATACCATAAAGCTAAAATCAAAATTAATATACCAACTAAGCTAAGATTTATTATATTAAAATAATACGCACAGCATACACTTATTGCTAAAAGTCCATAAGCTGTTTTAATCCTATTAAATGACAATAAAACCAAAGCAAAAGTCAAAAAAGCATAAGTTAAGATAAACATAAATAAGCCTTCATCGTTAAAATATATGGTTTTTATCTGTTTTTAAAATAACGACTTTTTTCCCAAACAAAGCAAAAATATTAAACAAGCATTTAAATTATAAAAATGCTAGAAATTACAATTTTTTACTCTCAATGACCTTTCTCATAGCCAAGCTTGCTAAAACCAATCCAAAAGAAGCAGTCACCCCCATAAAAGATCCAAGATCTTTACAATGCGCCTCTTCATCTGAAAATACTACATCAAAATTCCCTTTAAAACCTGATTTTCTAAGTTCATATCTGAACTTTTTAGCCAAAGCATCACCATGAGTTTTAAAAATATACTTGTGGTTTTAATACGTGTTGGATCAAGCTTTCTAGCTCCTCCTGTTGAAGAAATAAAAATTTGCTTTTTAAAATCTATAAGATGGGCTAAAGCCACTTTAGCAGGGATATCATCAATAGCATCAATAACAAGATCAAAATCACTCAAATTAAAATTTTTTAAAAAGCTTTCATCAATCTTATTAGTTATACCTTTAGCTTTATAAATTCTTTCAAATACTTTTGCTTTTTCTTCACCTATATTTTCACTATGGATTTGACGGTTTTGATTAGTGCTTTCAAATTTATCCGCATCAATTAAAGTAAAATCTCTAAAACCACTTCGGTAAAGACAATCAACACAAATTCCACCCACGCCTCCTAGTCCACAAACAAGTATCTTTGTTTGCAAAATTTTTTGAAATTTTTCTTCTCCGATAAGCCATTTCACACGTGTAAATCTGTCAATCATTCCTTTACCTTTAACCATTTTTTAACTTTTTTCATTTTTTCATAAGCTGTAAGATCAAGCATTATAGGCGTTATAGTCGCATAGCCTTTTTTAAGCAAAGCAATATCACTGTTTTTCTCATCCTCAAAGTCTAAATTCGCCGCTGCAAGCCAATAATACTCCACTCCGCGTGGATTGATGTTTGAATAAGCTTCAAAATTATATACTCTCTTGCCCGCTTTGCAAACTTTTATTCCTTTAAATGGTGGACTTGAAGGGAAATTAATGTTTAAAAATTCTTTTTTTTCCAAAGGGAAGCCTTTATCAAAAATGTTTTGAACAATCTTTTTAGTAATTTTTAAAGCATATTTATAATCGTATTCTTCTTCATTATTTTTATAAAACTGTGAAAGAGCAATAGCAGGAATACCATGTAAAACCGCTTCCATAGCACCCGCACAAGTACCTGAATAAGTGATATCCTCACCTACATTTGCACCCTTATTAATCCCACTAATGACAAGATCGGGCAAATGCGTTTTATAAAATGCATGCAAAGCAAGATAAACGCAATCTGCAGGCGTGCCATCATCAAGCTTATAAAATCGCTTTCCCACTTTTACAAAACGCAAAGGCTTAGTTAAAGTAATAGAGTGTGAACAAGCTGATTTTTCAGCAGCTGGGGCTACTATAGTAATCTTAGCTTTAAATTCTTTTTTTAGCATTTTAATAAGCTTTTTAAGTCCTTCACTTTCATAGCCATCATCATTGGTTAATAAAATTCTTTTCATATTTTTCCTAGAAATTTTTGTGAAATTATATCTATTTTTTAATCATTTATTTGCAAATATTTTTATGAATGAGTCTTTTGGGTTTTTAAAATACTAAATAAATTTTACAAAATATATATTAAAACCCTGATTAAATATATTTACCTTAGCTAAGATAAAATTATTCTTTGAAATGTTTTTTTATTTAAATTATATTTTTTTATGTTAATATTTAACTTAAAGATCTAAAATAGGAAAATTATATGCTTAAAAAAAAATATATTATTATTTTGTTTGATTTTAAACCTAGCTTTTGCAAGTGATAAGGTATTAAAAAGTCAAGGCGTTTTTAGTGATTATATCACCATTATGAATCCTGCTGGAACCATACTTGTCGTATCTAATCCTACTGTAGGCAATTTAATAACAGGCTATACTTTATTAAACAGTAAAAATTTTGGCGAAGCTAGGGCTTGGCGTTTGATAGAATTCCCAAACAATACTGTTATGTTTAAAAACGCAAAAACAAATACTTGCCTTAGTGCAAATAGAAATAAAGATCTTGTCCACTTTGCTTGCAATGTAAACGATTCTTCTCAATTTTGGACTTTAATACCTTATGATAATAAAGCTGTAAAAATTCAAAATTTATTTACCAAATTATGCATTAGATCTATAATTAACCAACCTCTAAAAGACTTTGATAAAATAAGCAGAGTTTTATTAACAAGATGTGTTTTAAAAGGCGAATCCAATCTCGATCAACAATGGTATATCACCGCACCGCCATTTAGCGCAAGACCACTTTATAACAAAGGTGAAAAATGAGAAAAATAATATTGATTTTATTTAGCTTCATATATGCTTTTGCAGGGTTTGAAAACTACAATATAGGCACTTGGAATTTACAAGGATCTTCAGCTGCAAGTACAGAAAGCAAATGGACTATAAGCATAAGACAATTAATCACAGGAGAAAATCCTTTAGACATTTTAATGGTTCAAGAAGCAGGTGTACTACCCTCTACAGCTGTTATGACGCCTAGACAGGCTCAACCTGCAGGCGTTGGCATACCCATACATGAATATATTTGGAATTTAGGCACCTTATCACGCCCTAATAATGTCTATATATATTATTCTCGCATAGATGTAGGTGCCAACCGTGTCAATTTTGCCATAGTAAGCAGACAAATGGCAGATGAAGTTATAGTTATACCATCCCCAACAGTGGCTTCTCGCCCTATCATAGGCATACGCATAGGCAATGAAGCCTTTTTCAATATACACGCACTATCTCCTGGTGGTAACGATGCAGGTGCTATAGTCACAGCTGTTGACAGCCATTTTAGAAATAGATCTGAGATAAATTGGATGATAGCAGGGGATTTTACATAGAGAACCTCTAGATACCTTAAGTTCCCTAGATAGGGACTTGCTTAGAAGAGTAAGTGTGTTTTATCCTCCTAGTTTTACACAAACCACTTCCCAAAGAACGATTGATTATGCAATAGTTGGTAATGCTATGAGACAAACGCCTCCACTGCTTGCAGCTGTGTTGATGTTCGCTGGTCTTAGAACCTTTTTAGCATCGGATCATCACCCTGTTAACTTCAGAAAATTTTAAAAAAGGGTGATTATGAAAAAAATTATATATTTATTTTTGTTTTTATTTCATTTAGTCCATGTGCAAAAATCCACCGATTCTACCTTAGCCCTAAGCATTAGGTCTTTAGAAACAGGCATAATTTTAAGTCCATTTATAGAAACCTCACAAGATATTAGAGATCAAAATTGGATAGTTAAAGAAATAATGTTAAACGAAAAATTAAAAAAGAGAGATAAAATGGCTAATTTATTGCCCTTTGGCTATGTTCAATTTACCTACCCAACTGATGCGGATTTATGTCTGGCCATAGCTCCTAGCGTTTTTTTCGTAGGCAAATCTTGCAGTGATGATTTAGCCAAAGAAGAATTAGAAACTGTATTTTCTATAATGCCTACTACAACCTCAGCTGTTCAAATTAGATCTATGGTTTTAAATAGCGATGAGTGCATGAAAACCTTCTATAATCCAAATATCCCTATACAAGAACGTTTTGGTATAGGCCCTTGCATTTTAGATACTGCTCTTTTTGCTAATTTAAACGAATTAATGATTTTAACCCCTGCAATCACTAATGCAACACCTTTAGAGTGATAAGAATTTAAAGCTTATCACTTCATACCAAATTATAAATTTCTTCTAAATATTAATTTTATAAACAAAAAGCAAAATTGCCTTGCAGATATTAAAGCACTATTTTAAATATAAAAACACAAAAGCAAATCCTTGTAAAAATTTTATTTTAAAATATAGTTTAAAAAGAATTATTTTGTTAAAATATATTTTTTATTTTAAGGGTTGAAATGATTTTTGAAAAACAAGAATACCAAGAACAATGTATAAGCAATATAATAAAACTTTTAAAAAATTTTGACTTTAAAAAGCAAAACAATTTAAAAGAATGCCTAAAACAATTTTATAAAAGCACGCCTTTACCACTGCAAATTATCGATAATAAAACCAAACTAGACATTTTAATGGAAACAGGCACAGGCAAAACTTTTACTTATTTGAATTTAATTTTTGAACTTCATAAGCTTTATAAACAAAACAAATTTATTATTTTTGTACCAAGAAAGGCCATTTTAGAATCAGTAAACAAAATATCAATCTAACACAAACTTATTTTTATTCTCAATACAAAACATATTTAAAAGCTTATTATTATAACGATGGCAAAAGTCAAAGCACTATTATCAACCATTACATAAAAAACAAAGACGAACTCTCAGTACTCATCCTAACCAATAGTGCTATAGATAAAAAAAACAAATTTACTTAATAAAACAAGCGAAAATCTATTTAATATTAAAAGTATTTTTGAAAATATTATAGATTTAAAACCAATCAGCATTATAGACGAGCCCCGTTTACTCAAAGGCAAAGCTTTTAATGAATATTTTTCAAAAATAAATTCTTTATATTTTCGTTTTGGTGCTATCTTTCCACAAGAAAAAGAATATCAGCTTAGCAACATGGTATACTGTCTAGATTCTATCTCAGCTTTTAAAAAATATTTAGTAAAACAAGTAAAAGTGCATACTTTAGGAGGAAACAAAAATAATATTTTTTTAAAAGAATACAAAAACAAAAAAGCCATTATTTCTTATACCACTAATGGATTAGCCCAAGAACAAGAATTAAAAATCAATGATAGCTTTAAGATCTTAAACAATGCGATCTTAAGAGAACTAAAAGACAATAAAGCTTATTTTGGCGATGGTTCCATTGTAGAAAGAAAAGAAAATTATATTCTAAATGATGAAGAAATAAAAGAACTTTTAAAAAAATCCATTGATTTACATTTCCAAACTCTTTAAAAAAGGCATAAAAGCTTTGAGTTTGTTTTTCATACCAAATATCGCAGATTTTAGAGGCAAAAATGCTTTTATTAAAACCACTTTTGAAGAACTTTATAAAGAAAAACGTAAAGAAATCTTAAAACGAAATTTAGATAAAAAATATAAAGCATATCTAGAAAAAGACTTCGATGAAAAAGGAAATTTAAAAGTCCATCAAGGCTATTTTAGCGGAGATAAAGGAAGCATAGATGAAAAGGAAGCTTATGGGGTAAAGCTTATTTTAGAAGATAAGGAAAAACTACTTTCTTTTGATACTTCTTTGCGTTTTATTTTTAGCGTTTGGGCCTTGCAAGAAGGTTGGGATAATCCTAATATTTTTACTTTAATCAAGCTTGCAAATTCAGCTTCTGAAATCAGCATACATCAGCAAATAGGCCGTGGACTAAGCTTTGTGTCAATGATAAAGGCAAAAGAATTACTCATAATTACTTAAATTTCAATGATGATAAATTTTATGACATTAATTATCTTGATATATTAGTAAGTGCAAGAGAATTAAATTATATACAAAATCTACAAAAAGAAATTATAAATTCTAGTTTCACTTTTAATGAAAATATTTTAAATTTTCAATGTTTTAAAAATATAGATTTAAATGATAATCAAATACATAGAATCTTAGTCTATCTAGAAGATAAAGGAATAATAAAATTTGCTGAAGAAGAAAATAACTATATTATCTTAAAACCTTTATATGACAGTATCAAAGAAGATGAAAAAATCCAAAAACTCCTAGGCGATAAATTAGAAGTTTTATTAAAAGCACTTGAAAATCCTCAAAATAAATATAAACAAATCATCAATGTAAATAAAGAAAACAAAAAAAGTCAAAATCAAACCTAATTTAGTCAAAGATTTTAAAGAGCTTTGGGATAATATAAACAAAAAAGCAAGCATAGTTTAAAAAATATAAAAGAAAAAGAACTCATACAAACAATAGCAAAAGAATTTAATGCTTCAAAAATAGAAAAAGAAATTTTATATTATGAGAAAAAAGTTTTTAATCCTCAAGAAAATATTATCATTAGTGAAGAATTTGATATTTTAAGAGAAATTGATTATAAAGACAGTTTATATAAGCATATCCATAATTTATTTTTAAATTTTTGCAAAAATGAAAAATTTCCTTTGCAATTTTTACTAAAGATTTATGAAAAATTAGACAAAACTAAATTTGAAAATTCACCCAAAAAAGCTTTTGATAATTTAAAAAATATAATTAAAAATCAACTTCACAGTAGCTTATTACAATGCTTAAGCTATGAATTTTCTCTTAATATTTTTTCACATTCTTATCATAATTTAGTAGAAAATGGAAAAATCAAAGAAAGCATAGATATGCAAAAACTAGGACGCTATATAGATGATGAAAAACCGGCTAAAAATTATCTTTATGAAAGTATAGTTTATGATTCTGATATAGAATAAAGATATCATCAAAGAAAACAATGAAAATATAAATAAAAAAATCATAAAAGTTTTTGCAAAATTACCAAAATTAAGCATTCCTACTCCGTATAAAAATTATGAACCTGATTTTGCTTATTTTTTAGAAGATGATAAAGGTAAAAAAATATTTTTTGTATGCGAAAGCAAAGGCTATGATAATGAAAGTGAAATTCCCCAAGGTGAAAGAAACAAAATAGACTATGCAAAAATATTCTTTAAAAATTTAAATGATAGCTTAAAAGATAAAAATATAGATATTATTTTCAACACAAGGATAAATAAACAAAAACTCATAGAATGCATAAAGGAAGTTTTATAATGATAGACATTAAAGATATAAAAAAAGAAAATTTAATCAATACAAAAGAAAGCAAAAATGAATTTTTAGAATATCTAAAGCATAATTACCCACAAACCATAAGCGATAATACGCCTAATTTAAATGCTATTATGCAGCTTTTAGGCTTAAATACTAAAGCCCAAGGCATGAAGCTTACTTTCACCGGAAAAGCTTTAGCAAACGCACTTTATAACACTCCAAATACTAAAGAATTAAAATTTGAAAAAGACAAAAGTATAAATCATGAAAACACTAAAAACATTATCACAAAAGGGGATAATCTTGATGCTTTAAAGCTTTTAAAATCAAGCTATTATAAAAAGATAAAAATGATTTATATTGATCCACCTTATAATACAAAAAATGATGATTTTATTTATAATGATGATTTTAGAAAAGACTACAAAGAACTTTTAATCCAAACAGGGCTTTTAGAAATAGACGAAGATGGAGTTGAGATAGAAAGTGAAACTTTAAGATTTTTTAACAATATAAAATCAAGCAAAACCCACAGCGGATGGCTTTCTTTTATGTTGCCTCGCCTTAAACTTGCTAGAGATTTACTTCGTGAAGATGGAGTGATATTTATAAGCATAGATGATAATGAACAAGCAAATTTAAAAATTCTTTGTGATGAGATTTTTGGGGAAGAGAATTTTATTTCATGTTTTATTTGGCAAAAAAATCAGGTGGAGGACAAGCAAAATATTTTTATGAAGGACACGAATACATTCTTATATATACAAAAAATAAAACGGTTTTAAATGGACTTTTTAAATTCAAAGAAAAAGCAAAAATTAATAATGATCTAATAAGAAAAACTCATGGTAAATACACCAATAATGAAGCTATAAAGAAAATTTTAAATTTATATCCAAAAGATACTATTAATCATAGAAATTTAATGTTTGAAGAACTAGATATTTTTTTAAAAGAAAAAATTATCAGTGAGAAAAAGTATAATGACATAAAATCTAAAATCAACAATAATGAATATTTTTTGCAACAATACAAAGATACAAAATTTCATCTTATTTGTTCTTATCAAGATGATAATTTATCAAAAATGTATTCTATATTTAGTGGATATTGGACATCAGATGGAAATGAAGAAATTGAGAAATTATTTGATAATAAATTGATTTTTGAAAACGCAAAGCCAACTAAATTGATCAAAGAAATATTCTTTGCAAATACAAAAGAAAATGATATCATCCTAGACTTTTTTTGCAGGTAGTGGCACCACAGCACAAACGGTCATGGAATTAAATGCAAAGGATAATGGAAACCGTAAATTCATCCTAATACAACTTGATGAAAAGATTAATGAAACTAAAAGCAAAATTTCTTATGATTTTTGTAAAAACGAATTAAAAAGTAAAATTCCAGTCATTAGTGATATAACCATAGAAAGAGTTAAAAGAGCAGCACAAAAGATAGCCAAAGAAAACGAAGGTAAAAATTTAGATTTAGGTTTTAAAGTATTTTCTATGCTAGAAAAAGCCAAACTTGCAAGTGATAAAACAGGTACTTTAACTTTAATCAATCATACGAATTTAAACCCTTATGAAAAAGCTTTAAATTTAGCTTTACAAGATGGAAAAACTTTAGATAAAGAATTAAAAATGATTTTAAAAGATAAACTTTATAATTGCGACGAAAGCTTTTATATGGTAAATTTTGATGATGAAGTTTTACAATTTTTAAAAAATACTTCAAATGAAAATGTCTATATCAATGGCTTTGATGATATAAATTTAGAAATTTATCTAAATTTAGAAAGCTTTTTAAAAGAACGTTTAAAAGTAGTGTATTAATACAAGTTAAAAATTATGAAAAAGTTAAGTTCTAAGCAACAAGAAAAATCTAATAAAATAATGATTAAAGGCGATTATGATACCATAAATAATCTTGTAAAAAAGTCACCAAGCACTCATTGGTATCAAAACAAAAAAATTCCCTTTTTGAAAATGAAAGAAATTACATGAAAACCTTTTTAGTTTGCGCTCTAGAACCCTCTGCAAATTTGCATTTAAAAGAAGTTTTAAAAGTTTATAAAAAAGAATATAAAGACTTTAATTTATTAGGAATTTATGATGAAACAATATGTAAAGATTTCAATCTAAAATCTAAGCCCCTATACAGCTCACACGAATTTAGTGCTATGGGTTTTATAGAGATTTTACCACTTATTTTTAAAGCAAAAAAAGCTATAAAACAACTAGTAAATTTAAGCCTTACTCAAAAAATAGATTCTATTTTATGTATAGATTCTCCAGCCTTTAACATACCTTTTGCAAAAGCTTTGAAAAAAGCAAATTCTAAAATAAAAAGGATTTATTATATCTTACCTCAAGTTTGGGCATGGAAAAAAGGACGCATCCGCATCATAGAAAGTCATTTTGATATTTTAGCTTCGATTTTGCCTTTTGATGAACAATTTTTTAGCAAAAGCATTTATGTAGGTCATCCTCTCTTAGATGAGATAAAAGAATTTAAAAACAAAGAAGACATAAAAAATATACTTTCAAAAAAAGACAATGAAAAAACTATAGCTTTTTTACCCGGTTCTAGGAAAAGTGAAATCAAGCGTTTAATGCCTATTTTCAAAGAACTTTCTAAAAATTTCCAAGGCGAAAAAATCCTGTGCATTCCTTCTTTTCATCTTAATAAACTTGAAATTTATGGTGACATAAGCGGTTTTAAAATCCAAAGCAACACCCCAAAAGTACTCAAACAATCTCATTTTGCCTTCATTTGTAGCGGTACAGCCACACTTGAAGCAGCTTTAATTGGAACGCCTTTTATACTCGCTTATAAGGCTAAGGCTATAGATATTTTTATCGCAAAACTTTTCGTAAAATTAAAACACATAGGCCTTGCAAATATTTTTTTAGATTTCGCAAAAAAAGAAGAATTAAATCCTGAATTCTTACAAGATCAAGTAAATGTTTTAAATCTTTATGAAGCTTATAATAAATATGATTATAAGGCATTTTTTGCTAAAATTGACTTTCTAAAAGAGTATTTAAAATTCGGAAGTGCTAAAAATTTAGCAAAAATATTAAGCCAAACACAATAAGGATAAATCATGCAAAAAGAACCAATGAGTCAATTTGGCTATGACAAATTAGTCGCTGAACTCAAAGATCTAAAAGACAATCAACGCCCCGCTGTTATAGTAGAAATTGACACAGCAAGAAGCCATGGGGATTTAAAAGAAAATGCAGAATACCACGCCGCAAGAGAAAAGCAAGCTTTAATAGAAAGTCGCATTGGTGAGCTTAGCGATCTCATAGCAAGAGCACAAGTAATCGATCCTTCAAGTTACGATCACAATAGCGTAAAATTTGGATCAAGTGTGGTAATCATGGATTTAGACACAGAAAAACAAAGCAAATATACCATAGTAGGAATTTGCGAAGGAAATCTGGATAAAGGCTATATTTCTATAGCTTCACCCATAGCAAGGGCTATGCTTGGAAAAAAACAAGGCGATGATTTTAAAGTGCGTTTGCCCAAGGGTGAGAGCGAATTTGAAATCATTTCTATAAGTTATGAGCCTTTAATATTTTAAGGAAAGAACATTTTACTTCAAAATGGGGCGATTTTAATCGCTGATGCACACGAAAACGAAGAAAGAAAAGGGTTTTGGGAATTTTTACAAGCCCTAAAAAAAGGTGAAATTTCCACCCCACAACTCATATTAATGGGTGATATTTTTGACTTACTCGTAGGTGAAATTTCTGCCACACATGAATTTGCTAAGCCCTATATCAATATACTTGAAGAATTAGCTTTAAACACACAAATCCTCTATTTAGAAGGAAATCATGATTTTAATCTCACACCTCTTTTTCAAAGAGTTAAAATTTTCACCCTAGAACAACAGCCCTTAAAGCTTAATTTGCATCCAAGTAAAGCTAATAATCCTATTAATAACAATACTATTATCCATTTAGCTCATGGCGATATTTTCTTATCTCCTTTATTGCAATTTATTCTTAAAAGCTTAAGAAACCACTATTTGCTTATATTTTTAAATTTTTTAAATACCCTTACTTACAATTTTATTTCTAAGACAATTTTAAAAAACCAAAAGAAAAAAAATCTTTTTTATAAAATAAAAGATTTTGAAAACTTAGCCAAAGAAAGATACAAAAAATACGGAAATTCAGACTCTTGGGTATGTGAAGGACACTATCATCAAAATATGATTTTAAACCAAAAAGATGTCAAATATTTTAACTTAGCTAGTTTTGCACATGAGAAAAGTTTTTTTGTAGTAAAATACCAGCGAAAAATCAAATTTCAAGAACAGAAATTGAGGGGTCAAAATGTTTGATGAAAATATCGTGAAAACGGGTTCAAATGAAATGGAACTTGTCGATTTCCGTATCTTTAAACAAGGACACGATAAAATCTATGAAGGGATTTATGGTGTTAATGTTTCCAAAGTCAAGGAAATTATAAAAATTCCAAGCCTTACAGAACTTCCGGGTGTGCCTGATTACATCGAAGGCATTTTTGATCTTCGTGGTGTGGTTATACCTGTAGTCAATCTTGCTAAATGGATGCAAATTACTGAACCACAAAGCACTATGTTAAAACCTAGAGTTATTATTACTGAATTTAGTAATATACTCATTGGCTTTATAGTCCACGAAGCAAAAAGAATTCGCAGGATCAATTGGAAAGATATAGAACCAGCGACTTTTTCTGCAGGTTCAGGTGCTTTAGACAAAGGTAAAATTACAGGCGTAACGCGCATTGAAAATGATGAAGTTTTACTCATTTTAGATCTTGAAAGTGTTGTTGAAGATCTAGGAATTTATGCACCAAAAACGGATATTGATTTTGGAAAAATAGAAAAATTCAGCGGAACAGCACTCATTTTAGATGATAGCATGACGGCTAGAAAACGTATTAAAGAAATGATGCAACAAATGGGCTTTCAAGTCGTTGAAGCCAAAGATGGCGTAGAAGGCTTAAACAAACTAGAAGAATTAAGCCAAATTTATGGAGAAAGTTTCCAAAGCACGCTTAAGATTATAGTAAGTGATGTTGAAATGCCACAAATGGATGGTTTTCATTTTGCTGCACGCATCAAAGAAGATCCAAGATTTAAAGATATTCCTATAGTCTTTAACTCATCCTTATCAAATGAATTTATGAATGAAAAAGGTGTCCAAGAAGCTGGTGGAGAAAGTTATCTTGTTAAATTTAACGCCAATGATTTCTTCAATGAAATCGCTAAAGTTATAAAAAGACATCAATCTCAAGAACAGGGGTAAAATATGGAAGATATGCAAGAAATACTTGAAGACTTTTTGGTTGAAGCTTTTGAGCTTGTTGAGCAAATCGACCATGACTTAGTAGAGCTTGAGTCTAATCCAGAAGATTTAGAATTACTAAACAGAATTTTTCGCGTCGCTCACACAGTTAAAGGATCATCAAGCTTCCTAAATTTTAATGTTTTAACAAAACTCACTCATCACATGGAAGATGTTTTAAACAAAGCAAGACATGGGGAATTAAAAATAACTCCAGATATTATGGATGTTGTTTTAGAGTCCATTGATAGAATGAAAACATTACTTAATTCTATCCGTGATAATGGCAATGATACAACTATTAATATGGATATAGAACCAATATGTGCAAGACTTACAGCAATTTCAGAAGGAGAAGCCCCATCTAAGGCTAATGCAAACGAAAATACCGTTTCAAATACTACAACACAAGCACCAAAAGAAGAAACGCCTAGCCCAAAAGAAGTAGACATTAATCAACTAAGCGATTCTGAAGTTGAAGCTGAAATAGAAAGACTTTTAAAAGTTAGAAAGGCTGAAGATCAAGCCCGCCGTGCACAAAAAAAACAAACAGCAAAAGCAAATAAATCAAACAACGATACAGTGAACAAAACAGCACAAAACAATGAGAAAAAAGTCCCTGCTTCAGGAAGTGCTAGTGCTAATAGCATGGATCAAACCATACGCGTAGAAGTAAAAAGACTTGATCATTTAATGAATTTAATCGGAGAGCTTGTTTTAGGCAAAAACCGCTTGCTTAAAATTTATGATGATGTTGAAGAACGCTACGAAGGTGAAAAATTCCTTGAAGAATTAAACCAAGTTGTAAGTCAATTAAGCATCATTACAACCGATGTGCAACTTGCTGTAATGAAAACAAGAATGCAACCTATTGCTAAGGTTTTCAACAAATTCCCAAGAGTCGTACGTGATTTAAGCCGTGAACTTGGAAAACAAATCGAACTTGAAATCACTGGAGAAGAAACCGAACTTGACAAATCCATAGTAGAAGAAATTGGCGATCCTATCATGCATATGATCAGAAATTCATGCGATCATGGTATTGAAGATCCATTAACACGTACTAATAATGGAAAGCCTGAAAAAGGCATTGTTCAATTAAAAGCTTATAATGAAGGCAATCACATCGTTGTTGAAATCACCGATGATGGTAAAGGACTTGATCCTAATGCTTTAAAAGTAAAAGCTATAGAGAAAAATCTGATCACTGAAAGAGAAGCAGATCAAATGACTGATAAAGAAGCCTTTGCTTTAATCTTTAAACCAGGTTTTTCTACAGCGGCTAAAGTTACAAACGTTTCAGGTCGTGGTGTGGGCATGGATGTTGTCAAAACCAATATAGAAAAACTCAATGGGGTGATAGAAATTGATAGTGAGTTAGGTAAAGGAAGTTCATTTAAGCTTAAAATCCCTCTTACTTTAGCAATCATACAATCTTTACTTGTTGGCACACAAGAAGAATTTTATGCTATTCCATTAGCAAGTGTGCTTGAAACAGTCAGAGTGCCTATTGATGATATTTATACTATCGAAGGTAAAAATGTATTGCGTTTAAGAGATGAAGTACTTTCTCTTGTAAGGCTTTCAGATGTATTTGGGGTTAAACAAGTACTTGAAAGCGGGGATCAAACCTATGTGGTTGTTATAGGTGTGGCTGAAAGCAAACTCGGTATTATTGTAGATACTCTTGTTGGGCAAGAAGAAATAGTGATTAAATCTATGGGAGATTATTTGCAAAACATTCAAGGTATAGCTGGAGCTACGATCCGCGGCGATGGTAGAGTAACGCTAATCATTGATGTGGGTGCTATGATGGATATGGCCAAAGAAATCAAAGTCGATATCAAAGCCCAACTAGAATCAAATGCTAAAAAACCTAAAGAACAGCCAAGTGACTATAAAGTTTTAATTGTAGATGATTCTAAGATGGATAGAACACTCATGCAAAAAGCTTTAGAACCGCTAGGAGTTAGTTTAATCGAAGCAACAAATGGGGTTGAAGCACTTAATATCATTAAATCTGGCGAACACGATATTGATGCTATGCTTATTGATATTGAAATGCCAAGAATGGATGGCTATACTTTAGCAGGTGAAATTAGAAAATATTCTAAATATCGCACTTTACCACTCATAGCAGTGACTTCTAGAACAAGCAAAACAGATCGTTTAAGAGGAGTTGAAGTGGGCATGACTGAATATATTACTAAGCCTTATTCTCCAGAATATTTGGAAAATGTGGTTAGAAAAAATTTGAAATTAGGATAAGAATATGAGTAATGAAAAATTAGATCAAATTTTGCAAAAACAACAAACTCAGATGGCTGGTCCTTATATTGATCAAAAAGAAGATGATATCATCCAACTTGTGGGTTTTGTGGTTGGAGATGAAGAATATGCTATTCCTATTCTTAACATACAAGAAATCATAAAACCTATAGAATATACTAGAGTTCCTAGTGTGCCTGATTATGTTTTGGGTGTTTTTAATATGCGCGGCAATGTTATGCCTCTTATTGACTTAGCCCAACGTTTTCATTTAGGAAGTTCTAAAATGACTCCTCAAACAAGATACATTGTATTAAGAGGAGAAACCAACGGCACAGGCGTTGGGGGCAATGCTGGTTTTGTCATAGATAGATTAACAGAAGCGATTAAAATTCACAGAAACAGAATCGATCCCCCACCTGAAACTTTAGTAAAAGATAAAGGCATGATCTATGGTATAGGAAAAAGAGATGAAAATATTCTCACTATACTAAAGGTAGAAGCCTTGCTTAAACGTGAGTTTTAATGATTAAACTTTGTGTTTTTGACTTTGACTCCACCTTAATGGATGGTGAAACGATCGATATTTTAGCTATGGCACACGGCAAAGGCGAAGAAACGAGTGAAATCACCCGCCGTGCTATGGCTGGGGAACTTGATTTTTTTGAAAGTCTTCAAAAACGCGTAAGCCTTTTAAAAGGAATGGCTTATGAAAGGGTTATAAAAATAGGATCCATGCTCCCATTAATGCAAGGATCTTATAATCTTATCCAATATCTTAATTCTAAAAACATTCAAATTGTTATTTTCAGTGGAGGCTTCCATGAAGGCATCGATCCTGCTATGGAAAAATTGGGAATCAAAATGGGTTATGCAAACTACTTACATCATAAAAATGGAGTTTTAACAGGACTACTTGGCGGTGAGATGATGTTTTCAAATTCAAAAGGCTTAATGTTGCAACGATTAAAAAATTTTTTAAATTTAAAAACTGAAGAAGTGATGTGCGTTGGCGATGGGGCAAATGATATAGCAATGTTTTATGAAAGCGGTTTGAAAATTGCATTTTGTGCTAAAGAAATTTTACGATCTCAAGCTGATATTTGTATAGATACAAAAAATTTAGAAGAAATAATAAAGGTAATATAAAATGAATAAATTTTCCCTTTGGTGTGATTTTATAGAAAATAGTTTTTTAGATAATGCTTTTTTAAATTTATTATCTCATGGAGTTAACGGTGCTACATCAAACCCTGCTATCTTTAAAAATGCCATTTTAAATTCTCCCATCTACCAAGATAAAATCCTTAAATTAAAAGGCAAAAAAGCAAAAGAAATTTATGAAGAATTAGCCATTTGTGATATCCAAAAAGCAGCAGATAAACTCGCTCCTTTATTTTATCAAAAAAATGATGGCTTTATAAGCATTGAAATTGATCCAAGACTTTATAATAATACAACATTAAGCTTAGGCGAGGCAAAAAGACTGTATACAAATATAGCAAAAGAAAATGTGATGATTAAAATTCCAGCAACCCCTGCTTCATATGAAGTGATGTATGAGTTAATGAAAAATGGCATTTGTGTTAATGCTACTTTAATTTTCTCTTTAGAACAAAGTCAAAAATGTTTTGAAGCTTTAAATGCAGGTTTAACAAAATTCAGGCAAAATAATCCCAAAAGACCAAATCCTCAAGCTGTTATTAGCATTTTTGTAAGTCGTTTTGATAAACTTTTAAATTCTAAAGCTAAAGAACAAAACCGCATAGGGATTTTAAATGCGAATTTAATTTATAATAATATCATTTCTAAAAATGAATCAAACATCCGTGCTTTATTTGCAAGTACAGGGGTTAAAGAAGATAATTTAGCAAAAGATTATTACATCCAAGAACTTCTTTTTAATAACTGTATTAATACCGCACCTCTTGATGCTATACAAGCGTTTAAAACTCAAACAAATTTTAAAAAACCTCTAATGAATCATGAAATTTATACAGCATTAAATCAAATCATCTCTCAAAATGAAAGAGAAAAAGCTTATAATGATTTATTAAACGAAGGATTAAACCAATTTTGCATTGCTTTTGAAGAGATCTTAGAAGCTTTAAATTAACGTATTTTTATAATTTTATTTCTTGAAAGCTTTAATATTCTTGAGGGATCATTCTCATAAAAATTCTCATCAAGGATCACATCAGCAACACTCTTAGCCCAATTTTCATCAAATGCCTCTCCATGTTTATTAGCCGAACTTGAATAAAAAAAGCCATTATTAGCTAAAAATTGGGCATGTTTACACCCTTTAACTATACGGATGGCTTTTTGATTAGGATAAATGAAAGTGGTTTTTCTAGAACGACGCACAAAGTTTTTAAAAAGCTTAGGAACCCTTGCTAAACTTTTAAGTTCACTAAATTTTGCCGAAGTAATAAGGCAAGGTTGATCCTTAGATCTTCTTTTTAAAATATTAAGCTTTTGCAAGTCTTTGCTTAAAAATCCTACTGTCGTATCAGTTTGGGCTAAATAAATCAATTTTTAAGCCACTCTTGCAAACTTTTAACTTCCAAGCAAGATTTACTTTGTATAGCTTTGATAGACTTTGCACCTGCTAAAGCAGATCGTAAATTAGTAAAATACGGTATTTTAAAGCGGATAATATTCTCGCGGATTTTTTTCGTATCTCCTTTAAAGCTATGACTATCACTTGTATTAATAACTAAATGAATTTCACCATTTTTTAGCTTGTCTTCAACATTAGGGCGTCCTTCTGAAATCTTGTGCACCAACTCACACTCAAAACCACTTTCTACAATTTCTTTGCAAGTTCCACTTGTTGCCATAAGCTTAAAGCCTAATTTAATATATTCTGCGGCTATTTTTTTGGTATATTTTTTATCCTTATCTTTTAAAGAAATAAAAACCACCCCTTTTTCTGGAAGATGGTTAAAAGATGCGATTTGGCTTTTTGCATAAGAATTAGCAAAATCCTTACTAATACCCATAATTTCACCTGTTGAACGCATCTCAGGCCCTAATTCTAAATCACTACCATTAAGCTTAGCGAAAGGAAACACCGCTTCTTTAACACTCATGTATTTTGGGGTTTTAGGGCGTAAAATTTTATTATCAAAATTAACCACTTTAAAAGTATCATAAAATTTCAAAGCTTCCTTTAAATTGCCTTGCCACATCACACGGGTTGCGACTTTTGCTAAAGGAATGCCTGTAGCTTTGCTTACAAAAGGTACAGTCCTACTCGCTCTAGGGTTAACTTCTATCATATAAAGCTCATCATTATACCAAGCAAATTGTATATTTAAAAGCCCCACAACGCCTAAATTTAAAGCAATATCTACGGTTTTTTGTGCGATTAATTCTTGCACCTTTAGATCAATATTACAAGGCGGTAAAGAACAAGCACTATCTCCTGAGTGAATTCCTGCTTCTTCTATATGCTCCATAATGCCTGCTACATAAACTTCTTTTCCATCACAAATTGCATCCACATCAATTTCTGTTGCATTGTCTAAAAATTGATCGATTAATACAGGGCTTTTATCACTCACCTCTACAGCTTCTTGCATATAAAGTCTAAGTTCAGTCTCATCATTTACCACACGCATAGCGCGTCCACCTAAAACATAACTTGGACGCACAAGCACAGGATAGCCTATATCGCTTGCTTTAAGCACAGCTTCTTCTATACTTGTTGCAGTAGTATTTTTTGGTTGAGTGATACCAAGTTTTGCAATAAATTCAGAAAATTTCTTCCTATCTTCTGCTATATCAATCACTCTTGCACTCGTACCTATAATCTTAGCCCCAAAAGCACTAAGACGCTTAGCAAATTTCAAAGGAGTTTGACCACCAAAATGCACAATAACTCCATCAGGCTTTTCGCGCTCAATAACTGCTCTTAAATGCTCAAAATCAATAGGCTCAAAATACAAAGTATCACTTGTATCATAATCGGTTGAAACTGTTTCGGGATTGCAATTATACATGATAGTTTTAACACCCATTTGCTTCAGCGCAAAAGAAGCATGCACACAAGCATAATCAAATTCTATGCCTTGACCTATACGGTTTGGCCCACCACCTATAATCATAACTTTTTTCTCTTTTTTATCCTTAATATCACTCTTACTTTGTATTAACTCACTCACATTAGTACTAGAATAAAAATAAGGAGTTAAAGCCTCAAACTCACCCGCACAAGTATCTACTTCACTAAATTCAGCTACGATTTTTTGTCTCATTCTAGCATAATAAATATCGTTTTGACTAAGCTCTAAATTATCTTTTAAATTGACAAGCAAAGCGATCATTTTATCTGAAAATCCAAGGGTTTTTGCTTTTCTTAAAAGGGTTTTGTTGCTTAAAATATCCATATCAATTTGATCTTCAAAATCTACAATTTCTTTAATTTGGACTAAAAACCAAGTATCTATCTTGCAAAACTCATAAAGCTCTTCAACACTAAAGCCTTCTCTAAAAGCTTGCGCTATGTAAAGCAAGCGTTTTTCATTAGGATTGCGGATTTTAAAAATAAGATCATTTCTATCTTCAAATTTCACCCTATCAAAACCACTTAAAGAACGCTCTAAAGAACAAAGCGCCTTTTGCACACTTTCTTTAAAAGTACGTCCTAATGCCATAACTTCTCCCACACTTTTCATAGCAGTGCCTAAGATTGTATTAGCTCTTGGGAATTTCTCAAAGGTAAAACGCGGAATTTTTGTAACAATATAATCAATCACAGGTTCAAAGCTTGCAGGAGTGCCTGTAATATCATTTTCAATTTCATCCAAAGTAAAGCCCACAGCTAAAAGCGTAGCTACTTTTGCTATAGGATAGCCCGTTGCTTTACTTGCTAAAGCACTTGATCTTGAAACTCTTGGATTCATTTCTATAACTATAATTCTACCGTTGCTAGGATTAACAGCAAATTGAACATTACTTCCACCTGTATCCACGCCAATTTCACGCAAGATAGCAAAAGAAGCATTACGCATGATTTGGTATTCTTTATCCGTTAAAGTTAAAGCAGGAGCTACTGTAATGCTATCGCCTGTGTGCACACCCATAGGGTCAAGATTTTCTATACTACAAACAATAATACAATTATCTGCCTTATCGCGTATGACTTCCATTTCATATTCTTTCCAGCCTAATAAACTCTCTTCGATTAAAATCTCATGAATAGGTGATAAAGCTAAAGCGGTATTAGCAAGTTCTTTAAACTCATCCATATTATACACTACACCACTTCCAGCACCCCCTAAAGTATAAGAAGCACGGATCATTAAAGGAAAACCAATTTCATCAACTGCTTTTAAAGCTTCATCATAATTATACGCGTACATAGATTTTGGTAGTTCCATGCCAATTTTTTTCATGCATTCTTTAAAAACTTGACGATCTTCGCCTTTTTTAATCGCCTCAGGATTTGCTCCTAAAAACTTCACATTAGTCAAAAAACCGCTTTCATAAACTTCCATAGCGACATTTAAAGCTATTTGTCCACCCATGGTTGGCAAAATAGCATCGATTTTTTCTTTTTTAATAATGCTTAAAATACTTTCTTTCGTAATGGGTTCTATATACGTAGCATCGGCAAATTCAGGATCTGTCATAATGGTCGCTGGATTTGAATTAATCAAAACTACACGATATCCTAATTCTTTTAAAGTTTTAGCCGCTTGGGTACCTGAATAATCAAATTCACAAGCTTGACCTATGACAATAGGGCCACTCCCTATAAGTAAAATATTTTTAATATCTGTTCGTTTTGGCATAAATTTTCCTAAAGATCATAAATTTAAAGCGATTATAACAAAATTTAGTTTTAGGCAAACTTTCAAAGAAAAAATTTATGCTTTGTTCATGGTTTTATCAAAATCATTGACATTATAAATTATCAACTATGTATAAATAATTAGGGATAGTGATTTGGATATAAGGTTTTACTTCAACGCTTTGATACATATCCTCATCATTAATCTTACTGACAATGCCTACTGGTATATCTGAAAAAAAGATATTATCAAGTCCACTAGTTAAAATTTCATCTGCGATATTGATTTTTGCCCATTTTGGAATAAATTTAACCATAAGCTTACCCTCTTCGCCTTGAATCAAACCCGGAGCTTTAGATTTTCCTATATAAACAGAAAAAACACACTGTTCATCTCCTTGCAAAAGTGCCATTGCCCTACCATTTTTATTAATAGCTATGCCCGCAGTATATCCTTGATAAATCAATCCACGATTTTTATTAAGAGGAATTTTATTCCAATCTAGCCATAGCTTTTTATAATCATTTAGTTGCACATAAGAAATAACTCTAGTTAAAGAAACTTGAGGCAAATATTTAGTAGAATTTTGATCCTCTAAAAAACGGTTTAATTGGTTAGCAAAACTAGTTGCTTTTACAGCAATATCTTCTAATTCTTTATTTCTAGTTTTTAATTTTTGAATTTGATTGACTTGATTAAAATGTTCTGAAATTTTTTCTCCCAAAAAATCTTTAATATTATAAAAATTGCTTATAACAAGATCATTAATACGAAGAACATTTTGCTTAACAAGTCCTCCATAATAAAAAGATATAAACACTAAAAAGGCTAAAATAAGAACATAAAAAATCTTATTCTTCATTAGTCAGTTGTTGCAATAATGAAATTTCCTCTAAAGCTTTGCCCGTTCCTTTTGCAACAGCTAAAAGTGGTTCATCAGCAATATAAACTGGCAAACGAACAATTTCTGATAAATATTTATCAAGTCCGCGGATCAATGCTCCACCTCCTGTTAAAACCACACCATTTTCTACTATATCGCTTGCTAAATCAGGTGGCATCATTTCAAGTACCATTTTTAAGGCATCAGCTATTTCTTTTAAATACTCACGCATAGCTTCTCTTACATCTTCACTTGTAAGCTCAATACGGCTTAAAAGCCCGCTTACTTGATCGCGTCCTTTAACTACCATGGAAAGTTCTTTTGGAAGCTGAATAGCAGAACCTATAGTGATTTTAATCTCTTCACCAGTTCTTTCACCTATGATAAGATTATACTTTTCTTTTACATAATTAACTATACTCATATCAAGTTTATCGCCTGCAGTACGAATAGATTTTGATATCACAAGTCCTCCTAGGGAAATCACACCAATTTCAGTTGTACCGCCCCCTATATCCACAACTAAATTGCCTTTAGGTTCTTGTATAGGTAAGCTCGCTCCAATTGCAGCGGCCATAGGCTCTTCGATTAAAAACACCTCTCTAGCACCTGCACTTAAAGCACTTTCTCTTACAGCCTTTCTTTCTACCTGAGTTAAACCATAAGGAACAGAAATAATAATTCTAGGACGCAAAAAGCTTTTTCTACGATGGGTTTTTTCTATAAAATAACGTATCATCTTTTCTGTCATATCAAAATCCGCGATCACGCCATCTTTCATAGGGCGAATTGCTTCGATATTACCTGGAGTTTTACCTACCATATCCTTAGCCTCTTTACCCACGGCTAAAATTTTAGCCTTAGAACCATATTTTTCTCTCTCAACTGCCACTACAGAAGGTTCATTAATCACTATACCTTTATCTTTTACTAAAACAAGGGTATTAGCTGTCCCTAAATCAATCCCCATATCACTAGAAAAAAATCCTATAAGCTGATCTAATATCATTATTTATCCTTTTTAACTTGTTTTTCTCTTTATTAATAATGCTTTTGCATTCTCTTTTACAACTTCTTTAGTAATTACAATATCATAGTCTTTATATTCTGGTAATTCAAACATTAAATCCACCATAAGCTCTTCTATAATACTTCTAAGTCCTCTAGCTCCAGTCTTTCTTTGAAGTGCAAGCTGTGCAATCGCCCTTAAAGCATCTTCTTCAAATTTCAAATTCACTCCATCAATAGCAAAAAGCTTTTGATATTGTTTCACAATAGCATTCTTAGGCTCAGTTAAAATTCTAACCATGTCATCTTCACTAAGCTCATCTAAAGAAGCAATCACATGCAAGCGTCCTATAAGTTCAGGAATCAAACCAAAACGCACCAAATCATCGGGTTCTATTTTTTCAAGCAAGGTTTTATCGTCTTTTTTTGTATCATCAAAAAACCCTACAACCTTATCGCCTAACTTTCTCTTAAGTATGGTTTCTAAGCCATCAAATGCTCCACCACAAACAAATAAAATATTTGAAGTATCAATCTGTATAAAATCTTGATTTGGATGCTTTCTTCCCCCTTTTGGTGGGATATTTACCAAGCTTCCTTCTATGATTTTAAGCAAAGCTTGCTGCACGCCCTCACCACTTACATCACGCGTAATAGAACGGTTCTCACTCATTCTAGCAATTTTATCAATCTCATCGATAAAAACAATACCTTTTTGTGCTCTTTCTATATCTCCATCTGCAGCTTGTAAAAGCCGTGTTAAAATATTTTCTACATCTTCACCTACATAACCTGCTTCAGTCAAAGAAGTCGCATCACAAATTGCTATTGGTACATCTAAAAATCTGGCTAAAGTTTGAGCTAGCAAAGTCTTCCCGCTTCCTGTAGGACCAACAAGCAAGATATTAGACTTAAAAAGTTCTGTATCATCGTCTTGAAATTGAGATTTAAAAAGCCTTTTATAGTGGTTATACACTCCTACACTAAAGATTTTTTTAGCCCTATCTTGACCTATAACGTAGCGATCTAAATAAGCTTTTAACTCTTTTGGGCTAAGATCTTTAAATTCTATATTATGATTTTGCTTAGGATTTTTAAATTCTTTTTCTTCTCCATAAATAATGCTATAAGCACCCTCAACACAATATTCACAAATAAAAGCATCATCATTTTCATTAGCTAAAATCCTTCTTTGTGAATTTTCCATTTCATTACAAAAACTACATTTTTTAGGCATTATTTTTACCTCTATAAACAGGAATTCCTCGTTTGGTTTCTAATATAAAATTACACATCTTATTAACGTTTTCACTTTGATTATGCTCCAATAATAGTGTTGCATTTTCTTTCAAGTCTCCTTGCCTAAACAAAAATTTAAAAGCTTTACTAAGTCTTTCTACCTCATCTTTATCAAAACGACGACGAATACCTACTAAATTCAAACTTCTAATACTTGCACGATTTCCTTCAGCCAAGCAAAAAGGCACTATATCTTGTGAAAGCGCACTAGCTCCTGCTATCATACAACCTTCACCTACTTTTACAAACTGATGGATAGGCGTAAGCCCTCCTACGACAGTAAAATCACCAAGTTCTACATGCCCTGCTAAGGTCGCATTATTTGCCAAAATAATATGATCCCCTAAAAAACAATCATGCGCAATATGACAATAAGCCATAATGAAAGCGTAATCTCCTATACGCGTAAAACCGTCCCCTTTCATAGTGCCAGAATTTACAGTGACAAATTCTCTAATTGTAGCATTTTTACCTATAATGACTCCTGTTTTTTGCTCATCTTTATAAGAAATGTCTTGAGGAATATCCCCTACTATAGCATAAGAAAAAATACGAGAATTATCTCCTATGGTTGTATCTGAAAGAACCCTAGCACCTTGCTTAATGATAACATTATTGCCTATTTTAGCATCCTTACTCACATAAGCATAAGCTTCTATTACAACATCATCGCCAAGCTGTGCACCTTCTTCAATCACTGCACTTGGATGAATTTTTTTCATTATCTATCTACTATCATAGCTTTAAGTTCAGCTTCTGCGACTAAATTGCCATCTACAAAAGCTTGCCCTTTAAAAATCCACATATTTGCACGATTTTTAACCACACTCATTTCATAATCAAGCCTATCTCCAGGACGCACAGGATTTCTGAATTTTGCCCCATCAATACCGGTAAAATACACAACCTTACTCTTTGGATCGACTTTATCTTCCATACTTTCAAAGGCTAAAACTCCTCCAGTTTGTGCCATACCCTCTAAAATTAAAACCCCAGGATAAATAGGATGATCTGGAAAATGACCCATAAAAACATGATCGCTTATGCTAATATTTTTGTACCCACGCACCACTTCTTTAACTTTTAACTCTGTAATTTTATCAACCAATAAAAAAGGATAACGGTGTGGCAAGATTTTTTGAATTTGCATTACGTCTATCATTATAAATTACCCTTAAAACAATTAAAAAATTTTATTATATAAAAAATTCATTAAAAATTATATTAACAAGAAAAGTTTTTCTTGGTAAATTTTTAGATTTTTATAAGCACTTCTTTACTATCGTGGTAAATTTCACTCTTTGCTATTATCTCATATCTTAAAGGCAAAATCTTTTCAAGCACTATAATAGGACTAAGATTATAAGATCCGAAGTGTTTAACACGCCATTTAATTTCAGCTTCTACACTTAAAGGACATTTTAAAAAATCTTCAAAATCTTTCCATTTGTTTTTAAAATAAGCATTAAAACGCCAAAATTCTATCAAAAGTATTTCATCTTTAGTACTTTTATAATGACCTTCTTTTAAATTTTGTTTTAAATCCTCTTCATTTAAAGAAAATCTCGTATAAGCATTTTTAAAATGAGAATAAAACAAAATATAGGATTTAATAGGCTTTTTATCAAGTTTTACTAAAGCACTTAAAAGACGATAATTTAAAAATTTTTGCCTTAGAATTTCAAATTTTATCCCTTTTTTTTCAAATAAATGCACCTTTTTATAAAGTTTAATTCTTGCTTGTATACTCGCAGGAGCAATTTGCTTATTTACAGGTGAAAACAATTCATCAATAAAACTCTTATCTTGCTTTTGCTTTTTAAGTCCATAAATACAACCACAATAATTTTGATGGTACAATTTTTCTTTTTTTGCTAAGGCAAATTGCCTTTGCGTACCACCATTTTTACGAAAATCAGGTGCTATAAACTCCACTCCATAAGGTTCACATTCTTTTTGCAAGGTATTTCTTAATTGTTCTAAGTCTTTTTTAGGGCTAGTAAGAAGTGTCGTAGTAAGTCTTTTTTCTCCTAATTTTACTGCAAATTCCACACTTGAACCCATTCTTAAATCAAAACAAATTTCACATCTTGCGCCTTTTTCAGGTTCATCTTCATAGCCTTTTACAGCATTTAACCATTTTTCATACTCATACTCACCTTTGTAAAGCTTAATACCAAGCTTATCACAAGATCTTTTAACATCTAAAAATCTTAATTCATACTCACTAAAAGGATGGATATTAGGATCATAAAAATAGGCTATGATTTTTTCATCGGGGTATTCTTTTTTAAGTTCTTGTATGAAATAATGACTATCTACACTACAGCAAATATGCACTAACATCAAAGACTTTCAAGCACACTTAAAACATGACCTTTAACGCGAACATTAGTATAAATTTCAGCAATTTTGCCTGTTTCATCGATGACAAAAGTGGATCGGATTAAACCCTCATATTCTTTGCCGTAATTTTTCTTAATCCCCCAAACTCCATAAGCTTTAGCAACCTCTTTTTGACTATCGCTTAATAAAATGTGCTTTAAATTAAAGCGAGCTATGAAATTTTCATGGCTTGCTACGCTATCAGGACTTATACCAATAATCACTGCATTTTTATCACTGAATTTTTCATAATTTAAACTAAAATCACACGCTTGGGTTGTACAACCTGGGGTGTTATCCTTAGGATAAAAATACAAAATTACTTTTTTACCTATAAAATCTTTAAGTGCGATCTTTACTCCATCTTGATTTAAAAGCTCAAACTGAGGTGCTTTATCTCCTATATTTAACATTTATCAACCCTTTCTTTAATTTTTTCTACGCTTTCTCCACCAAAACCTATATCATAATTTTCTACATCTTCTAAAACAACTACAATTCTTTCTTTGTTTTTATTATATTTGGTACTTAAAAGTTCAGTTATATCAGCTATAAGCTGTGCTTTTTGAACTTTATCTAAGGCAGGTTTTGCTAATTTTATATTTACTAATGGCACTATTTTTCCTTACAAAAAATTAAAATTAATAATCTTTATAATTATTTCAAAAAATACTTAATACCTCTTAAAAAAATTATTAAATTTGTAATTTTACACTCATTTTCATTTCATAAAAAAGTCAAAGCTTATTGTTAGTATATTTTTGATAAAATTAGATTTTATTTTCACAAAAATAAAAATTGTTTAAGAAATAAATTTATTTTGTAAGGTAGAAAAATGATCTCAGCAGATAAAATTTGGATGGATGGAAAATTAGTTGATTTTAAAGATGCAACTTTACATTTTCTAACCCATTCTTTACACTATGGCAATGCTGTTTTCGAAGGAACTAGAGCTTATAAAACCGATAAGGGTTTAGCAATTTTTAGACTTGAAGATCATACTAAAAGACTTTTAGAATCTGCGAAAATAACTCTTTTAAACTGCCCTTTTTCTCAAAAAGAACTTCAAAACGCTCAAATTGAACTTTTAAAAGCAAATAATTTTAAAAGCAATGCCTACATACGGCCTTTAATCTTTTTAGGCGATGGCGTTATGGGGCTTTATCATGTAAAAGCCCCTGTTAGAGTAGGGATTGCAGCCTGGGAGTGGGGCGCTTATCTTGGCGAAGAAGGATTAAATAAAGGTATTAAAGTAAAAATTGCATCTTTTACAAGAAACAGCGTAAAATCTTGCATGGGCAAGGCCAAAGCAAGTGCAAATTATCTCAACTCACAAATGGCAAAATTTGAAGCTATTGAAGCAGGCTATGAAGAAGCCTTGATGCTTGATGAAGAAGGTTTTATCGCAGAAGGAACAGGTGAATGCTTTTTTATCATAAAAGATGGGGTTTTAATCACACCTCCAAATGATTTTTCCTTAAAAAGCATTACTCAAGATACAACACTCAAAATCGCCCATGATCTTGGCATCACCGTACTTCGTCAAAGAATTTCAAGAGATGAAGTTTATACTGCAGATGAAGCATTTTTCACCGGAACAGCCGCTGAAATCACCCCTGTGAATAATGTCGATGCAAGAATTATAGGCAGTGGTTTTAGAGGAGCTATAACTAAAAAACTTCAAGATGCTTATTTTGATGTAGTTTATGGACGCAATGAAAAATACGCATCTATGTTAACTTATATTTAAAAGGAAATGAATGCCAGCTGATTTAAATGATTATTTTAATAAAAAAAATAAAAATTCTAATAATGGCGGGAATTTTAACCGTCAAAACTTTAATTTTAAAGCCCCTGAATTTAATTTCAAAGGCTTTGGAAAATTTTCTCCTCTTGTTTATGGAACGCTTATTATCGTTTTGTTTTTAGTCATTGCAAAACCTTTCATGGTAATTAACTCTGGTGAAATGGGGATTAAATCTACCACAGGTAAATACAATCCTAATCCCTTAGAACCCGGACTTCATTTTTTCATACCCTTTATACAAAAAATAACCATAATCGACACTAGAGTAAGACAAATTAATTATGCTTCTATAGAAGGGAGTAATGAAAATTTATCTTCAGGTTCAGGTGTCATTAATAAAAACAGTATTTCTGTGCTTGATTCTCGTGGTTTGCCCGTATCTATTGATGTAACAGTCCAATACCGTCTAAATCCCCTTCAAGTACCTCAAACTATAGCGACTTGGAGTTTAAATTGGGAAAATAAAATCATAGATCCTGTGGTTCGCGATGTAGTACGAAGTGTCGTAGGAAAATATACCGCAGAAGAATTACCAACTAATCGCAATGCTATTGCAACCCAAATAGAAGAAGGAATAAGAAAAACCATAGAAGCACAGCCTAACGAACCTGTAGAGCTTCGTGCAGTACAACTTAGAGAAATCATTCTCCCTTCTAAGGTTAAAGAGCAAATAGAACGTGTACAAATTGCCAAACAAGAAGCCGAAAGAACCAAATATGAAGTTGAAAGAGCTAATCAAGAAGCTTTAAAAAAAGCAGCTTTAGCAGAAGGTGAAGCTAATGCAACCATTATTAGCGCTAAAGGTAAAGCCATGGCTGTAAAAATTGAAGCAGACGCACAAGCTTATTCTAATAAAGAAATTGCCAACAGTTTAAATACACCTTTGCTTAACTTAAAACAAATTGAAACCCAAAAGGAATTCAACGAAGCATTAAAAGTCAATCAAGATGCTAAAATTTTCCTCACTCCAGGTGGAGCAGTGCCAAACATTTGGGTTGATACAAAGGATGCTAAAAAACAAAGTTCTATTAATATGAACTAAGGCATGCAAGTGGAAAAACTAAGAGAAATTCTGCTTTTTTACACTACTTATTTATATTTAGTAGATTATATGCTGATTTTATTAGTTTTTTTCCTTTTCACTTGCGTTTTGCTTCTTTGTGTTTTTTTACGTCATAAACCTAAAATAGCACTTTTTATTATCGCTTTTGATATTATTATTTGCTTTTTAATTTATATTTATGCATATGAATTTATAGATGATAAAGCAAGATCACGCAAAACAACCATCACAGATCAAAAAATAATACAAAGTTCTAATGCTTTAATTGTCGATTTTAGCATTACAAATACCTCAAAAAACAATTTTAAAGAATGTAAAATTACAGCTAAAATCTTTGGTGATAAAATGCCTAATGATAGTATCTTAGAAGGATATAAAAAGAATTTCCTTCCTTTAAGACAAAAAAGTCAAAAAATCAAAGATTTAAAGAAAAATACAACCCAATTTCAAAGAATTTCTTTTGAAAATTTTAATTATGAAAACAACTACACCCTACGCTTGAATTCGGAGTGTTTTTAATGCATTTTACTATTTTTCATATTCTGGCTTTTATTATTTTACTTCTTTGTTTTATTTTAGTTTGTATTTTAATTTTTCTTAAAATCAAGCAAAAAGAACTTGCTTTGATTTTTTACACTATAACAACTATTTTTACAGCACTTTTAATATATTCTACTTTTTTAACCATCAATCAATTTACTACTCAAGCCAATCTAAGTAAATTAACCTACACAAGAGATTTAAGACATGAAAGCGTTATCATAAGCGGGAAGGTACAAAATCTCACTCGATTTGAAATTAGGAAATGTTATTTAATCCTTAGCATACTCGATCAAAGGCAAGTGGGTGCAGAAATTTTCAATGACAAAAACATTCGCAATGCCAAAATGCAAAATACTAGCGTTTCTTACACTATAGAAATCATAGATCAACTCCCAGGCAATACTTATAAAGAATTTAGAGCTAGTGTTCCTTTCCCGCCAAGTTTTAACAATCCTGAATTTTATCATACTCTAAAATGTATTTAAAAATCAATTTAAATATAAATTAAATATATTCTAATTTATAAGATTTACAACTTAATATTTCAAAATCAAATAATAATTTTATATTTATTTTCATAGCTTATATAAAACACTTTTATTTAAATTATATATCCAAAACAAACAATTTATTTCTTAAAATTTATACAAATAAGAATAATATTAAAATCCTAATAATTAATAATCTTAAAAAGAATTATGTAAAATTAAGTAATAATTAAGCTACTTGGATTAAAATATATTTACATTAGATTTTTATATTTTTAAGGAATAGTTAATGAAAAAGATTTTCATTTCTTTTGCTGTCCTAGCGACATGTTTATGGGCAAAAAATATTGCTTATACTGATGAAGTTGTATCACTTTATCTTAATAAAGATGATACCAAAGTTGCAGGAAGACTTTTACCTACAAATCCTTTTGAAATACTAAAGACCGATAAAGACAAGGTTTTAGTCAAAATCGATGGCTATGTAAACCCTAAAGCTCCTTTTGTGGTTTATTTTAACGATACTCAAAGAATCATTGTTGCAGCATTTTCGAAAAATACTAAATTGAATTTCTCACAAAAAATTGCGGGAAAAGATGGCAAATGGGATAAAGTAAGTCTTGAAATTTGGGCAGATAAAAAAGAATTTCTTAAAGATAATAAAGAAATGCTAAAGCGTGCTAAAGATCTTTTTGTAAACAATTGCGGAATTTGTCATGCACTCCATAAAGAAAAAGAATTTAATGCAAATGCTTGGCCTGCGATTTTCCGATCCATGGCCGATAGAACAGGAATTGATAAAAAAGACCGATGGCTTGTCATAGAATATTTGCAAAAAAACGCCAAAGATTTTAAAGCAAAATAAGGAGAAAATATGCTAGATAGAAGGAAATTTTTAAAAATCGGTGCAAGCTTAAGTGCCCTACCCCTTATCCCAACTTTAAGCACAGGAAAAACCATAGAAGCTTCAAAAGTAAGCCTTGGGCTTGTAAAAAATGGCGAAGTGATCACTGCAGCACATTGGGGAATTTTAAAACTCACTATAAAAGATGGTAAAATAATTAAAAGCGAACCTTGGGAAAAAATCACCAAAATGGACAATCCTTTGCAACACTACACTGCTGATATGGTGTATAAATCTCGTGTAAAATATCCTTATGTACGCAAATCCTACCTTCAAAATCCTGATGATCCTAAACCTGAACTTCGCGGAAAAGAAGAATTTATTCGTGTAAGCTACGATCAAGCCATTAAACTCATTGCCAAAGAGCTTAAAAAAACAAGAGATACTAAAGGCACAAGTGCTATTTTTGGCGGAAGTTATGGCTGGAAATCAAGTGGAAATATGCAAAACTCACGCATCTTACTTCATAGGTTTTTAAATGTAACAGGCGGATTTGTAGGGACTAGTGGGGATTATTCTACAGGAGCTTCTCAAGTCATTATGCCTTATGTTGTAGGATCTATTGAAGTTTATGAACAACAAACCTCATGGGAAAATATTTTAAACCATTCTAAATATGTAGTCATTTGGGGTGCTGATCCTCTTTCTACTCTACGTATTGCTTGGACTTCAAATGAACAAAGAGGTTTAGCGTATTTTGAAAAACTCAAAGAAAGTAAAATCAAAGTCATTTGCATCGATCCTGTAAAAACCGCTACTGCTAAATTTCTAAATGCCCAATGGATCACCCCAAGACCAAATACAGATGTAGCATTAATGATGGGCATGGCAAGCCATTTAATCGCTAAGAAAAAAGTCAATTACGAATTTTTAGAAAACTACACCACAGGTTTTGATAAATTTAAAGACTATTTGCAAGGCAAAGAAGATGGAATTATCAAAGATACAAAATGGGCAAGTAAAATTTGTGGCATTGATGAAAAAACCATACAAAATTTAGCTGAAACTTTTTATGACAATGCTACTATGATCATGAGTGGTTGGGGCATGCAAAGAGCACACCATGGAGAGCAACCTCACTGGATGCTAATAACTCTTTGTGCTATGCTAGGGCAAATTGGCACCAAAGGAGGAGGCTTTGGATTGAGTTATCATTATAGCAATGGCGGGGTTCCAACCTGCAAAGGCGGGGTTATTGGCGGTATGACAGCAGGAAATTTGGGGATTTGGAAAAATGGAAAATTTCAAGGCTTAGCTAAAGCAAATACTGCAAATGAAGGTGCTGAATGGCTTGAAAATGTAGCAAATTACTCTTTTCCTGTAGCAAGAATTGCAGACGCTTTATTAAATCCTGGCAAAACTATCGATCATAACGGAAGCAAAGTTACTTATCCTGATATTGATTTTATCTACTGGGTAGGTGGAAACCCTATAGTACATCATCAAAATACAAATACAAATTTAAAAGCATGGAGAAAACCACGCACCGTTGTAGTCAATGAAATCTATTGGACTCCAACAGCTAAAATGGCAGATATCATCATGCCTGTAACTTCCTCCTATGAAAGGGATGATATTACCATGACAGGGGATTATTCTAATATGCATATAGCCCCTATGAAACAAGCCGTTGAACCTATAGGCGAAAGCAAGGATGATTATGTGATTTTTTCTGATATTTGTAAAATTTATGGTGAGGATGTTTTTAATGCCTATACAGAAAATGGCAAAAAAGCTAAAGATTTCATTAAAGAATACTACAATAGTGCTTTAAAACAAACCCAAAGTTTTGGTGAAGCCTTTGCTACACCTATGCCAAGTTTTGAAGAATTTTGGGCTAAAAACGAACCTATTACTTTTGAACCTACGGTTGAAAGTTTAGAATGGACGCGCTTTTCTGACTTTATTGAAGATCCTATTTTAAATGCTTTGGGCACAGAATCAGGATTGATAGAAATTTATTCAGAAACGATTAAAAAGTATAATTATGATGATTGCAAACCCCACCCTACTTGGTTTGAACCTATTGAATGGCTAGGAAATGCAACCAAAGAAGCACCTTTGCATTTGCTTACAAACCACCCAAGAGATCGCTTGCATTCACAACTTTGCCATACAAGCTTAAGAAATACCTATGCAGTAAAAGACAGAGAACCAATTTTAATCAATACCAAAGACGCTAAAAGATTGGGCATTAAAAATGGCGATCTCGTACGCGTGTTTAACAAACGCGGAGAAGTCCTAGCAGGTGCTGTAGTAAGCGATGAAATCATGCAAGGGGTTTGCAGGCTTTGCGAAGGGGCTTGGTACGATCCTGATAAAAAAGGGCTTTGCAAATGCGGAAATGCAAATGTTTTAACCCTAGATCTACCTACTTCAAAACTTGCAAATGGCAATATTTCTCACACAGGCCTTGTAAATATAGAAAAATTCCAAGGCGAAGCCCCAATACTTAATGCCTTTAATCCCCCAAAAGGTGCCAATTAAAAAGAAAGCCTTAAAGGCTTTCTTAATGATTTTTACAAGATATAATAAAAAACAAAATAATAAAATGTCAAATAAGTTTTAAATTTATGTATTATTTACTTTTGTAAGAATTAATTATAAAAATATAAAAATAATCAAAAAATTTTATAAAAATTTATTTATTTTTTGCTATAATATTAAAATAAAATTTATTATTTTAACGATGCGGAGGTTATAGTATGAAAGCAAAATTATCGATATTTTAATCCAATAATAATCATTTTGGAATTACAACTTGAATGAATTTTCAATGCTTGATAAATTCTAAATCCTCTTTAGTTATTTTAAACAAAAAATAACATTTTCACTACTTAAAGTAGTCAAAAATTAAAACCACAAGGAGTATATTGATGCAATTATCAATCCGTAAAAAGATACTTATGCTAGGAATTATTTGTCTTATTTCCATGCTAGCAACTTTCGCAATTTTTTATTATAATAACCTACAAGGAAGCCAAAAAATAACTCAAACAACGCGCTTTTTAATTAACAAAGAAATAGACAGCAAACTTGAACTCTTAACAAAATCTATGGCTATTGCCCTAGGAAATCTCATTAAAAATGTCCCAGATGAAAAAGAAAAAATAAAAATCATAGCCACAGCTATTGAAAATTTCAGATTTGAAGAAGATCAAAGCGGTTATTTTTCTGTTTACAAAAAAACCCTATCCATAGCCCACGCAGTAAGAAAAGATATAGTAGGATCTGATTTAAAAAATGCAAAAGACAGTGATGGAGTCTTTTATGTACAAGAATTATACAAGCAAGCTTTAAATAATGGAGGATTTGTTTCTTATAAATTTACTAAACCCCAACCAGGTGGAGGTCCTGACTCTATAGTAGATAAAACATCTTATAGCTATTTAATACCTAATACAGACGATATGTGGGTAACAACAGGTATGTATAAAGATACCCTAGAACCTTATATTGAAAAAAATTTAAGTGAATTACTATCCTTTTTTTCAGAAAGCTTTTTTAGAACTATAACATTCTCTATGCTCTTTATATTAATTATCATACCTTTTATCTTTATGTTTTACAAAAATCTCATTACTGGAGTTCAAGGAATACATGCTAATATTAACTCCTTCTTCGACTTCATCAACCATAAAACCCAAAATGTCTCTACTATAGAAATCAAAAGCAAAGATGAATTTGGTCAAATCTCAAGTGCTATTAATGAGAATATCTTACAAACTAAAAAAGGTTTAGAACAAGACAATCAAGCTGTTAAAGAATCTGTACAAACAGTATCTATAGTAGAAGGGGGTAATTTAACAGCAAGAATTACAGCCAATCCAAGAAATCCTCAACTCATAGAACTTAAAAATGTTCTTAATAAATTGCTTGATGTTTTACAAGCTAGAGTGGGATCTGATT
>NZ_WUED01000020.1 GCF_016806695.1 Campylobacter bilis | reverse complement strand
ATTATAAAGCTATACTAGATAATATTTTTCATAATTTTACTTTTTTCTTAAAACATTTTAATCTCATAGAAGAATGGTTATTATCAAATGATTTTAATGAAAAATATAAAAAACAAAACCACCCTTATCCCTCATTACTTGATCCTAAAAAACTCAATGATAAAAATGAAACAATCAATTATCATAATATAGCTGCTGAACTTGCATGGGAAATGAATTTGCCTTTACCAGAGAATTATGAGTTTGTGTTTTTAGCGGGAGGATTGTCTGGACATGGTGCAATGATGTCGTTTTTTAATAAATGTAAAATAAACTATTTATACCACCACCATAATCCTATGAAAGAGAGATATGTGAATTATTATATTTTTCTACAAAATAAAGCTTTTAATATTATTAGTTATTCTCAATACACTCTATCTTATTGTTTAAGCGATTTTGTAAAATTTTTTAAGTTAATTACAAAAAAAGTTCCTATTATCTTTCTAGTTAGAGATCCTATTGCAAGACTTAAAACTGGAGCAAATCATTGTATCTCATCTCCAAAAAGTATAAAAGATATAAATTTAAATACCGATTATAATGATATTTTTAAAAATAAAATGTATGTGGGTGGTATAGGAAAGAATTTTTGTTATACAGAAAGTCCATCTATGGACTATTTGCCTAGATGGATTAATAATGATACATTATTTCAAACATCATGCATTGATTTTTTTGTTTTTAAAGAGCTTATTTATATTGATATGCAAGACATAAAACCGACAAAAGCATTTGATACTATATGCACTTTAGCCAATAAATTTGGATTTGAAAAACCTACCGATAGACATTTTTTCCAAGGTATTATGAATGGGGATTTATCTGGTTTTGTTCCTTTAAATTTATATGTAAATATGAAAAATGTTATTCAAGACATTGATACTACTTACAAGGACGAATCGAGCATACATATATTAATATCTTCTAGTAATTTAATAGAATTTTATAAACAATCTAAAGAATATCTTAATTTCACTCAAGATTTTTTTGATCAACCTTTAAAATATGAAAATTTAGGAATTTTTATAAAACCACAAGATTTTAAAACTCTTAAACAAAATGATAAATTATTTTATGCTACTAAAAAATATTTAAATAATTTTATAAAAGCATTAGAGCAAAGAATAGAATTAGAAAAATCTAAACTATTTAAAGAAGAAGATATCTTAAATTATTTAAAAGAAAATAAAGAATTAAGACTTAAATTAAAAAATATATTAGATAAAGAACTCATTCATATAAAACAACACCGTCCAGATATAGTTGCTTCTTGGAAATATTATCAAGAATTTGAAAAAATGTGCGAGGAATTAGCTAAGAATAGTTTAGAATGAAAAATTTAATAAATTAAACAAAAAAAAGATATAATTATTTTTTTAACTTCAAGAAAGGAATTGAAATGAAACAAGGTGATTTTACAGAGGTTGCAAAACATTATCATAATAGACCTGCA
Organism: Campylobacter bilis; assembly: GCF_016806695.1. Lineage (GTDB taxonomy): Bacteria > Campylobacterota > Campylobacteria > Campylobacterales > Campylobacteraceae > Campylobacter_D > Campylobacter_D bilis. The sequence goes on along the minus strand of NZ_WUED01000020.1, from coordinate 5,541 downwards.
TATAGTCCATTTTTGCTTCAAAAACTTGCAGTTTGTATTAATGATAAAAATAAAAATTTAAAAGATTTAAATATTATTGAAGTAGGAGCTGGAACTGGCAAACTTACTAAGATGTTAGCAGAGATGTTTCAATGTCAAATTAATGCTATAGAACCAAATGATAATATGCGCGAAGAAGGAAAGAAATTTACACAAAATTTATCAAATATCTTTTGGCATGAGGGGAGTGGTGAGCAAACTCATATGAAAGACAATGCAGCAGATTGGGTTATTATGGCAAGTTCTTTTCATTGGACAGATCCTAAAAAATCACTTCCTGAATTTAATCGTATATTGATGGGGGGGGGTATTTCACCGCGATTTGGAATCCTCGTCACATTGTAAAGGGATCGGTTTTTGATGAGATTGAAAAGGAGATTAAACATATTGTTCCAGAGCTTACTCGTGTAAGTAGTGGTACTCAAAATGTTAAAAAATGGGAAGAAATTCTTGTTTCGACAGGAGATTTTATAGACTGTTTCTTTATGGAGTGCGAGTATAAAGAGTTTTGGGATAAAGAACGTTATCTTGGAGCTTGGCATTCTGTAAATGATATACAAGCACAAGCTGGTGAAAAAAGATGGAAAGAAATTTTAGAAATGATAGAAGCTAAAATTTCTCATATGCAAAGTATAGAAATTCCTTATAAAATAAGGGCTTGGACGGTTAGAAAAGCATAAATTATTTTCCTTTTTTCATCAACTTGTTAAAAGATGAGAAAAGGAAGTAAAAATGCAAAAATTAGTAGAGCAAGTGTGGGATTATACTAAACATGCTAAATTTTATAGTTATAGACCAAATTATGCACCAAAAACTATAGATATGCTAATTAGTCTAATAGGAAAAAAAGATATTAAAGTGGCTGACATTGGTGCAGGAACAGGTAATTTAAGCATTATGCTTTTAGAAAGAGGATGCGAAGTGGTATCTGTAGAACCTAACGATGCTATGCGTGAGATCGGCGTGGAAAGAACTAAGGGTGAAAGGACAACTTGGGTTAGGGCAACAGGTTTAAATTCAACACTCCAAAACAACGAATTTGACTGGGTGACTTTTGGAAGTAGTTTTAATGTCATGGATAGAAATGAAGCTTTAGAACAAGCCCATCGTTTGTTAAAGCAAGAGGGATATTTTTCTTGTATGTGGAATCATAGGGATTTAAATGATCCTATACAAAAAATAGCTGAAGATACTATTGTAGAATTCGTGCCTAATTATACTAGAGGGACAAGAAGAGAAGATCAAAGACCTATTATAGAGAGTCGTAAAGATCTTTTTGATAATATTGTATATATTGAAGAAGATTTTTATTTTCATCAAAGTATTGAAAACTATATTAATGCGTGGAAAAGTGTGAAAAATCCTTATTGGGATTTACAAACCCATGAGGGCAATGAATTATTTACTAAAATCAGTGAGAAAATTTCACAAAGACTTCCTAAAGAGTTTAGTATCAAATACACTACTCGTTGCTGGAGTGCTAAAAAAATATAAACTGAAAGGAAAAAATGGCGGAGTTAAGTTTTAAAACCAAAGCACAAAATTTAAAAAATTTACAAACTAGAATAAAAAAAGCAAAAGTTTTGCCTTTGGTAGTAACTTCGCTTGAAGAATTAGCATTAGAAGAAACAAAGGTTTTAAATACTATCCAATCTTTACAAGCAAATAAATTAATCATTAGAAGTTCATCTTCTAATGAAGATAGTATGAAAAATTCCAATGCAGGTGCTTTTCTTTCCCTGGCCAATGTTGATGCTAATTCTAAAGATACTTTATTAAAGGCTTTATATAAAGTCGCTCATTCTATGCCATCAAGAACTGATGAAATTTTAATCCAACCTATGCTTGAAAAAATCACGCTTTGCGGGGTTGGATTTAGTGTTGATAAAGATAATTTTTCCCCTTATTTTTGTCTTCAATATGACGAAAATGGTTCTAATAGTTCTATTACAGATGGAAGCAGTAAAAGTGCAAAAACTTATTATCATTATAGGGAATATTTAGAATTTAAAGATGCTAAAATTCAAAAGATCATAGAACTTATAAAAGAATTAGAGTTTTTGTATGATTGTCATTTTTTAGATGTAGAGTTTGCATTTGCTTTTGAAAATAATCAAGAAGAGCTTTTTTGTTTGCAGGTTCGTCCTTTAGTCATGCAAGAAAAAAATAATTTGTTTAATTCTTTACCAAAAGAGGCTTTAGATAGATTTTATAAGCGTTTTGAATCTTTAAAAGAAACTCGGCCTAGAGTTTTAGGTGATAAGGCTATTTTTGGAGTGATGCCTGATTGGAATCCTGCTGAAATTATAGGGTTAAGGCCTAAGCGTCTTGCTTTTAGTTTATATAAAGAAATAATTACAGATAATATTTGGGCGTATCAAAGGGATAATTATGGTTACAGAGATTTAAGATCTCATCCTTTAATCCATTCTTTTTTAGGTATTCCTTATGTGGATGTAAGATTGTCTTTTAATTCTTTTATACCAAAAAAATTAGATGAAAGCATTGCACAAAAACTTGTCAATTTTTATTTAGATAAGCTTCATAAGAATCATGAGTTGCATGATAAGATTGAATTTAATATAGTTTATTCTTGTTATGATTTTAATAGTTCTAAGAAATTACGAGAACTTTTAAATCACGGTTTTAATGAAAATGAGATCAAACGCTTGGAGTTTTCATTATTAGAGCTTACAAATAAAATTATCAATCCACACTCAGGACTTTATTTAAAAGATATACAAAAAGCTTCTAAATTAAGGCAAAGGTATGATAGTATTGTTACATCAAATTTTTCTTTAATTGATAAAATTTATTGGCTTATAGAAGAATGCAAACGTTATGGAACTTTGCCTTTTGCTGGGGTTGCTAGAGCAGCATTTGTAGCCATGCAACTTTTAAATTCTTTAGTTGAAATTAATTTTATCAGTAAAGAAGAAAAAGATAGATTTTTAAATTCATTAAATACAGTTAGTAAAAATTTAAGCAAGCAAACTAATGACCTTAGTATTAATACAAAAGAACAGTTTTTAAAAGAATTTGGACATTTAAGAGCAGGGACTTATAATATTTTATCTCCAAGATATGATGAAGATTTTGAACTTTATTTTGATATAGATCAAAAAGATCATAAAATCTATTTGCATGATAAAGCTTTTATTTTCTCAAAAGATCAAATGAAAGCTTTAAATAATTTGCTTAAAGAACATGGATTAGAAATTAATGCTTATGAATTTTTTGATTTTTTAAGACAGGCTATAGAAGGTAGAGAATCGGTTAAATTTGAATTTAGCAGATTGCTTTCTAAGGCTATAGTTTATATTGAAGAATTAGGGAAATATTATCATATTGACAAAGAAGATTTGGCTTATCTTGATATCAAAAGCATTTTAAATCTTTACTCTAGTCTTTATTCTATAAATCCAAAAGAGCAGTTTTTAGAAGAAATTAAGCATCATAAAAAAGAATATGATCTTACTCAAGCTATCAAGCTTCCTTCTTTGCTGTGTAATTGTGATGATATTTTTTCTTTTTATAATCATAGTATCACTCCTAATTTTATTACACAAAAGAGTATTACTGCATATACAGCTAAAGAAAATGATACAGATTTAGAAGGTAAAATCGTTTTAATTTATGCTGCAGATCCTGGATATGATTATTTATTTACAAAAAATATAGCAGGTCTTATTACATGCTATGGAGGAGCTAATTCACATATGGCTATTCGTGCTTCTGAACTTGGAATGCCAGCAGTTATAGGAGTAGGCGAGGAAAATTTTGAAAAATATTTAAAGGCTAAAAAAATAAATATAGAATGTGAAAGTGAGCAAATATTTTGTTTATAGGTATTACGCAAAGACTTATTTGTAATGAAAACTATCATGAAGAAAGAGAATGCTTAGCTTTAGATTGGGGAAAATTATTTAATCAACCTTTATTTAGGAACTTTACCCCTATTCCTCTTAGTTATGAAATTAATTTTTTGCGTTATAAGCATTTATTAAAAGCTGTAATTTTAAGTGGGGGAAATGATTTAAGTTTGTATAATTCTAGTATTTTATCAAAAAAAAGGGACTTGTATGAACAACAAATCATAAAAATTTGTTTAGAAGACAATATACCGCTTTTAGGAATTTGTAGAGGAGCACAAATCATAGCTCATTATTTTAACAGCTACATAGTTCCTTGCAATAATCATATAGGTGAACATGAAATATTTTCTTTAAATCAAAATTTCATAAGCAATTCTTTTCATAATTTTGCTATTAAACAATTAGGCGAAGATCTTGTAGGAATGTGTTTTGCAAAGGATGATACTATAGAGGCTTTTAAACATAAACGCGGAAATATTTTTGGTATAATGTGGCATATTGAAAGAGAAAAAGGTCTTAATAATATTGAAGTTTTAAAAGAATGGTTGAATTTGATTAAGGAATAAGATGAACGCGATTATTTTAGCAGCAGGTTTTGGATCAAGATTAATGCCTTTGACTAAGGAGCAGCCAAAATGTATGGTCCAATATCAAGATAAAAAAATAATTGATTATGAAATTCAAGCTTTAAAATCAGCAGGTATAAATGAAATTGCCGTTGTAGGTGGGTACTTAAATGAAGTATTAAAAACTTATCTTAGTAAATATAATATTAGGGATTTTTTTATTAATTTAAAATATAATAAGACTAATATGGTTTATACTCTTTTTTGTGCTAAAGACTTTATATTAAAATGTATTAAAGATAAGCAAGATTTAATTGTTTCTTATGCAGATATTGTTTATTTTGAAGATAGTGTTCAAAAGCTTATGCATGCTAAAGAAAAATTTGCTATAGTTGTTGATAAGTCTTGGCGTGAGCTTTGGGATAAACGTTTTGCAAATCCTTTAGAAGATGCTGAAACTTTGAAGATAGAACAAGATTATATTGTTGAGTTAGGAAAAAAAGCCAGCACTTATGAAGAAATCCAAGCACAATACACCGGACTTTTTAAATTTTCTTATAGTTTTTTAGAAGAAGTTATTGATGTATATGAAAATTTAGATAAACATAAAGATTATGATGGAAAAGATTTTGAAAATATGTATATGACTAGTTTTTTGCAAATTTTAATTGATAAATTTCATAATGCAAAAGCTATATATATAAATGGAAATTGGTGTGAAATTGATTTTATAAGTGATTTAACGATACATATTTAGAGCAATTCACTCAAACCCTTCCTATCAATTTTCCCATTTTGATTTAATTTAAATTTATCAAGTTTAATAAAACTTTTTGGAATCATATAATGAGGCAATTTGTCTTTTAAAAATATTTTAAAGTCTATTTCTTCTTTGCTTTCATAAAAACAAATGATGTTTTCTTTAAAAATACAAGCACTGTTTTTAATTTTTGGGTGTGAATTGATTATGTTTTCTATTTCTCCAAGTTCTATACGGTGACCCATATATTTGATTTGATTATCAATTCTTCCATAGCATAAAAGTTCACCTAAAGCATTAT
>NZ_WUED01000019.1 GCF_016806695.1 Campylobacter bilis | reverse complement strand
TAATAGCTTACCTTTTTTGATTCTAAAACGCATCACTTCCTTGTTAAAGTTTATCATATTTCATATTTAAAGTTTTATCATATCTAAAAGCTAGGATTAAAGCTTAATATTAAAACTATGCCTATGCTTTAATGAAGATATTTTATCTTTAACAAGTTTGTAAAATTGTTTTTATTAAAACTTGCTTGTGACTCTTAACAATGTTAATTAAAAAGAACATATTCTTAAAAAAAATATTGACTGATTTTTAAGAAGTTAAAGTTGAAATTATACAAGATTAAGCTTAAGGGAAGATGAAAGATAATAAGCCTCATATGAAATTTTATATGAGACTTAAAAATTTTCTAATTTTTATATCCTTTGAGTGCAAAAAATAAAATATAAAAATAGCACAACATAGGAACCACATAAGAAATTAATAAATTAGAATAATCCGCAACCAAACCTTGAACCGGTGGTATAAGCGCTCCTCCAACTATAGCCATGCAAATAAGCCCTGAAGCTTGACTGGTAAATTTACCTAAATTTTTTGTAGCTAAAGAAAAAATAGTTGGAAACATAATAGAATTAAAAAATCCTATAGCTATTAAAGATACCATTGCGATTTTTCCGCCTACTAAAACAGCTAATATGATTAAAACAATACTCACAACAGCATTAAAAGCCAGGTATTTGTTCGCAGGTATGACACTCATTATTGCACTTCCTATAAATCTTCCTACCATAGCACCACCCCAATAAAAGGCTATATATTTTGCGCCTAAAAATTCTTCTACATTAGCAAATTGCTTCATGGTTAAAATCAAAAACGAACCAATTGACACTTCAGCTCCAACATAAAAAAATATAGCCGCAGCACCTAAAACAAGATGAGGATATTCAAATATACTTATTTTTCCATCATCATTTTCTTCACTGATTTTCTCAGCTCTTTCTCTCACATCAGGAAGCTTTAAAAGATAAACTAAAATAGCTAAAAGTATTAAAACACCCGCTATGATTAAATAAGGAATTTGGACTGATTGTGCCTCTTGAGTCTTGCTTACATACTCAGCCGTTCCTGAAAGTATAAAAACAGCACCAAAAATTGGCCCTAAAGTCGTGCCTAAAGAATTAAATGCTTGCACCAAAGTCAACATCCTAGCTTCTTTTCCTGGGGCAAGTAAAGTAACAAAAGGATTTCCCGCAGTTTGCAAAAGAACCACCCCGCTAGCTAAAACAAACAAAGCCCCTAAAAATATAGGATAAGAAGCTGTAGAAGCAGCCGGATAAAACAAAATACAACCTATAGCCGTTAAGACAAACCCTAAAACAACTCCAATTGGATATCCTATTTTTTCTAAAAGTTTCCCAAAAAAACCTCCTGTTATAAAATAAGCACCAAAAAAACAAAACTGTATCAAAGCTGCTTCAAAATAATTAAGTTCAAAAATAGCCTTAAGATGTGGTATTAAAATATCATTTAACACCGTAATAAATCCCATAGCGAAAAATAAAGCAGTCAATGTTATTAATGCAAAATTATTTGATTTTGTTTGCATACTTTCTCCTTAAATTAAATTAAATTTTTTATAAATTTGTATTAAATGTTTCGTAGAACTATCATGATCTTGCATTATCCCTCCTTGTAATTCTGCTAAAATCGTTTTAGCTAGATCTTTACCAAGTTCTACGCCCCATTGATCAAAACTGTTAATATCCCAAATAACTCCTTGAACAAAAATCTTATGTTCATATAAAGCTATTAAAGATCCTATGCTTCGTGGATGAATATCATCAAGCAAAAGAGTATTACTAGGTCTATTACCTGAAAAAACTCTATGCGGGGCAAGTCTTTCAATTTGCTTTTTTTCAAAACCTTTTTTGATCATTTCTTCTTCAACTTCTTTAAGAGTTTTACCCAGCATAAAAGCTTCTGCTTGAGCAAAAACATTACTAAGTAAAATTTCATGATGTTGAGAAAGATGCCCTTTTTTTCGTAAAGATACAATCAAATCAATAGGACTTACATGCGTTCCTTGATGCAAAAGCTGAAAAAAAGCATGCTGTGCATTAATACCCACATCGCCCCAAACTATAGCCCCTGTATCATAATCAACTCTTTTGCCATTCTTTCTTATTTGCTTGCCATTGCTTTCTATATCAAGCTGCTGTATGAATTTAGGAAAATATCTTAACACAGAATCATAAGGAGCTATAATGTGACTGCCCGCATCAAAAAAATTAATATACCAAATTCCTATTAAAGCCATAATCACAGGCATATTGCTTTCAAAAGGCTCATTGCGAAAATGTTCATCAACCAAATAAGCCCCTTCAAGCAAAGAAGAAAAATTCTCCTTACCTAAATAAATCATAATAGCTAAACCTATAGCAGACCAAAGACTATAGCGTCCCTCTACCCAATTCCAAAATTCAAACATATTCTTAAGATCTATGCCAAATTCCCTCACTGCTTCTTTATTTGCTGAAACTGCCACAAAATGCTTTGCAATATGCTTTTCATCCAAAGCATGATCTAAAAACCACTTCCTAGCTGTAAAAGCATTAGTCAAAGTTTCTTGAGTAGAAAAAGTTTTTGACGCTATGATAAATAAAGTCGTTTCAGGATGAACTTTTTCTAAAACTTCTTGTAATTGAGTACCATCTACATTGAAAACAAAATGCATATGAAGCCTTGGATGAGCATAGTTTTTTAATGCTTTGCATACCATTAAAACCCCAAGATCAGTTCCTCCTATGCCTATATTTACAACATCAGTAATGATTTGATTGGTATAACCAAGCCAAGATCCCACTCGCAAAGAATCGGAAAAATTTTGCATTTTAAGCAAAACCTCCCTTACATTTGGCATAATATCTACATCATCAATCTTGACCGCATAATCTGATTTATTCCTTAAAGCTGTATGCAAGACCGCCCTATTTTCGGTATTATTAATCTTCTTACCTTCAAACATAGCATTAATTTTTTCTTTCAATGAACACTCACGTGCTAAATCAAATAAAAGTTTTAAAGTTTTATCATTCATGCGATTTTTAGAATAATCAAGCTTTAAATCTCCAAGTTCTAAAAAATATCTAAAACCCCTATTTAAATCTTCATTAAATAAAGATCTCATATGCACATCTTTAATATCTAAAAAATGATTTTGCAAGGCTTTATAAGAATTTAATTGCGTTAAAGTTTCCATATATCAACCCTGCTTTTTTGAAAAATAATCCCTTAAATGATTTTCAAGCGCTACAGCCACGCCATAAATTCCAGAATACTTAGCCAAAACAACATATATAGGAATAGCTGCTAAATAAGCATCAAATCTTCCTTTATTTTCAAAGCGCACTCTAAAAGGAGAGGTTTTAAAATAATCAATAAATCTAGGAATAATCCCACCGCAAAGATAAACCCCACCTCTAGCACCCAAAGTTAAAGCCAAATCAGCAGAAACAGTCCCAAGCATTGCACAAAAAATATCTAAAGTCAAACGACACAAAGGCGACTTACCACTTAAAGCATACTCACTAATAAGCTCAGGCGTCATATTTAAACTCTTCACCCTTTCTCTATCAGCTAAAGCTTCATAAATCAAAACAAGCCCAGAACCACTTAAAAAACGTTCCGCTGATACATGGCCATATTTTTTCCTTGCATATTGCCAAATGGCCATTTCAGTATCGTCAAAAGGAGAAAAACTAGTATGTCCCCCCTCTCCTGCTAAAGCGATACAGCCTCCATTATGACAAGGGATTAATCCACTTACGCCAAGTCCAGTACCAGGACCTAAAACAGCCTTAGGTGCATTGATTTCACAAGAGGTCCCACCTATTTGGACAAGATCTGTTGTAGACATTCTTGAAATTGCATAAGCTTGAGCTGTAAAATCATTAATCAAAATCAACACTTCTAAATCCAAAGCCTGTCTTGTAGTTTCTATAGAAAAAGCCCAATGATGATTTGTCATTTGCACCCAATCTCCAATCACAGGATTTGCTATAGCAAAAGCACCATATTTCACTACAGGATTACCAACCTTATTTAAATACTTTTTAACAGCATCTACAACACTGTTATAATCATTACAGGCTAAAATTTCTATATTTTCAATAATATTTGCCTCCACTTCTAATGCAAAACGAGCATTAGTCCCTCCAATATCAGCCAAAAGCCTAGGGTAAGATTTATTATTCGCAGAAGTAGACATTGCACACCACCTTTTGTGAGTGAAGTATATAAGAGATAGGCAATTTAGAATCAATTCCCTTAAGAGCTTCGTTAAAGACTTTTAATTTTTCTTCTGTAGTTATGAGTAAAAACAATTCCTTGCATTTTTCAAGAGCAGATAAAGACATAGACAATCTTTTATAAGGGGCATTTTTAGGTTCAATTAAAACAATATTTTGCTGTGTTGTTAAAGAGGAATTAAATTCCTTAGCATCATAAAAAAGCGAAGCAGTATGCCCATCAAGCCCCATGCCCAAAACAGCAATATCAGGTTGTTTATAATAAATATTTGCTTCATTTACAAGTTCATCCAAAGGAAGGTTAACGTTTTTAAAATAAGCTTGAAAATGGGATTTTTGGGCTAGATTTTTTAAAAAATGAGTTGTAATTAGCTTAGCATTACTATTTTCATCGTTTAAATCCACAATCCTTTCATCTACTAAAGAAATATTACATCTTTGCCAAGCACAGTCTTCTTGATTTAATAATTCTAAAAAATTTATAGGTGATTTTCCACCTGAAAAAGCAAGATTGACTCTATCTTGAAAAACTAAAAATTTATTAAGTGATGAGACAATTGCCTTGGCTAATGCCAAATTACACTCTTGCGTATTTTCAAAATGATATAATTTAAATGCCATAAATGCACCTTAGATCTAAAATAATATATAATAAAGCTTACCAAAGCTTTGCTTAATAACTTTAGCTAATATATTTATATTTAAAGAAAATATAAATATTTTTGTTTCAAATTTTCACATTTATCTCGCACACAATATCAAAAATAAACACTAATAATAAAACCAAAGCTTAAAACACTAAAAATTATGCCATTCATGTCCCTCTTGCTTTATAAAATCAAAAACCTCTTTAGGTCCCCAACTACCTGCAAGATAATAATACAAAGGCGTTTTATTTGCTTTCCAATTTTCCAAAATAGGATCAATCCAAACCCAAGCCGCCTCAAGCTCTTCTTTATGATTAAAAGAAGTTTGATTACCCTCTATTGCATCTAAAATCAATCTTTCATAAGGCTGCATAATGGCAGTATTATTAAGATTTAAAATGAGATTTTTTTCCTCATATTCTATAGTTTTGCCGATTTTTTTAACCCTTAAATTCAAAGAAATTTCATTATCAGGCTGTAGACGTATGATAAGCTTATTAGGATGCAAATTCGGAAGTTCTTTGTTTTTAAAATACACAACAATTTGCGCAAAAGAATCAGCCATTCTCTTACCCGTTCTTATATAAAAAGGCACCCCCTTCCAATCATCTTCTAAAAGCTCTGCCTTAATAGCGACAAAGGTTTCTGTTTGACTATTATCTTTTATATTATCTTCAGACAAATAGGCTTTAAACTCACCTGATTTAGTATATTGTGCTCTAATCACATTATTTTTCATCTCTTCATCATTTAAAGGCTTTAAACTTCGCAAAAGTTCTAATTTAGCCTGCCTTATAGATTCTGCATCAAAATTTTGTGGAATCTTCATAGCCACCAAAGAAAGAATTTGCAAAATATGATTTTGAATCATATCTCTTAAAGCACCCGTATTATCATAAAATTCCCCCCTACTTTCAACCCCCAAAGTCTCAAAAACACTGATTTCTATATAATCAATATGTTCTTTATTCCACAAGGAAGTAAAAATAGGATTACAAGATCTTAAAATCAAAAGATTTTGTATGCTTTCTTTTCCAAGATAATGATCAATTCTATAAATTTGACTTTCATCGTAATATTTAGCAATTTCATTATTGATAGCTTTGCAAGATTGTAAATCCACGCCCAAAGGCTTTTCTAAAATAATTTTTACATTAGCTTGATTAAGATGCACTAGCGTTAAATTCCTACATGCTTTCATAAAAAATTCAGGCGAAACAGAAAAATAAATGACAATATTTTGACTCTTATCGCCAAGTTCTTTTTCTAAACAATAAAAATCTTCCATCTCATTTAAATTAATGCTTAAATAAGTTATCATATGTGTAAATTCTTCCCATTTTTTATCATTATGACTTTTAATATGTATTTTAGAACGATTATTTAATTCTTCTATAAATTGCTCTGTATCAAAAGCACTCCTACTAGTAGCAATAATCCTTCCCATAGAAGGCAATAAACCATCTAAAAAAGCCTGATATAATGATGGAAAAATCTTTCTCATAGCCAAATCTCCAGTAGCTCCAAATAAAACAAATCTAAAATTTTGCATCATTTTCCCTTGATTAATTATATTTTAAAATTCCGTTCTTAAATAAGAACTCAAGAATAAAACTATTATTTAGAATTTTTATCTAGAATATAGCATAATTATTGCAATAATTAAGAAATTTTAATTTCAAAACTTTTCAAGGAATAAAAATGGTGCAAACAAAACTCAATCAAATCACGCAAAAAATCATAAATCGCAGTAAAAAAACAAGAGAACTTTATCTAGAACGCATCCAAACCCACAAAGGCAAAATCCAAAGAAAAAATCTAGCTTGTGCGAATTTAGCTCACACTTATGCAAGCATTCCTAAGCATATTAAAGAAAAAATTAAAGAAAACGAAGGATCCAATTACGCCATAATTTCAGCTTATAACGACATGCTTTCAGCCCATCAACCTTTTAAAAACTACCCTGATATCATCAAAAAAGAAGTTTTTAAATACAATGCTTTTGCTCAATTTGCAGGAGGCACTCCAGCTATGTGCGATGGTATCACCCAAGGCTATGAAGGCATGGAATTGAGTTTATTCTCGCGTGATGTGATAGCCATGAGTGTGGCTATAGCGCTTTCTCACAATGTTTTTGATGGGGTTTTTTACCTTGGAGTTTGTGATAAAATTGTCCCTGGTCTTTTAATAGGCGCTTTAAGCTTTGGACATCTACCAAGCATTTTCATACCTTCAGGCCCTATGACTAGCGGAATTTCTAATGACGAAAAATCCAAAGCTAGGCAACTTTTTGCCGAAGGCAAAATTTCTCGTGATGCCTTGCTTCAAAGCGAAATGAAATCTTACCATGATGTTGGCACTTGCACCTTTTATGGCACCGCTAATTCCAATCAAATGATGATGGAATTCATGGGCTTGCATTTGCCTAATTCCGCTTTTATCAATCCAAACACCACTCTAAGAGAAGCCCTAGTAAGACAATCCGCCTCTCATATGATAAACAGCCAAATCAAAAGCATAGGAGAATTGCTTAGCGAAAAAAATATTATCAACGCCATAATAGGCCTTATGGCAACAGGAGGTTCAACCAATCATACCATCCATTTAATAGCCATTGCTAGAGCAGCAGGTATTATCATAAACTGGGATGATTTTGATGCCATTTCTAGCATCATCCCTCTTTTAGCAAGGGTTTATCCTAATGGCAAAGCCGATATCAATCAATTTGAAGCAGCAGGAGGCATAGCCTTTATCATCCATGAACTTTTAAAAGAAGGATTATTACACGATGATGTAGACACTATCATGGGTAAAAGCATGCAAGCTTACACCCAAAATCCTTTTTTTATCGATAATAAAATCATTTATAAAAAAGGAGTTGAAAAAAGCCAAAACGACACCATATTAACAAACATCCAAAATCCTTTTTCAAAAGACGGAGGCGTTAAAATTCTCAAAGGCAATATAGGCAGAGCAGTCATAAAAATCTCAGCCGTCAAAGAAAAACACCAAATCATCGAAGCTCCAGCCTTAGTCTTCCGCTCTCAACAAGAATTTCTCAAAAGCTTTGAAAACAAAGAACTTCAAAAAAACTTCATCGCCGTTATACCCTATCAAGGACCTAGAGCCAATGGCATGCCAGAACTACACAAACTCACTCCAATCTTAGGAATTTTACAAGATCAAGGTTTTCAAGTAGGCCTTGTCACAGATGGGCGGATGTCAGGTGCTTCAGGTAAAGTCCCTGCAGCCATACACATGACTCCAGAAGCCTTACTTGGAGGAAATATAGCAAAAATCAAAAATGGAGATTTACTCTTACTTGATGCAAAAAATGGAATTCTTGAAGTTTTGCTTGATAAAGATCAATGGCAAAACAGACAAAGCACCCCTTTTCAAAATCAAGAAATTTTTGGCTGTGGTAGAGAGCTTTTCGCAGGCTTTAGATCACAAAGTTCAAGCGCTGAAACTGGTGCAATGAGTTTTGGCGGATATTTTAATTAAGGAAAAAAATGCAAACAAAAGAAATTTTAAAAATAAGCAAAATCATCCCAGTAGTCACAATTTATGATTTAAACACAAGCATTGAACTAGCCCAAGCTTTATTAAAAGGAGGGATTAAAATTCTAGAAATCACCCTAAGAACAAAAGATGCTATAAAAGCCATCAAACTCATATCAAATGAAATCCCACAAATCACCATAGGTGCAGGCACTGTCTTAAATTCAAAAATGCTAGAAGAAGCCAAAAACGCCGGAGCAAAATTCGCCATCAGCCCCGGCTTAAACCCTATCTTCGCACAAGAAGCTAAAACTATAGATATCAACCTAATCCCAGGCGTAGCCACAGCAAGCGAAATCATGCTAGCACTTGAATTTGGCTATAAAAACTTAAAATTTTTTCCCGCACAAGCTAGCGGAGGAGTCAATATGCTAAAATCTTTCGCTTCACCTTTTCCTGAAGTGAAATTTTGCCCTACAGGAGGCATTGACTTAAATAACACAAAAAACTACTTAAATTTAAACAATGTCCTTTGTGTAGGAGGTTCATGGCTAAGCCCTAAAGAACTCATTTTAGAAAAACAATGGGATAAAATCACTCAAATCACTCAAACAAGTCTAAAACAAATTCAATCTTAATTTAAATTGCTAGGTATTTTATCAACTATAACAAGCTTATAGTTGATAATGCTTAAGAAGTTCATTTTATAAATTTGCTTTTATTTAGAATAATAATGGAGTTTGATTTTAGTACTGTTATGGTGGGCCTAACAAGACTTGAACTTGTGACCTCACCCT
>NZ_WUED01000018.1 GCF_016806695.1 Campylobacter bilis | reverse complement strand
ATTATAAAGCTATACTAGATAATATTTTTCATAATTTTACTTTTTTCTTAAAACATTTTAATCTCATAGAAGAATGGTTATTATCAAATGATTTTAATGAAAAATATAAAAAACAAAACCACCCTTATCCCTCATTACTTGATCCTAAAAAACTCAATGATAAAAATGAAACAATCAATTATCATAATATAGCTGCTGAACTTGCATGGGAAATGAATTTGCCTTTACCAGAGAATTATGAGTTTGTGTTTTTAGCGGGAGGATTGTCTGGACATGGTGCAATGATGTCGTTTTTTAATGATTGTAATATAAGATGCTTGCAACAAGATTTACAAACAGAAACTAAAAGATACTACGGCTTATATAATTTTTTACAAGTAAAAGGTTACAATATTATTAGATATGAACAAGTGTTACCATGTAATTATAGTAAATTTTTTAAGTTAATTACAAAAAAAGTTCCTATTATCTTTCTAGTTAGAGATCCTATTGCAAGACTTAAAACTGGAGCAAATCATCCTTTTAGAAAAAATCTTGTGCGGATTGATTTAAAAAAAGCAAGTCATTTTAATTTTTTTATAAGAAAATATTTAGTTAATATTAGAAATGGACATAAAATTTATGCAGATATTCCTAGTTTGTTTCCATTGAACATATATATATCTTCTAATTATTTTTTGCAAGCAACAATTTTAAATCATTTTATAGCAAATGAAATTATTTTTATTGATTGTGCAGAAATATTTCCTCCTAAGGCAAAAAATACAATTTTGAATTTATCTCAAAAATTAAAATTTTCAGCACCTTCAGATTCTTTAATTTATAAATATAATGCAAATAATTATTTTATGGCTGTTTTGCCTATTATTTTACAAATTGATAAGATTTTGGTTCATATTACGACTAGTAATTATATTAATTTAAATAAACAGTTTGATTTGATTAATATTTGTACATTATTTTTTGATCAGCCTTTAAAATATGAAAATTTAGGGATTTATATTAAACCTGAAGATTACGATAATTTAATTTATAACCACAATTCATTTTTATTATTGCAAAAGTATTTAAAGGAATTTATGATAATATTAGAGCAAAGAATAGAATTAGAAAAATCTAAACTATTTAAAGAAGAAGATATCTTAAATTATTTAAAAGAAAATAAAGAATTAAGACTTAAATTAAAAAATATATTAGATAAAGAACTCATTCATATAAAACAACACCGTCCAGATATAGTTGCTTCTTGGAAATATTATCAAGAATTTGAAAAAATGTGCGAGGAATTAGATTAGCTAAAATTATACTGTTAAATGTTTTTAATAAAAGCCCTTGTATTAAAAATAACAGGCATTATAAATTATTCACACAAAAAGTTATATTAATAAATTAAAAATTATAATTTTAAAGTGAAAATTCATTTAAATATTGATAATGAGATATTTTTATGTATGATTTGTAATTTCCATTAGTGTATTTTTTTATATTTATTGTGAAAATAAATTTATTATGATATTATAATAATATAGAATAAATAGGAAAAATAATAAATGTTAATTTTATCACATCGAGGTTATTGGAAAAGTATAAAAGAAAAAAACTCTATTTTAGCTTTTGAACAAAGTCTATCATCTAATTTCGGGCTTGAAACTGATTTGCGAGATAATGGCATGCGGGGGGGGGGTATAGTCATATCTCATGATATAGCACATGAAAATTGTTTAAAACTAGAAGATTTTTTTAAACTTTATAAAGCATATAATACTAATTTACCTCTAGCTTTAAATATAAAAGCTGATGGTCTTCAAATTGTGCTTAAACAACTTCTTCAAGAATATCAAATTTTTAATTATTTTGTATTTGATATGTCTATTCCAGATGCTTTAATTTATATTGATTTCAATTTTAATGTTTTTACTAGACAAAGTGAGTATGAAAAAAATCCTAGTTTTTACGAGAAAGCTTGTGGTGTTTGGATGGATGAATTTCATTCTCATTGGATTGATAAAAATACTATTAAATATCACCTTCAAAACGATAAATTAGTTTGTATTGTATCTCCTGAACTTCATAAAAGATCTTATCAAAAAGAGTGGCAAGAATATAAAAAAATAGATAAAGAACTAAAAGCAGGTCAAAGACTAATGATTTGCACTGATCATCCAGGTAAGGCAAAGGAGTTTTTTTATGATTAAAATTAAAGCAATAATTTTTGATATGGATGGAGTATTAATTGAAGCTAAAGATTGGCATTATCAAGCTTTAAATAAAGCTTTAAAGCTTTTTGGTATGGAAATTTCTAGATACGAGCATTTAACAACTTTTGATGGCTTACCTACCAAAGATAAATTAAAAATGCTTTCTCTAGATAGAGGTTTACCTGAATCTTTACATAATTTTATTAATGAATTAAAGCAACAATATACAATGGAGATGGTTTATAGTTTATGCAAGCCTAAATTTCATCACCAATACGCTTTGTCAAAATTAAAAAATGAAGATTATAAAATGGCAGTTTGTTCTAATTCTATACGCAATAGCATTGAAATCATGATGGAAAAATCTGCCCTTGAAAATTATTTAGATTTTTATATTTCTAATGAGGATGTAAAACAAGGAAAACCTGATCCTGAAATGTATAATAAAGCCATAGAAAAATTAGGTTTTAATCCTAAAGAATGTATGATAATTGAAGATAATGAAAATGGTATAAAAGCAGCTAGATTAAGCGGAGCTAATGTGATGATAGTCCGTGAAATTGATGAAGTTAATTATGAAAATATAAAAAGCCATATTTTAAAATTTGAAAAGGAAGCAAAATGTTAAATATTGTAGTTCCTGTGGCTGGTAAAAGTTATTTTTTTGATAATGAAAAAGATGGTTTTCCTAAACCTTTTATTGAAATTTGTGGAAAAACTATGCTTGAGCATTTTATTCAAAATTATAAAAATGTAGAAAATAAACGTTTTATCTTTATATTAAAAGAAGATGATGTTAAACGTTATCATTTAGATGATGCTATTAATGTTTTAACAGATCACCAAAGTAAAAACATCATTCTTAAAAATGAAACTGGAGGTATGGTTTGCTCTGTTTTAATGGCTATAGATGAGATTGATTTTAATCAACCTTTGCTTATTGTAAACATGGATCAGATTTTTGAATACGATTTAAATCAATTAATTTCTAAATTATCCTTAAGTCATGCAGGTGTTTTAAGCTTTGAAAGCATTCACCCAAGATGGGCTTATGTACAATGTAATGAAAATAATTTTGTTTTAGAAGCTTTTGAGAAAAAACCTGTAAGTAAAAATGCAATAGCAGGATTTTACTATTATAACAAAGGTAAATATTTTATAAAATCAGCTTTTGATATGATTAAAAAAGATGTTAATTATGATGGAAAATATTTTGTCGCTCTTACATTAAATGAGTTAATCTTGCAAAATAAAAAAGTAATTAATATTTCAATTGATAAAAATCGTTATTTTACTTTTTATTCTCATGCAAAAATAAATGAATATGAAAGGATAAAAAATGCTTATGAAATTAACTAAAAAATATATCAATGCTTTTAATGATAAAAATTTAAATGAATTAGCCAATTTGTTTAGTGACAATTTTGCTTTAGAAGATCCTGTGGTAAAAAGAATAGAGGGAAAAGAGGAGTGTTTACAAGCTATTAAAAAAAATTTGAAGCTTGTAAAGAATTAAATTTTAGTGCTAAAAATATTTTTCAAGATAAAAATACTACTTTTATAGAATTTATTTTAGTGCTTGATGATACGAGGCTTGAAGGTGTGGACATCATAGAATGGCAAGATGAAAAGATCATTAAACTTCGAGCTTATTTAAACATACCTAAGGAATAATAATGAAAAACTATAAACTTGATGAAATGATCCGTGGATGGTTTGTTGGTAATTTTGAACCGAGTATTTTTAAAACAAACAATGTTGAAGTTGGCATAAAAGAATATAAAATGGGTGATTTTGAGGAAAAACATCATCATAAGGTTGCAACTGAAATTACAGTGATTGTAAGTGGTAAAGTCAAAATGAATGATAAAATATATTCTAAAGGAGATATTGTAATAATCTCTCCTAAAGAAGCTACAGATTTTCAAGCTTTAGAAGACACAATAAGTGTTGTTGTAAAACTTCCAGGAGTAAAACATGATAAATATTTAGGAGAATATAAATGAATATAGTTATTCCTATGGCAGGACTTGGCAGTCGTTTTACTCAAGCTGGTTTTGATAAACCTAAGCCTTTTATAGATGTTTTGGGTAAACCAATGATAATTAGAGTGCTTGAAAATTTAAAGTACAAAGAGGCAAAATATATTTTAATTGCAAGAAAAGAACACTTAATTGAAGAAAAAAATTGGATTGATGATATTAAAAATAATTTTAATGTCGAATTTATAGGTATTGATAAGCTTACCGAAGGAACGGCTTGCACTGTTCTTTATGCTAAAAACTATATAAATAATGATGAGCCTTTAATAATAGCTAATTCAGATCAAATTGTCGATATAAATATAGCTGATTTTATTAACGATAGTTTCCAACGTAATCTTGATGGTTCTATTTTAACTTTTATAGATCAAGAGAAAAATCCAAAATGGTCTTTTGTAAAACTTAAAGATGATTTAGCAATAGAAGTTAAAGAAAAAGAGGTTATTAGTGACTTTGCTACTGTTGGAATTTATTTTTTTAATAAAGGTCGATTATTTGTCGAAAATGCTATGAATATGATCATGAAAGAAGATAGGGTTAATAATGAATTTTATACTTCTCCTGTTTATAATTATGCTATAAAAAATGGTGCTAAAATAGGTATTTATAACATAAAAGACAAACAAATGCATGGATTAGGAACCCCTGAAGATTTAGTAAAATATCAAAATAATAACATAAATTTAATTATCAGAGATGAATGTCCTATCACACAAAGTAAAAATATAGAAATAATCAGTACAAGATTATTCCCATTATTTTGCGGTTGTACCAATCAAAATCCAAAAGAGGATATTTTATGTGAAGAGCAATTTGCAATTTGCAATGATAGTGGTATTTTATTTTTAAATAAACTTATTCCTTTAGACATTTTGTATAAAAATGGACATTATGCTGGCAACGTAGGAAAAATATGGGAAGAACATCACAAAGAATTTGCTAAATTCATTTCTCAAATTAAGCCAAAAAATGTATTAGAGATCGGAGGGGGACATGGTAAATTATCTCAATTCTTTCTAGAATTAGATAATGTCAATTGGACTATAATAGAACCAAATATTGAAAACAAATTTAAAAATGTGAATTATATAGACGGATTTTTTAATAAAAATATATGTAATAATAAGCAATATGATACAATCGTACATTCTCATGTATTTGAACATATATATAATCCTTGCATGTTTGTTTCAGACATATCAAATTCATTAGATAATGATAATGGATATATGATATTTTCATTACCAAATATGTCTAAATGGTTGAAAAATAAATATAGCAATTGTTTATTTTTCGAACATACCATTTTATTAGATGAAAATGTAATTGATTATATATTAAGAAATAATAATTTTAAAATTATTAAAAAAAAATATTTTAAAGAACATAGCATATTTTACTTAGTAAAAAAAGATATTAATTCTGTAAAAATAAGTTTAAAAAACAAATATATCGAAAACAAAATAGATTTTGAAAATATGTTACAATTCTATAGAAATAAAGTTGAATATATTAATCATTGCATTGAATATACCCTAAGCAAAGTCTATTTATTTGGTGCACATTTATTTAGTCAAAATTTAATATATAGTGGATTAAATATTTCTAAGATTGTTAATATTTTAGATAATGATCTAAATAAGCATGAAAAAAGACTCTATGGTACAAATTTTATAGTTAAATCTCCCAAAATTCTTAAAAATGAAAATAACGCTTTAGTAATTTTAAATGCAGGTATTTATAACGATGAAATAGAGCGAGATATTCTAGAAAACATAAATAATGAGGTAAAGATTGTAAAATGCTAGAAAATATAAAACTTTTAATTGAACATGCTATAGACAATTGGAGTTATGAGCTTGTTGAACAACTATTAAGTAAAGAGCAATTATCAAACGAACATTTGGTATTAATGTATAAATTAGGAAAATATGATTATTTACTTACAAATTCTCATTATATAAATAAGTTATCATTACTTTTAGATACAACTTCGCAAGATCTAACTGAATTTATGAAGAGATGTTTGTCCAATAATCATATAAATGAAGATTTTCTTATAGGAAAACATAAAAATTCGTATATAAGTTTTCTATCTTCTAATCTTTATAATATAGATTGTGAGGATGTGCAATTGTTTTTAAAATTATTAAATGAAGTAAGAAAATCTAATGATTTGATTCAGCAATCTTTTTTCTTAAAAAATTCAATAGATTTTTTTTATATAAATTCTAATAATATTTTCTTTAAAGGCGGAATTTATTATATCATGTTAGAGATTATATACAATAATTTTTTAAACACTTTAGGTGGAAAATTATACTATGATAAATTAAGAAATATTGCAAGCAAATATTATTATCAAAGTAAATCTTATTCAGGCAATAAAATAGCTTTATGTTTATGTGGAGCTTTACGTCCAGGTTGGCGTGATAGTATTAAAGCATTAATCAACTCTTTTAGTAATTTAGGTGATATTGATGTTTTTATACACTCTTGGGATGAAGAAAGTTTATGGCCTGGTGTAGGAGGTAATGGCATAGGATGGATTAGAAGATTTTTTCATCCTATAATTGATCATTGTCCTTCTGAACTCATTATGTCCAATATCGATTTTTCTAAAAAATTTCCAAATGTTTTTAGCGTTCTTTCAAAAGAAATTAATAAAAAAATTTCAGAAAAAGAATTGTTTGCATTAGATTTAAAAGTAAAAAAAGTAACTTTAGAATCTTATTCTAAAGTTGTAAGTCGCTTAGGAGAATTACAAAATGATTCTAAAATATATTATGGGATTTACCAAGTTTATAAGAGTATGGAAGAATATGAAAAACAAAATAATTTCAAATATGATTTCATCGTAAGAATAAGATCTGACTATATTATAGTAAATAATGATATCAAAATAGAAGATTTACATTTATTAGAATTAAATGAAATCTATGATGCAAGGTATAATTGTGGAATAGATGGGAGCTTAGAAATAGGCAGAAGAAATGCAATGGAAAATTATATGAAAACTTGGATATATGCAAAAGAAAACAAACAAAATATTTATTTTCACTCATGCTTAAAAAATTTTCCTACAACATGTATGAGTCCTGGAACAGGATTTTTATCTCATTATATTTTAAGTCAATGGGTTGATTTTTTAAAACTAAGAGTAATAAAAATGAATATTAAATTTTCACATATTAATTATTTTTTATTTAAAAACATATGTTTTCCAGATGTGAAGGATGAGTTAAACAAAGATATCCAATATATTAGAAAAAATAATATTCTACGTGAAGATCAAATTAAAAATATTGTCCATTTTTTTGACTTAATTGTTCAAAAATATCAAATTATTACTAAGCCATCTTATGGAACAGCCAAAGCAAGAATTAAAAACCAACTTTCTTATAAATTAGGTCAAGCTATAATAGACAATTCAAAAAGTATTTTAGGTTTTATTAGAATGCCTTTTATTTTATCTTATATAAAAGATAAACATAAAAAAGAACAACTTTCTTATGAAGCAAAAATAAAAGAAAATCCAAATTTAGCTTTACCTCCTTTAAAATCTTATTCTGATTATGAAGAAGCTTTAAAAATCAAAAATTATCTTTCATACAAATTAGGAGAAGCATTGATCAATGCAAATAGAAATTGGTATAAAGGAGGATATATAAAATTTTTATTATTTGATTTACTTAAATTAAATAAAAATAAGAATAAAATTAAAAAATAATTTTTATGTTGGAAAAATTGAAAAGCATTGTGATACCTAGATTTAATAAAACATAAGTAATTTTAAGTAATATAATGTTAATATCACAATTAATTACAATATATTAAATTTATTTGGATATTTATTATGAAAAAAATTGTTTTACTTGGGGCAAGCAATTCACTATTACTAAATGGTTTACAACTTGGTTTAAGACAAAAAAATATCTTATTATATAATTTGTCTTTAGGTGGAAGCTCTGCATTATCGAAAATATACATATTACATAAGCAAGAAAATATTAACATCATAAAAGAAGCGGATTAATTATTCTAGAAACTAGTATTGTAGATTTATATGAAGTTATATGCGAAACTATAAGTATTGAACAATCTTATAGAAATATTCAATGGTTATTTAAAGAACTATTTTTCTTAAATATTAAAGTTGTTAATCTTCTATTATTCGAACAACATTTCTTTAATCAACACAAAAAACTTACAAATATTATTCATCAGACTCATAAACAATGCTGTCAAAAATATGGATTTAATCTTATAAGTGTTCACGATTCTTATATAAATAAAAATATATATCATTTCTATTTATCTCACCCTGATCCAGCTCATCAAATTCCTACAATTATGTATAATCTTGGAAAAAACATTGCAAACAATATTGAAAATTTTAAATATCCAAAAAAATTAAGTATAAAAAGGTCAAATCCCAAATTTTTTATTTGCACTCCGGATATGTTTATTTGTAATAAACAAAATATAGTATTAAAACAAGAAAAAGATTTACAACATACTGAAAAAGTGTATTATTTAAAAGATGATATAAAATTAAAATTTCCAAATACTTTCATCAACCATTATATATGTGCAATACATGTATGGAATAAAGTAAAATACGCTAAAACCAACGAACAAATCCGGAAAACGTATTCAAGTATAGTTATACAAAATTCTAAAAAAACTATAGTCAAGAATGCAGCGGCTTATAATTTTTGTTTTGCATTTTATGAAACTAATTTTTTAATTGATGAACAATCATATATATTTTTCAATTATAAGAATTTACCTTATACAGAGAATTCAGCAGGCACTCTTTTACTTGATCACAAAAATTAATATTTTAGACTTTTTTGGAATCTCCACCTTTCTTTTAGCCGATCAAAATGGTAAATTCGATTTTAGCGAAGAAATACAACTCATACAAAATGAAAACATCGTAGTTGATAAAGAATATGATTTTACATATTTAGTCCCTCCTGTAGAAGACTATAAAAGTGCTATAGAAGAATACAATTTTAGAATGGATCCTATAAAACTACAACCCTTGCAAACTCAAATCCATTCCCTTCCTGCTAAAAAACAATACCTAGAATTAGCTAATTTAGAACAAGATTTAATAATTAAAAAGTTAAAAAGCAAAAAGCTTGCTAAATC
>NZ_WUED01000017.1 GCF_016806695.1 Campylobacter bilis | reverse complement strand
TTTTAATCTTTTAAGCACTAAGGCTAGCTTTACTTGGTTTGAAGATTGGTTGCCTCATTTAAAGACTTCTTTAGAATTAGGTGCTAAGTTTTATGCCAATCCTAGTATAGCTTCTAAAGCACGCTTTGGAAGTGTAAAGGTAGAAGATGAGTTTGAATTAGCTAGAATACAAAGGTATTTAAGTACAGCTTTAATACTTCCTTTAAACCCTAGCTTTCATATGAGTATTAATTATAATACTATATCTTCTAAAGAAGGAACGAGTCATACAGCCTTTGCACAGTTTAATTATTTGTGGTGAAACCATAAACTCTATAGTCTAAGCTTATTAAATCCTTTTTAATAAGCTAGATTATAAAAGCTTAGAGTTTTTTGAAGAGTTTGGAAGCTAAATGAGTAGCGCGGCTTTGATCGCTGTCTTTTTTAAGAGTTTTGTAAATTTTACTCATGTATTCTTCTAAGATTTCTTGAGAATTGATGATTTTATCTGAAGTAGGGACTTTTTTATATTCTGCATTATTGCAAAGTTCATAGGCTAGGACATTATCACTTAATTGCAAGTGTAAAAACTCTGCTAATTTAGCCCTGCTTCTTTCATCATATATAGGCGTCATTAATTCTAAACGTCTTTCTAAATTCCTTGGCATCCAATCTGCACTTGAGATGAAATAATTTGGCTTGCTGTGTTTAAAATAAAAAACTCTAGCGTGTTCCAGGTATTTTCCTATGATGCTTCTAACGCGTATGTTTTTGCTATATTCTTCGCCTGGTTTTAAACAACAAATGCCGCGTATGATAAGATCAATCTCCACCCCTTGCATGCTTGCTTGATAGAGTGCTTGTATGATGTGAGTGTCTACAAGAGAGTTCATTTTAGCAATGATTTTGCCTTCGTTTTTTTTCTTTGTTTCTAGGTGTATCATTTCTAAGACTTTTTCTTTGATTTGATTAGGACTCATGGAGAGGGTTTGAAGACGGCGGTTCTTGCTAAAACTAGATAAGATATGGAAAAAACTTGTGGTATCTTTTGCAAATTCGCTTTTGCTTGTGAAATAGCTTATATCTGTGTAGATTTTCGCGCTGCTAGCATTGTAATTTCCTGTGCTTAAATGCATATAAAATTTGAGTTTTTCGCCTTGCTTGCGTATGACTTGAGAAAGCTTAGCATGGACTTTAAAGCCTGTAATTCCATAAATCACATGTGCTCCAGCATTTTCTAGGGCCTTTGCCCAATGAAGATTATTCTCTTCATCAAAACGTGCTTTTAATTCTACCATTACAGTTACTTGCTTGCCTTCATTGGCTGCGTCGATTAGGGCTTGGACTATATTGGAGTTTTTTTCCACTCTATAAAGGGTCATTCTTATAGAAATGACTTCAGGATCTTTGCTAGCTTCTTTGATGAATTTATAGACAGGATCAAAGCTTTCAAAAGGCTGTATGATGAGTATATCTTCTTTTTCTACAGCATCGAAGATGGAAAGATTCTTATCAAAAGGCGGGAGGGTTTTAGGTGTGTAGAGTGGGCTTAGAAGATGAGTAAAGGCTTTATTGCCCACTATTTGCCATAAACCAGCAAGATTTAATAATATAGAGTATTCATAAACGTCTTTATGAAAGATTTTCATATGGGTATTAAGAAATTCTACGATTTGCTCATCGGCATCTTTTTGGATTTGTAATCTTACAAAGGCACCTTTTCTACGGAGTTTGAGGCCCTGTTCTAAAATCATCATAAAATCATCTGCTTCCTCTTCTTCTATGACCATATCAGCATTTCTAGTCACTCTAAAAGCAGCTGAAGCTAGAAGCTTATAACCAGGAAAAATTTCTTGTGCGTGTTGGTGGACTATGCTTTCTATAGGGACATAGGTGTTTGGACTTGCTTCATAAAAACGAGGCAAGACTCTTGGGATTCTAATCATGCCAAATTTTACGAGTTCAGGGTGTGCTTTATCGCAAATCTTAACCGCTAAAGAAAAAGAAAGATTGTTCAAATGAGGAAAAGGATGTGTCGCATCAACGGCTATGGGAACGATGACTGAAAAGATATGAGAGAAAAAGTACTCATCGCATTTTCGCTTGAGATTAGGATCTAGGTTTTCATAATGCTTGATAAAGAGATTTTCTTTTTCTAATTGGCTTGTGATTTTATTAAAATAATACTCTAATAATTCTTTTTCTTGGTGCAAGTATTTGCGTATGGCTTTTAATTGTTGTAAAGGGGTCATTTCATCACTATTGCTTGCACTAACCCCTGCAGAAAAAAGCTGTTTAAGCCCTGCAACGCGTATCATATAAAATTCATCTAAATTAGTACAATATATGGCTATGAATTTTAGCTTTTCTAATAAGGGCAAGTCTTTAGAACACTGATCTAAAACGCGAGAATTAAAGCCAAGCCACGAAAGCTCACGGTTTATAAACATATTAGGACTTGTTTGCATGGATTTTTCCTTTTTGCTGTATTTTATCATTTATTTTAAAACTCTTGAGTATAAAGTTTTAATTTTTTTAATTTAATAAATAGTAAATATATTTTAAAATACATTTACCATCTTAGTATCTTATAAAAATAGCTTTGAAAAATTCTGCGATCGCACAGGGTATGAAAATCAAAATCAGTGTTTGATGATGCAATGAGTTTTATAGTAGGCTTATAATTGCTAGGTTTATTTTAAAAAATATAAACTTTTTATTTAAAATTCACTTTGGCTTCATGTTATTTTGTCAAAATATCATAAATTTTGATAATTAACAAGGAAACGATCATGATGAATAAGAATAAATTATTAAGACAAATGCATATTTATCTTAGTTTGTTTTTCTTACCCTGTGCTTTGCTTTTTGCTTTAACAGGCATAGCATATATTTTTAATATCAATCAAAATGTGGGCCTTAAGGTTGAAAAATATAAATTGGTTAAAACTATAGAGCATGGCAAAGAAAAAGAGGCTTTGATCGAGTTTTTAAAAGAAAATGGTTTAAAAATACCTTCTAATACTAATATCATTAAAAACAAAAAGAACAAAGGCGTGAGCATAGGAGGGATCCACTATAGTGCTAATATAGTTCAAAGATCGGCAAATGAGTATATTATCACTTTGCAAACGCGATCTTTATTGGGTGATATAATCATGCTTCATAAGGATAAAGGGGCTTGGTATTTTTCTGTACTTAGTGTGGGATTTGGCATTGCTTTATTTATGCTTTATATTTCAGGACTTGCCATCACTTTAGTAGCTAGTAAAAAGGATAGAAATAAGCAATTTTTCGTCCTAGGATTAGGTATTGTGGTGAGCTTATTTTTAGCTTATATGAGTCTTTGATTCTTAGCTTTTTAAGCTAGGAATTATTTATTTTTGTGTATAATCTTACTTCGTTTTATTGGACAGATGGGTGAGTGGCTGAAACCACACCCCTGCTAAGGGTGCAGATCTTAACGGGTCTCGAGGGTTCAAATCCCTCTCTGTCCGCCATATTATTTGATTTTATCTTTATTAAATTCCTTTTTAAATTTTTCATACTCTTCATAAAAATTAAGATTTAAAAAAGCATCTTCATTGCTAAATTCTACAAAATGGGTTTGGGCTTGAGAGAATAAAAGTCCTATTTTGTATTCTTGTTTTTCTAATAATTTTTTGCATTTTTCAGCTAAGCGGCTGTGATAAAATCCACATAAAGGATGCTTATATGAAGGGCTTTTGGCTATAATGATTTGATTTTTTTGATCTAAAAAAGGAAGCATTTTTATTATCTCATTTTGACTGAGTTTAGGAGTATCAACGCTAAGGATGAAGACATATTCTTCTTTAAAATAAGAAAGTATAGAATAAAGTGCAAGCATAGGAGAATAAATGTGAAATTCTAAAGAGTCTTTTATAAGTTTAAAAGCGTTTTGAAATTTATCTTCTTTAGCGCTTATATAAACCTTTTTAAATATTTTAGAGAATTTTTCTACTTGAAATTGAGTTAGGTTTTGATCTTTAATCATAAGTTTGCTTTTATCTTGTCCCATACGACTTGATTTTCCGCCGCATAAAATGACGCAATTAAGATCTTTAAGTCGCATAAAATTCCTTTTTTTGATTTAATTTTATCAAAAATTCGTCAAAATATTTTATAATTTTATTTATGAAATATACAGAGCTTTTACAAGTACAACAATTTTTTTTGCAATTTAAAAAAATCGATTTTATCAGGCGTATCCATGATAATATCTTAGAATTAAGCTTTGCAAAGGATAAATTTATTTTTGATCTCACTCGGGGAATGAGTGCGATTTATACTGCTTGTTTGCATGCAAAAAATTATAATGCACCTTTTGATTTCATGCTTAAAAAGTATTTTAGCAATGTTTTAATAAAAGATCTTAAAGTGCTTGAAAATAATCGTATTTTATGCTTTGAAGTTCAGGCTAATAAGACTTATAAAAGCTATGAAAGCAAGATTTATTTTGAATTTACTGGTAAAAATACCAATGTCATTATCACAGATAAGAATGATTTGATTATAGAGGCTTTAAGACATATTGAAAAGAGTTACCGTGTGGTAAGGCCTAATGTGATTTTAAAACCTTTAAAAGCTTATAAAATGGATCAAGATTTTGAAGAGATAAAAGATTTTAAAGCCTATTTTTCTAAAAAATTTATAAGTATTAATGAGAATAAAGTCAAAGAATTAAAAAATGTAAAACTTGCCCAAGTGGATAAAAAAATAGAAAATTTGCAAGGACTTTTTTCTCAATTAGAAGAAGAAAATTCCCTGTTTTTAAAGGCCTTAGCTTATAGGAAAAAAGCTGAAGTTTTGTTTGCGAATTTGAGTGTGTTAAAAGAATATGATAGGGAATTTATGCTTGAGGATTTTGAGGGCAATGCACTTGAGTTTAAGCTTGAACTAAGTCCTAAGCAAAGTGCTAATTTGTTTTATCAACAGGCTAAAAAATTGGAGCAAAAGGCTAGAAATTTAAATATACAAAGGCAAAATTTAAAAGAAAAAATAGAATTTCTTTTTGGTTTAAAAACTTTATTAATGCAAGCACAAAGTGAAATTGAACTTGAAGTTTTACTGCCTAAAAAAAGCAATAAAAATCAAAAAGATCGCAAGCAAGAAGACTGTGTGGCGAGCTTTTATTTTAATGAGTTTAAAATTTGCGTAGGCAAGAATGAAAAAGGGAATGAGTTATTGCTTAAAAACGCTAAAAAAGAGGATTTGTGGTTTCATGTAAGAGATATTGCTAGCGCGCATGCTTTAATTATATCAAACAAGCAAAAAATTAGCCTTGATGTGCTAGAATTTACTGCAAGGCTTTGTGTAAGCTTTTCTAAGTTAAAGAAAGGTTCGTATTGGGTCGATTATACTTTAAAAAATTGTGTTAAAATTCAGCAAAAAGCCTTTGTAAATTATACCAATTTTAAAAGCATTAAAATTATAAAGGATTAAAATGCCACTTAGCCCTATAGCAAATATGAATTTTATCAATCAAAACATGACTTATCCTGCTACGCAAGTGGGCAATGAGCTTGCAAAAGAGGGTTTTGCAACCACGCTTAATATGGCCGAATTTAATGAAAAAGAAAAAACCCTAAACAAGCTTGAAAAAGTCAATGAAGCCCATGAGATCAAAGAAGAAATTCAAGAAAAAACCGAACAAGAAGAAAAAAAGAAAAAACACAATCAACAAGCCAAAACCGACAATGATGAAGAAAACGCACAAGAGGATTTAGACTCAGAGCTTGATTTAAAAGATGCTTCGCATCGTTTAGACATTAGTATATAAGGAAAATTATGTTTGATATGAGTAGGATGGTTTCAGCATTAGTTATGATAGCAGCCATTGTGCTGATTGCATTAATAGATCAATTTTTTGTCAATTTTATTGTTTTTGCTTTTTTGCTTTATTTTGCCTTTAAAGAAGCACAAAAATTATTTGACTTAGAAAATGTTTCTATCATTCCTTTGGCTATAGCTTTTATTTTAGGAAGTTTTATGCACAAGGCTTTGCTTTTTGGGGTTTTGGCCTTGCTTTTGGTGGCGGGGTATTTAGTTTATAAAAAGCTTTCTTTAAAACCGGCTTTGGTGTATTTATATCCTAGTTTGCCTATTTTAGCACTATGGCAAGTGTATTTAGACCAAGGTATTTTTGTGCTTTTTTGGTTGCTTGCTATAGTTGTAGCTTGTGATAGTGGGGCGTATTTTATAGGAAAGTTTATGGGTAAAACCCCTTTTTCTCTTACAAGTCCTAATAAGACTTTAGAAGGGGTTATTGGCGGGCTTGTTTGTGCAAGCATTATAGGGACTTTACTAGGAATTTTTGTTTATGATTTTTGGTTTTGCTTGCTTTGTTCTTTTTTTGTAGGAGTTTTTGCTATTATTGGGGATTTGCTTGAAAGTTATTTTAAAAGAGAAGCAGGTGTTAAAGATAGCGGGGATATGATTCCAGGTCATGGGGGTATACTTGATAGGATTGATGCTGTGATTATTGCTGCTTTTGTAATGGTTGCTTTTTTATGATACTTTTTGGAAGTACGGGTAGTATAGGGGTGAATGCCCTTAAACTTGCTGCTTTGAAAAATATTCGCGTTTCTGCTTTAGCTTGTGGGGATAATATCACGCTTTTAAACAAACAAATTGAACAATTTAAACCTCAATTTGTAGCTATAAAAGACGCAAAAAACAAACATCTGGTTAAACATGATAGAGTTTTTGCTTCTCAGGAGGGTTTAGAGCAAATTTTAAAAGAGTGTGAAGATGAATTTTTGCTTAATGCTATTGTGGGCTTTGCAGGGCTTAAAAGCACTTTAAAAGCTAAAGAGCTTGGTAAAAGCATAGCCTTAGCTAATAAAGAAAGCCTTGTAGTGGCTGGGAGATTTTTAAAAGGGGCGCGATTTTTGCCTATAGATAGTGAGCATGCGGCTTTAAAATTCTTGCTTGAAGGCAAAAAAAACTTAGCAAAGCTTTATATTACGGCAAGTGGCGGGGCATTTTATAAACATAAGATTAAAGATTTAAAGCATGTGAGTGTTAAAGATGCTTTAAAGCATCCTAATTGGGATATGGGGGTAAAAATCACTATAGATAGTGCAACCATGGCAAATAAGCTTTTTGAAATCATTGAAGCTTATCATCTTTATGGTTTTAAAAACATCGATGCTTTAATAGAGCCAAAATCTTTAGTGCATGCTATGTGTGAGTTTAAAAATGGTGCAAGCACTGCGTATTTTTCAAGATCGGATATGAAATTAGCAATTTCAGATGCTATGTTGAAAAAGCATGATGTGCCGATTTTAGAAACTGTGGATTTTACCAAAATGCCTGCTTTGAAATTTCATAAAATCAGTATAAAAAAATATCCTATTTTCAAGCTTAAAGATGAGCTTTTAAAAGAGCCTGATTTAGGGATTATTATCAATGCTGCAAATGAGATAGGGGTGCAAAATTTTTTAGAAAATAAAAAGGGCTTTTTAGATATTGCTAGCTGTATTTTTAAGGCATTGGATCATTTTGGAGTGCCTAAGATTTCATGTATAGAAGAAGTTTTTGAGTATGATTTTAAAACAAGAGAGTATTTAAGGAGTTAAAATGAAATTTTTTCTGGCGATTTTATTTTTTATATCAAGTATTTTTGCTTTGAATTTAGACTTTAGCGTAGGGGAGAATGGTAAAAGTTTAGATGATAATAATACGGTTTTGATTTTTGGGGGTATTCAAGGCGATGAACCAGGAGGATTTCATGCAGCAAGTTTGCTTTTGAGTGATTATAATATCACTAAGGGTAAGATTATAGTAGCACCTAATTTGGCTTTTGATAGTATTATCAAACGTTCTAGAGGCAATAATGGGGATTTAAACCGTAAATTTGCAAATATCAGTCCTAAAGATCCTGATTATAAAACTGTTGAACGCATTAAAAAATTGATTTTGCTTCCTGAAGTGAGTATGGTGATCAATCTTCATGATGGTTGGGGGTTTTATAAGCCTACTTATATTGATGCTATGAGAAATCCAAAGCGTTGGGGCAATTCAAGTGTCATTGATACGAGTGAAATTAATGCAAGCAAATATCCTGATCTTGAAAATATCGCTACTCAAACTGTAAATAGTGTCAATTCCTCTTTAGTCGATCCAAAACACAGCTATCATCTTAAAAATACTAAAACACAAGAACTTGGCGATACTGAAATGCTAAAGGCTTTGACTTATTTTGTGATTTCAAATCATAAGGCAGCTTTTGCTAATGAAGCTAGTAAAAATTTACCTGTGAATTTAAGGGCTTATTATCATCTTTTAGCTATTGAAAATTATTTAAAAACTGCAGGAATTGAATTTATAAGGACTTTTGAACTTACTCCACAAGGTGTGAGTAAGGCAATCAATAAAGAACTTGAAGTGAGGCTTTTTAATGATAGGGTTTTGCTTTCTTTAAAAAATCCAAGAAAGGCCATTAATTACGCCCCTTTTCCTATAAATAGGGAATTAAACTATAATACTAGCAATGAACTCACTGCTGTGGTAGCTGAGGGAAATTCTTTTTTTATACAGTATGGTAATCGTTTTCAAACAAGATTGTATCCTGAGTATTTAGAATTTAGCGATGCTTTTAATGAGGTGGCTTTTGAAGTAGATGGCAATGAAATTACTGTTCCTTTTGCAAGCAAGATTAAAGTAAAGGAAAAATTTCTTGTCCCAAGAATAGCTAAAGTACGTGTTAATATCATAGGTTTTGATTATGGTAAAGATGAAAGCAATATTTTAGTGTATAAAAAAGACATGCAAAAGCAGTATTCTTTAGATAAGGCGGGTAAGATTTATCGTGTGGAATTTTATGAATTAAGAGGAGCGAATTTGCAACAACTTTTAGAAGCAAATACTAATAATAAATTGATTAAAAATGCCAAAACTTTGGATTTAAATGTTTTAAAGCTTGCAAGATCAAAAGATAAATTCTTAGGTTCTGTTTTAGTGGAATTTGAATGAAAAAGTTTATATTAGCCATAGAGAGTTCTTGTGATGATAGTTCTATAGCAATCATCGATAAAAACACTTTAAAATGTCAATTTCATAAAAAAATTTCTCAAGAATTAGATCATGGTGTTTATGGTGGGGTGGTGCCTGAGCTTGCTGCAAGGCTTCATAGTGAGGCTTTACCAAAGATACTTCAACAATGCAAAGAGTATTTTAATGAGCTGTGTGCTGTAGCAGTGACTAATGAGCCAGGGCTTAGTGTTGCTTTAATCAGTGGAATTTCTATGGCTAAAACTTTAGCGAGTATTTTAAATTTGCCTTTAATTGCTATAAATCATCTTAAAGGTCATATTTATAGTCTTTTTTTGGAAGAAAAAATAGTTTTAGATATGGGTATTTTGCTTGTAAGTGGGGGGCATACTATGGTGCTTTATCTTAAGAATGACAGAAGTTTAGAACTTTTAGCAAGTACGCATGATGATAGCTTTGGTGAGAGTTTTGATAAGGTGGCTAAGATGATGAATTTGGGCTATCCTGGAGGAGTTATTATAGAAAATTTGGCTAAAAATGCTAAATTGAAGAATGTCTGTTTTAATACCCCTTTAAAGCATTCTAAAGGGCTTGCTTATAGTTTTTCAGGACTTAAGAATGCAGTGCGCTTAGAAATTTTAAAGCATGGTGAGTTAGATGAAGCTATGAAAGCAGAGCTTGCTTATGGTTTTGAAAATGCAGCTTGTGATCATATCATGGATAAATTAGAAAAGATTTTTAGTCTTTATAAATTTAAGCATTTTGGTGTAGTAGGGGGTGCGAGTGCGAATTTAAATTTACGTTCGCGTTTGCAAACTTTGTGTGAAAAATATGATACTTTTTTAAAATTAGCTCCTTTGCAGTATTGTTGTGATAATGCTTTAATGATAGCAAGAGCAGCTGTGGATGCGTATGAAAATGAAGAATTTGTAAGCATAGAAGAAGAAATTTTAAGCCCTAAAAATAAAAATTTTTCAAGGATATGAATGAAAAGAGCTTTTACTATATTAGAACTTGTTTTTGTGATAGTGATTTTAGGCGCTTTAGCTGCTATTGCCTTGCCAAAATTGGCTTATAATAAAGATGAGGCTGAGCTTAGCAAATCTTTAAATAATCTTAAAACTTTAATCAATGATATTAGCATTTATGCTTTAAAAAACGATCATTTAAGCACTATAAAAGCGATGAGTAATGTTAGCGAGGTTGAAAATGCTGATCTTAAAGATTTTGATGAAGTAAAAGAGCTTAATTTTGGTGTAGCTGAGGATAAAGAGTGCTTAAAGCTTGTCTTTATCAATAAAGCAGATTTTGTTTTAATGGGAGTTTCAAGCAATGAAGCTAGCAAAAATGCTATTATCAATGCAGCTAATAATATCAAAGATGATTTTGAAAACATTGATTTTACAAGTACTTCAAAAAATAGATCTTGTGTGGCTTTGAGTAAAAATGAGAATTTTAAAAATTTAGCTAGCAAAACTTATCTTTTATTAGGGCAATTTAATGATAGTGAGTAATGCTTATGAGATTGATTCTTGTGATGATGTAGAGCTTGATATAAAAAGACAATCAAAGCTTGAATTTAAGCTTTGTTTTGATGATGAAAAAGAAATAAAGGCTTTGGTTTTTATCATTCCAGGTTTGGGTGGGGATGCGAATGAAAATTATCGTGATCATTTAGCTGAAACAGTAGCAAGAGAATTGGGCGTGGGTGTTGTTAGTGTGAATTACCATTGTATTGGCAATCGTCCTCAAACAGGATCTAGTTTTTATTTAGATGAGATTGATAAATTAATTTTAAAAGCAAGTTGTGAG
Source organism: Campylobacter bilis (assembly GCF_016806695.1). Taxonomy (GTDB): domain Bacteria; phylum Campylobacterota; class Campylobacteria; order Campylobacterales; family Campylobacteraceae; genus Campylobacter_D; species Campylobacter_D bilis. Next base: position 3,387 of record NZ_WUED01000017.1, on the reverse strand, counting down.
GCTATTGATATAAAGCTTGCTTATAATGTGGACAAGATTCAAAGCTATGAGCAAATGAGTGAAATCTTTCATTTTATTAATGATAATATAACTAAAGGCAAAGAAGAAGGCAGATTTATGCCTGATTATTTTTTAAATTTACATGTAAGTTTAAATCCTACTAAAAACGAGTACCAAAATTTCGGTATTATGCAAACTCAAGATCTTTTAAATGTTGTTCTTTATCTTAAAAAGCAAGGTCCTTTTAAAGCTAAAGATTTGCCTGTGGTTATGGTGGGGAGTTCTCATGGAGGTTATTTGGCGCATTTAGCGGCTAAAATAGCTCCTTGGCTTGTTGATGGGATTATAGATAATTCAAGCTATGCTAAATTTCTTTGGCGTCTTGTGGGTTTTGGTAAAGAGATAGATTTTATACGTTATTCTGAGTTTAATACTTTTGATTTTTTTCAACATATTAGAGTGCATTGTTCTAGTAAAACTTTTTGGACTAATAATTCTGCTTCAAAGTATTTTTTCTCTCCTGCAAGAAGAATGATAAGAAATATATTAGAACCTACTCATCTTCAAATTCAAGCAAGATATCCTAAGCCTTATTATATAAGCTATCATTCTTATTATGATAAAAAAATAGCACCGCCAGAGGATAAGATACAATTATATCAATATTTCAAAGATTTGGGGTTTGATGCTAAGCTTAATATGATTAAAGATCCTCATCAAGTAGATGGTAAATTTATTAAAAATTTAGATCATGGAATGCAAATGTCTATAAAGACTTTAATATCTAAAGAACTTTTATCGATCTTAGAAAAGACACAACAAAAATCTAAAATTGATCAAGAAAAATGTATTGTTTATCCTTGTGAGAATTTGATATATAGCTTTAGTGAGGAAGATGATAAAATATCATTAAAAATAGACAAAGTATAGGAAAAGTTCATGACTGTTTTAGAAAAAAACATCCAAGCTTTATTAAGCGGAGTTAATGAGCCTTTGGGCAATAGGCTTTTTAATTTTATGCAAAATGAGACCTGTTCTCGTTTTAGCAAAGATGAAAATTGTAATATTTATGATAAAAATAATAATGTTTTTATGTATAAAAATGTGCATGAAGAAATAAATTATTTTTATCAAACTATTTTAGAGAAAACTTTAAGATATCCCTTTGTGTGTATTTATGGTATAGGAAATGCTTTATTGGTAAAAAAATTAGCTTGTTCTTATAAACATCTTTTTGTGTTTGAAGCTGAGATAGAACTTTTTATTTTAGCTTTAAGTATGGTAGATTTAAGTGAAGAATTATGTAGTGGTAAAATTTATCTTATAGATCTCAATGAAAAAAAAGTCAATGTGCAACTTGGTATATTATTTGATCAAAAGGATATGTTTGAGTATTTAAGTCTTTATGAAATGTTTATGAATTCTTATTACAAAAAGTATTTTATACAAGAGATTATAAAAATTGATGATTTAATTTATAATTGTATTAATTTTGTTATTAGAAATTTAAATCCAAATTCGAAAATAGCTTTATTGTGCTACGATAATTTCATACAAAATATTCCTTTCATGCTAAAAAACATTCCTTTTCAAAGAATAATACAAGAGAGAAAAAATCAATTTCAAACTTGCATGGTAGTGTGTGCTGGACCCAGTCTTGAAAAACAAATTCCGCTTTTGAAAAAGTATCAAGACAATTTTGTGATTTTTTGTGCTGATGGTGCTTTTCCTTTGCTTTATAAAAACAATATAATTCCTGATTATGTTTTAAATCTTGATTTTGAAGAATATCCTTTAGAATTTTTTAAAGATCTTCAAGAAGATAAATTAAAGCAAACTTTGTTTGTTCTAGCTCAAAGTACCCATCCACATGTTTCTGATTTTATAAATTATAGACAATTACATTTTTGTATAGTCTTAAATAAAAATCTCGTTTATCAAAAAATTAATGCTTATGATTTTGGGTATTTAGAAGTTGGAACTCATGTGGGTCATATGTGCTATAGTCTGGCTTTAGCTTTAGGCTTTAAAAATATTATTATGATAGGTCAGGATCTAGCTTATAATCAAAACGGTCAATCTCATTATAAAAATTTTGTCTTAGGAGAAGAAATTGATCAGAGTTTAGAACTTCCTAAATATAAAATTTTAGCTTATGGTGGAAAGAAAGAGGTTGTTACGCATATAGGATGGGATGATTATAGAAAGAAATTAGAAAATTTATTTGCAAGGAATCCTCAAGTGAATTTTTATAATGCTACTGAAGGAGGAGCGAGGATAGCTTTTACTCAAGAGCTTGATTTTAAGCAGTGTTGTTTAAAATTAGCAAATGGTAATAAAAAGATTTTAGCCATTCCAAAAAAATTCACTCTTAATAGAAGTAATAAGATATTAAACAAAATTTTAACAATTTTAAGCCAGGATTTAAAAATGATTGAACAAGTCTTACAAGATGCTAAGCTTTTATATGAGGCTTTAGATAAAATCTTATCGAGTAATAAAGAGCTTTCTTTGATTTTTTTATTAAATGTTTTTAAAAATATAGAAAATTTTAATGCTTTAATAGACAGTAATACTGTTTTAAATGATGGTATTTTAAAAGGGGTGTTGTTTTATAGAGGATTTGAACTTAGTAAAATTATCTCACAAAAAATCAAAGAAGAAAAACAATTTTTATTTTTAATAATTAAAACTTATAAGGAATGGTTGGCTTTATTGATTGAAAAACTTGATACAAGAAAAAAAAGTCTAGAAAAAATATTTTGAATTTTATGTTTAGGTTAAAGAAAAACTATAAAGATTTTTTTTAACTTAACGATATAGCTTATAACAAGTTCATGGATGAGCTTGAAATTATTTAAAAGGATTTAAAATGGGATTTCGTATTAACACAAATGTTGCAGCATTAAATGCTAAAGCCAATTCAGATCTTAATTCTAAAAGCTTAGATCAATCTCTTGCAAGATTAAGTTCAGGTCTTAGAATCAACTCAGCAGCAGACGATGCTTCAGGGATGGCTATTGCAGACAGTTTAAGATCTCAAGCAAACACTTTAGGTCAAGCCATATCTAATGGTAATGATGCTTTGGGTATTTTACAAACAGCTGATAAGGCTATGGATGAACAGCTTAAAATCTTAGACACTATTAAAACTAAGGCAACTCAAGCAGCTCAAGATGGCCAAAGCTTAAAAACAAGAACCATGCTTCAAGCAGATATTAACCGTTTAATGGAAGAATTAGACAATATCGCAAATACAACTTCATTTAATGGTAAACAACTTTTAAGTGGAGGTTTTACTAATCAAGAATTTCAAATTGGTTCAAGTTCAAACCAAACTATAAAAGCAAGCATAGGTGCTACTCAGTCTTCTAAAATTGGGGTGAC
>NZ_WUED01000016.1 GCF_016806695.1 Campylobacter bilis | reverse complement strand
ATAATGCTTTAGGTGAACTTTTATGCTATGGAAGAATTGATAATCAAATCAAATATATGGGTCACCGTATAGAACTTGGAGAAATAGAAAACATAATCAATTCACACCCAAAAATTAAAAACAGTGCTTGTATTTTTAAAGAAAACATCATTTGTTTTTATGAAAGCAAAGAAGAAATAGACTTTAAAATATTTTTAAAAGACAAATTGCCTCATTATATGATTCCAAAAAGTTTTATTAAACTTGATAAATTTAAATTAAATCAAAATGGGAAAATTGATAGGAAGGGTTTGAGTGAAACAATTTAATAGCATTTATATTATAGGTAGCGGAAAAGTGGCCAAAGAATGCTACAAAATAGCAGAAGAATTTTTTCAACAAAAAATTACTTATTTAAATGATTTAGAAAATTTAGATAGTTTTTTTAAAAACCTTCAAAATTGTCTTATCATCAGTGCAAATAATTTTTATATTTTTAAAAAAGAATGCATTCAAAATAATACTATTATAAATTATCACAATGCCCTTTTGCCAAACCACAAAGGCTGCAATGCACAAATTTGGAGTATTTGGGAAAAGGACACAAAAACAGGAATCTCATGGCATTTAGTTGAAGAAAGCATTGATACAGGTCCTATACTCATTCAAAAAGCAATAGACCTTAATAATAGTTTTACTTCCTTAAGTCTTTTAAACACTCAACATAAATTAGCCATAACATCTTTTAAAGAAGCTTTATGCAATTTAAAAAATAAAAAAACTATGATTCAAAATAATAATATAAACAAATATCATAAAAAAGCAGCACTTCCAAACGAAGGTTTTTTAGATCTCTCTTGGGATAAAGAAAAAATATCCCGTTTTTTAAGGGCTATGGATTGTGGGTTTTTTAATGGAGTTAAAAAACCAAAATTAAAAATCTTAGGCCAAGAAAAGGAAATTTTATTTTATCAAATCAATGAGCTTGATTTGATTCTAAATTTAAGCGATAATACAATTTTAAAAATTACGAAGGAGTAAAAATGGAAAAAATAAAACAATTTTTCATTAATATAGACAGAGCTGATATCAATGAAAATATGCAAAATCTTATAAGCGAAGATATCATTGATAGCATTGATATCATGTCTTTAGTCGCCGAGATAGAAAAATATTATCAAAAACCATTAAAAGCTGAATTTATAAAAGCTGAAAATTTTGAAAGTTTTGAAGCTATTAAAAATATGTTGGAACAAGTAATGAAATAAATATAAACTTCATAAAATTAAAATATATCAAGAAAAGTAAAATCTAAAAATTACAAATTAGCATTTGAGACTATAATTCAAGCTTAAAAACACCATCAAATAAACACAAGTTATGAAGAAGTTGAAGTTACAACCTTAGATTCTTATCTAGAAAAAAATCCCCTAGATATAGGTTTTATTAAAGTAGACATTGAAGGATTTGAACAAGAATTTTTAAAAGGTGCTGTAAATACAATAAAAACTCAAAAGCCCACAATGCTTATAAGTATATATTATAACCCTAATGATTTTTTTTGAAATTAAACCTTTAATAGAATCTTGGAATTTGGATTATAAATTTAAAATTTATAAGCCAACAGATTTTTACATTAGTTTAGAAACCGCTTTATATTGTGAAATTTAACAATATAAAGCAAATCGATTTTGTTCATTATCTTTAAAAACAAAAATCTTATCCCCGCAAGGATAAGAAATAGAATTAGCTTGCATAAAAGAATTTCTTCCTTTTAGTTTTTCAAGCATTAAAGGGAGTTCTTTTTTAAATAAAGCCTTATCTGTTATTCTCATTCCATGCTTTAAATCTTTAATAAATCTTCCATCAATTTGATTTTCATCTCTTATTAAGTGTAAAGTCGCATCATATCCTAATTCTTTATAAGCTGAAAAAAGAGTTTGTTTATCTTTAGCAGTATTAAATTCATCCTTTAAACTATGATATGATACCAAAATAATATTTTTATTGATGCGAGCTTGTATCATTAAATGATAAGAATTTAATAAAGTCCTGATCATATAATTTTCATTAGCAAAAAAATAAGGCGAATAAGCATCCTTCCTAGTCCAATAAGTTTTAATAAACATTTTTATAAGTGTATTAGGATCGTTAAAAACAAATTCAGATTTATTTAAATCCCTTCCTATAATACATTCTAGCATTGGTAAAACAGTCGCTGAATTATCAATCACACCATCTACATACCAAGGAGCAATTTTAGCTATAAGCAAAGATAAATATCCTCCATAAGATCCTCCTCCATAAATTTTTGGTAAATTAGAAAATTCAGGGAAACGTTTTACCAAATCTTTTAAAGCATTGATATGATCAATAGCAGCCATAATACCATAATTTTGATAATCCCCGTTGGGAGGAATGAAAGTTGAACTAAATTTAGCTTGATAGTTTGACACTAATTTCCCTTGAGACTTTAAAGTCGAGATATAATTATTAAGAAATTCATAATATTCATGTGCATTATTTTCATTGATATTACCAGCATCAATCCCAAAACCGGATAAAAGTTTTGACAAATTAGGCAAATCTTCTTTAGCAAATACAGTATGTGCACTATATTTTTCAACATTTGATCTTCTATGAGAAAAACAATGATAAAATACATTTACCGCAACTACATTAAAATTTTTAGCAATATATTCTCTATCAAAATCTAAAAAAGAAATATTCCTATTAGCCCCAAAACCCCCTACTATAAAGACTATAGCCTTAATTTCTTTTTCATTATCATAACTTATACGATATTCAAGTTTTGAAGTTCTTTTTATACCAAGTTCTGCATCATCACAAGAATTGATTTGAAAAGTTTGATTAATAAGCATATAAGGCCTTTTATTGTATTTTAAACACAATTATACTTAAATTTTAAATGAAATAAAACACCAAAATAAGGCTTGAGTATGAAAAATCTTTGCATAATCCCAGCACGCGGCGGTTCTAAAAGAATACCTAAAAAAAATATCGTAGATTTCTTAGGCAAACCTTTGCTTGCTTATAGCATTAAAAACGCACTTAATTCAAATATTTTTGATGAAGTACTGCTTTCAAGCGATGATGAAGAAATCTTAAAAATAGCCTTAAAATACGGTGCAACAAGCACTTTAAAACGCAATCAAAACTTAAGCGACGATCATGCCTCAAGCACTGCTGTAGTCCAAGATATCATACAAACTCTACAAAATAAAAATCAAATTTATGATAATGTATGCTGTCTTTATGCCACTGCACCGCTTTTAAATGAAAGTATTTTAAAAAAAGCTTATGAGAAATTTATCCAAAATAAAAGCAAATTTTTATTTGCTGCTACTGAATTTAATTATCCTATCCAAAGAGCTTTTTATCTGGATGAAAAAAGCCAAGTTCATATGTTTAATGAAAAATATTACAAAAGCCGCTCACAAGATCTTATAAAAGCCTATCATGATGCGGGTGCATTTTATTTTGGTACTAGCAAGGCTTGGCTTGAAGAAGATTTTATATTTAAACCCCATTCAAGTGTATTTATACTGCCAAGAAACCTAGCTTGCGATATAGACACAACTCAAGATTTAGAATTTGCCAAAACACTTTATAAGGTCAATCATGAAAGTTCTTTTTAGAAGTGATAGCTCTGCTAAAATCGGATTTGGACACATAAAACGAGATTTAGTTTTAGCCAAACAATATAAAGATGTAAGTTTTGCTTGCTTGCCTTTAGAAGGTTCTTTAATTGATGAAATTCCTTACACTGTTTACGAACTTAGAAGCGAAAGTATTTATGAACTCATCTATCTTATCAAAGAAGAAAAATTTGATCTTTTAATCCTTGATCATTATGGTATTAGCATGGATGATGAAAAACTTATTAAGCTTGAAACAGGGATTAAAATATTAAGCTTTGATGATGAAGTAAAAGCGCATCATTGCGATATATTGCTTAATGTAAATGCTTATGCTAAAGCAAGTGATTATGAAGGTTTAGTGCCTTTTAAATGTGAAATAAGATGCGGTTTTTCTTATGCTTTGATTAGAGAGGAATTTTACCAAGAAGCCAAAGAAAATAGAGAAAAAAAATATGATTTTTTTATTTGCATGGGTGCAACAGATATTAAAAACCTATCCCTATCCCTTGCTAATGAATTACCAAAAACCAAAATTATAAGCATTGCAACAAGTTCTTCAAACCCCAATCTGGCAAAACTTCAAAAATTTGCAAAAATGCATGATAATATCAAACTTTTCATCGATCACAACAATATTGCAAAACTCATGAATGAAAGCAATAAACTCATCATCAGTGCAAGTTCTTTAGTCAATGAGGCCTTACTTTTAAAAGCTAATTTTAAAGCCATTTGTCTTGCTAAAAATCAAGAAAAATTAGCCAAGTGGCTAGCACAAAAAGGCTATGAAGTAGTAATTTTAAAATAATTATGTTATAATTTAATCAATATAAAAAGGATCTATTATGGATATCATAAAATCCTTATCTTCATTAAATTTCTCTTGGAAAGATCATTTAATAAAATATGAAATCCACAAAAGGAATTTTATTTTTTATTTTAAAAACAATGAAACAATTATTTTAGAAAATTTTATTAATTTAAATCATATTGATAAAGAAAAAATAAGATCTTATAGAAACCACTTTCAAACAAAGAACTTCTTATACCATAGACATTATATCACGAAATTGAAACATAAAGTTTTTATTAATAGATTAAAAACCAATACAACAAAACATTATTTTTGCATAAAATATAGAAAAATAATTTTAGGAAGCATTAATTTTGAAATGAAAAATAACAATACTATAGAATTTGGATTTTATGCTAATCCCTTTTGTCAACTTTATGGTATAGGAAGGATATTAGAAAACATTGCTATTTATTATAGTTTTTACATTAAAAAATGTGCAATTTTATATTTAGAAGCTTTTAAAGAAAATTGGCAAATTTTAAACTTGCATAAAAAATTTGGATTTAAAGAATTAGAATATAATGATAATGAAATTATCAAAATGGAATTAAATATCAAGGAATATCATGAAAGAAATTAACATTATAAACTTTGGTATAGCAAGACAAATAGCTGCTTTATTTTTATTACTCGGATATAAATAAATATTTATAATCAATTAAAAAAATATACCAAGTTAACAAAAAAGCTTAGGACAATAGAATAAATGTTAATCAAACTTAAAGATTTTACCAAACTTAACACTCACGAAATCGCATTAGTTTTTAAATGGCGCAACGATCATAATATCAATCAATTTATGAAAACAAAACATATTAGTTTTCAAGAACATTTAAATTTTATTAATGATTTAAAACACGATCAAAGTAAAAAATACTTTTTAGTATTTAAAAATAAAGAAAGCATAGGTGTAATAGACTTTATTAATATTACTCCTATATCATGTGAATTAGGTCTTTATGCCAAACCGGGTTTAAAAGGAATGGGGCAAATTTTAATGGATGAAATTAAAAAATATGCCTTTGAAACTTTAAAAGTTCAAAACCTTAAAGCCTCTGTGTTTAAAAACAATCACAAAGCTTTAAAATTATATCAAAAAAATGATTTTTTTATAAGCAAAGAAGACTCTGATTTTTATCATATGATTTTAAATAAGTCTCACAGCAAAACCTTCTTTAGCTAATTCTTCTTTAATATCTTTAGGAGTGTATTGCGAAAAATGAAAAATATAAGCCCCTGCTAAAGCATCTGCACCTAAATTTAAAGCTTTTAAAGCATCGCTTGGCTTGCTTAAACCACCATTGATAATTAAAGGAATTTTAAGTCTATTTTGAAAAATTTTCAAAAGCTCTAAATCATAGCCTTTAGCCTTGCCTTCAAAATCAACTGAAGTTAAAAGAAGCTCCCCTGCTCCTTGTTTTTGATACTCTAAAGCAAGCTCTAAAGGATTAATTTGAAGCAAATTGCCTTTATCATAAACACAAAATTGTTCCCCTTTTCGCTTTACATCTATAGAACACACTATGCATTGTGAACCAAAACGATTAGCCGCTTTGGCTATAAAAGCAGGATCTTTTAAAGCTTGAGAATTGATTGCAATTTTATCCGCACCTAAATTCAAAATTTTTTGTATATCTTCAAGCGTTTTTATACCCCCTCCTATAGTTAAAGGCATAAAACACTCTTTAGCTAAATCCTGTATGCTTTCAAAGTCTATTTGTGCATTCTTTGAAGCATCTATGTCAAGGATAATTAGTTCATCAACATTACGTGCATTATAAATTCTCATTGAACTTGTTAAATGTCCTATAGTACGAAAATCTTTAAATTCTATACTTTTAACAAGCTGGCCATTTTTAAGCAAAACACAAGGTATAATTCTCGTTTTTAACATTTAAAGCCTTGCAAAATTTTCTAAGATTTTTAAACCTAAATTTTGACTTTTTTCAGGGTGAAATTGTGTAGCAAAGATATTATCTTTTTGTAAAGACGCTACAAATTTATGCCCATAATCTGCCTTAGCACTCACAAACTCATCCTTACATTTAACATAAAAAGAATGCACAAAATAAAAATCACTTTTATTTTCTATATTCTTATATAAGGGTTCTTGTTTTAAAATTTCAAGCTCATTCCAACCCATATGAGGGATTTTTAAACCCAAATCTTCTTGAAATTTCACCACCTCACCTTCAATCAAACCAAGCCCCTCGCAAAACCCTCCCTCATAGCCTTTTTCTAAAAAAAGCTGCATGCCCAAACAAATACCTAAAATCGGTTTTTTTTGTATTAAAATTTGCTCTTTTAAAATCTCTATAAAATCAAGTTTTTTTAAATTTAACATAGCTTCTTTAAACGATCCTACCCCTGGTAAAAGCAATTTATCAGCTTTTTTAAAATCTTCTTTATTTTGCACTATAAAATTTTTAATCCCGATTTTATCAAAAGCTTTAACTACTGAATTTAAATTTCCTGCCTTATAATCAATAATAGCTATCATTTTAAAATATACTCATCTTTTTTTATCAAAGAACCATCATAATCCCTTAAAAATTGTCCTTTTTTATCGCGTTTAAAAATCTTTTTATTTGTAAAAGAATCCACGATTTTTTGAAATTCTTCTTGGGTAAAGCCGCTAAATTCAAGATATTTTTTAATAGCCTTACTAGGCACTCTTCCATCATATTTATTTACTAATTTTACACCTTCTTCACGGTTAATATAACCTAAACGTATGTCTAAACATGCATTATCTGTTGCTCTTCCAAAACCATATTTGCAGTATTTTAAATAATCATGCACATGATTAGAATAACAATCTAAATTTTCAAAATTCTCATAAGTAGTTTCTACAGGACGATCTGTGGTTAAAAAACCATGTTCTTGAGATATTTTAAGATTGATCTTATAATCCCATTTAAAATAATAACCTAAAAACAATCCCGTAACGCCTACCCTTTGAAGCTCTTCATCACTTGGATAAGTATAAAAAAACAAATCCTTTTGGCTAAGGCCTTGAACTCCTATCATATCAGAAATACGATTACTCAAAAGCCCGCCAAATTCCTCAAGCCAAGTCCTATCAAGGGTATTTCTTGTCTTGCTACTTGCAGGACCACCGTATTCAATTTGCGGACTTTCACCCCAAATCATTAAAGGTATATCAAAATTCACAGCCATTCTTACAACAGTAGTAAAAATACCTAGATGGTTTTGCCACTCTGTATCGCCCGTCCTTTCAAACCCTTCTCTTGCTAAAATTTTATATACCTTGGGATTTCTTTTTACATGGATTAAATCCACACCAAGTTTGTTGAGATTTTCTAAATTTCTACGGCCTATTTTAGTAGGAATACTAGGTTCAAAACATACACACAAAGGATTAAGTCCAAGTTCAAGCATTTTAATGGTTTGAAAATGGGAATCTTTACCTCCACTTACCCCTATAATACAATCATAAATAGGATGTTTTTTATATTTTTTTATAAGTTCAAAAAATTCTTTCTCTCTTGCTTTCCAATCAATTTCATGATTTTTCGCCTCTTGTGAACGGCAAGCATCACAAATTCCTTCTTCATCAAAATGTAAATCAGGTTTAGTATCTGGCATCACACATTTTTTGCAAAATTTCATTTTTTTCCTTAAAAAATATTAATCTAAAATACATATCGTTATAATTTAATTTTATTTTATAGGGTAATTAAAAAATCAAAATATACCAAGCAAAAACTTAGTTTTTCATAAATATTGTATTAAAATATATTTAAATATTTATTATATATTTAAAATAATGCAAAAATCAAAATATATATAAACCACAGTTATATATTGGTAATTTTATAGTATAATTTCATTTAAAAATATCAATGCTAAGAATAATAAATCATGCAAATAGGAAATTTTAATACCGATAAAAAAGTTTTTGTCATTGCAGAACTTAGTGCCAACCACGCAGGCAGTCTTGAACTCGCCCTTGAAAGCATAAAAGCAGCTAAAAAGGCTGGGGCTGATTGTATCAAAATCCAAACTTATACACCCGATAGTCTCACTCTTAATAGCGATAAAGAAGATTTCATCATCAAAGGTGGACTTTGGGATAGACGCAGACTTTACGAACTATACGAACATGCTAAAACCCCTTATGAATGGCATTCTCAAATTTTTGAAGCTGCGCAAAATGAGGGGATTTTATGCTTTTCTAGTCCTTTTGCAAAAAAAGATGTAGACTTTTTAAAGCGTTTTGATCCCATTGCTTATAAAATCGCTTCTTTTGAAGCTAATGATGAAGATTTTATACGCTATATTGCCAAAGAAAACAAGCCTAGCATTATTTCAACAGGTATAGCCACCCAAGAAGAACTTTTTAAAATATGTGAAATTTTTAAAGAAGAAAAAAATCCTAATTTAATTTTTTTAAAATGCACTTCAGCTTATCCTGCAGCCATTAGCGATATGAATTTAAAAGCCTTAGTAAGCTTAAAAGAAAAATTTCAAGTCGAAGTGGGATTAAGCGATCATAGTCTTGGTTTTTTAGCTCCTGTTATGGCAGTAGCTTTAGGTGCTAGAATTATAGAAAAGCATTTTACTTTAGATAAAAGTATACAAAGTGAAGATATGCAATTTAGCCTTGATTTTCATGAATTTAAGGCCATGGTAGATGCTATTAGACAAGCTGAAAGTGCTTTGGGCGATGGGGATTTAAATCTCAATGAAAAAGTTCTTAAAAATCGTATCTTTGCTAGAAGCTTGTACGCAAGCAAAGACATTAAAAAAGGTGAAATTTTTAATGAAGAAAATGTAAGATCTGTACGCCCATCTTTAGGGCTTCATCCTAAATTTTATAAAGATATTTTAGGCAAAGTTGCTACCAAAGATATAAAATTAGGCGATGCTTTAAAAAAAGAGGATTTTAGGTGAATCAAGAACTTTTTTTAAAAAATACTCAAGCCTTATTTGAAGTAGATCAAATTTTAGCCTACAAATTGCGTAGTTTAGAAAATATAACTTTTACTATACTAGATAATGAAAATGGTATTAATTTTATAAAAAATGATATTTTACTTTATGATAATCCCAAGCAAGAGTTTTTAGAAAATTTAGCCCTTTTTGAAGGTAGATATAATAAATATCCTGTTTTATTTTTTTACGGTTTTGGCAATGGAATGCTTTATAAAGCCTTATGCAAAAATCAAAATCATAAACACCTTATCATTTTTGAAGATGATTTAGAAATTTTATACCTTGCTTTTCATCTTTATGACTTTAACCAAGAATTAAAAAATGAAAAATTAATACTTTTTCACACACAAAGTATCACTACAGCACAGCTTATGAGTCTTTTTATGTATGAAAATATACAAAAGAGTGTTAAAATTTTCAATCTTTTTATTCACAGTGATTTTTACCTTCAGTTTTACTCCCATCAAATACAAGTTCTTAATCAAAAATTGATCGAAAATATACGCTTTATAGTTTTGGCTAAAGGCAATGATCCACATGATTCAATTACTGGGATAAAACATATGCTTAATAACCTTCCTAAACTTTTAAGTCATGGGGTTTTTCAGGATTTTTTAAAAAACAAAAAAGGAAAGGTCAAAAATGCCATCATAGTTTCTACAGGTCCCTCACTTACTAAACAACTGCCCTTATTAAAAAAATATGCCAATAAAGCAAGTATATTCTGTGCTGATAGTGCCTATGCTATACTAGCTAAACATGGTATAAAGCCTGATTATGTTTGCATGCTAGAAAGAGATGATATTGTTTCTAAATGTTTTGAAAATGATTTTAAAGAATTTGATAAAGAAATCTTATTTATCCTAGCTTCAGTAGTTCATAAAGAAGCTATTGAATTTTTAGAAAAAAACAATAGAGAGTATATGCTAGTAAACAGGCCTTTACATTTTGCCACTTCATTAAAACTTAAAGAATTTGGCTATATTGGCGTTGGAGCAAGTGTTGCAAATATGAGCTATGAGCTAGCTGCGGCTTTAAGGCATGAAAATATTATTTTAATAGGACAAGATCTTGCCTACGCACAAGATGGTAGTTCTCATCCTAAAGATCATATTTATGGAAGCCATGGAGAAAAAATACGCGGAGAAATTTATACTACAGCTTATGGTGGCCAAAACCAAATCCGAACTCAACTTACTTGGAATTTATTTCGTCAAGCCTTTGAAAAAGATATTTTTTGGACCAAAGAAAAACTACAAATTAATACTTACAATTGCACCGAAGGTGGGGCTAGGATAGAAGGAGCTATAGAAAAGCCTTTTGAAGAAGTGTGCAAAAGTTTATTAAATGAAACTTTAAATAAACCATTTAAATTGCCAGAACCTTTAAATAAAAATGAAATTAAAAAGAAATTTATACAAACGCAAAAACTGCTTTATAAAAACAGCCATCAAAGTGAAATCTTTATCAAAAAATGTCAAAAAGAGCTTAAAAAACTTGATTTTGAATTAGCAAAAGCACAAAGTCATTTATTATCCTTAGAAAAAATTAAAACCAATCTTTTAAAATTTTTCATTGAATTTAAAAAAATCAAGCTTTTTAACGAACTCACCCAAGCCATATATTATCATAATGAATGCGAAATTTTACGTTATGAAGTCTTAAACGATTTAGAAAAAAATAAAACAATAAAAGATTTTTTAATCAATCAGAAAAAATGGTGGCTGCAAAGCCTTGGATATTTACATACTCAAAATGAAATTATCAAAGAAGCTTTAAAAAAATGGCAAAACGCCGATATTTTATAAATTAAGGAGAAAGTTTATGATTTTTAATAAAAATCAAATTAAAATTTTCAATAAAAATTTAAGTGCTCTAAATCCTAATTTTAGAAAAAAATTAAAACAAACAATAATCACTCATTACAAACTCATAATAGGAAAAGATCAGCTTGATATCAATTTAGAAGATACAAATAATAAGACTTTTCTTTACAAGGATCCCATAAAAGAACTTGATACTATGCTAAAAACTTACAATGAAAAATACCTTTTATATCCTGTATTATATTTTTATGGTTTTGGTAATGGAATTTTATTTAAAGCCCTTTTAAAAAATCCGTATTGCAAACATCTAGTTGTTTTTGAAAATAATTTAGAAATCATTAAAATTATCTTTCACATTTTAGACTTTTCAGAAGAATTGGGTAAAAACAAACTCCTCTTACTTGATGTTAAAGCTCTTACTTTTCAAGATTATTATGATTTATGTTCATCTAATCCGTTTTTTCAATTTTCTAGAGTATATTTTTTAGAACTTAGTAGTGATTATTATGAAAAAGATCAAGAAAATATTTTAGAACTTAATAATAAACTTGCACAAGGATTTAAAAATGCTATTTTAAGAAATGGCAATGATTCTAAAGACGCTCTTCAAGGCATAGAACAACTCATTTACAATCTTCCAGTTATGTTAACCCATGCCCCCTATCAAAATCTACTTAAACAAAGAGAAAATCTTAGCCAAACAGCCATTATAGTTTCTACAGGCCCCTCACTCACCAAACAACTGCCCTTACTTAAACAATACGCTAATAAAGCAACCATTATAGCAGTTGACTCCTCATATCCAATATTAGCAAAATATGGGATTAAACCTGATTATGTTTTATCCTTAGAACGTATTTTTTTAACCTCAGAATTTTTTAATAATAATTTTGGAGATTTTGATAAAGATATTTTATTTATCACAACTCATCTAACCCATCCTCAAACTATAAAAAATTTGCAAAATAATTATAGAGATTTTATATTGGCTTACAGAGGTTCTCAATTTGTACAATATTTAAAAATTAAAAATTTTGGAGTATTATCTGAAGGGCATAGTGTAGCTAATGTAGCCTATGGTTTAGCTGTATTTTTAAGACATAAAAACATTATCTTTATAGGACAAGATCTAGCCTACAGCAAAGATGGATTTTCCCATACGCAAGATTACGCAAATCTTGATAAACATCAAGGGCATTATGAAAGAGATTTTGGACATTTTAGAACTCTAGCTTATGGAGGAAAGGACTTTGTGGAAAGTTCTTTTTATTGGGTTTTATTTAAATATTATTTAGAAAAAAGAATTTATGAAGCAAGTCAATTAAAACTTTGTTCTACTTACAATTGTACCGAAGGAGGAGCTAGGATAGAAGGAACCATAGAAAAGCCTTTTAAAGAAATATGTGAAAAATTACTTCATAAAGAGCTTAAAAAACCTTTTCCCAAACTTCAACCCTTAAATATCAATAAACAAAATGAATTTTTATTAAAATGTTATTATAAAATTTATAACAGTATCAATCATTGCAGAAATTTTCAAGAAAAACTCTTAAATTCTTATCAACAAATCCAAGAAAGTTTTTCTAATATTCATCTCATTGCTAATTTAGAAGAAGGTAAAGAAATATTAAATTATCTTATTAAAGAAATAGATAAGATCAAACTAGAATTCGAAGATGAGAAAAATATGTTAGATTTATATGAAATTTTAATTCCCTTACACACCCAATTTGAACTCAACCTGGCTAGAATTTATGTTTTAAACCCTAAAACACCAGAAGATGCTTATAATAAATCTTTATTATGGGTGAAAGAACATATAGAATTTTTTAAACTAGTTTATGGGCATATACAAATACAAGAAAAGGCTTTAATTAGCAATATTGAACCTTTAGAAAAAGAATTGGATAAAAAATCGCTGCAAAAATGGAAAAGGAAAATAAAAAATGCATACAGAACTTTTTGATAAAAACTTAAAAGCCATGAATGGCAAGGAATACAATGATCTTAAAGAAAAATTAAAAAAAATCAAAGAATTAAGAGAATTTGCTTATACTTTTGGTAAAGACAAACTTGATATCAACATCATAAGAAAAAGAAATTTAAAAACTATTTATCAAAATCCTTTAAATGAGTTAGAAGAAAAAATGGAATCTCTTAAACAATATGTAAGATATCCGGCTTTATTTTTTTATGGACTTGGAAATGGGATTTTATATAAAATTTTACTTCAAAATGAAAATCATAAAAGAATTATTATTTTTGAAAAAGAAATAGAAATTATATTTATAGTGCTTAATCTGCTTGATTTTAGTGAAGCATTAAGAAAAGGAAGGTTTATATTAATTTATACGCCTGAAATGACCTATGTTAAAGCAGATGCTATTTTTTCTTTAAGTTCTGTAAATCGATTTTTTAAAACCTATACTTTACATACACACTCTCATTTTTATAAAGCTTACGAAGAAGATATATTAAGAGTTAATACCTTAAATTCAAAAGCCATTAAAAACATTAGCCTAAGAAGAGGAAACGATCCTAAAGACGCTATGCAAGGCATAGAGCAATTTGTTCAAAATATACCAAAAATGATCAATCATCCAAGCTACCAAAGCCTGCTTCAAAAAAGAAAAAATACCAAAGATAAAAATATAGCTATTATTGTTTCAACTGGCCCAAGTCTTGAAAAACAATTGCCCATACTTAAACAATATGCTAACAAAGCAGCTATTTTTTGTGCTGATAGTGCCTATGCTATACTAGCTAAACATGGTATAAAGCCTGATTATGTTTGCATGATGGAAAGAGATGATATCACAGCAGAATGCTTTAATAATGATTTTAAAGACTTTGATCAAGGAATTACTTTTGTAGTGACTTCTTTGGTGCATAAAAACACTATTTCTTATCTTGAAAAAAGCAAAAGATCTTATATCTTGGTTACAAGACCTTTGCCTTTTGCTTCATCTATGAAACTTGATGAATTTGGCTATATGAGTTGTGGGATGAGTGTTGCTCATATGAATTATGAACTAGCTATTAATCTAAACTATAAAAACCTTGTTTTAATAGGACAAGATCTAGCTTATAGCAAAGATGGACACTCTCATTCTAAGGGCTTTATCCATGAAAAATTGCATGATGGGCATTATCAAAGAGATTTTGATAAATATACTGCTATAGCTTATGGAGGAAAAGGAAAGGTTCAAAGCTCACAAGTTTGGATCTTATTTAAAGAAATTTTTGAAAATTTTATAGCATCAAATAATAAAAACAATATAAAAACCTATAATTGTACCCAAGGAGGGGTTAAAATAGAAGGGGCTATAGAAAAGTCTTTTAAAGAATTTTGCCAAAATTTATTAAAAAGTGATTTAAAAAAACCTTTTTCCAAGCTTCATAAACTTTCTCAAAATCATAGAAATACACTCATGTTAAAAAGCTATGAAAAAATCAAAAAACAAATGAAACTAAGCGATACTTTCTTAAAAGAATGTAAAAAAGTTAAAAACCAACTCAGTCATCTTAGAAAAGGAAAATCCCAACTTAGTTTAGAACAAATAAATCAAAATCTAGATAAATTAAAAGTGCGTTTAGATACAAATCGTTATAATTTCTTGCTTGAAATTCTAGGTCCAACACTTTATCATGAAGAAAGCGTATTAACCCCTTTATACCTTCAAAATTTCACAAACGAAAGCGAAAGACAAAACAAACTTTTTGCTTGGCTTTATGCACATGAGTCTTTAATTGAAAGCATTTTTGATCTTGTAAATACTCAAAACCTTGTCTTAAAAAAAGCTATCATACCCTTACAAGACGAATTAGAAAAAAGAAAATTAATTTAATGAGGATAAAAATCCTCATTAAATTTTTATTGTAAAAGTTTTAATACATTTTGTTGTACAGCATTAGCCTGAGCCATAGCATAAGAACCTGATTGAGCTAATATATTATGCTTTGAAAAATTAGCGCTCTCACTAGCAAAGTCTACATCTCTGATTTGAGATTCTGCTGATTTTACATTTACTTGTGTTACTGTGATGTTGTTGATCGTAACTTGAAGCTGATTTTGCACCGAACCTATATCTGCTCTGATTTGATCAAGATTAGTTATAGCTGTTTCAGCAATATCCATTACTGCCATAGCTCCTTTAAGTGTAGTCACACCCGCTGTTTCACTTACAGCACCTGCTGCATTACCTGCTGAAGTTTTTAAAGTAGCAAATTGAGAATTACCAGAACCTTCAGAAAAACCTGAACCTGTAGAGACATTATATACATTACTAGCTGCAGTCATTTGAGAAACAACAAAAATTCCAGATGCTAAACCTATTGACATATTTTTACCGCTACCCTCAGAAAA
>NZ_WUED01000015.1 GCF_016806695.1 Campylobacter bilis | reverse complement strand
CTTTTAAGCACTAAGGCTAGCTTTACTTGGTTTGAAGATTGGTTGCCTCATTTAAAGACTTCTTTAGAATTAGGTGCTAAGTTTTATGCCAATCCTAGTATAGCTTCTAAAGCACGCTTTGGAAGTGTAAAGGTAGAAGATGAGTTTGAATTAGCTAGAATACAAAGGTATTTAAGTACAGCTTTAATACTTCCTTTAAACCCTAGCTTTCATATGAGTATTAATTATAATACTATATCTTCTAAAGAAGGAACGAGTCATACAGCCTTTGCACAGTTTAATTATTTGTGGTAGGAGAGAGTTAAATTAGAAAGTTAAACTAGAAGAGTTAAAGAAATAAAAGTTTAGGAAGGCTTATTCTTTTATAGTCTAAGCTTATTAATCTTTAAATAAGCTAAAAGACTTTTAGGTTTAGAGTTTTTTGAAACGAATTTTAACACTCTTATGCTTACAAAATTTACATGCTTGATAAACTTGATCTCATAAAATTTTAAGTTTTGAGAATTCTTTTTCTATAGCTTGATTTAGCATTTTAGGCATTTGTTGAAGGATGTTTTGATAATTTTGTTGAGCATGGATAGATTTTAATGCTAGTTTCATTTTGATATTTTTTGCCATGAGAATTTTTGCATCTTTAGTAGAAAGTAACTTCACATTGATCTTAGCCATGCCTTGATATGTTTTAACAAAACCATAATGAGTAATATTGACATAAAACTCTTCTAAATTCACTACCATAAGATAATCGATGAATTTGATATAGGTTTTAGATTTATCCTCCTCTTTTTTCAAAAAAGCACTTACATTTACAAGCTTAGCATCCTTAGGACTAAAATACAAAGCTTTAGAATCTTGATAAAGATTATTGGCGCTACGATTTGCCAAATTAAACTTAAAATAATGGATAAAATTCCTAGAAAATTCCTTAGAAAATTCCTTAGCACTAATCCTAAAATCCTCTAAAAAATACCCAAAAGTCTCCTTAAAAGTCAAAACTATAGCAAAGTCTATATTTTTATCTTTTATGGTTTTTTTTTCTATCAAAGTAGAGCTGTCAAATAAAGCCTTTTGCTGATCCAAACTTGGACTTAAGACCTTTTGCTTAAGATCGATGATTTTAAACTCATCTGCATGAGGTTTTATAGTAAGGATTTTTTTTTGACCAAAATTACTTGCTAAAGCATTTAAAGCCAAGCTCATTAGTAAAAGCAAACGCCACATGCTAATCCTTGCAAAAATCTTGCAAAAATTTCTTAGAAGAAACACAGACAAAAGGCTTAGCCTTATGATCTAAAGGATGATATGAAAGCATTTTTTTAGAAAAATCTCCCATAAATCCACCATTTTGATTGACCAAAAAATCTCCAGCTACTATATCCCAAATATAAAGGCTTTGAAATCTTTTATAAACCCCGGCCTTAGCCTCTAAAATAGCGCAGAATTTAAGCCCTGAACCTATATTAAGAGCTTGTAGTTGATGTTCTTTAGCAAATGCTTCATCCTCTTGGCATAAATGATTCATACTAAGAAGGGCTTTAAATTTGTTTTTTTCATATTTTTCATCACAGATTGATAAAATTTTATCATTTTTATAGACCTTAGTTTTTGCATGAGCATAGAAAATATCGCCTTTTGAAGGGTTTTGTATGAGGGATAAAACAGGGCGTTTTTCATAAACTAAACTTATCATCACGCAAAACTCATCACTACCTTTTAAAAACCCACTCGTCCCATCAAGAGGATCAATAAGCCAAAAATATTTCAAATCCTTGCATGCTTCTAGGCTAAATAAATTCTCTTCAGACAAAATAGCAATATCTGAAGATCGCAAAATCTCATTTAAAATTTCATTAGAAGCAAGATCGGCTGATGTTAGGGGGCTTTTATCTTCTTTTTGCCAAATTTTTAAATCCTGGCGTTCTTTTAAAATAGCCTTTGAAGCCGCATAAGCCCCATCCATAGCAAGCGATAATAATTTGTCGAGATTAAGCATGATAAAACTTTCTAAAATATTTTAAGAAGATTGTATGGAATTTACATTCCATAATTTAAGTCAAATCCAAATGACTCTCACCCAAATAAAGCTGTCTTGGACGAACTATTTTAAGACTTTCTTGTTCTTTTTGCTCTATCCATTGTGCTATCCATCCTGGGGTACGTCCTATGACAAAAAGTGTAGCAAACATTTCATTAGGAATTCCTAAAGCTTTTAAAATAAGCCCACTATGAAAATCCACATTAGGATACAATCCTCTTTGGACAAAATAATCATCATTTAAAGCTATTTCTTCTATACGCGTTGCAACTTTAATTAAATTCGTATCAAGATCTAATTCATCGATGAGTTGATCGCGGAGTTTTTTCAAGACTTTAGCACGAGGATCAAAATTCTTATAAACCCTATGTCCAAATCCCATTAAACGGAAAGGATCATTTTTATCTTTGGCTTTTTTGATATACTCATCAACCTTATCCACGCTAGCTATTTGTTCAAGCATTCTAATAACGCCTTCATTAGCCCCACCATGCGCATGCCCCCAAAGCGCACCTATACCTGCTGAAACACAGGCATAAGGATGCGCATGAGTTGATCCTACTGCGCGCACAGTAGAAGTTGAAGCATTTTGTTCATGATCAGCATGAAGCATAAATACCGTATCAAGGGCTTTAATCTCTATAGGCTTAAGCTTGACATGATTATAAGGATAAGTTCTTAGCATATACAAGAAATTTTCAGTAAAACCACGATCTAAATTCGGATAAGCCATAGGAAATCCATGCTTATAGCGATAAGCTGTGGCCACTATAGTAGGAATTTTAGCTATGATGCGCGCTGCCATTTCCATATATTCTTCTTTGACATTCATATTTAAATGATCAGGATAAAAAGCACTAAGCGATGAGACCGCACCTTGCAAGACCGCCATAGGATGTGCATTATCAGGAAAAGAGTCAAAAAGACGGTGCATGCCCTCATGGATAAAAGAACGCTTTTTCATCTCATAGCGAAAAGCCTCAAGACGACTAGAATCAGGAAGTTCTTTATAAAGCAAAAGATGCACCACATCTAAATAAAGCTTATTTTGTGCAAGCCACTCTATAGGATAGCCACGATGCATTAAAATGCCATTTTCTCCATCTATATAAGTGATTTTAGATTTACAAGTGGCTGTAGAGGTTAAACCCTCATCATAAGAAAACATTCCTGTTTGTTTATAAAAACTTGACATATCCACAACACTAGGGCCTATAGTACCATCATATATAGGAAATTCATAGCTTTTTCCATTTCTATTATCAGTTATAGTAACGGAATTTGACATTCTTACTCCTTGTTTGTTGTTGCTTTAA
The DNA here is from genome assembly GCF_016806695.1 of Campylobacter bilis. Taxonomy (GTDB): domain Bacteria; phylum Campylobacterota; class Campylobacteria; order Campylobacterales; family Campylobacteraceae; genus Campylobacter_D; species Campylobacter_D bilis. The sequence goes on along the minus strand of NZ_WUED01000015.1, from coordinate 21,257 downwards.
TAATTTTAACAAAAAAATAACGATTATAAGCTTTTCAATTATTAAAATTTTAAGATTTTATTTGTTTTTTTGAGTAGAAAAGTAACTTCATTTTTTAGCAAGAGCAAGGAATTTAATCGCACTCATAACTATAATAGCTTCAAATAAAGCTGTTAAAATCAATGCCGCATAAAACTTCTCATCAATGACTTTTCCAGAATACCCTAGCGTAGCCGTAGCAATAAGCAAAGTCAAAGGCATAGAATGGCTTAATGCAAATAAAATAGTATTTTTAAAACCGATTTTTCTGAAAAAAATACTTGCACATACGATTCTTAAGCCTATCATAACAAACATCAAGAAAAAAGCTTCAAGAACGATCTTATAATCTAAAATCATTCTAAGATCAAAAGTAGATCCTATATGGATGAAAAAAACAGGAATTAAAAAACCATGCCCAAAAGCAGAAAGCTTATGCTCAAGGTCTTTTTTATGATCAAAAAAAGTCGCAATAAAAGATCCTGCAATAAAAGATCCAAGAACGATTTCAAGCTTTGTAATAACCATAGCAACAATAATCAAAATAAAAATCGCCATGCAAAATCTTATATCTTTTTCATCCTTATCTTCCCAAGGCATCAAAACTACCTTAAGCTGCGGATACCACCAAAAAAGCACTCCAAGCATTTTAAAACAAAGCCAACAAAGTCCCAAAAAGATATTAAGATACAAAATGCTTTGCACCACATCAATAACGCTTGTGCCCTCGCGCAAAAACGCATCTGCTATAGTTAAAAAAACAATAGAAACCACCTCAGCCAAGGTAGCCACTATCATAGCCACATTCAGCCAATAACATTCCTTGCCAAAATCTTTAAAAAGCAAAGCCAAAAGCCCCACACTCATCACAGGTATAATAATAACAAAAACTAAAGAAAGCTTACAAATCCACACTACAAAAGAAGATAAAATATAAAGCGAAAGAATATAAAAAAAACTTTTTTTGGCTATTTGCCTGTCCATATTAAAAAAATCTCTTAAATTCACTTCCATGCCTGCTATGAACATAAGATAATAAAAACCCACATTAGCCAAAAGATCAAAATTCTCACTCTTTGAGATAAAACCAAAATACGCTATCACAGCCCCTAATAAAATCTCTGTAGCGGCTACAGGCAAGCGTAAAATTTTGGCAATATGTACAGAAAAAAGCAAGCACAAAGCAATAACAATAAGTATCTTTAAATCATTTAAAGCTTGAGGATCAATGACACTCTGATGCAAAAGTAAATCCCATTTGTTTTAGCTTCATAATATCACGGCTTGGCGCTTCTCCTTTGGTGGTTAAATAATCCCCAACCACTATAGCACCTGCACCCGCTTGGAAAATTTCATACTGTCTGTCTTCTAAAACAAACTCACGTCCCCCAGCTACCATGATAACACAATCAGGCAAGGCTTGTTTGCTTTGGCGTATGATATTTAAAGCTTCATCAGCATCAAGCTTAGGAACTTTTAAATTCAAATTCTCATTCGCGATAAAAAAATTAATAGGACTAGAAAAAGGATTTAACTCTTGCAAAGACTTTCTTAAACTGTATCTATCTTCCTCACTCTCACCCATGCCATAGATCCCACCACAGCACAGCATAAGTCCTGCTTCTTTAGCGTTTAAATTCGTCTGAAATCTGCTTTCCCAAGTATGAGTGGTGCAAATTTGAGGGAAAAATTCCTTTGAAGTTTCAAGATTGTGATTATAAGAAAAAATACCGGCCTTTTTAAGCTCTTTAAGCTGCTCTACACTCGCCATACCATTACAGGCTATAAGAAGCAAATTAGGCACTTCTTTATGCACAGCCCTTGCAGCTTTACAAACATATTCTAATTTCTCATCATCAAGCCCAAGTCCTGCTGTAACCAAGCAAAAGCCCAAAGCTTCATTTTTTTTGGCTATTTTTGCTTCAAGAACGATTTGAGAAAGGTCCTTACAACGGTATTTTTGGATATTTGTTTTTACATAAGCACTTTGAGTGCAGTATTTACAATCTTCTGAACAATTCCCACTGGCTATATTTGAAATAGCACAAAGCATGATTTGCATTTTAATCCTTTATTTCTTTTTTAACTTTGCATTTTAAACATTCTAAAAATGTCCCTTTTTTAAGCTCCTTAATCACCAAATTTTCCCCGCATTTTTCGCATTTTTCATCGCTTGGTTTGTATTTGCTTATAAAATTACATTGAGGATAGCTACTACATCCATAGAATTTACCCCGTTTTGAAAAACGCTCCACAAGCTCTCCTTGCTTGCAATTTGGGCAAGCAATACCTGTAGTATTTGGCTTAGCAAATTTGCTTTCTAAAGCATTTTCACTTTCATTTTTTAAATTCCTTGAGTACTTGCATTTTGGGAAATTCAAACACGCCACAAATTCTCCAAAACGCCCTTTTCTAATGGCAAGTTCTCCACCGCATTGAGGGCAAGCCTCGCCTAGTTTGGTTACGGTTTTTTGACTTGCGATTTTTGTTTTTCCCTCTTCTATCTTTCTCATGAAAGGATAATAAAACTCTTTTAAAGTTTCTTGCCAATCTGCTTTATCTTCAGCGATTTGATCTAGGGTGTTTTCAAGATTAGAACTAAATTGTGTATCGACTATATCACTAAAATTTTTTTCAAGCACCTCAGTCACACTAAAAGCTATTTCGCTAGGAATGAGTTGTTTTTTATCAATCCTTACATAATCACGGCTTGTAAGTATAGAAATAGTAGGCGCATAAGTAGAAGGGCGCCCTATGCCTAAGCTTTCAAGTTTTTTTACAAGCCCTGCTTCAGAATACCTTGAAGGAGGTTCAGTAAAATGCGAATTCATTTCTAGATTTTGAATTTTTAAATCTTGGCCTATTTGAAGATGGGGTAAGATCTTATCCCTATCCTTATCTCCATAGACTTTATAATACCCATCAAAAAGGATTTTTCTACCACTGATTTTAAACACAGCCCTATCATTTTTCACAAAGACATTTTGAATTTGAGAAAGTGCAGGACTCATTTGACACGCTAAAAAGCGGTTGTAAATAAGAGTATAAAGATTTAACTCATCCTTATCTAAAAACTTCGATGCAAGCTCTGGGGTGAAGTTTAAATTCGTAGGTCTTATGGCTTCGTGAGCTTCTTGTGCACCCTTGGTTTTTGTTGTGTAAATATTTGCCTTACTTGGAAGATAATCTTTGCCAAAATGACTTTGTATAAAAGTTCTAGCATTTTCTAAGGCTTCTTTAGCTAAATTAAGACTATCTGTTCTCATATAGGTAATAACCCCCATAATACCCTCATGAGTATTAACCCCTTCATAGAGTTTTTGCGCTATCATCATGGTTTTTTTAGGATTAAAACCAAGGCGATTGCTAGCACTTTGCTGCAAGGTTGAAGTCATAAAAGGCGGGGGCTGGGCGATTTTTCTTTCTTTGCTTTCAATATCACTTATACTATAGCCTTGATTTTGGCATGCTTGAAAAATAACTTTGGCACGATCTTTATTAGTAATGCTAAGCTTTTCTATTTTTGCTTTATCAAATTCTACAAGTTCTGCATCCAAATCTTCATGAAAAATCATATCTATACTAAAGTACTCTAAAGGGACAAAAGCACGGATTTCTTTTTCACGATCGACAATGATTTTTAAAGCCGCACTTTGAACACGCCCTGCACTAAGGCCCTTTTGGATCTTTTGTCCTAGTAAAGGGCTTAATTTATACCCTACAATACGATCTAATAAACGCCTAGTTTGCTGGGCATTTATAGAATGTATATTGAGTTTTCTAGGATTTTTTAAAGCTTTTTCTATAGCACTTTTAGTAATCTCATGAAAAACTATACGCGGCAAAGTCTTTTCATCCTTGCCAATAGCCTTAGCAATATGGTAGGCTATAGCCTCTCCTTCTCTATCCTCATCCGTTGCAAGGTAAATTTCTTTTGCATTTTTAGCTTTAGCTTTAAGTTCTTTAACCAAGGCACTATGATCACTTGTGATCCTATACTCTGGGATAAAAGCATCTTCTTCAATCTTAATCCCAAAACTTGACTTAGGTAAATCCCTAATATGTCCTTTAGAAGCGATGACTTCGTAATCTTTCCCTAAAAAATTTCCTATAGTTTTAGCTTTAGCTGGAGATTCTACGATGATTAAATTTTTCTTCATTTTACACCTTGTTAAATAAAAAGCTGAATTTAGCTAAAAAAGTTTAAATTCTACTTATAAAATCGATTTAAGAAAACTAAATCACATTTATAAAAGCAAAATTATCATAGTAAAACAAATAAAAATATAATTTAAAAGGGAATTTAAAACATCAAGGCTAGTTTTTTAATAAAAGCAAAATAAATAAAAAACAAAAGCCTTGATTTAAAAGTCAAATCAGCAAAAATGATGCTTGCTGATTTCATAAACCTACAGCATTTAAAGTTTGGTATTTACTCATATAAATTTGAGCTTCAATTTTTCTCATTGTATCAAGTGCCACTTGTACAACAATAAGCACTGAAGTACCACCAAAATGAAAAGGTATGCCCATGAATTTAACCAAAACCCATGGCAAAGTCGCCACAAGCCCTAAATAAATAGAACCTGATAAAGTCAAACGCGAAGCAACCTCATTAAGATAATTAGAAGTTCCCTCTCCTGGACGAATTCCAGGGATAAAACCCCCTTGTTTTTTAAGATTTTCAGCTATATCTTTAGCATTAAAAACTATAGAAGCATAAAAATATGCGAAGAAAATCACAAATAAAAAAGTCAAAACATGAAATAAATAGCCATTAGGATTTAAAAAATCATTTATAGCTTGCAAATAAGGATTTGTGCTTGTTTGCAAAATAGTTGTTGGAAACATCAAAATCGCACTAGCAAAAATCGGAGGAATAACCCCACTAAGATTTAATTTAATAGGGATATAATTCATAATGCGTTTATTTTGATTTTGCATAACGACTTTGCGAGAGTAAGAAATAGGGATTCTTCTTTCTCCTAATTCTACATAGATAATCACACCTATAGTGATCAAAATCAAAGCAAAAATAGCAAAAGCGGTTAAAAAATTCATCTCACCTGAGTTAATTTGCCCTACAGTACCTAAAATCGCTCTTGGAATACCCGAAACTATACCCGCAAAAATGATCAAAGAAATACCATTGCCAATGCCCCTTTGTGTGATTTGCTCTCCAAGCCACATCAAAAGCATAGTCCCTGCAAGCATAGAAATAGCACAAAGTGCGATAAAGACATTTAAATCTTCTATCATGATAGCACTCATACCCCCACGCCCATGCAGACTTTGCAAACCTATAGCAACGCCTATGCTTTGCACTAAAGTAATAGCAATAGTAGCATAACGGATGATTTGCATGTATTTTTGCATACCATCGCGTTCTTTTTTCATTTTACCTATATTGGGAAAAGTCGCTGCAAGAAGCTCCATAATAATAGAAGCTGTGATATAAGGCATAATGCCTAAAGAAATGATAGAAAAGCGCTCAGCCGCTCCACCACTAAAAACATTAAATAAACCTAAAGCATTATTTTGATTGTTGTTAAAAAATTCTGCAATCACATCAGCATTAACTCCAGGAACTGGCACATAAGCTAGAACCCTATAAGCAAACAAAAATGCCAAAGTGATTAAAATCTTATTCACCAATGCTCTATTCATTATATTTTAATCCGGTGACGCTAATATTCTCGTCTTTAATTTTCGATACTAAGTCTTTCGCACTTGCACCGATTAATTTGATTTTATTTACAGATTTTGAAACCTTATGAACGCTTTTAATGCTTTCAAGAGTGATTTCGCTAAGTTCTTTGACAGCTACGATTTTTTCTACATTGATCACATAAGGCTTTTTCACACTAGAAGTAAAACCTACTTTAGGAAGTCTTCTTTGAAGTGGTTGTTGTCCACCTTCAAAACCTCTTTTTTCATTATAACCTTTTCTAGCGGTTTGACCCTTGCCTCCTCTAGTAGCGGTTTTACCCATGCCGCTACCTTGTCCACGGCCTATTCTTTTGGTTTTGTGCGTTGAACCCGCTGCTTTTGTTAAATTCATCTTTTTATCCTTTTAGCATTGTTAAAGCTTTGATTGTAGCACGAACCACATTAGCTGAGTTATTCGATCCTAAAGACTTAGTCAAGATATCCTTAATACCTGCAAGTTCCACAATAGGACGTGTAGAACCCCCTGCGATAACCCCTGTACCTTCACTAGCTGGTTTAAGCAAAATCCTACTGGCATTGTATTTTACTTCCACATCGTGTGCTATAGTCGAACCTCTAGTTTTTACTTCAACCATGTTTTTAAAAGCATCATCTACTGCTTTACGTATAGCATCAGGGACTTCTTTAGCCTTGCCATAACCCACACCTACTAAACCTTTGCGGTTTCCAACTATAACTAAAGCAGTAAATCTAAATCTTCTGCCACCTTTAACGACCTTAGTAACTCTACCAATATCAACAATTACTTCTTCAAATTCTTCTCTATTATATTTTTCCATCCATTTACCCCTTATAGCCTAATGCCATTTTCTCTTAAAGACTCTGCTAATGCTGCAATAACACCATGATAAATATAACCATTTCTATCAAAAATGGCTTGTTCTATATTCTTAGCTTTTAAAGTTTTAGCAAATTCTGCAGCGATTTTCTTAGCACCTTCTTTATTTGCTTTAACACCAATTTTACGCCCATCTATTGCTGCTAAAGTCACAGCTTTAACATCATCAATGGCTTGGATATATAGAGTTCTGTTTGATTTAAATACAGAAATTCTTGGAAAATTTTCACATCCTGAAATTTTTGCTCTAATTCTTTTTTTTCTTTTAATTCTTAAAGTGAGTTTTCTTTTTAATACATTTGCTCTCATATTCTACCCTTACTTCTTAGATGTCTTACCAGCTTTGCGTATGATGCGTTCATCAGCATACTTAACGCCTTTGCCTTTATAAGGTTCTGGTGGTCTAAATTCACGAATTTGAGCAGCAACTTGACCCACAACTTGCTTATCGCTTCCTTTAACTATAATAGTGTTTTTATCAACTACAATTTCAATGCCTTCTGGAATTTCATAATTAATAGGATGCGAAAAACCAAGGCTTAATTCTAAAATTTTCCCTTTTAAAGTCGCTTTATAACCAACCCCATTAACTTCAAGAGTTTTTGAAAAACCTTGGGTTAAACCTATAACAATATTATAAGCTAAAGCTCTATAAGTCCCCCAATACGCTCGGCTTTGTCTGTCTTCGCCTTTTGGAGAAAAAAGTATGTTATTATCTTTAATCTCAACATTTACATTTGCTTTCATATCAAGGGTTTTTGCTAAATTGCCTTTTTTAAATTGAAGCAAATTCCCTTCTAATTTCACCTCTACTCCTGTTGGAATAGCAACTGGTTGTTTACCTATACGAGACATGTTTTTCCTTTTTATTTGTCTAGGATATTTCTACTTTTTTAAAAGAATGCATACCCAATGCCATAAAAAGCAGATTTTTTACCAAATGGTACATAAAATTTCGCCGCCAACACCTGCTTTATAAGCTTCATCATTGGCTAAAACGCCTTGACTTGTGCTAACTACTATAGTACCATAACCATTTTTAAAACGTTTGATTTCATCTTTACCTTTATAAACGCGACGACCCGGCTTAGAAATTCTTTTAAGCTCATTGATAACACTCTTGCCTTTTTCATCGTATTTTAAAACTACATTGATGAATTTCTTTTTATCTTCTGTAATAACATTAAAGCTTTCAATATAACCCTTAGCTTGGAAAATCCCAACTAAAGCTTCTACAACTTTAGAATGCAAAAGCTTGGTTGTTTCAAGCTTTCTCATTCCTGCATTTCTAATGCGGGTGAGTGAATCTGAAATAATATCATTTATCATATTTTATCCTTACCAACTTGCTTTTTTAAGACCTGGAATCAAACCTTCATTGCCCATTTTTCTTAAACAAACCCTACAAATTCCAAAATCCCTATAAACTGAATGCGGACGTCCACAAATTTGGCATCTTGTATAAGCTCTAACTTTAAATTTAGGCTTGCGCGCCGCTTTTGCAATCATTGATTTTTTAGCCATATTATTTTCCTTTTGCAAACGGCACACCCATAAGTTCTAATAACTTTTGTGCCTCTTTATCATTTTGTGCTGTTGTAACTATAGAAATATTCATACCATGAGTTCTTAAAATCTTATCATACTCAACTTCTGGAAACATTAATTGCTCATCAAGACCGAAGTTATAATTCCCACGTCCATCAAAGCCATCCCTACTCAAACCTCTAAAATCTTTCACTCTTGGCAAAGCAATAGAAATTAATTTATCAAGAAAAGCATACATATTCTCTTTTCTTAAAGTTACCATTACGCCTACAGAGAAGCCTTCGCGTACCTTAAATCCTGCGACTGATTTTTTTGCTTTGGTGATCACAGCTTTTTGGCCTGCGATTAAAGAAAGAGTATCTGCGATATTTTGCAATACTTTTTGATCTTTGGCTAATTCCCCTGCTCCTACGCTAATAACCACCTTTTCAATTCCAGGCACAAGCATAGGATTACTAATATCAAATTCTTTAACCAATGCAGCTTTAACGCTTTGATTATATTTTTCTTTTAATCTCATCATCGCTTACTCCTGAACTTTTGCCACATTAGAAATATCCATAGGCATTTCTTTATTGATAAAACCCCCATTTGGGTTTTTCTCACTAGGTTTTATAGCTTTTTTAGCGATCTTGCATCCTTGCACCACTACTTTAAGAGTCTTTGGATACACTGCTAAAACCTTGCCTATTTTGCCTTTATCATCACCTGTGATAATCTTGACGCTATCACCTTTTTTGATTTTTAATTTAACTGCCATTATAATACCTCCGGTGCTAGTGAAACGATTTTCATAAAGCCACCATATCTGACTTCTCTACCCACTGGGCCAAAAATACGCGTTCCAATAGGCTCTCTTTTATTATCAAGAATGACAGCAGCATTTTCATCAAAACGGATTAAAGAACCATTTTCTCTATGAATCTCTTTTTTAGTTCTCACAATAACCGCTTTTACCACTTGGCCCTTTTTAACTTTCCCATTTGGTAAAGCTTTTTTCACAGATGCAACGATCACATCACCTACAGTAGCATATCTTCTTTTACTACCCCCTAAAACTTTAATACACATTAATTCTTTTGCACCGCTATTATCAGCAACTGCAAGTCTTGTAAAACTTTGAATCATTACTCAACTCCTGTAGCTAATATAGATTTTAAGCGGAATGATTTTCTTTTTGAAAGCGGTCTACATTCTACTGCGATAATAGTATCCCCTACTTTAACTTCATTCCTCTCATCGTGAATTAAATATTTTTTAAAGCGTTTAACAATTTTTCTGTATCTTGGATGAACCACTTTTCTCTCAACCAAAATACTCACAGTTTTTTCACCAGCGATTTTAACAACAACGCCTTGAATTTCTCTTTTAAATGCCATATTTTATCCTTATTTTAAAGCGTTAATTGCTGTATTTATTCTAGCAATGTCTTTTCTAAGCTGACTAATCTCTTTTGGGTTAGTAAGCTGCATTGTTTTTAGCTTTTGTTTTAAAGTGAATAAAAGCACCTTTTTTTCTTTTAGCATTGTTGCAAGCTCAGCTGCTGTTTTATCTTTGATCTCAGTATATTTCATTTTGGCTCTCTCTTGTAATAAACTTAGTTTTAAATGGAAGTTTATGCATAGCTAAAGTCAATGCTTGTCTTGCAGTTTCTTCATTTACACCTGCCATTTCATATATAATACGACCTGGCTTGATATTCATTACCCATTCTTCAACAGCACCCTTACCTTTACCCATACGAGTTTCTAAAGGCTTTTTTGTCAAAGGCTTATCAGGGAAGACCCTAATCCAAGTTTTTCCTTGTCTTTTAACAAAACGAGTCAAAGCAATACGCGCAGCTTCAATTTGACGTGAGTTAATACGCCCTGCTTGAGTCGCTTTTAAGGCAAATTCACCAAAAGTAAATTCTGTTCCACGGTTGGCATAACCTCTATTACGCCCTTTCATCATTTTGCGATATTTAGTTCTTTTTGGCATTAACATGATTATTTACTCCTTCTTGTACGTCTTGACTTTTTAGCAGGAGTATTTTCTTCAGTTTTTTCAGCTTGCATACCTTTGTGCAATACCTCACCTTTAAAGATCCAAACTTTAACGCCTATATTTCCATAAGTGGTTCTAGCTTCTGCAAAACCATAATCGATTTTTGCTCTTAAAGTATGAAGCGGAACGCGTCCTTCAAGATACCACTCTGTTCTTGCCATTTCAGCACCGCCTAAACGGCCCGAAACTGAAACTTTAATCCCTTTAGCACCTGCTTTTTGTGCACCTTGAATGACTTTTTTCATAGCTCTTCTAAAAGCAATTCTTTTTTCAAGCTGGGTTGCAACGCTTTCAGCGGCAAGTTGGGCTGAAGATCCTGCTTTTCTTTCTTCTTTGATATTGATATTGACATCTTTATTGATTAAATCTTGCAATTCTTTTTTTAAATTATCAACATCACTGCCTTTTTTACCAATGATGATACCAGGTCTTGCAGCTACTACAGTCACACGAAGTTTTTTTGCTGTTCTTTCTACTAAAATTTGACTGATTCCTGCATAATAAAGTTTTCTTTTCAAAAAAGCCCTGATTTTATAATCTTCACCGATATTTTCTACTAAATTTGCTTTAGTTGGAAACCATCTTGACTCCCAATTTCTATTGATTCCTAGTCTTAGACCAATTGGATTAACTTTTTGTCCCATTAGCTTTCCTTTTTCACTGTTGCTTTTTTAGTGCTTGTTTTTTTAGCCAGTGTTTTTTTCTCATCACCTGCTTGATCTTTTGCTACTTCAACTAAAATATGAGAAGTGGGTTTTCTAATACGACTTGCACTCCCTCTAGCTCTTGGTCTAAATCTTTTTAATGCAGCACCAGCATCAACACGACAACTTTTCACAATCACTTCATTTGCCTCAAAACCACCATTTGCCACTGCACTTGAAATTGCATTTGCAATGTATTTTGCACCCTTATTTGGCATAAATTTTAAACTAGCCATAGCTAATTCTGCATTCATCCCCTGAACCTCTCTAGCAATCAATCTTGCTTTAGTCGGAGATAATCTTATGAATTTAATCAATGCTTTACTCATATCTTATCCCTTACTTACCGATTTTCTTTTGCACAGAGCCCTTATGCCCTTTAAATGTGCGTGTTGGTGCAAATTCACCCAATTTATAGCCTATATGATTTTCAGTGATATAAACTGGAATAAAACTTTTACCATTATGAACATTAAATGTAAGCCCTATCATATCAGGAATAATAGTACTTCTTCTTGACCAAGTTTTAATAGGTTTATTATCATTAGCCTTTTTAGCAGCGATAACTTTTTTCATTACATGATCATCTACAAAAGGACCTTTTTTTAGTGATCTAGCCATCTTTATTTTCCTTTTCTTCTTGAAATTATTAGCTTATCGCTAGCTTTTTTACGACGAGTTTTCGCACCTTTGGTTGGTTTGCCCCATGGAGTTACAGGATGACGGCCTGAATTTTTCTTGCCTTCACCCCCACCGTGTGGGTGATCTACTGGGTTCATCGCAGAGCCTCTTGTTTGCGGACGTATGCCTCTATGACGGTTTCTACCTGCTTTACCTATGGTTATATTTGCCCATTCTTCATTGCCCACTTCGCCGATACTTGCCATACATTCAGCTAAAACTTGTCTCATTTCTCCGCTTGCAAGTCTTAAGATAACGTATTTTTCTTCTTTACCCATAAGCTGCGCATAAGATCCTGCAGAACGGATCATTTGACCGCCTTTACCTGGTTTTAACTCAACATTATGAACTATACTACCTACGGGAATATTTTTAAGTTTCATTGCATTACCTGGCTTGATATCAAGTCCACTTTCAGCAGCTGCAACGATATCGCCCACATTCAATCCACGTGGTTGAAGAATGTATCTTTTCTCACCATCTCTATAAGCGATCAAAGCAATTCTACAATTTCTATACGGATCATATTCAATCGCTTCAACTTTACCTTCTATACCAAATTTACGACGTTTAAAATCTATAATTCTATAAAGTTTTTTAGCACCTGCTTCTTTATGACGGCTTGTAATCCTTCCATAACTATTGCGGCCTGCATGTGCACGAAGTTTCACAAGCAAAGAACGCACGCTTGCTTTAGCCGTAATATCCTCAGAACTTAAACCTGTGATATATCTTCTACTTGGCGTATAGGGTTTATAAGTTTTAATTGCCATTTTAAACCTCCGTATTTTCTAAGCTGACCCCTTCAGGTAGCTTAACGTAAAATTTTTTATAATCATTTCTTTGACCTAAACGCCCTCTAAAACGTTTGACTTTGCCATCCATTCTTAAAGAATTGATGCTTTTTGGGGTTACACCAAAATATTCTTTTAAAACAGCTTTTAAACCTGTTTTAGTCATTTTGGGTGAAGTTTGAATAACTACGACACCTTGCTCTTGCAAATTCAAACTTTTCTCTGTGTAAAGTATAGTCTTTATATCAGTAATATCTGCCATAATTATCCCTCTTTTGTAATAGATTTTAACGCTGATTTTTCTATAATAACAGCATTAAATACACATACTAAATAAGCATTAACCTCGCTTACATCCACCACATAGCAATTTGCTAAATTTCTATAAGCTAAAAGTGTTTTTTCATCTAGTAAATCTTTAACAATTAAAACATCCTTAAGGCCAAGCTTTTTAACTACAGCATTAGCATCTTTTGTTTTACCGCTTTGAATCTCTAAAGAATCAACGGCAAATAAAGTCCCTTTAGCTGCCTTATCTGCTAAAGCCCTTTCAAGTGCTAATCTTTTTTGTTTTTTATTGACTTTTTGGAAGTAGTTTTTTTCATTTGTTGGACCAAAGGCAACAGCACCGCCTACCCAAACATTTGTTCTATTTGAACCTGCTCTAGCACCGCCACGGCCTTTTTGTCTCCAAGGTTTTTTACCACCCCCGCTTACCTCGCTTCTTCCTTTAGTATGTGCTGTATTTGCTCTAAGGCTTGCAAGATAGGATTTAACATACAAATAAAGATTGTGTGGGTTTACTTCTGCGTATTTTGAAGGCAAATCAAGCTCGCCTGCTTTTTCTAATTTATCATTTAAAACAACTACTTTACTCATTTTGCAATCCTTATTTTACCCATAGCACCATTGTAGCCTGGTACTGCACCTTTAACTACTAAAATTTTATTTTCAGCATCATAAGATACGACTTCATTTTTAACACTTACTTTAGTATTTCCATAATGTCCTGCCATTTTCATACCTGGTTGGACACGACCTGGCCACTCTCTATTACCTATAGATCCATGACGTCGGTGGAATCTTGAACCATGACTTGCTGGACCACCTGCGAAATTATGTCTTTTTACAACACCACTGTAGCCTCTACCTTTAGTGTTAAAACTTACTTTTAAAATTTTTGCTTCATTTAAAGGAGTTTCATCCAAATCACCTGCTTGAGTGTTAGCCACTTCTAAAGTTACAAATTTATTGTATTCTGAAGAAAGATTATATTTTTTTTGTTGTCCTAAAACGCATTTATTGCTTGCTTTACCTTTTGGATATGCTACTAAAGCTTTGCCATCTTTGACTTCACATACTTTTGCATTTATAACTCTTAGCAAAGTTACAGCCATACTTGGATTAGTAATCGTCCTACTCATTCCAATTTTTTCTACAATATATTCCATGATCTTATCCTTACTTACCCATAGCTCTTACTTCAACGTTTACTTCCGGTGCTAAATCAAGCTTAGTTAAAGAATCAACTGTATCTGGAGTCGCTGCTACGATGTCTAACATACGTGCATGAATTCTTATTTCAAACTGCTCACGAGAATCTTTGTTAATATGTGGAGATTTTAAAACTGTATAGCGTTTGATTTTAGTAGGCATTGGTATCGGACCTCTAATATCCGCACCCGTTCTTTTAACAGCTTCTACAATTGCTGCAACTGTTCTGTCTAGTACTCGATGGTCATAAGCTTTTAACTTAAGCCTGATTCTTTCCATAATTTTTCCTTTAAAAAGAACTCGTCAGTCTTAATGACTAACCAAATTTGTAAAAATTGAAATGAGAGTATATAAAATCTTGCTTTGAAAGTCAAGGAATTTTAGCAAATTTTGACATTTTTATCCTTTTTAAAAGGATAAAAATATAAATTTCGTCTATGATTTATATCTATGATACAGTCTTTAAAAATCAATAAAATCTTCATAAAGACTTTTAAAAACTCTAATTAATATCTTATTTGATTTGCTTTTAAAAAGTCTCTTAATTTTTCATACTCACCGCTTTCTAAGTAACGGTGCTTGCCTGGTTTTAACACCCCAAGATCTAAAGCTCCAAAAGCCACACGCTTAAGATCCATAACCTCAAGATCAAAATGCGCAAAAAAACGCCTAAGCTCTCTATTTTTACCTTCATTAATAATCACCCTAAGCTTAGTATAGCCTCCACTTGAACCAAAAATTTCAAAGCCTACAAAAGGAGTAAAACTCATAGACGTGATTTTTGTTTTCGCATGGGCTCCTTTTTTTTCGTTTTTGATTTCAAGTCCATTTTGCATGGCTTTTATGACCTCTTTATTGATCATACCTTTGATCTTAAGATAATATTCTCTTTCTAAATCGCTATGCATTAAAGCATCAGCGATCACAGCAGAATCTGTAAGCAAAAGCAAGCCTTCGCTTGCATAATCAAGCCTTCCAATACTTAACCAAGATCTAAAAGATTGAGGCAAAGTATCATAAATAGTCTTCCTTCCGCGATCGTCTTTTTTACTCACAATTTCACCTTTTTGTTTGTGATAAAGTATTACGCTAAATTGGGTTTTTTTTTGCACTCTTTTACCCTTGATAAAAACCTTATCTTCGTCTTTAACTTCATCACTTAAAAGGGCTATTTTATTATTTATTTTCACCCAAGCTTGCTTGATAAGCTCATCAGCTTCGCGACGCGAATAAGAAGTATTATGCGATATAAATTTATTAATCCTCATTTAGCCTTCCTAGAAATACCGCCTTTACATTATAAAAATAGTAGGGACTATGGTCGGGTATTTTTTAATCTTTCTAAAGATGTGCTTTCTTAAAACTTGACGTATTTGGTTTTCTAAAAATTTAGGATCATTTAAAACTTCATCTTTTATATTAGCAAAAAACTGCCCTAAAACCTCTGCCATATCTTTACTAAAAGCATGATCATGTTTATCAGCTACAAGACCGTAGCTAAATACCCTAGGCTTATTGATTAAAGTTTTCGTAGCTTTATTAAGCTGTGCGATAATCACAACTATACCACTATCTGCAAGCTTTTGACGATCTATAACCACATCATCTGCGATTTGCTTATTGATTTGATTATCTACAAAAACCTTGCCTGTTTTTACAGTCTTAATGCGTTTGACGTATTTTTGACAAAGCTCTACTTGATCCCCATCACTCATAAGATAAATATTTCTTTCAGGAATACCACATTTCATAGCAGTTTCTTTGTGCTTGGTAATATGATTGTATTCTCCATGCACAGGGAGGAAAAATTTCGGCTTAGTGAGAATAAGCATGAGTTTTTGCTCTTCTATGCTTGCATGCCCACTCACATGGATTTCGCTAAATTCTTGATAAGCCACCTTAGCTCCTGCTTTTAAAAGATAGTCAAGCACAGCCGAAACGCTCGCCTCATTACCAGGTATGGCCTTAGCTGAAATGATGATTTGATCCGTAGGCTTTATCTTTATAAATTTATGCTCATCTGTAGCCATTCTATAAAGCGCGCTCATAGTTTCGCCCTGGCTTCCTGTTGTGACTATAAGCACTTCATTATCTTTATACTTGCTTACTTCATCTGCATCAATGAAAATTTTTCTATCAAGTTTAATATAGCCTAATTCCATGGTAGTATAAAGATTTCTTTCCATAGATCTTCCAATCACACATATTTTTCTGCCGTATTTTAATCCGTAAGTGATAGCTTGATAAACGCGGTGGATATTAGAACTAAAAGTACTCATAATCACCCTGCCTTTAGTACGGGCAAAAATTTGATCAAAAGTCGGTCCTACAGAACTTTCGCTTTTTGTATAGCCTTCTTTATAAGAATTCGTACTATCACTTAAAAGACACAAAACCCCTTCTTCTCCATAATGCGCCAAACGCCCCAAATCAGTCGGATAGCCATCAATAGGGGTTTGATCTATTTTAAAATCTCCCGTGTGGATGATAGTACCTGCTTTGGTTTTAATCGCTAAAGCAGAAGCATCAATAATAGAATGAGTAATGTGGATCCATTCTATATTAAATTCCCCTATCTCATAAATGCGGCGTTTTTCCACAGGACGGAACCACTTACGCTCTGCTTTTAAACCATGCTCTTCAAATTTGTTTGAAATCATCCCCAAAGCTAAAGGAGTAGCATAAATAGGAAATTGAAATTCTTTAAAAAAGTAAGGAACCGCCCCGATATGATCTTCATGCGCATGGGTGATGATGATACCACGAATTTTATCTTTGATTTTCCTTACATAATCAAAATCAGGGATAATAATATCAACCCCATGCATTGTCCCATCAGGGAAACTCATGCCAATATCTATAATAATAGCAT
Source organism: Campylobacter bilis (assembly GCF_016806695.1). GTDB lineage: Bacteria > Campylobacterota > Campylobacteria > Campylobacterales > Campylobacteraceae > Campylobacter_D > Campylobacter_D bilis. The sequence goes on along the minus strand of NZ_WUED01000015.1, from coordinate 4,532 downwards.
CCTTATTTGTTTCAAAAACACTAATATTCCCCCCTATTTCACCCAATCCTCCAAGCGGAGTAATACGAATTTTATGATCGCTAGAATTATTGTATTTTAAAGGGTGCAAGCGGTTTTCATGACAAATGCGATTAGCTTCTATGGACTCAGCAAGGGCGATTTGCCACTCTTCATTCCCAGTGAGTTTAGAAGGAAGATTGCGATTTTTCTTCTTTTTTTTCTCAACTTTATTTTCAACACTTTCTTTACTTGAAGGCGAATTTGGATTAGTTTTTAAACTATCTGTTTCATTTCGCGAAGCATCGAGTGGTTTTTTCCTATGATTTTTATATTTATAGCGTTTATTGTTTTTCGAAGTTGAGTTTGGATTTGATTCATTATTATTTATTTGTTTGTTTTCATCCATATTCATCCTTTAATTTATTATAAATTTTAAGGTATGAATCAACGCAAATTTCATGTGGTCTGATGTTTTCTTTTAAGCCAAGAGTACTTAAAACTTCTAAAACTTCGTTTTTATGAGTTTTTAAATTACCTAAAATCTGTTTTCTAGGAGCTTTAAAACAGTCTTTTAGAAAATTTTTAAAACCTTCTATTTCACAAAGATCATCAAAATCCTTGATTTTAATCAAACTCATCACCGATGAAACAACCTTTGGCGATGGATTAAAACACTGCGGATCAACATCAAAAAGTAATTTTCTCTCACAAATCATGGCACTTAAAACGCTTAAAGAAGAAAAATCACTATTTCCTTCTTCAGCACAAAATTTTTCAGCCATTTGCTTTTGCACCATTACAATAAGCCCTAAACAATTCTTATCTTCTAAAGCTTGAAGTATAATGCGACTTGCGATATAATAAGGCAAATTTGCAACTAAAAAATATGGCTTTTCATCAAGAGTAGGCACAAAAGCCTCGCTTGCATCTTGATTAACCAAGTTTAATTTTCCACATTCAAGTTCTTTATGAAATTTCTTTTTCAAAATAGGTATGAGATCACTATCAATCTCATAGGCTTTTACTTGCGAAATTTTTAAAAGCTCTTGCGTTAAATCACCTAAGCCAGGCCCAATCTCAACGATATTATCTGTTTCTTTGGGTATGGCTTGGATGATTTTTGTTAATACACTTTTATCGATCAAAAAATTTTGTCCATATTGCTTTTTTGCTTTAACCATTATAAGATTATTTTATCTAAAAATTCTTAATTAAGTCTTTTTAGATAAAATTATTTTTGTAAATTTTTATTAAGGATAAAAATGATCGTTTGTGCTGGCGGAAATGAAAATTTCTCTTTTGCAAAAGCCATAGGCATAGGCTTGGTAGAATCTGCTTTTAACCTAATGCGACTTTGCCTCAAAGAACAACCTTCTAAGATAATATTTATAGGGACTTGTGGGCTTTATGGTGAAGGAAAAATTCTAGAAATCTATGAAAGCTCTCATGCTTTTAATATAGAATTTTCTAAAATTTCTAATGCTTTTTACACTCCAGCGAAAAATGAAATTCATATAAAAAATAAAAATGTTTCGCGTGAAACTATCAAAATCAATTCTTCAAATTATATTTGCCAAAACACCCTAGCCGCAAAAGAATTTGCAAAATTAGGCTTTTTCGCAGAAAATATGGAAGCTTTTTCGGTTTTAAGCGTAGCGCAGAATTTAGATATCAGTGTAAAATGTATTTTATGTGCGACAAATTTTTGCAACCAAAACGCTCATGAAGATTTCATAAAAAATCATCAAAAAGCCAAAGAAAAATTAACAAATTATCTTAAACAACATCACTATATTTAAAGGAAAAATTTGAAAGAACTTGAAAATATATTAGATTTTTTACCTCAAGAATTAGAAGAAAAAATCAAACCAATGTTTCGCGTGAAACAAATTTATCAATGGATTTATCAAAAATATGCAGAGGATTTTTCTTCCATGTCAAACTTACCAAAAGATTTGCGTTTGGAATTAGCACAAAATTTTCATTTTAACCCCGTACAATGCATCAAACATCAGCAAAGCAAAGATGGAAGCATAAAATATCTTTTTGAACTCAGGGATGGTTTAAGAATAGAAAGCGTGCTTTTACCCATGAAAGAAGAAAAACTAGATAAAGAAGGCAAAAGAATCTCTCATGCGAGATTTACCATTTGCGTTTCTTCACAAGTTGGGTGCAAAAGTGGCTGTAGTTTCTGTCTCACAGCTAAAGGCGGCTTAAAAAGGAATTTAAAAGCAGGAGAAATAGTCGGGCAAATTCTATGGATTAAAAAACACAACAATATCCCCTATGAACGCCGGGTAAACGTAGTCTATATGGGTATGGGAGAACCTCTTGATAATCTCAAAAATGTCTCTAAAACCATAAAAATTCTTTCACAAAACGATGGCCTAGCCATCAGTCCACGCCGTCAAACCCTAAGCACAAGTGGCCTAGCCCGACAGATCAAAGAATTAGGCAAAATGAATCTAGGTGTTTTGCTTGCCATCTCACTTCACGCAGTAAATGACGAACTTCGCACTGAACTTATGCCTATTAATAAAGCCTATAATATCGCTGCGATTATGGATGCTGTGAAATCCTTTCCCATCGATCAAAGAAAAAGAGTTATGTTTGAATATCTTTTAATCAATGGCATTAATGACAAGCTCGAACACGCTAAAGAATTAGTCAAGCTTTTAAACGGTATAAAAGCCAAGGTCAATTTGATTCTTTTTAACCCTCATGAAGGAAGCCCGTATAAACGCCCTAATTTAGAAAATGCTATCAAATTTCAGCATCTACTCAGTAACAAAGGCGTAACTTGCACCATAAGAGAAAGCAAAGGACTTGACATTTCAGCAGCCTGCGGACAGCTTAAAGAAAGGATGGAAGAACGATGAGTATGCTAGATATTTTTGAAATTATTTTTATTTTTATTGTTGTGATTATAAGCTTTGGTGGAATGATATTTGCGATAAGAAAAGAAAAAAAATAAATCCAAATATCCAAACTATTTTTAACACAAAAAGATAAGCCTACTCTAAAATAGCTAGTCAAAAACTACCAAATCCTAATACCAAAAATCTCCCAAATACCTTCTAAATACAATAAACAAAAAGTCATAAAGCAATTAGTTTTTAACCTCCTTTTAAAACAATATATTTTATCATTACATAATTATTTATATTTTATCTTACTTTTATACTTAATTTAAAGCATAAACATATCTTAAAAAGATGAGTTTATAGTATAAAACTAAAATACACAATAAAATCTCAAAACTTTAATAAGGATGATTCCATGAAAAAAACACTTTTAAAATCTTCTACAGGGGAGGGGTAATAAGATGTTAGATAAAAAACCTCTTATGGGGAGGGGCTTTGAAAATTTCTTTTCCTTCAAAAAAACTAGCCCCAAAAAAATTAAACCTTTCTTTAGTAACTATTTCTTTTTTAAGTTCTTGTACTATGGCCAATGCTTATGAAGGTTATATCTATGTCAATTCTAGTGAAACAAGTACTAAAACTATAGGACATGATAGAGGTTCTAATAAAGATGGTCTTATCTTCATAACAAAAGACGGTAGAATACAACCAAGCGGTAGCAAACATCAAGCTATATTTTTAAATGAAAAAGATTCAAACACCTTTCTTTTCTTAAACAATGGAACCCTTCAAGGAACAAGCGATAAAGCCAGTGTAGAAATAGGAGTTAACAATCAAAATGGTGCTGATATAGGATTTTTCTTCAATGCAGGCAAAATAGGTAATAATGTATCTAAATTTGGTGTGGTAGTTTGGGGAAATAATAATGAAAATAACAAAGATCGATCCACCATATATGATTTTACTAATATAGGCACTATAGAAGGAAAAAATGGTGAAGCTATTTATTTAGGTAATACATATATTACTACTTTTACTAACTGGAATAGCATTAAGAGTAATAAAAAAGGTGTTAATGTTAATTTAGGTGCAAATATAAAATACTTTACCAATATAGGTACTATAGAAGGAGAAGCTATTGCTTTGAGAAATGATACTAATGGTAATAATAGTGCTACTATAGAAAATCTTATAAACTTTGGGACTATTAAGAGTAATAGTAGTAACAAACAAATACATGGAATTAATCTTGAAAAAGGTACAAAGATAGATAATTTTTATAATGCTAAAAGTGGCATAATTACAGGAGGTAATAATTCTAAATTTGGTATTTTAAGCTATGATTCTACTATAAATACTTTCAAAAACTCAGGCACCATAGAATCACAAAGAAGCAATGATAGAAATGCAGACATTATAGCCATTTCTCTTAATAAATCCCAAGGATCCATCCAAACTTTAATAAATAGCGGAACCTTAAAGTCTGCAAATCATGGTATCTTAGCAGAATCAGGCAATAAAATAGGCACCCTTATTAACAAAGGCACCATAGAAGCCAAATTAGACGGCATATCTTTTTACGATCTTAGCCCTCTAAACAAAGATGCCTCCATAGGCCAAATCATACTTGAAGAAGGTAGTAGCATTGATGCAGGCTAAAACGACATC
>NZ_WUED01000014.1 GCF_016806695.1 Campylobacter bilis | reverse complement strand
GATTTAGCAAGCTTTTTGCTTTTTAACTTTTTAATTATTAAATCTTGTTCTAAATTAGCTAATTCTAGGTATTGTTTTTTAGCAGGAAGGGAATGGATTTGAGTTTGCAAGGGTTGTAGTTTTATAGGATCCATTCTAAAATTGTATTCTTCTATAGCACTTTTATAGTCTTCTACAGGAGGGACTAAATATGTAAAATCATATTCTTTATCAACTACGATGTTTTCATTTTGTATGAGTTGTATTTCTTCGCTAAAATCGAATTTACCATTTTGATCGGCTAAAAGAAAGGTGGAGATATCGACAAAATCTAATGTACTTTTTTTATCATCAGAAAAAGCAACCATAAATGAATTTTCTGTTGCAGCCTTATCTGAAGTAAATTGGATATGCGTATTTTCATCAATGATAAATTGTTCTTTTATATCTAAAAAAGTATTAAAACAAGCTGATGCTTTTATAATCAATTGATTATTATTTGATAATGTAATATTTCCATAGCTTTGTCTTTTTTTCATCCAGTTTTTTATTTTTAAATCTTCAGTGTATGTATGCATTCCTATTAAGAGAAAATTATTGTATTTTTTTGGGAATGTTAATTTAATGTCTTTTTCAATTCTATATACTTCACATAGTTGAAAAAACGGATGTTTTCTTGATATGCACTCAAGATTGTGGGAGCACTTTAAATCAGTAGGTGTTAAAAATAAAAACTTAGGATTATGCATTGTTACATTTTCTTTTGGATATTTAAAATTTTCAATATTGTTTGCAATGTTTTTTCCAAGATTATACATAATTGTAGGAATTTGATGAGCTGGATTAGAGTGAGAAGAAAAAAAATTTAATATTTCTTTATTTTCGTAATAATTGTGCATATCAATACTATTAAAACCATATTTATTGCATAGATATTTATGGATATTCCTAATATATAATTCAATGCTATTTTTTTTTGTGTTAACCAATAAAAGATTTAAAACTTTTTTATTCATTTGATATAGCATCTCATATAGCCAACATGTATTTCTAATATATTCTTCAAAGTTAATATCTTCAAAAATTATTTTATCTATATCTGCTAAATTACATTCTAGAATAATTAAATCTGTATTTTTTATTTTATCTTGATATTTTAATATTGTGTAAATTTTGCTAGAAGCAATGGATCCACCTATTGATAAATTATCATAAATGATGTGTTCTTGACTTAATCCAGCTCTTAATCCTCCAGGTAAGATTGAATTGCTTGCACCCATGATTAATACTTTTGCTTTATTTGTACTCATAATTTAAATTTTCCTTAGGATAAATAATTTTTAATATAATTTACTTATAATATTATAATTATTTTATAAAAATAAAACAATGAATTTTGTGAAAAAAAGGATAAATTTTGGAAAATAAAGTAAAAGATTTGATTATAAAAACCCTTCAATCTTCAGCAGATGAGTATGAAATAAAAGAATTAAAAACCGCAGATGAAAATACTAAATTGTATAATGGTTTTGGCGGTTATTTGGATTCTTTAGCTTTGGTGAGTTTGGTTGAAGTGATTTATAGAAACAATGAAGAATATATAAAAATTATTGGAAGGAATAAAGAAGTTATAAATGTTGGCGGAGAAAAGGTTGTACCTCAGGAGGTAGAAAATATATTAATGCAAATACCTTATTATACAAGATTGTCTTGTGTTTGGGCAGAATAATCCTTTAACAGGCCAAAGCGTTTGTGTAAAGATTGTAATGCAAAAAGATAAAACTATGAATGCTTTAGAATTAAAAAAAAGAAATAAGAAAATTTTGCAAAGATAAATTAGATAATTATAAAATTCCAACGAAAGTCGAAATTATGGAAAAATTGGAAATGAGTGAGAGATTTAAAAAAAATAAGGATATGATTTTTAAAAATTTTTAAAGTAGGAAATATGTCAAAACTTTTTTTAATGTCTTTAGGTTGTAATAAAAATTTAGTAGATAGTGAGATCATGTTAGGTCGTCTTAGTACTTATGAACTTTGTGATGATCCAAGTAAGGCTGATGTTTTAATTGTCAATACTTGTGGTTTTATCAATAGTGCAAAACAAGAAAGCATCCATACGATTTTGGATTTGCATCATCAAAGAAAAAAAGAATCGCTTTTAATTGTGACAGGTTGTTTAATGCAGCGTTATCGCGAAGAATTGATCAAAGAACTTCCGGAAGTGGATCTTTTTACAGGCGTGGGTGATTATGAAAGAATTGATGAAATGATACTCAAAAAAACAAATTTATTTTCCAATTCAACTTATTTGCAAGGCAAAAATTCTAAACGTATCATTACAGGATCAAATTCACATGCTTTTATTAAAATTGCTGAAGGATGCAATCAAAAATGCTCTTTTTGCGCTATTCCAAGCTTTAAAGGTAAATTAAAATCGCGTGATATTTCAAGTGTTATTGAAGAACTTGAGGAATTGATAGCAAAAGGCTATAAGGATTTTTCTTTTATCGCTCAAGATACGAGTTCGTATTTGTTTGATCAAGGGCAAAAAGACGGTCTTATCCGTTTAATTGATGCTGTAGAAAAAGTTAAAGGCATTAAAGCAGCCAGAATTTTATATTTATATCCAACAAGCGTGAGTGAGGCTTTGATCAAACGTATTATAGATTCTGCGATTTTTGTTAATTATTTTGATATGCCTTTACAACACATTAGCAATGATATGCTTAAAGTCATGAAACGCGGAATGAATCAAGAAAAACTTAAAAAACTATTAACTTTGATGAAAAGCGCTCCAGATAGTTTTTTACGTACAGGCTTTATTATAGGGCATCCTGGTGAAAGTGATGCAGACTTTGAAGAACTTTGTGAGTTTATAAAAGATTTTGGTTTTGATAGAGTGAGTGTTTTTGCGTATTCTAAAGAAGAAAATACTAGTGCTTTTGACATGGAACAAGTACCTTTTAAAGTGATTAATAAAAGGCTAAAATTAATAGAACAAATTGTAGGTGAAACTATTAAAAAAAGTTTTGAAAAAGAAGTAGGACGAAAACGCTTGGTTGTTTGTACTGGAGAAAGTAGTGAAGGGGAATTTTTTATCGCAGGCAAAGATTTAAGATGGGATAGGGGTATTGATGGCGAAATTCTTATTAATGAGAGTGAGTGCGGGAAATTAGAAATGGGACAAATTTATGAATGTGAAATCATACAAAATGTTGATAACAAGCTTGTTGCTAAGGCTTTAAGAAAAATAGATGCAGCCTAGGGATGAAATTTTAGCTTTGTTGAGAAAAGGAAAAAATCTTCTTGCCTTTTCTTATGGAAGTGATTCTAGTGCACTTTTTTATTTTTTAGTAGAAGAAAAAATTGACTTTGATCTTATAATGGTAAATTATAAGACTAGAAAAAATAGTGATTTAGAAGCATTAAAAGCTAAAGAACTTGCTTTAAAATTTCATAAAAAATTATTTATGAAAATTGCCCCTGTTTTTAAAGGGAATTTCGAAAAAAATGCTAGAGATTTTCGCTATGATTTTTTTAATGAAATTTGTCTTGAACAAGGCTATAATCATCTTATTTTGGCTCATCATTTAAACGATCAATTTGAATGGTTTTTGATGCAGCTTTCTCGTGGTGCTGGATTGCTTGAAATTTTGGGTATGCAAGAGTATGATAAATGGCAAAATTATGCCATTGTGCGACCTTTACTCTGGGTGAGTAAGGATGAAATCTTATCTTATTTAAAGCAAAAGCATATTTTTTATTTTCATGATGAGAGTAATGAGGATGAAAGGTATTTTAGAAATTATATTAGAAAAAATTTTTCTAATAGCTTTGTGAGTGAATTTTATCAAGGCTTAAAAAGAAGTCTCATCTATCTTGATGGAGAACGAAAAAAACTTTATGATTTAGAAAGTATTAAAGAAGTTCAAGGATTGATTATTTGCCCTAAAAATGAGAGTTTGATCGCTAAAGCTGTGAAAATGAAAGGTTTACTTTTGAGTGCAGCACAAAGAAAAGAATTATTGAAAACTGATTGTGTTTTAGGCGGAAAAATAGGTATAGTTTATAAAAACGAAAAAGCTATTGTCTTTAAATATGAAATTTGTAAAAAGTTGCCTAAAAAGTTTAAAGAATCTTGCAGGGTTGCTAAAATACCCAAGCTTTTAAGATCTTATTTATATAATCATAAAATCGATATTTCAACTCTTAATTTTTAGCTTTAAGATTTTTTGGTAAGTTAAATGCGTCAAGAAAATTACAAAAAATACTTGTAAAAAAAGTCCTAAAATTGGTATGGATGAAAGCAGGTAAAAACAAAGCGTGCTAAATTTAAATTCAAAAGGTGAAAAATCAGCATGGAAATTGTTAAATTTTTCCTTATCTAAAATCGAACTTGTGATGTCTAGCATTAAAAGTTTGTGAAAAAGATAGTAAAAAGCAAAATAATATACAAAAAGATTGATAAAAGGTAAAAATAAAGCCAAAGTACAAAGTAAAAATATTCCTATGAATTTCAAAAATATTTTAAGAATTTCAAAAAATACTCGTGTGTTTGAAATGCTTTGAGTTTGGAAATGGTAGTATTGTTGGTTGATTTCTTTAGTGATGAAAGGTGTTAAAAAAGAAGTAATAAAAAGGGCTAAAAAAACTGAAGTAAAAATAATAATAAAACCTGAAAATAAAAAGCTTATAATAGTGATTATAATTTGTACAAAATGAAGAGCGTAAAACCATGCCCAAAAAGAATCCTCGCTTACACTAAATAAAGAATTAAAATAATCAAACAAAAGTGAAAATCCAAGCATTCCTAAAAGCGTCATGCATAAAAGGCTAAAGATTAAAGGAATAAAAGCAAATTTTAGGAATTTTAAACTCAAAAAATCTTTAATTGCAAGTTTAAGAATACTCAAATCATGCCTTTTCGTAGCGTTTTTCTAATTTATTATAAATTGCGTCAAAATCAAGTTCTTGTTCTAAGATTTCACTTAAGATTTCATTATCTTCTTGTCCATTCCATATTTTTTTGTATTTACCATCTTTGTAGCCATGGTTTTGTCTAAAAATGTTTAAAACATTTTTTCCTATATAAATTTTGTAAAGAATTTCAAGATTAAGCCCACATTTAATAGCTAAAGTGAAATAAATCCAAAGTAATTCTCCAAGGTTAAATCTAAAACCACTGCATTTATGAATGATTAATTCTATATCATTTAAAATACCATAAATATCGCTTTCATTAGGGTGTCTTTCTTCTTTGCAAAAATTTTGAAATACATTTACAGAACTCACTTCTGTAGCAATAGCTTTAAAATCTTTATTGTTTTTGTCGCGGTATTTTTCTAGTAAAAGACTTAAGATAAAATGCCAAATATCCACAATTTCTATGCGTACATTTTCCCAATTTGTAGGATTTGAAATATTTTTCCAATGCTTCCAAGCAAAAGAATCAATAAGCTCAGCACATTCCATGTAAATACAGCGCTTCCAATTTATAAGCTTTCCTTCTTGGGTGTAGCCATCTTCCCAGTTTAATCCATTAGTTTGATCGTTTAATTTTTGCTGAAGTTTGAGCATATTTTCTAAAATTTCGATATTTATCATTCAAAAACCCTTATTTTTTTGATATTATATGATTTAAGCGTAAAGATTTAAACCATCTTTTGTCTTATTTTAATTTTTAAATCATTTTTTACTTGCTTTAAAACTTTATTTTAATGCTTTTTACTAAGGTGCAAATATTGATATTTTTATTATTTGATTTTATTTTGCTAAATGATTTTATTTAGGGCAAATTATCTTTGAAAGTCTTCTTTTTCATTATTTATACTTTATTGATCTATAATTGCTTTACCGCAAATTTGCCAAAAAGCCTTAATTTTAGGCATGATTTAATTTTATGAAGCTTAATTAAATTGCATTTAAAACTTTTAAAAAATTAAAACCTAAAAATAAGACTTTTATCTCCTTGCTAAATTAAATGCAACGCATGCTTAGATTGCAAGTTGATAAAAAACTTGATTTTTATAGGCATTAAGTTGCATTTATTTACTTTTATATTTATAAAATAAAAATCGGTTATTTTTAAAAATATTTTAGTATAATTTCATTAAATGGATGAAAGAATTTTAGAATTTATAAAAAATGAGCAGCTTTTATCTTGGGCTATGGTTGATGAAATAGGTGTTTATATAGCTAATGCTTTTTATGCTTTTGATGAGAAAAATTTAGCTTTTATTATTGCTTCTCATGAAGACACAAAGCATATAAAATTAGCTAAAGAAAATTCTAGTGTCGCATTTAATATAGCTAAAGAAAGCAAAATAAAATTTCTAAAAGGTATTCAAGCTAAAGCCGAATTTAAATTCGCCAATCAAGATCAAATTAAAATCTATTTTTCTAAATTCCCTTTTGCAAAATGGAATAAAAATGCAAGAATTTATGCTTTAGAGCTTTTTTGGCTGAAATTTACTAACAATGCTTTAGGACTTAGTAAGAAACTTGAGTTTTATAAAAAATAAAATTTTATAATTTTTGTTTAAAAAAATGAGTTATGATTATAATTTATGCAAAATTGGGTATATAAAATAAATGTTAAATGTAATTTACGCTTTATTTTTTAGAGAATTAAAAACTAGATTTGGTAAAAATAAGTATTTAGGATATATATGGGTAGTTGGTGAACCTATGAGTATCGTGCTTTTAGTTACTCTTGTAGGAGCTATTATAAGAGAATATCATCATCAAGTCATGCCAGAAGGCATTTCTATTTTTATGTTTTTAATCAGCGGTATTATGCCTTTTTTTATGTTTAGAAGTATAGTGACTCAATTGATGAATGGAACCCAGGCGAATTTGGCTCTTTTTGTTTATAAACCTGTAAAACCTATCCATGTTTTTATTGCTAGGACTTTATTGGAATTTTGCATTTATTTTGTGATCTTTATTACTGTGCTTTTTTTTGCAGGGTGGTTTTTTAGGCTTGATGTATTTCCTATTCATTTGATTGGAGTTTTATTTTGTATTTTCTTACTCATATGTTCAGCTTTTGCTTTAGGAATTTGTTTTGCTATTGTTTGGCATTTTTTTGAACCTTTAAGAACTTTGCTTGCTTATTTTAGTATAGTGTTTTATTGGACTTCAGGAGTTATTTTTCCTACTTGGCTGACTCCACGACCTTTGCTTGATATATTTTATTATAATCCTTTGCTTCATATTATGGAACTTTTAAGATTTAATTTTTTTGAGAATTATCCTTTGCAAGATCAGTATAGTTATTTTTATGCTATATTTTGGATTTTATTGGTTTTGTTTATAGGATTTTTTCTTTACTATTATAATAGACAAGCTTTAACGGCGGCGAAAAAAGAATGATAAAGCTTATTAATTTAACAAAGTCTTATCCTTTGTTTAATGGTGGAAGGCATTATGTTTTTAAAAATTTTACCTTCGAGTTTCCTGAAAATTGTAGTATAGGTTTGATGGGATATAATGGAGCAGGAAAATCTACACTCATGAAACTTTTAAGCGGTGCAGAACTTCCTGATAGCGGCAAGATAATAACTAATAAAAAATTATCTTGGCCTTTAGGTTTAAATGGAGCTTTTCAAGGAACTTTAACCGCTAGAGATAATGCTAAATTTGTAGCTAGGGTGTATGGCTATAAAGGAAAAGAATTGCAAGAGAAAGTGCAGTTTGTGGAAGATTTTGCCGAGCTTGGGAAATTTTTTGATGAACCTATGAAGACTTATTCTTCGGGTATGAGTGCTAGGATAGCCTTTGGGCTTAGTATGGCTTTTGATTTTGATTATTATTTAATTGATGAAGCTGGTGCTGTGGGCGATCCTGCTTTTAGAGAAAAAAGTGTGAAATTATATAGAGAAAGATTAAGCAAGTCAAAAGTTATTATGGTTTCTCATAACGTAGCTGAAATTAAAGAATGGTGTGATAAAATAATTTATATGAAAAATGGACAAATTACAGTTTATGATGATGTAGATGAAGGAATAGCTGTATATCAAGGGAAAGCTTAATGCAAGAAAATAAAACTTTATTAGAAAAAATTAAAGATTTAAGTATATTTGATTCTTTTAAAATTGTTTGGTTTATTATGATTTTCGTTGTGATTTATTATGTATTGATTGCAGCACCACGTTATGTAAGTACCATGATTTTAGATGTAAGATCAACAAGTGGAGAAAGCGCTCAAACGAATGGGATTTTATCTTTACTTGGAGGTGTTTCTACAGCAAGTGAGGATTTAAATTATTTAAAAGCCTATATAGAATCAAGCAATATGTTGAAAATTCTAGATCAAAAGATTAAACTTAGAGAACTTTATCAAGAACAACACATAGACTTGCCTTATAGAATTTGGGATTTAAGTTCTATGGAATCTTATCTTAAATATTATCAAGCAAGGGTTAAGGTTCGCAGGGATGAGGTTAGTAAGCTTTTAAAAGTCGAAGTGGAAGGCTTTACTCCAGAATCCTCTTATTTAATTGCTCAAACTATTATGGAAGAAAGTGAGAAATTTATTAATGAAATTTCACATAAGGCAGCAAGAGAACAAATGGCTTTTGCTGAAAATGAGCTTCAAAAATACAAAGAACGTTACGAAAAAGCACAAAATAATCTGATTGCTTTTCAGAATAAATATGGAGTTTTTAATCCACTTAAACAAGCTGAAACTAAGGCCAATTTAATAGGACAAATTGAAGCTAATTTAGCGCAAAAAGAGGCAAAACTTTTAACCTTACAAAGCTATATGAACGATGTAGCACCTGAAGTAGTAGCGCTTAAAGCTGAAATTGCAGCTATTAAAAAACAGCTTCTTAGAGAAAAATCTAAAATTTCAGCTAATAATTCTTCTCAAAAACTTAATGATTTAGCTGCTAAATTTCAAGATTTAAGCATAGAAGCAGCTTTTACACAAAAAGCTTATGAAACAGCTTTAAAAGCTTATGAAAGTGCTAGAATAGGTGCATTAAGAAAAATAAAACAACTTGTCATCATTCAAAGCCCAGATACTCCACAAAGTGCAAAATATCCTGAAAGAATTTATAATATTTTAACAGCATTTATTGTATTATCTTTAATTTTTGGGATTATTAAATTTATTAAAATGATTATAGAGGAGCATAAGTATTAAAAATGAAAAAAATATTGATTTTATTTTTCACTTGTATATTATGTTTTGGGGCTGTGGATGTTTCGCAAATTATTGCCGCAGAAGAACATATTAGTAATGTTAATACTACTAATCAAGACATAAGCTCAAATTATAATGCAATAAATCAAGATAATAATCTCACAAAGATTTTTCCAATTCCTGTTTTTGGTTCGCATCTTTTTAATGGAAATTTTAAAAATTATAATCAAAGAGTTTATAATCCTGATTATAAAATTGCAGTAGGCGATCAAATCAATCTTAAAATTTGGGGAGCTGTAGAATTTGCCCAGGTATTGGTAGTAGATTCTCAAGGCAATGTTTTTATCCCTAAGGTGGGAACTGTAAGTTTATTAGGTGTGAAAAATAGCGCTCTTGTAAATGTCATTAAAGCCCGTGTTAATAAAATTTATAAAAGCAATGTTTTTGTTTATGCAGATATGAATGATTATCAAAATGTTAGTGTTTTTGTCACAGGTAGTGTTAATGCTCCAGGGCTTTATCAAGGTCTTAGTTCAGATTCTGTTATACAGTATCTTGATAAAGCAGCTGGGATTAATTTAGAATATGGAAGTTTTAGAGATATTAGAATTTTGCGTAATAATAATTTGATTAAGACTATAGATTTATATGATTTTTTACTTAAAGGACAAATGGATCTTTTTCCTTTTAGAAGCGGGGATGTGATTTTAGTCGGAAATGTTCAAAATTATGCTTTTGTTGATGGAGATGTACAAAGGCCTTTTCGTTTTGAATTAGCAAGTGATATTAAAACTTTAGCTGATTTAGCTAGGGTTTCAGGTGCTAAGCCTATTGTAACTAATGCTATTGTAAAAAGCTATAGAGAAGATCATAAGCTTGATGTAAGCACTTATAATAAAATGCAATTTCCAAAAGTTTTACTTAAAACAGGAGATGAAGTAGAATTTCATCCTGAATATATTGCAGATAATATAACTATAACAGTAAATGGCGAACATAATGGTTTGAAAACTTTAGTACTTAATAAAGGAACAACTTTAGAAGATATTTCTAAATTGATTAAGACTAATTCTCAATCTAACATGGAAGCTTTGCAAGTTTTTAGAAAAAGTGTGGCTAGAACTCAAAAAGAACTTATTAATGCTCAGCTTAAAGAGCTTGAAACTCTAGCTTTAACTAGTAGTTCTGTCACAGCTCAAGGTGCAGCAATAAGAGCACAGCAAGCAAGAACTATACTAGAATTTATCCAAAGAGCTAAGCAAGTACAACCTAAAGGTCAAATTGTAATAGACAATCCAAAATCATATAAATCAGTTATCTTAGAAGATGGGGATACTGTAAATATACCAAGTAAAAATAATCTTGTTATAGTTCAAGGTGAGGTATCTTTGCCTGGTGCTTTTGTGTATGAAAAAGCAAAGAATTTAAAATATTATATCAATCTTGCAGGAGGTTATGGAGAAAGAGCTGATACTTCAAAAGTTCTTGTTATACGTAGTAATGGCAAGGCTGAGAAGTATCGAAGTACTATAGATATGAAACCTGGCGATTCTGTTTTAGTATTGCCAAAAGTTGAAAGTGAGAATTTACAAATTTTTTCAATGTTAACTCAAATTCTTTATCAAATTGCTATTGCAACCAATGTTGTACTTAATTTTTAAGGTTTGATTATGAATACTCTTGAAATAGCAAAAGAAGTCTTTGAAAAAGAAGCTAGAGCCGTTTTGGACTTAGTTAAAAATTTAGATGAAAATTTCACTCAAGCTGTTGACTTGATGCTAAATACCAAAGGACGCTGCATAGTAA
This sequence comes from Campylobacter bilis, assembly GCF_016806695.1. Lineage (GTDB taxonomy): Bacteria > Campylobacterota > Campylobacteria > Campylobacterales > Campylobacteraceae > Campylobacter_D > Campylobacter_D bilis. The sequence continues at coordinate 19,783 of NZ_WUED01000014.1, read as the reverse complement.
GTGGCATGGGCAAATCAGGTCATATAGGTGCTAAAATTGCTGCTACTTTAGCAAGTACGGGCACACCAAGCTTTTTTATCCATCCTGGAGAGGCTTTGCATGGAGATCTTGGTATGCTTACCCCTGATGATATTTTAATTGCTATTTCAAATTCAGGAGAAACTGAAGAAATTTTAAAAATCATCCCTATCGTTAAAAAACGTAAAATTCCTCTTATAGTAATGTGTGGAAAATGCAATTCTACTCTTGTAAAACAAGGCGATGTGTTTTTAAATATAGCTATAGAAGAAGAGGCTTGTCCTTTGCAGCTTGCGCCTATGTCTTCAACAACTGCTACTTTAGTTATGGGCGATGCTTTAGCAGCTGCTTTAATGAAGACTAGAAATTTTAAACCTGATGATTTTGCGCTTTTTCATCCAGGAGGGAGCTTAGGACGTAAGCTTTTAACAAAAGTCAAAGATCTTATGGTTTCAAGTAATCTTCCTATAGTTCATCCTGATACTGAATTTAACGATCTTGTTGATGTTATGACAAGTGGTAAATTAGGGCTTTGTATTGTGCTTGAAAAGGAAAAATTAGTTGGCATTATCACAGATGGAGATTTACGCCGTGCTTTAAAAGCCAATGACAAACCAAGATTTGATTTTAAAGCTAAAGAAATTATGAGTACAAATCCTAAAATGGTAGATGCAGATGCTATGGCAAGTGAAGCTGAAGAAATCATGCTTAAGCATAAAATTAAAGAAATCATCGTAGGAAAAGAACAAAAGGTTGTAGGCATTATTCAGCTTTATGCCATAGGGAGAGTATAGTTGAAAAATGTGATTACTTTTGGCACTTTTGATTTGTTTCATTATGGTCATTTAAGAATTTTGCAAAGAGCTGCATCTTTAGGCGATAGATTGATTGTTGGTGTGTCATCGGATTCTTTAAATTTTTCTAAAAAACAACGTTATCCTATTTATAGTGAAAAAGAAAGATTGGATATTATAGCATCATTAAAATGTGTATCTTGTGTGTTTTTAGAAGAAACATTAGAATTAAAAAGAGAGTATTTGTTAAAATATCAAGCAAACATTTTAGTCATGGGGGATGATTGGAAGGGAAAATTTGATTGTTTTAGTGATATTTGCAATGTAGTTTATTTTAAAAGAACCCCAAGTATTTCGACAACAGATATCATTGAAAGAATCAAAATATGAATTTTACAGGTATTTTTCGTAAAAGTCTACGTGAAACAAAAAAAACTTCTTTATATTTATTATTTTTTAATATATTATTAATTTATTTAATGCAGAAAAAATCTAGGCATTCTATCTTTTTAAAACTATGCAATGTTTTAGTGAAAATAAACATAAATACAGTATTTTATTACCAAGCAGAATTTTATTTTTTTCATGCTAAATACCAAAAAGCTTTAAATAATATTAATTTTTTTTTGAAAAACTATTCTTCAAATGTAGATGCTAGATTACTTAGAATACATTTATTATATTTATTAGGTGATAAAACGCGAGCTTGGCAAGAATTAGAAGAAATTCAACAAAACTCTAAACGTTTAAAAATTTGGATGTTAATGAGTAAGTTAGTTGAATCTTTAGCAGAATTTAAAAAAATGGAACAATTATATTTAAAATATAAAGATAAGTACTTAAATATTAATACAGATATTGAAATTCAAAAATACATATCCAATGCTGCTGCTAGTATTAAAATGTATGATATAGCCGAGGAATATTTAAAGAATGCAATTAATTTATATGAGCAATCTTTGGTAAAAAAAAAATATGAAAAAAAATATTTTTCAAAATATGATGCTATGGTAGCTTTGGAAGATTTATCTAATGTTTTTGCTTTGTTAAATATAGATTTCTTTTTGGTTAGTGGTACTTTTTTAGGTTGTATCAGAGAAAAAAGTTTTATATCAACTGATTATGATATTGATATTGGGGTGTGGGAGCAAGATTATAGTAGTGAGTTAAAAAAAGCTTTAGAACAATATGGAACTTTTTATATACATGATCCTAAATGGAAAGGTGGTATTAAGCTTAAACATATCAACGGTATATTAATAGATATTTTTATCCATTATAAAGAAGGCCAAAAACATTATCATTTAGGCAGTGCTGTAAAATGGTATAATTCGACTTTTGATTTAATTAAATACCAATTTTTAAACAAAGAATATTTTGGCTTTAAAGAATATGATCGTTACTTAAGTGAAAATTATGGTGATTGGAGAGTCCCAAAAAAAAATTTCGATAATATTTTAGATACTCCAAATGCAGTAGTTTTTGATAAAAAAGAATATAGACTACATCTTTATAAATTAATTTTTAAAAAAACTCATAAAAGCAATAAAATTATTATTAAAACAATATAGATAATATTAAGGAGAGTAAGATGAATTATGTTATTTTTGGATTATATTTTTTAATTGCTTCTATATATTATAAAAGAAAAAAATATAAAATATCTAAAAAATATTTTGTAAAAGCATCTGAGATAGTGAAAAATAATGCTAAAACTTATTTTAAAATTGGAATGTCTTGTTTTCACTTAAAAGAATGGAATAATGCAAAATTGTTTTTTGAACAAGCATGTTCTTTAAAAGAAATTCCAAGTTGGAGAAGACAACTTCAACAAGTTTATAATCATTTAAAATTCGGTTTCTTTGTAGAACAAAAGCTTTGGTGGAAAGAAATCAGCAGGCTTGAACAAAAACTTAATCATGGAAATAAAAATAATTTTATTGTTTTAAGGGATTTAGCAATTGCTTACGAAGCTATGAAAAGGTATAAGGACGCAGCAAATCATTACGAAAAATCAATTTTATTACAAGAAAAACAAAAAATATTAATTGAACCTGTATGGTATTACAGACTTGGATTCTGCTATGAAAAAATTCAAGATACAATTTTATCAATCCAAGCTTACCAAAAAGCTATAGAACTTGATGAAAATCTTGAATCTGATATTTTTGGAATAGGTATTTTTCATGAGAAAATGGGTTATTGGTATGAAGCAAATATAGCTTATCTAGATAAACTTCAAAAATGTGATATAGTTTTTTTAGATAAGATATTTTATAAAATAGCTTTTAGCTTTGAAATGCTTTATGACTGGAAAAATTCTGAAAAATATTACCATAAAGCTCTTGATATTAATTACCATTGTTCTTTATATCATTATAGGTTAGGAGTAGTTTTAGAAAGACAGGATAATTTTAAGCAAGCTTGTATTTTTTATAAAGAAGCTGTTGCAAGAGATTCTTATTGTAATCCTGAATATTTTTATAGATTAGGCAATTGTTTAATGAGATTAGAAGATTATAAAGAAGCATGTAAAATTTTTACTCAAATAAATAGAATAAATAATTATATTTTTAATCATAATTTGAATTTCTCAAAAGACAATTTTTTTAAACAAAAAGCTATTTATTTGGATTTTTATGAGAATGAAAATATTTTAGAAAATGTTATTTTATATCAATCACATACTGCACAGTTTATGTCTTGTAATCCTTATGCAATTTTTTTATCTCTATTAAAAGATTCGCGATTTGATAATTTTATCCATATTTGGGTATTACAAGATTTAAATTTTATTCCTTTAGAATTTCAACAAAATAAAAAAATTATTTTTGTAAAGTGTTTTTCTAAATTATATTTTAAATACCTAGCAAGTGCAAAGTATTTAATTAACTCAGGATCTTTTTGTAGATTCTTTATAAGAAAACCAGAGCAAAAATATTTAGCAACTTGGCATGGAACTCCTTGGAAATGTTTAGGAAAGGATATAAAACGAGGTTTTATGGAATTTGAAATAACTCAAAAAGATTTTTTGCAATCAACTCATATCATATCCCCTAATAAACATACAAGTGATGTTTTAATACAAAAACATGATATTGGAAATATTTTTAAAGGTAGTGTTTATGAAAGCGGTTATCCTAGAATTGATCTTACTTTAACAATAGATAAACTAAAAAAACAGCAAATACGAGAAAGATTAAACATTAAGATTGGTGATAAAGTTATATTGTATGCACCAACATACAGAAATTCATTTGAAAATCCGGACTTAAATACTGAAAGGATTTATAAAGATCTTGAGTTGTTTGCAGAATCTGGATTTAATGTTTTATTTAGAGGACATTATAATTTAGAAACAAAACTTAAAGATAAAGGAATACTTAGTGTCCCTAGGGATATAGATACCAATGAGCTTTTATCAGTCATTGATGTGTTGATATCTGATTATTCTTCGATTATATTTGACTTTATGGTTTTAAATAGACCAATTATTTATTATATATATGATTATGAAGAATATAAAAGTCAACATGGTTTATATTTTGAAATTGAAATGTTAAATTCTATCCATTGTAAAACTGCCCAACAGGTTCTAGAAATTTTAAAAAATCCTTTAATGCTTGAAAAATGTAAAACTTCTCAAGAGATTAAAGATATATTTCTTTTAAATGAAGATGGTTTTGCAACTCAAAGAGTTATTGATTTTTTCTTTTTTGACCATTTTGATAATGCTAAATTATATAAAATGCAGCAAAATAAAATAAATTTATTAATTTATCCTGGAGGTTTAGGCAATAATGGCATCAGTGCTTCTTTTGCTAATTTTTTAAACTATTTAGATTTAAATATATATAATGTACATATTGCAGTCGATTCATGGCAAGTTAGACAAAGTCCAATCTGTATAAAATATGTTCGTCAAATACAAGATAAGGTTTATATTCTTAGTAATCCTAATATTCTTAGTCAAACACAAGAGGAAAATTGGTTATTGACTAATCCAATTTATAAAAATAAAAGGTCAAATCAAGAGCAAGAAGAAGTTTTTGCTAAATGTTTTGAACGTGATTTTCAATGTTTGTACGGCGATTCTAAATTTGATTGTTTAATTAGTTTTGACGGTTATGGGGAATTATGGGTTTATAGGTTTGCATATGCTAAAATTAATGCTAAAAAAATTATTTATCTTCATAATGATATGAAAGGAGAATTTGAAGTAAGATTTCCATATCTTGAAAAAATTTTTAATCTTTATAAATATTTTGATCATATTTTTTCTGTCTCAAAAGAATTAAGTGATCTAAACAGAAATAATTTATCAAGTGTTTATAATATAAAACATGATAAATTTGATTTTATGAATAATATTATAGACTATAAAAATATATTATTTAAAAGCGGTTTTACTTTAGAGCATAAAGAAGATGAAATAATTTTTAATGATAATTTTAAAGTTTTTATTAATATTGCTAGGTTATCGCCAGAAAAAAATCAAATGACTCTTATAAAAGCTTTTCAAAAACTCAATTCCAAATTCCACAATACTAGGTTAATTATATTAGGCGATGGACCTTTAAAAGAGGATTTGAATTTGTATATTTCAAAAAATAATATTAAAAATGTTTATCTTCTTGGGCATAGGAATAATCCTTATGCTTATTTAAAAAAATCGGATTGTTTTATATTAAGTTCGCTACACGAAGGACAACCTATGGTGTTACTTGAATCTCTGGTTTTAAACAAGCCAATAATAGCAACTAATATAACAGGCAATAAATCGGTTTTAAATTCATATAAAGCATTAATGAGTGATATTGATGATAATAGTTTAGCAAAGGCCATGGAAAAATTTTTGACAGGACCTATTCAGACTTATGATTTTAACTTTATTGATTATAATAATGCTATTTTGGATAAATTTAATCGTCTTTTTGGGATTAATTTAAAACGTTATAACAATAATAAATATATGATATCACCATGTATTATTATGGCTAAGCCCGATGGATTTGGCATGAGATTGTTTGCAATCATGTCAGGATTGTTACTATCTCAAAAAACTAAATTGCCATTTTATTTTAAATGGGGAATGGTAGAAGATGTCATAGGCAACACATATGAAATGTTTAACTCTATAAAACATATTCCTTTTGCATTAGGGAAAGTTGACGAAATATTTAATAAAAATTTTATACAAAAATATTATATTAGTTGTAAAGATATAAAGAGTAACCATGGATTTGGAATTTTTCATACAAAAAAAACTTTTAATAGTATAAAAAATGGTCCATTTGAACAAAAATGGGGTTGGTATGCTCCTGGTATAGAAGGCGGTGCATTGAGTAATTGGATAAAAGATTATAATGAAGATCAATGTTATAAGGATTTTTCAGAGATTTATAGGCAAATTGGATTTTCAGATAAATATCAAGATATAATCAAGCATGCAAAACAAATTGCTAAAAAATTAGGTAGCTTTATAGCGATACATATCAGAGGTGCAGATATAATTTATTCCTCAACTTACAAGAAAGCTTCTCTATATGGTTTTGTAGGAGATAAATATTTCCCTTATGAGATTGCCATAGAAATTATAAAGAATGAAATTAATAATAAAATTATTATTTTTAGTCAAGATGTTGATGCTGATAAACTTTTAATCAACCAATTTAATAATGATCAAAAAATTATTTTAGCAGATCAGTTTGCATCTCAATTTTCAGATCTTACTGAAAGAGCATTTTTTGAAATGAATCTTCTTTCTCATGCAGTCTTGATTTATACCCCAGGAATTTCTTTACAAAAATCAGCATTTTCCCAGTGTCCTTCTTTTTTTTCTGGAGTAAAAAAAGATATTTCATTTCATAAAATTTTTTCTGAAAAAGAACAATACCAGATTATTCAAAAAAATATTGATAAATTAGACTTAAATTCTATGTATAGATCAATGGCATTTTTTAGATTATATCAATTATCTTTAAAATTGGAAAAAGATTATAAAACATCTTTACAAATTATAGAAAAAGCCATATTTGAAGATTCGAGCAATACAGCATGGATAATTCATTGGATTCATTTAAATTTATGTTATGGATATTATGATGTTGTAGAAAAATATTTAATCCAAAATTTAAACAAAATACAATGTGATTTATTATCAACTTTATTTTTATTTAGAGGTAAAATTTATAAAACTATATGTTTTGATATAGTAAAAATGAAAAATTCATGCAAAAAGTATCCAAATCTTTTATGGTTAATTAAAGAAATTTCTATTTATTATAAATTATAAAATTAAGGATTATTATGGGGAAAAAATTAGCAGTTCATTTATTTGGTGCACTAAGAACTTATAGTCAAACTTATGAAAGTTTTTTCAGTAATATTATAGATGTAAATAAACAAGATGGTTGGGAAATAGATATATTTTTGCACACATGGGATCAATTTGATACAGGAAGTGCCCACTCTCATATAAAATATCCAGGCTTAACTGGTGTAAAAATAGGCATTCATGATATAGAAAATATTATAGGAATTTATCAACCTAAACAATACCTTATTGAACCACCAATTTTAGATGCTACTAAATCTGGAATGTATATTACTTTAGAAAAAGTTAATAGTTTAAAATTAGACTATGAGCAAAAGCATAATATTAAATATAATTATCATTTATATACAAGACCTGATATTATGTTTTTTAAACCTTTGAAAATAGATGAATATATTAAAGTTTATAATTCTATAAGAAATCCTAGAAATGGTTGGGAAGGAGTATTTAAAGAGTTTCCTTTAATGCCTAAAACAAATTTTTGTTCATCAAATGCTTTTAGATTTGGTTTGTTAGATTCAAGAATGCCAAACGAAGGTGATTTAATATGGTTTAGTAATTTCAGTTCTGTTAAACATCCACATAGAGCATATTTAGAAGATAAGAATATATTTAATATTTTTATTAAATATAGATGGGAATATGAATTTAGACCATGGAGATCTGGAATGAAATATATTAATCAATATATGTTTGTTGATATCAGAAAATCAGATTTAGATAATCTAAACCACCAAATTTTAAATTTAAATCAAGAAAAGCTATCTTTACAAGAAAGTTTAGATTCTATTCCAACAAAAAAGTCCAATATGGAATTAATTTGTTTAGAACAAGATATAGAAATCAAAAAATTACAGCTTTATCAATTACAGAAAAAAGCAGGAATTTCTAATTTGCTTAATAAAAATAATATTATTTATCCTAATTCTGCTAAATTTATAGTTTGCAACCATTTATCTTATAAATTCGGAAGTGCTTTAATCAAATATAACTCTTTCATCGGTTATATTAAATTACCTTTCATATTATGGGCTATTTTTATTGCTCATAAAACTATTAATTTTAAAGAAAAAGTTTTTCCCCTAAAAACTTATCCAGATTATAATGAGGCTCAAAAAGAAAAAGACAGTTTCACATATAAATTGGGACAAATGTTTATAAAAGCTTGTAAAAATTGGTATAAAGGTGGTTTAATTAAATTTATTTTTGAAGTAAACAGGTTAACTGAGGATATGCGATGCAAAAAATGATTTCCAATGCCCTTGAGGCTTGGGATTTTAATATAGTTGAAAATCTTTACAAACAAAATTTGACTAATAAATATAAAGAATATATTGATTTATTATATCAAGTAGGAAATGTAAATGAATTAATTTTATTGTTTGATAATTTATCATCACAACATATTGTTGAGATAAGAGAGGAAACATATTTAGGAGATTTTTTTGAGTTTTATAACTTTTTAAAAGCGATTCTAACATTTAATGATCAAGAAATTATAAGCTGTATTAAAGCACACAAGCACATGCTTTTATGTATTAATTATATAATTTCTAGATCAATATTAAATTTTCACTTAAAAAAAGATCTTGTTATCTCATTATTTCCCTATGTAATAAAAAGTAATTCTTTAATTTTTCAGTCTTTTTTTATTAAGCAAGTTGTCGATTATTTTTCATGCATTGATAAAAAGTTTTTTTGTAATGATACAAGAAATATATTAACTGTTTTGCAAGAAAATTTTCATACTAATATGACAGAAGGTGCTAGAATTTATTACGAAAAATTCTTGTTGAATTATAATTACAATATTTTCTATAATAAGCATTTAAAATCCTCTCAAAAAGTTGCTTTGTGTATAAGTGGAGCAATGAGAGGAATAGAATGGGAAGTAAATTTAAAAAAGGTAATTGAAAGTTTTCCATTTAATGTTGATGTTTTTTTATTTACTTGGAATTCAGAATTTTTATGGCCTGGATTAAACGGTGCAGGGGGAAGCTGGGCTAAACGACTTTTAAACAAAGAATTATTAGATATAATTCCTGAACAAATTATGCATAGAAATAACTTAAAAAATTATTTTCCACATGTTTTTTTCAAATTAAACCAAGAATATTCTATTCCAATTAATCTTGAAAAATTACCTAAAACAGATATCATAAAAAAAATAATTGTAAAAAATCAAGATCAATTTCTTAAAAAATACGGTTTAAACCTTGACAATATATTTATTAATATTTCAAAAATATGGTATGCTAATTACGAATTATTAAAGTCAATTATTTGTTATGAAGCAGAAAACAATTTTCAATATGATTTTATTATTAAAGTTAGGCCTGATTTAGAATACAATATAAATTTTTCTATTGAAGATCTTGATAAAATGCATTTAAATGATTTAATGATAAAACATCATGAAAGTTTAAATGGTGGTTTAAATGATAATTTTGCTGCTGGAAGAAGGTGTGTAATGGAAATTTATTTGTCATTATGGAAATATGGTTTTTTAAATAAATCAATAAACTTTTTTAAAGATTTTCCTAATTTTAATTCTGCTCATGATATGTTATTACAATTTTGTTCTTTAATGAAGATAAATTGTATACCTTTACGATCTAATACCATTAAAAATTTTTATTTTATAGATTTTATACCACCGAACTTTAGCAAAGAACTGACTTTAGATTGTAAAAGGATTGATTGTAACTCTTTAGAAAAATCAAAGTTATCTAAAAGCATTGATTTTTTAAAAAAATATCAAGAATATTCTAAATTATATAATTACGACTATGATGTTTATAACCATTTATCCTATAAATTAGGCACAATATTAATTGATAATTCTAAAAATTTATATGGTTATATCCAAATGCCTATAAAGATTTTTATTTGTTTATATCAACATTGGCGCCACGATAAATATTTGTTGAATTGTCATAGTTCGCAATCTAGTATTATAAAGGAATGTTTTAAATATAAATTAGGTTCAATATTTATAGAGGCAACTAAAAATTGGTATAGAGGTGGATATATAAAATTCTGGTTTGACCTATATAAACTTAAAAAAGAATTTAAACATAAACAAAAGTAGAAATATATAGAGTATGTAAAAATAGAAATTTTAAGATTAATATATAATTTAAGTTAAAAACTTTTAAGGATAATTAATGCAAAAAGATTCAAAAATATATGTAGCAGGGCATAATGGAACAGCTGGAAGTGCTATTTTAAAAAGATTAAAAGAATTAGATTTTACTAATATTATTATAAGAGATCATAAAGAATTAGATTTGACTAATCAAGAAAAAGTTGCAGAATTTTTTGATTGTGAAAAGCCTGATTATGTTTTTTTCGCTGCAGCTAAATTAGCTCATTTAGGGATCAAGGCTCCAGCGGATATTTTGTATGAAAATTTAATGATGCAAAATAATGTTTTTTATAATGCTTATATGCATAATGTGAAAAAGCTTATTTTTTTTGGAAGCTCTTGGATGTATCCGCAAAAAGCTAACAATCCTATCAAAGAAGAAGCTTTATTATGTGATGAACTAGATTATCTTGCTGAACCTTATGCAATTGCTAAAATTGCAGGACTTAAGATGGCTGAAGCGTATAATTTACAATACGATACTAATTTTATTTGCGTAGCTTTAACCAATTTATATGGAGAAACTAAGGATTTTGATTTTAAAACGGCTAAAGTTTTACCTGCAATGCTAAGAAAAATTCATCTTGCAAAACTTTTATGTGAATCAAGATATGAAGAGCTTTTGTTAGATTTAAAAATTGATAATCTTGATGAAGCTAAACGATATTTAAAAAATCAGGGTATTGATGATAAAAGTGTGGAACTTTGGGGTAGTGGTCAACCAAGGCGTGAATTTTTACACAGTCAAGATTTAGCCGATGCTTGTATTTATATCATGCAAAATATTGATTTTAAAGATTTATATGATAATGATATAAAAGAGATTAAACATACTCATATTAATATAGGCACTAGTAAAGATCTTTGCATTAAAGACTTAGCTGAACTTATTAAAGAAATTATAGGCTATAAAGGAGAACTTAAATTTGATATTACTAAGCCTGATAGTTCTATGAATAGATTATTAGATTGTTCTAAACTTCATTCTTTAGGATGGAAACACAAAATTGAACTTGAAGAAGGGATTAAAATGATGTATAATTGGTATAAGCAGACTTATTATATAAATAGTAAGCAAAATATTGACAGGGGGGGGGGATTACAAGAGGAATTAGAATTTGATCCTTTTATTATTGTGCCTAAGCAACTTTATTGCGCAAATAACATACTTCATTTTACAAATTCTACTAAAAGGGTTTGTAATGCTTAAGGATTCAAAAATATATATAGCAGGGCATAATGGTCTTGTAGGTAGTGCTATGCTTGATGAATTTAAAAGACAAGGTTATAACAATCTTGTCTTTAGGACTCATGAAGAACTAGATTTAACTAATCAAAACGATGTTGCTATTTTTTTTGAAAAAGAAAAACCAGAATATGTATTTTTATCAGCTGCTAAAGTAGGTGGAATTTTAGCTAATAATACTTATCGCGCAGATTTTATTTATCAAAATTTAATGATAGAATGCAATGTTATTCATAATGCTTATTTACATAAGGTAAAAAAATTGCTCTTTGTGGCTTCAACTACAATATATCCTAAAAATGCACTTTTTCCAACTAATGAAAAACAAATGTTAGCAGGAGATTTAGAGTATACTAATAAACCTTATGCAATTGCTAAAATTGCGGGTTTAATATTATGTGAAAGTTATAATTTGCAGTATGGTACTAATTTTATAGCAATTACTCCTACAAATTTGTATGGTAATAATGATAAATTTGATCTTGAAAAATCTCATGTTTTACCTGCAATTTTAAGAAAAATGCATTTGGCTAAACTTTTAAACGAAAAGCGATATGAAGATTTATTAAGCGATCTAGGATTAAATTCTATTAATGAAGCTAAAGTTTATTTAAAACAGCATGGTATCAATGAAAATAGTGTTGAAATTTGGGGAAATGGAGAACCAACAAGAGAGTTTTTACACAGTCAAGATTTAGCAAATGCTTGTTTATTTATAATGAACAATATAGATTTTAAAGATTTAAAAGATAACAATACTGAAATTACTAATACACATTTAAATATAGGACCTAATAAAAATATCAGTATTAAAGATCTCGCTAATATGATTAAAAATATTGTTGGTTTTAAAGGTAAAATTATTTTTAACGTAAATCGTCCAAATGGTGTTATGCATAAACTTACCGATTGTTCTAAACTTCATTCTTTAGGATGGAAACACAAAATTGAACTTGAAGAAGGCATTAAAATGATGTATAATTGGTATTTGAAAAATAATAAATAAGGGACAAATATGGAATATAAACTAGCATCATCTACTTGGGATGAAAAAGAATTGCAAGCTATACAGGATGTTATCAAAAGCGATATGTTTACTATGGGTAAAAAGGTTGCTGAATTTGAAAAAGATTTTGCTGTATTTGCAGGTTCAAAATATGCAGTTATGACCAGTTCAGGATCAACCGCTAATTTAATTGCAGTCGCAGCCTTATTTTATACAAAAAATCCAAAGTTAAAAAGAGGAGATGAAGTTATAGTTCCAGCAGTTTCTTGGAGTACAACTTATTATCCTCTTTATCAATATGGTTTAAAGCTTAAATTTGTCGATATTGATTTAGAAACCTTAAATTATGATTTAGAAGCATTAAAAGATGCAATTACTAATGAGACTAAAATGATTATGGTGGTGAATCTTTTAGGCAATCCTAATGACTTTGATGCAATTCAAGATATGATTAAGGATAAAAATATCCTTTTGCTTGAAGATAATTGTGAGTCTATGGGTGCTGAGTATAAAGGAAAGCAAGCTGGAACTTTTGGTATTATGGGAACTTTTTCAACTTTTTTTTCCCATCATATGGCTACCATGGAGGGCGGTTTTGTAGTGACAGATAATGAGGAATTATATCATATACTTCTTTGTCTAAGGGCTCATGGTTGGACTAGAAATTTACCAAAAGAAAATTTGATTGTTAGTAAAGGTGAAGATTGGTTTAGCGAGTCTTTTCGCTTTGTTTTACCGGGATATAATGTTCGTCCAGTTGAAATGAGTGGTGCTATAGGTATAGAACAGCTTAAAAAATTACCTATGTTTTTAAAACATCGCAGAGAAAATGCTAAGTTATTTTACAGATATTTTAAAGATCATCCTGATTTCATAATTCAAAAAGAAATTGGTTCTAGTTCTTGGTTTGGTTTTTCATTGATCATTAAGCCAAATTCTAAATTACAAAGAAAAGATATTATTAAAAAATTAGAAGAAAATAGTATAGAATATCGACCTATTGCTACAGGTGATTTTACCCAAAATGAGGTAATCAAATATTTTAATTACGAGATTCATAAAGATCTTAAAAATGCTAAATACATTCATGAAAAAGGTTTTTTCGTTGGTAACCATCAGTTTGATATTAGTAATCAAATAGGTCTTTTAAATGAAGTCATAGTTAGCAGGGGGGGGGGGATTAAGTAATTTTAAATTTAAGACTCTTAATGTGACCTTTGAATATATTTTAAAGGTTGCATGATGGCTATTGAATTTGATATTAAAGAGTCTTTACTTTTCAAAGATGTATATATTATAACTCCTAATAAATTTAGAGATTTAAGGGGCGAAATTTGGACAGCATTTACTAGTGAAGCTATAGATAAACTTTTACCAGATGGATTGAAGTTTATACATGATAAATTCATACATTCTAAACACAATGTCATTCGCGGTATTCATGGGGATATAAAAACTTATAAATTAGCCACTTGTGTTTATGGAGAGGTGCATCAAGTTGTAGTAGATTGTAGAAAAGATTCTCCAACTTATTTGAAATATGAAAAATTTATTATAAATGAAGATAATCAACAAATTATTCTGGTACCAGCAGGTTTTGGAAATGGGCATTATGTTAGTAGTCAAAGTGCTGTTTATTACTATAAATGTGCTTATTTAGGAGAATATGTAGATGCTAAGGATCAGTTCACTTATGCATGGAATGATGAGAGAATAAAAATAGATTGGCCTACAAAATCTCCGATTCTCTCACAAAGAGATAGTTTAGCAACTAAAGACAAAGGATGAAATATGAAAAAATTGTTAGAAGAATTAAATATTAACTTAAAGCTTAATAATCAGTTATCTTATCAGATTTTAATGTTAAATATTATCTCGAATTCAGATATCAGCAAAAAAGATAAAGAGATTTTACTTTTATTACTACAAGATAGAGATAAAAATTATATTCGTATCAATCATAACGAACAATGTTATAAAAACATCACAACTTATTTGAATCTTATTAGACCTTTAGAAATACCTTTAAGAAATTTGATAAGAATAGGCGGTTTAAGTGATGGCGGATATGTAGTATACAATGAAGGAGGAGAAGGGGGAGGGGATACAAATAATATTGGTGTTCAAGCTATTTCCTTAGGTGTTTCAGAATATTCTCCTTGGGATTTGGAAATGGCTCAAAGAGGATTTAAGGTAATACAATATGATGGCAGTATACAAAAATGTCCATATAATCATGAAAATATTACATTTTATAAAAAATTTATAGGTAATATTGATAATGAAACCACAATTACTTTATCTCAAGTTTTAAAAGACAATAAACTAGATAAAAATAAGCCAAATATTTTACAATGCGATATTGAAAATTGCGAGTGGGATATGCTTGAAAATATTGATATTAGTGTTTTAAACATGTATTTTTCGCAAGTTATATTTGAGTTTCATGGATGCAATCCTGAGGAGCAAGATGGGATGCAAAAAAGAACAAATGTATTAACAAGGCTTAACGAATATTTTGTTCCTATACATACACATTTCAATAATCATGGAAAAATTTTTTATTCTAAAGGATTATTTTTTAGCACTACTTTGGAAGTAAGTTATTTAAGGAAAGATAGGCTAACACAAGATTTCAATTATAGAAAAGAATGTGGAAATTTACAAGGTTTAGATTTTCCGGTTTGGCCATCAAATCCTGAAATTCCAATAAGATTTGAATATGTTTAATTTTTTAGGTGGAATTAAAAATTTAATCAAATACTAAAATTAAGGTATCAATTCTTTAACAATTAAAATTTGATATCTTAACTTATAAAAATTGTAGATGACACACGAGAATTTGAAAAAGGCATTAAAATGATGTATAATTGGTATTTGAAAAAACAAAATAGATAAGGTGATAAGGCATTGATGAATAAAACAGCATTGATTACAGGTTTTACAGGGCAAGTGGGTTCTCAAATGGCAGATTTTTTACTTGCAAATACTGATTATGAAGTCATAGGTATGATGCGTTGGCAAGAGAGCATGGATAATATCTATCATCTTAGTGATAGAATCAATAAAAAAGATAAAATAAGTGTTTTTTATGCGGATTTAAATGATTATTCTAGTATTCAAAAGCTTTTTGAAAGTAAACGTCCTGATGTAATCTTTCATTTAGCAGCACAATCTTATCCAAAAACTTCTTTTGATATACCTATAGAAACTTTACAAACTAATATCATAGGCACTGCCAATATTTTAGAAAATATTAGACTCTTAAAGATAAAGGATGGCTATGATCCTGTAGTTCATGTGTGTTCATCTAGCGAAGTTTATGGAAAAGCTAAAGTGGGTGTAGCATTAAATGAAGAAACACAATTTCATGGAGCAAGTCCTTATAGTATAAGCAAAATCGGAACTGATTATCTTGGAAGATTTTATGGAGAAGCTTATGGAATAAAAACTTTTGTTACTAGAATGGGAACACATAGTGGTCCAAGAAGAAGTGATGTCTTTTTTGAGAGTACAGTGGCTAAACAAATTGCATTGATTGAAGCTGGCTATCAAGAGCCTGTTATAAAAGTGGGAAATCTTTCGAGTGTGAGGACTTTTCAAGATTGTCGTGATGCTATTAGGGCTTATTATTTGCTTTCACTTGAAAGTGAAAAAGGTAATGTGCCTTGTGGAGAAGCTTTTAATATAGCAGGAGAAGAGGCTTTTAAACTTCCCGAAGTTATAGATATATTGCTTAATTTTAGTGATATGGGGGAGGGTATACAGATAAAACAAGATGAAGATAGAATGCGTCCTATTGATGCAGACTATCAAATGTTTGATAACACAAAGATAAAAAGTTTTATCGATTGGAAGGCTGAAATTCCAGTTAAGCAAATGCTTGAAGATTTGCTAAATCATTGGAGAAATGAAATTAAAAAAGGCAGAATTCCTTTAAATCGATAAAACAATCGATTTAAAGGAAAGAGATGTCAAAAAAGATTTTAATTACAGGTGGTGCAGGTTATATAGGTTCGGTTTTAACTCCAATTTTACTTGAAAAAGGTTATAAAGTTTGTGTAATAGATAATTTGATGTTTAATCAGGTTTCTCTTTTACCTTGTTCACATAATAAAAATTTTACTTTTATAAATGGCAATGCCATGGATGAAAATCTTATTGAACAAGAAGTTGCAAAAGCTGATGTTATTATTCCTCTAACTGCTTTAGTCGGAGCACCGCTGTACAAAAGAAATCCCAAGCTTGCTAAAATGGTTAATTATGAAGCTGTGAAAATGATAAGTGATTTTGCAAGCCCTTCTCAAATATTTATTTATCCAAATACAAATAGTGGTTATGGTATAGGTAAAAAAGATGTGATGTGTACTGAAGACTCTCCTTTAAACCCTATTTCAGAATATGGAATCGATAAAGTCCAAGCAGAGCAATATTTACTTGAAAAGGGAAATTGTGTAACTTTTCGTCTAGCAACTGTTTTTGGAATCTCTCCTAGAATGAGACTTGATTTATTTGTTAATGATTTTACTTATCGTGCTTATAAAGATAAATTTATAGTACTCTTTGAAGAACATTTTAGGCGTAATTATATTCATGTTCGTGATGTGGTCGAGGGTTTTATCCATGGAATTGAAAATTATCAATTTATGAAAGGTCAAGCTTATGATATGGGTTTAAGTTCTGCAAATTTAACTAAAAGACAACTTGCTGAAATGATTAAAAATATGTTCCTGATTTTTACATTCATTCAGCTAGTATAGGTGAAGATCCAGATAAAAGGGATTATTTAGTTTCAAATGCTAAGTTAGAGGCTACGGGTTGGAGTCCTGATAATTTATTAGAAGATGGTATTAAAGAGCTTTTAAGAGCATTTAAGATGATGAAAGTCAATTGTTTTGCAAATGTTTAGCTGATAAAAACTTAAGTAAAGTTTGATATAATTTAAAAAAATGTAGTAAACATGGATATTAATGAAAACAATACGTACACAAACCCCCCTTCGTTTAGGCTTAGCAGGCGGAGGGACTGATATTAATTTATACTGTGATAAGTATACAGGTTATGTTTTAAATACTACTATATCTTTATACATACATTGCACTTTAATTGAAAGAGAAGATAAAAAAATCATTTTTGATTCTCCTGATACTCATTCTTATGCAGAGTATGAAAGCAAAGAATTCTTAGAAAATGATGGAAATCTAGATATTTTTAAAAGCATTTATAATCGCATTGTAAAAGATTTTACAAAAAAGTCATTGAGCTTTTCTTTACATACTTATTCTGACGTGCCTAGCGGTAGTGGTTTAGGTGGAAGTTCTACTTTGGTTGTAGGGATTATAAAGGCCTTTGTAGAATGGCTTAATCTTCCTTTGGGAGAGTATGAAATTGCTAAGCTTGCTTATGAAATAGAAAGAGAAGATATGGGTATAGTAGGAGGTGCACAAGATCAATATGCTGCAACTTTTGGTGGATTTAATTTTATGGAATTTTATGATAATAAACGTGTGATTGTTAATCCTTTACGTATTAAAAACTGGATAGCAAATGAACTTGAAGCTAGAACGGTGCTTTATTTTACAAATATTACTAGAGAAGCAAAAGATATAGAAGAGCATAAAAAAGGAAAATTAGGCGATAATAAATCATTAGAAGCTATGCATGCTATAAAAGAAGATGCTGTGAAGATGAAAGAAGCTTTATTTAAGGCTGATTTTGATACTTTAGCATCAATTTTAGGTAAATCTTGGCAATCGAAAAAAATTATTTCTGATATTGTTAGCAATGATGAACTTGAAAGAATTTATAAACTTGCCATTGATAATGGAGCTTACAGTGGTAAAACAAGTGGTGCAGGAGCAGGTGGATTTATGTTTTTTTTCGTAGATCCTGTAAAGAAATATAATTTGATTAAAGCTTTAAATAAAGAACAAGGTTATGTGCAAGATTTTGCATTTACAAAAGAAGGGGTGAAATCATGGAGAATTTAAATTCTTGTGTTGTTCATGTAAATAGGCTTTGTGATTTTTGCATCCAAGTTCCCTCAACTTGTACTCCAAGAATTCAAGAAACTCATATTGTAATAGGGCATATTATATGTGCTATAGTTGAAGAAGAACTTTTTGGTAGAGGTTTTAAGTGCAAGCAATAATACTTTGCGGAGGTTTAGGAACTCGTTTAAGAAGTGTGATAAATGATGTTCCAAAACCTATGGCACCAGTAAATGATAAGCCTTTTTTGGAATTTATTTTTAAATATCTTAAAAAACAAAATATAAAAGAAGTTATTTTAGCAGTTTCTTATAAGTATGAAATGATTAAAGAGTATTTCAAAGATGAATTTTTGGATATAAAGATACAATATAGTATTGAAAAAGAGCCTTTAGGAACAGGTGGAGCTATAAAACAAGCTTTGAATTTTATAAAAGATAGGGCTTATGTTTTAAATGGAGATACCTTTTTTGATATTGATTTATATAAATTAAAGCTAAATGAAAGTAGAATTTGCCTTGCTTTAAAAATCATGCAAGATTTTGATAGATATGGTGCTGTTGAACTTGATAGTCAAAATTTCATCCAATCCTTTAAAGAAAAAGAATTTGTAAAACAAGGGTTAATAAATGGTGGAATTTATCTTATATCTAAAGATATTTTTAATGATTTCAGTTTAAAAAAGCGATTTTCTTTTGAAGAATTTTTACAAGAAAACTATTATAATTTAAAAGCCAGAGCTGAAATTTTTAAAGATTATTTTATAGATATTGGAATACCTGAGGATTATCATTATTTTATAATAAATCATTAGAATTTTTCTCATTGTTTATTACAGTATTAATATTTTAAGATTAATTTTTTAAGGAAATTTATGCAAAATCCTAACTCAGCTATACAAAGGATAAAAAATCATCTTGCTTATAAACTAGGACAAGCTATGATAGAATATAATAATAATGGGGGGGGTATATAAGATTATGTAAAAAACTTTATCAAATAAAAAAACAATATAAAAAAGAAAAAAGAATTTATCAAGAAACTATAAAAGTATTTCCTCAACTTAAATATCCTCCTTTAGAAAAATGCACTGATTATGAACAAGCTTTAAAATATCAATTTCATTTATCCTATTTTTTAGGTGAAGTGCTTTTACAAACTTTTAGAACTTGGTATAAAGGAAGTATGTTTAAACTGTCTAAAAATATCCAAGAAGCTAATGCAGATTTTAAAACTTTTAAAAA
>NZ_WUED01000013.1 GCF_016806695.1 Campylobacter bilis | reverse complement strand
TAGGAGTGGAATTTAATAGTGGCAACGACGATCAAAAGCAATCCAAATCAGCTCAAGATCGTCATAAATCCACCATTACTCATTTTTACAATCAAGGCACCATACAGGCTAAAGATACAGGTGTTATCTTTAGTAATACTACCCTAACAAATTACAGGAGTGATTAAAGCAAAGAAAGGTTTAGAAACTTCAAAGCAAACAAGAATTACTAATTTTATCAATAGTGGTGCTATAAGTGGAAGCGATGATCAAGGCATTAACTTTGCTTATTCTATTCTTACAAATTTTATTAATACAGGCACTATTAACACTACAAATAAAGATAGTGTTATTTTTAGAGGAATGGGGTGTGCGGATTAGCTTTGATTTTGCAAGGTATTTAATATAAAATGGATGAATTCTTTAGTATCATTAGGACAGGATATGAGATCGTAAGGGTGTTTGGTTAGATATTTATACTCTATGCCTAGTTCAAAGATGGTTTCTGAACAATCTATGCAAAAAGATATGGGATAGATTAAGGCGGGAGCTTTTAAATCTGCTAGAATTTGGCTTGTGCTTGGCTCTAGCCATTTTATAGGGCCTAGTTTTGACTGGTAGGATAGGATGAAGTCTTGGAAATGGTCTTTTAGATTTTGTTTTAAAATATGAAAATGTTCGTTTACGTGCTGTTCATATAAATCTCCTTTTTTGATCACAGAAAGGGGCAAGGAATGGGCCGAAAAAATCAAAATTTTTGCTTGGCTTTGCTTTTGTTTTTCTAGGATGTGAGTGAGGATCATTTGATTGTATAGAGGATCTTTATAAAAGACATCTATGGTTGTTAATTTGGCGGGGATTTTTAAAGCTTGAATTTGTTTTTGTAAGAACTGAAGCGAGGTAGTTACAGTAGTAGAAGAGTGATGCGGGTAGAGAGGAAAAAGGATTAAATCATCTTTAGAACTTAAAGAGTATTTTAATAAGACTTCTTTGGCAAAGGGTGGCACGTAGAGATTGACAAAGTCAAAATGGAAATGATTTTGCTGTGCATTGAGTTTGTCGCATAGGCTTTGAGTGAGTTGGTTTAAAGGGGATTTACCGCCCATTTGCTTGTAGTTTTCTTGCATGGCTTTTTTGCGGGCTTTGGTGATGATCCATGCTAGTGTTTTTCTTAAAAAGTTGTTTTTAATGTTTAAAATATAAGGATCATTAAACATATTTTTTAAAAAAAGCTCGCATTCTTGTAAATTCGAAGCTCCGCCCATATTTAAAAATAAAACTAATTTCATATAAACCTTTCTAAAATTTCTTGTACTTTATATGCATCATTAGCATTGGCTAGATGATGGCTTTGATTGGTCGCTAGGGACAACAAGGCTTGATGCTGTGCAAAAAGAGGAGTGTGATGAGGGGTGCTTATACTTTTTGCGTCTTTTAATAAGGAAAAATCATTAAGATCTGCTTGGTAAAAATGATCCTGGGTGATGAGATGGATTTTTCTTAATTTTTGAGTGCTATTCCAGCTTTGGTGTATGGTGGCTATAGAGTTTTCAAGTTGACATAAGAGTATGCTTTCGCTGTACATTGCAGGGTTTTTGGTGGATTTTGCAAGGAGTTTTGCATCTATGATTTTTTGATCACTTAAAAAGCTTAATAAGTCTAGATCATGGACTGATAGGTCTTGTAAGATTCCTATGTCGGTGATCCTTTGAGGATAAGGGGAAAATCTTTGGATGTTGATGCTAATGATTTTTTGACTCGCAAGGTCTTTTTTAAGGCTTAAGATGGCTGGATTAAATCTTTCGCAAAAGCCCACTGCAAGTTTGACTTCGTGCTTTTTGGCTAGCTGGGAGATAGCAGTAATTTGCTCTAGATTAAGTGCTAGGGGTTTTTCAATGAGGACGGTTTTAGAATGTGCAAATACTTCCTTTGCAAGCTCTAAATGGGAGTTTGTAGGGGTTGCTATGATGATAATATCGCTTTTTTGTTTTAAAAAATCGTTTAGATTGTCGAAAAAAGGATAATTTAAGGTATGATTTTGCTTAAGATCATATAAGGCATTGATTTGAAAATGGGGGTTTTTGGCTAGTTCGTTTAGGTGATTTTGCCCCATTTTGCCTAGTCCTATGATGCCTATTGTCATGGATTAATCCTTGAAAATCGCAATCACGCGTTCTTGCTCTTCTTGGCTTAGGAAAGGAGAAAAAGGCAAGGATAGGATATGATCGCTAAGATATTGCGCATTTTCAAGCTCTAAATTTGAAAATTCACTAAAGCAAGGCTGTTTGTGTAAAGGGATGGGATAATGTATGGCGTAAGGGATGTTTGCTTTTTGGAATTTTTGTAAGAGGCTTGCTCTGTCTTTGACTATGATGCTGTATTGTGCGTAGACACTAAAGGCATTGGGATGAATTTGTGGGATTTGACAATAATTGCTTAGATGGGCATCGTAGGTTTGGGCTATTTTTTGTCTTTGGTGGAGTTCTTGTTCTAGATGCTTTA
The DNA here is from genome assembly GCF_016806695.1 of Campylobacter bilis. Lineage (GTDB taxonomy): Bacteria > Campylobacterota > Campylobacteria > Campylobacterales > Campylobacteraceae > Campylobacter_D > Campylobacter_D bilis. The sequence continues at coordinate 47,276 of NZ_WUED01000013.1, read as the reverse complement.
ATTTCACATTTAAAATGGCTGCTTGAAGGGTATCAAGGCGTGCGTTTATACCTATGAATTCATGCTTATAGCGCTCGGTTTGTCCGTGGTTTAGCAAAATTTTTATTTTATTAGCAAGGGCATCATCATGGCAGAAAATAGCACCACCATCCCCATAAGCTCCTAAGGGTTTAGAAGGAAAAAAACTGGTGCAAGAGATTTTGGCTATGGAACAGGATTTTTCTTTTTTAAAACTTGCGCCAAAGCTTTGGGCAGCATCTTCGATTAGGGTGATGTTTTGTTCTTTTAAAAGTTCTTCTAAGGCTCTTAAATCACTCATCTGCCCGAACATACTCACTGCTATGACGGCTTTGGTTTTTGGAGTGATGGCTTTTTTCACAGCGTCAAAATCAAGATTGTAATTAGCTAAATTCACATCTACAAAGACAGGTTTAGCACCTATTAAGGCTATGACTTCGGCTGTGGCTATGAAGGTAAAAGTAGGCACTATGATTTCATCATCTTTTTGGATGTCTAGGGCTCTTAGGGCAAGGTATAAAGCACTTGTGCCGCTTGAACAAGTAATGGCATACTTGATGCCTACAAAATGGGCTAGATTGCACTCTAATTCTTGTAATTTTGCACCACCTATGAAAGAGGCATTTGAGAGTATGGTTTGGACTTGATGGTCGATTTCTTCTTTGTAGGCAAGATATTGGGCTTGAAGATTGATAAAATTCATAAAACACCTTAGTAGAGAAAAATAAAATGTTTATTGTATTTTAGTTTTACTTAATTTAAAGTAATTTTGGTATGATATGGTTTTATAAAAATTTCTTAGGAAAACTTAATTATGGATATTAGAAAAGCTTATTTAAATTTTTTTGCATCAAAAGGACATGAGATTGTTCTTTCAAGTCCTTTGGTCCCAAGTGATGCAAGCTTACTTTTTACTAATGCTGGTATGGTACCTTTTAAAAGTATTTTTACAGGAGAAATTCCTTGTGATAAGTCTAAGCGTAAAACAAGCTGTCAAACTTGTATAAGAGCTGGAGGCAAACACAATGATTTAGATAATGTAGGCTATACCGCACGTCATCATACTTTTTTTGAAATGCTTGGGAATTTTAGCTTTGGGGATTATTTTAAAGAAGAAGCTATAGCCTATGCTTGGGAATTTGTTAGTGAGGTTTTAGAACTGCCTAAAGAAAGGCTTTATGTGAGTGTGCATGAAAATGATGATGAGGCCTTTAAATTGTGGCAAAAGCACATTCAAAAGGATAGGATTTATCGTTTTGGTGATAAGGATAATTTTTGGCAAATGGGAGATACGGGGCCTTGTGGACCTTGTAGTGAGATTTTTTATGATCAGGGTGAGGAACATTTTCATAGTGCGCAAGATTATATGGGAGGGGATGGAGATAGGTTTTTAGAAATCTGGAATCTTGTTTTCATGCAGTATGAAAGAAGTGCTGATGGAAGGCTAAGTGCTTTGCCTAAGCCTAGCATTGATACGGGGATGGGGCTTGAAAGGGTTAGTGCGATCAAAGAAGGAAAATTGAGTAATTTTGACAGTTCGCTTTTCATGCCTATTATCGATGAAATTGCAAGGCTTTGTCATAAAAGCTATGTTTATGAAAGTGGAGTGAGTTTTAGAGTGATTGCTGATCATATACGATCTAGCGTATTTTTGCTTGCACAGGGGATTAATTTTGATAAAGAAGGCAGAGGCTATGTTTTACGCCGTATTTTACGCCGTGCCTTAAGACATGGGTATTTGTTAGGATTTAAAGAACCTTTTATGCATGGTTTGGTGGAAGTGGTTTGTATGCTTATGGGCGGGCATTATACTTATCTTAATGAAAAAAAAGATTGGGTTAAAGAACAAATTTATCTTGAAGAAGAAAGGTTTTTAAGTACCATAGAAAAAGGGATAGAAATATTTAATGAAGAGCTTTTAAATACGCAGAAGGTTTTTAGTGGAGAAGTGGCTTTTAAACTTTATGATACTTATGGTTTTCCACTTGATTTAACAGAGGATATGCTAAAAGAAAAAAATCTTAGCGTGGATGAAGCTAAATTCGAAGCTTTGATGCATGAGCAAAAAACGCGTGCTAAGGCTTCTTGGAAGGGAAGCGGGGATAAGGCTGTTAATGGAGAATTTAAAAATCTGCTTGAAAAATGGGGGGAGAATTGTTTTATAGGATATGATAAAACAGAATGTGAAAGTAAGATTCTAGGTCTTTTAGATGAGAATTTTAAAGAAGTTTCAAGCCTTGGAAATACTGGCTGGGTTATGCTTGATAATACGCCTTTTTATGCTACAAGTGGAGGGCAGAGTGCTGATGGAGGTGTGATAGCTGATCGTGAGGTTTTAGATACGCAAAAGTTTTTTGGCTTAAATCTTAGTCTTGTTAAGGCTGGAAAAGAACTTAAAGTCAATGATAGAGTGTATGCAAAAATCGATAAAGAAAAAAGAGAACAAACCGCACGCCATCACTCTGCAACCCATCTTTTGCACCATGCTTTAAGAGAAATTTTAGGGACTCAGGTGAGTCAGGCAGGATCTTTGGTTGAAAGCAATAAATTAAGGTTTGATTTCACGCATAATAAGGCCTTAAGCAAGGAAGAATTACAAAGCATAGAAAAAAGAGTCAATGAGATGATTATAAACTCTAGTGAGGCGGTTTTAGAAAATATGTCTTTAGAGGATGCTAAAAAAAGCGGTGCTATTGCTTTGTTTAATGAAAAATATCAAGACAATGTTAGGGTTTTAACCCTGGGTGAAAGTAAGGAACTTTGCGGGGGAACCCATGTGAAAAACACAGCTCAAATTGGTAGCTTTTATATCACTAAAGAAAGCGGTGTGAGTGCAGGAGTAAGACGTATAGAAGCGGTGGTTTCTAAAGCGGCTTTGGAATTTGTGAAAAATCAATTTGAAGAACTTTCTAAGATCAAAGAAGAATTGAAAAGCAATGATATTTTAAGCACTGTTAAAAAGCTAAAAAATGAAATCTCTCATCTTAAAAATGAGTTGAAAAATTCTCATAAAAGCGAACTTGATCATGAAAATATCCATGGGGTTAAAGTCTGTGTTAAACGCGTTGATAGTGGGGATATTAAGGCTATGATAGATGAGTTTAAAAACCGTTTTAGCAAGGCTGCTATTTTACTCATACAGGCTAAAGAAGATAAAATCACTCTTGCAGCTGGAGTTAAAGATGCACCTTTAAAGGCTGGAGTTTGGATTAAAGAAATAGCGCAAATTCTAGGAGGCAATGGCGGTGGACGCGATGATTTTGCAAGTGCGGGTGGAAAATATATCCAAAAGATCGATGAGGCTTTAAAGCAAGCCTTAGAATTCGTAAAAAAAGCACTTTAATGCTTATACTTGCCTCTCATTCTGCATCAAGATACTCTTTGCTTAAAGAAGCAAAGATAGAGTTTAAACAGTTTGGCTTTGACTATGATGAGAATTTGGATAAAAATGTTTCAGCTGTTTCGTATGTCCAAAATGTAGTGCTTGAAAAAGAAAAACAATTTTTAAAGGCTTTTCAAAAGGACTTTGAAAATTTTGATTTACTTTTTGCTGATAGTGTGGTTTGTGCGGGTGGGAAAATTCTAACCAAAGCAAAAAATCAAAAGCAAGCCTATGAAATGCTTGCTTTGCAAGATGGAAAAAGCGCTAGTGTTTTATCAGCTTTTTTGCTTATAAAAGCAAATAAAAGGGTGTTTTGTGTGTCAAAAACTACATTTTACTTTAAAAATTTTGATCAAGAGGCTTTAAAAACTTATGTGGAAAATGATCTTTATAAGGGTAAGGCTGGATGTATGATGTGTGAGGGTTTTCATAAGGATTTTATCATTAAACAAACAGGGAATTTAAGCACTGCTTTGGGACTTGATATACCGACTTTAAAGGCTTATTTATGAAAATTTTAAAAGCTATTTTTTCATTCTTTACTCTTTTATTGATAGCTGGCTTTGTTTATGTGGCTTATCTTTTTACAAGCACTGATACGCAAGATTATACTTTTAAAGAATACAAACCCCCTCTTACGACTCAAATTTATGATAAAAATGCCAGACTTATAGCTAATGTCTTTGAACAGCACCGCTTTTATGCTAGCTATGAGGAGTTGCCTCCGCGACTTATAGAAGCTCTTATAGCTATAGAGGATACAAGCTTTTTTGAACACAATGGGGTAAATATCGATGCGATTTTTAGAGCTGCGATAAAGATTATAAAAAGCGGCGGTAAGACTATGGAAGGCGCATCAACCCTAACACAACAATTTATCAAAAATACAGAATTAAGTTCTGAAAAGACTATTACGCGTAAAATCCGCGAAGCCTTGCTTGCTTATAAAATGGAAACGCTTTTAAGCAAAGAACAGATTTTAGAAAGGTATTTGAATTTTATCTTTTTTGGGCATGGGTATTATGGGGTCAAGACAGCTGCACAAGGGTATTTTCATAAAAATTTAAATGAATTAAGCCTTAAAGAAATTGCTATGCTAGTTGGCATGCCAAAAGCCCCTAGTAGCTATGATCCTACTAAGCATCTTGATCTTTCTATTTCAAGGGCAAATAATGTTATTTTAAGAATGTATAATCTTGGCTGGATTTCTAAGATAGAATATGATAAGGCCCTTAAAGAAATTCCTAAAGTTTATGATCAAACCCTTACTCAAAACAGTGCTCCTTATGTAGTAGATGAAGTCATGAGGCAGCTTAGCTTAAGCCTTAAAGATCTTAAAACAGGGGGGTATAAGATCTTTTTAAATATAGATTTAGACGTACAAGAAATGGCACAAAATGCTTTAAAACTAGGCTATGATGAAATCATTAAGCGGGATAAGGATGCGAATTTAAGTACTTTAAATGGTGCTATGGTAGTGGTAAATCATCAAAATGGGGATGTTTTAGCCTTGGTTGGGGGTGTGGATTATGAAAAAAGCAATTATAACCGTGCTACTCAAAGCACGCGTCAGCCTGGGAGTGCTTTTAAACCTTTTGTCTATCAAGTGGCTATAAATCTTGGATATTCTCCTATGAGTGAAATAGCTGATATTTCAAGGATTTTTAAAGGGGGTGCGGGCAATAATGAGGATTGGAAACCTAAAAATTATGGAGGAAGCTTTCAAGGACTTATTACCTTAAAACAAGCCCTTGTAGCATCAAGGAATCTAGCTACTATTAATCTTGCTCTTGATATAAGCATTGATGTGGTGCATTCTAAGCTTGTAGATATGGGGTTTAAAAACCTTCCAGCTGATCTTTCTATAGTTCTTGGAAGTTTTGGGATTTCGCCTTTGGAATTTGCTAAATTTTACACTATGTTTGGGAATTACGGTGTGATAAAAGAACCTCAAATCATTAGAGAAGTTAAAGATAAAGAAGGCAAAACCGTGCTAGAATTTCAAGCATATGAAAGCAAAATAAGCGATGAAGCGCAAGGATTTTTGGTCTTGGATATGATGAGAGATGTTGTTGAAAAAGGCACAGGACGTAATGCAAGAGTGAAGGATATAGAAGTAGCAGGCAAGACAGGCACGACTAATAAAAGCATTGATGCTTGGTTTTGCGGTATCACACCTGAAATTGAAGCTGTTATTTGGTATGGGAATGATAATAATAAGCCTATGCGTTATACAGAAGGGGGTGCTAGGACTGCTGCACCTGTGTTTAGAGAATTTTTAAGCAAATACTTGGAAAAATTCCCTGATACAACTAGAAAATTTAGCATCCCACAAGGGGTATATAAGGGTAATTATAAAGGCGAAAGTGCTTATTATACCATCAAATCGCCCTTGCCTAAGGCTAGTATGAAATTCAATGAAAGTGAGATTATATTTTGAAAGTAGAAAAGATCTACTTTCAAGCCTTTAAACTTTTTTAATTATGATTTCATCATTTTGAGCATCAATGAGTATGCTGTCATTTTCGTGCAATTGATCAGAGAGTATCATATCGCTTAATTTATCTTCTATGAGATCATAAATGGCTCTTTTTAAAGGTCTAGCACCAAAATCAGGATCAAAACCGTCTTTAACTATCAAAAGGGCGGCATTTTCACTTAGGCTTGCTTTTATGCCTTTATTTTCTAAGTTTTCTTGCAAATCTTTAAACAAGAGTTTGACTATCTCATAGGCTTCATCTTTTCCTAAAGGATTAAAGATGATAATATCATCTAAACGGTTTAAAAATTCGGGTTTGAAAAAATTTCTTAATTCATTTTTGACAGCTTTTTCGCGTTCTTTTGCGTTTAGAGTCATGATGGCATGAGAAGCGATATTTGAAGTTAAAATAATAATAGTGTTTTTAAAATCTACTGTAACACCCTTGCTATCTGTAGCCCTACCATCATCTAAGATTCCTAAAAGTATGTTAAATACATCTTTGTGGGCTTTTTCTACTTCGTCAAATAAAAGCACGCTATAAGGCTTTGTGCGTACAGCTTGAGTGAGTTCTCCACCCTCTTCATGCCCTATGTATCCTGGAGGCGCGCCTAGAAGTCTTGAAACACTATGTTTTTCCATGAATTCACTCATATCAAAACGTATCATGGCTTTTTCATCATCAAATAAAAATTTGGCCAAAGCCTTAGCCGATTGGGTTTTACCTACTCCTGTTGGGCCTAAGAATAAAAAGCTTCCTATGGGTTTATTATCAGTATTAAGTCCTGCTTTGTTACGTTTAATAGCTCTTGCTAAAGCACTTAAGGCTTGATCTTGGCCTATGACGCTTTCTTTGAGGTGTTTTTCTACTTCTAGGAATTTTTGTCTTTCAGAAGTTAGCATTTTTTGCACGCTAATACCTGTCCATTTGCTTAAAATCCCTGCTACTAAATCTTCATCAACTTGGTTTTTAAGCAAGACCCCATTTTCACTCATTTTTTTCCATTTTTCTTCTAGGATTTGAACTTCTTTTTCTAGGCTTGGAATTTTGCCATATTCTAACTCAGCTGCTTTTTGAAATTCGCCCTTGCTTTTGGCTAAAGAGGCTTCGTTTTTAAGCGTGTCGATTTGCTTTTTCTTAGCACTTATACTATCAAAGACATTTTTTTCGTTTTCAAATTGAGAGTTTAAGGCCTTTTGTTTTTCTTTTAAATTCGCAAGTTCTTTTGCGATTTCATTAAGCCTTTTTTGGTTTTTTTCATCCTTTTCCATTTTTAAAGCTTCGTTTTCAACCTCTAAGGTTTCTATATCTTTGCGTACCTTTCTTAAAGAACTAGGTTCGCTTTCAATTTGCATTTTAAGTTCGGCTGCTGCTTCATCGATTAAATCAATGGCTTTATCAGGCAAGAAACGATCAGCTATATAGCGTTTTGAAAGCTTGGCTGCTGCTACTAAGGCACTATCGTTTATGCTGACATTGTGATGGATTTCAAGTTTTTCTTTAATACCTCTTAGCATAGCTAATGCTTCATTTAGACTAGGTTCTCCTACATTAACAGGCTGGAAGCGGCGTTGTAAGGCTGCATCCTTTTCAAAATACTTGCGATATTCTTTTAAGGTTGTTGCGCCTATGGTGTGAAGTTCCCCTCTTGCAAGTGCGGGTTTTAAGATATTTGCCGCATCCATACTTCCCTCACTCGCACCCGCACCTACTATGGTATGAATTTCATCGATAAAAAGTATGATATTTTCACTTTGTATGACTTCTTTGACTACAGCTTTTAATCTGTCTTCAAATTCCCCACGGTATTTTGCACCTGCGATTAAAGCACTCATATCTAAGGCTATGACTTTTTTATTTTGCAAAGATTTAGGCACGTCTTTTTTAACAATTCTTTGAGCTAAGGCTTCAACAATAGCTGTTTTTCCTACGCCTGGTTCGCCTAAGAGTATGGGATTGTTTTTGGTTTTGCGTATTAAAATTTGCATTAAGCGTTGGATTTCTTCTTCTCTACCTATGACAGGATCAAGCTTGCCTTCGCTTGCTTTTGCACTTAGATCTATGCCAAATTTATTAAGAGTATCTAAGGTTTCATCGCTGGTTTTGCTATCGATCTTGCGTCCAGATCTAAGGTTTTGAAGTTCTTTTTGAAATTCTCTTAAATCCAAAAACGCTTCTAAGATTTCTTTAATAGGACTTTTTTGACTTTGGCTTATAAGCCATGTATCTACGCTTAAATAACTATCTCCATTAGCATTCATGAGTCCTTTGGCATTTTCTAAAGAATCGATTAAGTCATTTGAAAAGCGTATGTTTTGACGGCTTACATTTGAACTTGTAGGAAGCTTTGCAATTTTGCTTTTGATTTCAAGTTCTAAGGTCTCTTTAGAAAGATTGAGTTTATTTAAAATTTGATTTAAAATACTTGTGCTATCTACAGCTAAAGCCCACAGAAGATGCAAAGGCATGACTTCATTATTTTTAGAATGTATGGCTAAAGATGCTGCACTTTCTAGGTTTGAAAGCATATTATCAGTTAAAAAGTCTTGTATGTTTGCCATTATTTATCCTTTCAGTTTGATTTATTCAAGTTCTATTATATAACTTTAGTCAAATAATGTCAAGTTAATTAAGTGATTTTTTTTAAATAATAATTCAGACGACTATTTTTAGGCTATTTCATGAACATATCTATGGCTTTGTTTAATTCTTCTATGCTTTGGGTGTCGTTTTCCTCCACAGCATGGATGACACAATGGGCTAAATGTTCTTTTAAAATCACTTTGGCAGTATTGTTTACCTGGGCTTTTACTGCGGCAAGCTGGATTAAAATTTCACTACAATCTTTATCATTTTCTATCATTCTTTTAATAGCATTTAAATGCCCTATGGTTCTGCTTAAACGATTGCTGACTGTTTTGATGTGTTTTTGAGAATGTTGATGTAGAGTTTTTGGGCGCATGTTTGTGACTTTCTTTATAAAATTTTTTAGGCTATTTTAACATATTTTTAAGAAATTCAATGGATTTACGAAATTTTAAGTAATTTTTACTAAAATTTAGTCTTTAAACTAAAACTCAATAATGGAGTGCATTTTGAAAACAAAACGATTTTTTACAAGTCTTACAGGTTTTGCTAGTACTTTTATTTTATGCTTATTTTTAACTAGCCATTTACAAGCTAAAATTGATCAAAAAGAAGATCAAGTTAAAAAACGCTTAGAAGCTTTAGATAAACTTACAAAAACCCTTGCCATAGTAGAACAATACTATGTAGAGGATCAAAATATTAGCGATTTGGTAGATAAATCCTTATCAGGGCTTTTAAGTAATCTTGATGCGCATTCTTCTTTTTTAAATGAAAAAGATTTCAATGATATGAAAATCCAAACAACTGGTGAATTTGGCGGGCTTGGTATTACTGTAGGAATGAAAGATGGAGCTTTGACAGTAGTTTCACCTATAGAAGGAACACCGGCTGATAAAGCAGGAATTAAATCGGGTGATATTATCTTAAAAATCAATGATGAGGCTACTTTAGGGATCAATCTTAATGATGCTGTGGAAAAAATGCGTGGTAAGCCAAAAACACAGATTGTTCTTACTATCTTTAGAAAGGGATCGACTAAGCCTTTTGATATCACATTAACAAGAGAGATTATTAAAATCGAAAGCGTTTATGCTAAATTAATAGAGAATGAAAATATGCTTTATCTTAGAGTGACTAATTTTGATAAAAATGTCGTGGATATGGCTAAAAAAGAGCTTAAAAAATATCCTCATGTCCAAGGAGTTATACTCGATCTTAGAAACAATCCTGGAGGGCTTTTAAATCAAGCTATAGGACTTGTGAATTTATTTGTAGATAAAGGCATTATCGTTTCTCAAAAAGGGCGTATTGCAAATGAGAATCAAGAATATAAAGCCGATGCTAAAAATAAAATTTCTAATGCTTCTTTAGTTGTGCTTGTCAATGGAGGAAGTGCTAGTGCTAGTGAGATTGTAAGTGGGGCTTTGCAAGATCTTAAACGCGGTGTGGTTATAGGTGAGAATACCTTTGGAAAAGGAAGTGTACAACAAATCATTCCTATTAATAAAACTGAGGCTTTAAGGCTTACTATTGCAAGGTATTATCTTCCAAGTGGACGTACTATCCAAGCCGTAGGTGTAAAACCTGATATTGAAGTTTTTCCAGGAAAGGTAAGCACTCAAGAAGATAGCTTTAGTATTAAAGAAAGCGATTTAAAGCAACACTTAGAAGGGGAATTAGAAAAAATAAATAAAGATAAAAAAGAAGACAAACAAGAAAATAAAAACAATAAAAATATCATTACTAAAAAGCAAATTAATGATGACATACAGTTAAAATCAGCCATAGATACCATTAAAATCTTAAATATCAAACAAGGTAAACAATGAAAAAAGAAATGCTTTATGAAGGAAAGGGTAAAAAGATCTTTAAAACAGAGGATGAGAATTTACTCATTAGTGAGTTTAAAGATGATTTAACTGCTTTTAATGCTGAAAAAAGGGGAAATGAAAGTGGAAAAGGTAGTTTAAATTGTAAAATCAGTACAGAAATTTTCCGTTTGCTTGAAAAAAATGGTATTAAAACGCATTTAATTGAAACTATAAGCGATACAGAGCAAATCATTAAAAAATGCAAGATTGTGCCTATTGAAGTGATAGTGCGCAATGTTGCGACTGGGTCACTTACAAAAAGATTAGGTATTGAAGAAGGAAAGATTTTGCCTTTTGCTTTGGTGGAATTTTGTCTTAAAGATGACGCTTTAGGCGATCCTTTTATCAATGATGAGCATTGTTTGCTTTTAAATTTAGTGCCTAATGAAGACTGTATCGGAAAAATCAAAGATATGGCACGAAAAATCAATTCTATTTTAAGTGCTTTTTTTGATGCTAAAAATTTAAGACTTGTTGATTTTAAAATAGAATTTGGTTTCACTCAAGAAAATGAACTTGTTTTAGCCGATGAAATCAGTCCTGATAGCTGTAGGTTTTGGGATAAATTTAGCAATGAGAAATTAGATAAAGATAGGTTTCGTCAGGATTTAGGCAATGTAAAAATGGCTTATGAAGAAGTTTTAAAAAGAATACTAAACTAAGGAAAAAAATGAAAGTCATTGTAAATATTTCTTTAAAAAATGGGGTTTTAGATCCCCAAGGTAAAGCCCTAGAAAAGGCCTTGCATTCTTTAAATTTTAATGGAGTAAAAGAAGTGAAAGTCGCCAAACAAATCCAAATTAATCTTGATGAAAAAGATGAAAAACTTGCTAAAGAAAAAGTAAGAAAAATGTGCGAAGAGCTTTTGGTCAATAGTGTTATTGAAGAATATGAATGCCTTATAGAAAAAGAATAATATGAAAGTCGCTATTATCCAATTTCCAGGAACAAATTGTGAATTTGACACAGTTTATGCCTTTGAAAAACTTGGAGTGCAAACGCAAATTGTTTGGCATCAAGAAAAGCAAATCAATGCCGATTTAGTGGTTTTACCTGGAGGGTTTTCTTATGGGGATTATTTAAGATGTGCTGCTATTGCTAAACTTGCGCCTATTATGCAAGGGGTGTTTGAACATGCAAAAAGGGGTGGCTTTGTTTTAGGTATTTGCAATGGTTTTCAGATTTTGCTTGAAAGTGGTCTTTTAAAAGGTGCTATGAGACACAATGAGCATCTTAGTTTCATTTCTAAAAATCAAAATTTAAGAGTGATTTCCAATGACAATGCATTTTTAAAAAATTTTAAAAAAGATGAGCTTATCACTCTTCCTATCGCCCATGCTGAAGGAAATTATTATGCAGATGAGTATACTTTAAAAAACTTGCAAGATAAAGGTCTTATTCTTTTAAAATATGAGTCAAATCCTAATGGTTCCATGCTTGATATTGCAGGAATTTGTGATAAAAATAAAAAAATATTTGGACTTATGCCTCATCCTGAGCGTGCTTGCGAAGAAATTCTTGGCAATGATAAGGGTTTGAAAATGCTTGAAGGTTTTTTATCTTGAAAATTTTATGGGCTTTGGTTTTTAGCTTTATTGTTTTATTAGCTAGATCTGAAAGTTCTGTTTTTAATGTCCAAGATGAAGCCTTGCAAAAACTCCCAAAAGAAGAACAAAGCTTTTATCAAAATGTCGTGCCTAGTGATGAGACTACAGATTTTGAAAGCGATGCAGATGATCCTTTTATAGCGCAAGGAACTTTAGTTCTTACTCATGATGAGTATGCAAATAAAGTATATGTGGGAGAAGTTTTTCCTATCACTATCTATGCACGTACTGTTGAAAATACTAAATTTGATTTTAATATTAGCGTAGAAAGAAGCAATTTATCTTTTTTAAATCCTGATGCAAAATGGGAAAAACTAGATAATGAATACAAAACGACTTTGTGGTTTGAAGCTAAAAATTCCAATGCAAGCTTAGATAAAATTTCTGTGAAACTTCTAAGAAACCATAAAGTGTTTCAAGAAGCTGATATTAATCTTAGTCCTATTGAATTTGAAAATACTTTATCTAATAAAGATTTTTCTCATCTTGTGGCTAGTTCTTTGACAGTTAAAAAGGTTAAAGCAAGCTATTTTGATGATGCTAATATTATTATGATGATGGAATTAAACGCAAGCCATGCTAATTTAAAAAGCTTTTTCATACAAGGCATTGAAAAGCAAGGTATTGAAAATCTAAAGGGTGATTTTAATGCTTCTAATGCTTTTTATTACGCTATTTTACCTGCAAGTAAGACGAATTTTGAATTTTCTTATTTTAATAAAGACAGCAAAAAACTTGAAAATTTCAATTTGAAACTCAAAATTAGCGATGATGAAGTCAGCACTCAAAGTGATTTAAATCCTGTAAATAAAAGCTTTAATCTTTATAAACAATATGCACTTTGGTTTTTAGCATTGGTTTTAGTGATTTTATTTGTATGGAAAAAAAGTTATATCGTGTTGCTTTTGGCAATTGTTTGTTTTACTTTAGGTTTTTTAGTAGATACTCATACTCAAAATGCTGTGCTTAAAGCAGGGTCTAGAGCTAAGATTTTGCCCACAGAGCCTTCAACTTATTTTTATATAGCAAATACGGATGAAAAAGTAGAGATTTTAGCTAAAAGGCAAAATTATATTAAAGTACTATTTTCTAATGGAAAGATAGGTTGGGTTAATAAAGATGATTTACAGAAGAATTAAGGCTCTTTATTTTTGGGTTCTTTTTGTTGTAAGTGTTGCCTTTGTGGTGCTTTGCTTTTGTTTTACTCACTCTCAAAACATATTGTGGAAAATACGCAAAATTTGGGCTAGAACGCAAAAATACATTTTATCTTATGAACAAGAGCTTGTGGGGGAATTTGATCTTAATGCCAATATGATTTTAATGAATCATCAAAGCACTTTAGATATCATTGCTTTAGAGGAATTATATCCTAAAAATTTATGCTGGGTTGCTAAAAAAGAATTAGGACAAATCCCTTTTTTTAAAATCGCTATTAACAAACCCAAGCTTCTTTGTATCGATAGAAAAAATCCACGTGATTTAGTACGCGTTTTAAAAGAGGCTAAAGAGAGGTTAAAAGAAAAAAGGGTTTTAGCTATATTTCCTGAAGGGACGCGTTCTAGGGGTGATAAACTTCTTAAATTCCAAAGCGGAGCTAAAATTTTAAGTGAGAAGCTAAACCTTAAAGTGCAGCCTATTTTGCTTGTAGACTCAGCCCAAATTTTAGATACAAAAAGTTTTAGTGCAAAAAAAGGAAAGCTTAAAATCATTTGTATGGATTTAGTCGATCTTCAAGATGAAAAATGGCTTGAAAACACTCGAAAAAAAATGCAAGAAATTTTAGATCAAGAAAGAAGCTTGCTTAAATAGAGTTTTTCATGTATTTTATCATATTTAATAATAAGAAATATTTTAAATAAAGCCTTCATAAAGGGATTTGATTTTGTCATTTTAAATGATATCTTTTAAATTTATCTTAGAATTTCTTTGCTAAAATATCATTCAAAAACACAATTAAAGGATACAAAATGCAATTTCAAACCGAAGTAAATCAGCTTTTACAACTCATGATACATTCTTTATATTCTAATAAAGAAATTTTTTTAAGAGAGTTGATTTCTAATGCAAGTGATGCTTTAGATAAGTTGAATTTTTTAAGTGTAAGCGATGATAAATATAAAAACTTAAAATTTGATCCTAAAATAGAAATTAAAATTGACAAAGATAAAAAAACCCTCACTATCAGCGATAATGGCATAGGTATGGATAAGGACGATCTTATCAATAATCTTGGTACTATTGCAAAAAGCGGTACTAAAAGCTTCTTAGAAAATTTAAGCGGGGATGCTAAAAAGGACTCTCAGCTTATAGGACAATTTGGCGTGGGCTTTTACTCTGCTTTTATGGTAGCTAGTAAAATTGAGGTTTTGAGTAAAAAAGCTTTGGATGATAAAGCTTATCTTTGGACTTCGGATGCTGAAGGTTATGAGATTGAAGAAACTAAAAAAGAAGAACAAGGAACAAGTATTACCTTATACCTTAAAGATGATGAATTTGCAAACGCTTATAAGATTGAAAGTATAGTAGAAAAATATTCTAATCATATACAATTTCCTATTTTTATGGAAAAAGAAGAATTCACTCCTGCTAAAGAAGGTGAAGAAGAGGGAAAAACAGAACTTAAAATTTCACAAATTAATAAGGCTAACGCACTTTGGAGAATGCAAAAATCAAGTCTTAAACCTCAAGATTATGAAAGATTTTACGAGCAAAATTTCCATGATTCTAATAAGCCTTTATTTTATCTTCATACTAAAAGTGAAGGCAAGTTAGAATATAGTTCTTTATTTTTTATCCCGCAAAATGCACCTTTTGATCTTTTTCGTGTGGATTATCAAAGTGGTTTAAAGCTTTATGTTAAACGTGTGTTTATAAGTGATGATGATAAAGAGCTTTTGCCTACTTATTTGCGTTTTGTGCGTGGAATTATCGATGTGGAGGATTTACCGCTTAATGTAAGCCGCGAAATTTTACAAGAAAATCAAATTTTAAGAAGCGTTAAAGAAGCCAGTGTTAAAAAGATTTTAGGTGAACTTGAAAAAATCAAAAATACTGACAAAGAAAAATATCTTGCTTTCTTTAAAACCTTTGGTAAAGTGCTTAAAGAAGGACTTTATGGATTTAGCAATGAAAAAGAAAACCTTTTAAAACTCATGCTTTATAAAAGCACTAAAGGCGAAAATTTGCGTTCTTTAGAAGAGTATAAAAAAGATTTACAAAACGAACAAAAAGAAATTTTTTATATCACAGGTAATAATGAAAGCTTGCTAAGAAATTCACCTTTACTTGAAGAATATAAGCAAAAAAATATAGAAGTTTTACTTATGGATGATGAAATTGATTCTTTAATAATTCCTATGCTTGGGGAATATGAAGGCTTGAAATTTGTAGCAATTAATCAAGTAGAAGATAAAAATGAATTAAGCGATGAGGAAAAAAGCGACTTTGCTCCATTGCTTGCTCAATTTAAAGAACTTTTAAAAGATCAAGTTGAAGATGTAAGACTTACAAGCCGTTTACAAGATAGTCCAAGTTGTATAGTTTATGATAAAAATAAACCTGATTTTGCCATGCAACAGCTTTTAAAACAAATGGGACAAGAACAAAATTTCAAGCCTATTTTAGAAATCAATCCTAAGCACGCTATCTTTAAAGGCCTTAAAAATCATGAAACTTTCAGCGCTGATATAGCTACTTTGGTTTTAAATATGGCAAAGCTTAGCGAAGGCATGGGGGTTGATAATCCTGTTGAATTTAATGCAAGTCTTACAAAAATTATCAATAAGGCTTTTTCATGATAGAAAATATCCCTGCAAGTTTTTGGACAAAAAGCGATTTAAGTCAATATCAAATTTTTGATGTTCGCACGCCTTTAGAATGGGAGGAAGGTATTTTACCTAATGCCCAGTGCGTGAGTTTGTATGATAATAAAGGCTTTTTAAATGAGGAGTTTTTAAAGCAAATTCAAAGTAAAAGAGATGAGAATAAAAAACTTGCTTTTGTTTGCCGTAGCGGGCAAAGAAGCAAGTCTGCAGCTGAATTAGTCGCTGAAAAATTAGGCATTGTAGGCAGTAATTTAGAGGGCGGAATGCTTGCTTTTAGAGGTAGTTAATGCTAGGATTTTATTTACTTATAGCAGCTTTGTCTTTTTTGGGGCTTTATTTTGCACTTAAAAAATTAACTTTAAAAATAGATGAACAAGAACTTTTAGAACCTGTAAAAATGGATATTTATCCTCAATTTTGTGATTTGATTGATGAAAAAATAAGGGAATTGAAAGAAAACATCCAAGATGGGGCTTTAAACTTAAAAAATCAAGAACAAAAAGATGAGTTTTTAGAAAAATTAGGGGATTTAAGCAGAGAGCTTACCTTCATACAAACTATAAATTTAAGCAATAAAAATGACAGCATTTGGCAAAATGAACTTTTTGACTTTTTAAAAGAATTAGAAAATTTGTTGCTTGAATTTTTAGAAAATGGCGAAAAACAAGCCCAGGATTTACGAGAATTTTTAAAATATGAATTTGAAAAACTACAAGGGCAAAATTAAAATACCTTTAATTCTCTTTCAAGTCATTAGGATTTTGTAAGGGTGTTAAAAATTCTTCGTTGATTAAAATATCTACAACGTCTTTAAATATAGGCAAAGCACTTTGTGCAGCGTAATAACTATAAGCTTTAGTGGGTTGTCTTACTAAAACTCCTATGGTGTAAGCGTTGTTTAAATCATTAGCAAAGCCAAAAAAAGAGGCATTGTAACGATTAGAGCTATAGCCTTGCCTTTCAGCTATGCGTGCTGTTCCTGTTTTGCCCCCTAGGATGATGCCTTGGGTGATGGCTTTTTTGCCTGTGCCTTTTTCAATAACATTGATTAAAACTTTTTGCATGGTTTTAGCCGCTTGAGAGCTTAAGATTTTTTCTTTTTTTACTTCATCATCGAGGTTTGTAAAACGTCCATCTAGATAGAATTTTTGTGCTAAGCGGGGTGTGATATAAATTCCGTCATTATTAAAAACATTATAAGCACTAAGTAATTGCATGAATGTTGTTTTAAGTCCATAGCCATAGCTTAAAACAGATTTTTCTATATCTTTTAAACGCTTAGGATTTGGGATTTCTCCTTTTTGTTCATAAGGAAGATCAATGCCACTTTTTTCGCCAAATTTAAATATTCTAAGTCCGGATATGATCTCTACATTATTAAGCCTTTTAGCAATTTGTATCATGCCTACATTTGAAGAATATCTTATGACTTCTTCCATGGTTATTTTATCCATTCTGTGATCATCTTTTATGGTAAAACGTCCAAGTTTGTAAGAGCCTCCATAAGTGTTTATCACTTCATCTATTTTAATTTTGCCAAGTCTTAGAGCTGTTGTAAAAATAAAGGGTTTAATGACTGATCCTGCTTCATAACCGTATTCTATAGCACTGGCATTAAGCACTGATAGATCCTTCCTGCGGTTTTGTGGATTATAGCGTCTTGAACTTGCTAGGGCTAAGATTTTGCCTGTTTTACTCTGCATGACCCCAACGATGATTTCGCTAGCTTGTAAGTCTTTATTTCTTTGATCTATAGCCTTTTCTATGCTTTTTTGTAATTTTAAAGAGAGGTTTAAGTATAAATTGCAGCCATTGATTTTTCTTTGTTGGAGGGAATTTAAATTTAAGATAATATTTCCACCTATATCTTTTAAGCCTTGGATTTTTTCATTTTGAACCGGGCTTAAACACTCATCATAGTATTTTTCTAAACCCTTAATGCCAATATTTTTTAAAATCCCACTTTGAGGATCTAAAACCATTTTAGTATAGCCTATTATAGGAGTAAAAGAATCTTTAGACATGTAAATCCTGTCTTCTTCGTGTTCTATAATGCTTAATCCTCTAGTTTCAACCTTGCCTGAGTTATTGGTAAAAGCTTTGAAAAATCCTTGTATGTAGAGCTTTTTTGCGAGATCTTTAAGATAGCTTGCTTGTTTAGAATCAAGTTTTTGTAAAAGAACAAAGGTATAAGATCGTTTTTTGTGCTTTTGCATTCTTGTTTTGATATCTTTTACTTGATCATCGCTTATGCCGCTATAAATTTGAAAAAGTTTTAAAAATAAATCAAATTTGTCTTTATTGATGCTTCTTAGATCAATTTCTGCGCGATAAATTTGCTTAGAACTTGCGATAGTAAAATTATCTTTGCTAATCATTAAGCCTCTTAAAGCAAGATCATATTGGTCTTTTTCAGTATTAGGTATATGGCGTTTTGAAGTGAGAAAAAAGGTAGAGATAAGAAAAATAATCATAAACAAAAGTGCCATGCAATAAGCAAAGGCGACTTTTGAAACCCTATTTTTTTTGTTTTCTTGCATTAGGGTTTAAATTTGAGTTCTTGTGATTTCTTTATAAGCATTAATGGCTTTGTTTCTAACCTCTAGCATAAATTTCATACTGCTTTCAGCTTTTGTAATGGCAATGGCTGCTTGGTGTAAGTCTTTAACTTGTCCTGTGGCTATATCTGTCATAGCAGCTTCACCGGTTTTTTGTGCTTGGTTTAAATCATTGATTTCATTTTTAAGAAGTTTAGCAAATTCATCGCCTATTTTGGGATTTGTATTTGGGGTTTTATCCGTATTTGAAACGCTTTTTAATCTTAAATCATTAATACTATTCATTTTCATTATCCTCTTAATAAATCAATCGCACTTTGCGCTATGGTTTTTGCACTTGTAAAGGCACTAACATTGGCTTGATAAGCCCTTGTGGCTTCAATTAAATCAGCCATTTCAATCACAGGATTGACATTAGGATATGCCACGTATCCTTGTGCATTAGCATCAGGATGAGAAGGATTGTATTTCATGCGAAAATCTTTATCATCTCTAACGACTTTATCAACCACTACACTTTGAATAGCAGGTTTAGCTTCTTCAGGTGAACTTGGATCGTTTAAAGGATTTTCATATTTTAAAAAATTATTATTTTGATCGATTTGCTCATTTAAAAGCTTGTCAAAATCTGTCGCTTTAAAGATCACTTCGCGCCTTCTATAAGGTCCGCCTTCAGCTGTTCTTGTAGTGTTTGCATTAGCTATATTAGAGCTAATAACATTCATTCTAAAGCGTTGCGCGCTTAAACCATAACCACTAATATCAAAATCACTTAAATATGCCATAATTTACCTTTAACTTAATTTAGAGCTTGCATCTAGTATGGAGCTAAAAATATTGCTTTGTCTTCTTAAAACTCCATCTAAAGCTGTTATCATAATAGTATTTTTACTCATTTCTGTTGTTTCTACATCTAAATCAACAGTATTTGCATCATTTCTTGCTAAATGCCCATCCCTTAAGTAAATAGTTGATTTACTAGGATCAGGGAATTTCCAAGGTGTTTGATGATGTTCTTGGGTTAAAGCAAGCTTTAATTCTTTATTATCATTTTGATCAAAAATTTCTTTTGCACGTTCAATTAAAGCTGTTTCAAACTCAATATCTCTTGCTTTATAAAAAGGAGTATCGACATTAGCAAGATTAGAATTAATAAGCTGATTTCTTAGATTTCTACCCGCTAAAGCCCCTACGATTAGTTCTTTTGATTTAAATGAATTGATCATTTTACATCCTTTTTATAGCTTATTGTAAAGATTGAAAGCAAATAGCGTTCCAATTATTTTCCTTGTAAAAGAATACCATAATTTATTTTCCCTTTTGTAAATTGATAGCTTTATTATGATCATTGATATTAGTGCTAAAAACATGAGCTTTTGTAGTTTTATCACGGACAAAATATAAAAAATCCGTTTTTGCAGGAAAAATTGCTGCACGTATAGCTGCTAAAGATACATTGCACACCGCTTCTTCAGGCAAGCCTTTAAATTTATAGGTATTATAAGAGCTATTGTCTTGTTGTATTCTTTGTGGGGTGACTTTAATATGAGAGTAAATTCCATAATTTAAAGTCCCATCCATTTGAAGTTTCATGCCTTTTTTAAGTCTATTATAAATCACGCTTGCGATGATAGGCATTTCTTTTTCATTGGCAGCTTCTTTTTGTATGACTGAAGCGATGATGATGTATTGATGCCATTTTTTAGAATTATAATCGCCAAAAATTTTTTCAGAAGTTTTTTTATTAAAAAGTTCAGCATAATTTAAAAGTATTTGGATGAATAATTTTTCTGTGATGCCCTTAGGAATTTTATAAGTTTGAGGTATGAAAATCCCTTCTTTATAGGAAGCTTGTTTTTCTAATTCTTTTAAAAGTATAGTTTGATTTAGATTAAGTTCTTTAGCAACTTGATCTAAAAACACTGCACTAGTTTCTCCTGGTATGAGGGTGATAGTTTTAAGTGCGGCTTTAGCGACAGTAAGCTTGTGTAAAAATTCTGCCCGGTTTAATTCTTTTGTACCTATATGGATCCAACCTGATTGAGGATGACCTAAAAAAAATAAAATATATTTATCAATGCTACTCATCTCGTATTTATTTTGCTTTAAATATGTTATAATTTGCGAAACTGAACCTTGGGGAATAAACACTACAGAATTACTTTTTAGAGGTTGAGATAAATAATAAAAAAAACCTAAAATAAATATTAAAAAGAAGTGGCACATGAAAAAGAAAATTTTATATATTGTTATATTTTTTATCATGCTTATTTTAGCATTATTTTTCATACTTAAAAATGGAATTGTCATCTCTAGCATCCAATTTGATTTTTTAAAATTAGAACAATTATATATTAAATTAGATAAAAAATTAATTGTTAGAGCAAAAAACATTATTATAAACCAAAACTCTGATGCTTTAGCCTTAAACTCAAGCCCTAATTCTAACTATGTTTCTACTGAAATTTTAAAAATAACAAAAAATTTAAAATATCTTTATACTTTTGTAGAAGAGATTGATATACAAAATTTAAGCATAAAAGACAATCATGTGCGGATTTTATTTAAAGATAATGAATTTTTCATTGATAATGATTTATTGTTTTTAAAATTAAGCTTACAACGCCAAGATAAAGAGCTTAGAGCTGATATTAAAAAACTTTTATTAAAAGATTATAATCTTAATATTGATGGGAATTTAAGCATTAATGTCAAAAGCGAATTTTATTATTTTCAAGGCAAAGCAAGCGGGGATTTGCTTGATTTTAACGCAAGCATTTCTTATAAAAACAAAAATTTAGCTTATAAAATAGAGGATTTAAATATTAAAGACATTGTCCAAGTGCTTGAAAAAATAGACAAAAGAGTCCAACTTCAAGATAGTTTAAAACTTTGGATAGCACATAGGGCTAAGGGAGAGTTTTATCACTGGGATTATTTGCAAGGATTTGTAGATTTTACTAAGGATAATTATTATTTAGATAGTATAAGTGCTTTGGGTTATATCAATAAAGTCCAAGTCCGTTTGGATGAGAATATGAATGCTATTGAAATTCCAAAGCTTCATTTTAAACTAAACAAACAAAAGCTAGATTTTGCTTTTAATAAAGCTTCTTATAATGGTTCTGATTTAAGTTCTAGTAAGGTTTATTTATACGATTTATTTGATGAGAAAAAAATAGGAATTTATTTACGTATTAAATCAGATAATTTAAAATTTGATCAAAACCTTGCTAAAGCTTTGGAAAATTATCATTTTTCCTTGCCTTTTTATCAAAAAAGTGGAAAAATTAAAAGCAATTTGGAGTTAAAAATTGATTTTCATGATAAAGGCGAAACTTTTTACGATGGCATTTTAGCCTTAGAAAATGCTAATATTTCTTTGGCTGATTTTAATATTAGCAAAGCTTTTGTAAAAATAAATCAAAATGATTTAAGCATAGAAAATGCTAGTATTAAAAACGGATTTTTAGAAGCTGATTTTAATGCTAAATTGGATTTGCAAAAGCAACAAGCACAATTTAACACTCAAATTTCAAGGCTTTATTTTCTAAATGGCGAACTTTTGGATATAAAAGATAAGAATACTACCATTTTTTTAGATTATTCTAAAGATATTAATATAAGTGTTCCTAAGTGGAATTTGGTTTTAGATTTTAAAGAAGGTATGCAAATGAATTTAAATGATCCTAAAATTTTATTCTCACATTCTGCCTTTTTTAAAAAATTAGGTTTTATTGATGCTAAGAGCTTTTATTATAAAACCCTTAATTTTGAAGATTTTAATGCCAGCATTAAAGATGCTTATTTTAAAAACAATTTACTCATCCATGGCAAAATTCCTTATGAAAATGATACTTTTGATATCACCAAAGATAACAATATCGTCCAAATCCATTCCCAAAGTAATATCATAAGTGCTAAAATAGGCCCGCATAATAAAGAATTACATTTAAAAAATTTAACCTATCTTCATACTAAAAAGTCCGATTCTTTTAATGACTTCAATTTCAATACTTTAAAAAATTGGCAAAAACTTAGCATAGGTGGGGCTAATATAGCTTTAGTTTTAGCAGATTTTAATAAAACCTTAGCTTTTGATAAACTAGAAGCAGAGCTAAAAGATGATGCTTTGAATTTAAAAGGTTTGAGAAAAAATACCCATTTTGATCTTTATTATTCTTCTAAAGATTTTAAATTAAATGTGCGCAACGCAGATGATGGCTATTTTAATGAATTTTTTCAAAAGCAAGCAGTTCAAGATGGGATATTTAATCTGAGTATAAAAGGGAATGCATTAGAATACTTTGAAGGACAAATTGAGTTTAAAAATACTTATATAAAAGATTTAAAAGGCATTAATCAATTGATTTCTTTTATTGATACTGTGCCTAGTTTATTAATGTTTAAATCTCCTACTTTTAATCAAAAGGGCTTGAGTTTGCAAGATGGGAAAATTATTTTCAATAGAAAAAAAGATCTTTTAAGTGTATCAGCGATTAATTTAAATGGTGATAGTGTGGATATTTATGGTTTAGGATCGCTTAATTTAAGATCAAATACTGTGAATTTTAATTTAGAATTAAAAACTTTAAAATCAGCCTCTGAAGCCATATCTAAAGTTCCTATTGTTAATTATGTTGTTTTAGGGAAAAATCAAGAAATTAGCACAAATTTAAAAATAGATGGAAGCATTGATGATCCCCAATTCCATACCCAAATCTTAACAGATACTTTAAAAACCCCATTTAATCTTATTAAAAATATCATACAATTACCCGCAAATTTACTCAATTAGAAATATTTAAAGTTTATTGCAAAACTAAAATAAACTTTAAATTTACTCTTGCATTTTTTTTTATTTGTAATATACTTAAAAATCAAAAAAAAAATAGCGTTTTAAAGGACTCAAAATGCAAATTACTTATACCCTAACAGATGAATCTCCAGCGCTTGCAACTTACTCATTTTTACCTATAATCAAAGCCTTTTTAGCTAGGGCACACATAGGGGTTAAAATCTCTGACATTTCTTTATCAGCAAGGATTTTAGCAAATTTTAGCGAGTATTTAAAACCAGAGCAAAGATGCGAAGATGCTTTAGAATTTTTAGGAGAACTTGTAAAAAAACCCGATGCTAATTTGATCAAAACACCAAACATATCTGCTTCCATACCACAACTAAAAGCCGCTATTAAAGAATTGCAAGATAAAGGCTACATGTTACCAAACTACCCAGATGAGCCAAAAAATGATGAGGAATTACAAATTAAAACTAAATACCAAAAAGTTTTAGGTTCAGCTGTAAATCCAGTATTAAGACAAGGCAATTCTGATCGTCGTTGCACAAAGGCGGTTAAAGACTATGCTAGAAATAATCCTTATAAAATTATAGAATTTCATCCTGAGTCAAAAACCCGAATTTCTTATATGAAAGAAGGGGATTTTTTCTCTAATGAAAAAGCGATTTTGCTTGATAAAGATTGCTTGGTAAATGTTGAATTCCTAGCAAATAGTGGCAAAAGTGAAATTTTAAAAGAGGGATTAAAGCTTGAAAAAAATGAAATTTTAGATGCAAGCTTTATGGATGTAGAAAAGCTTCAAGAATTTTATGCTAAAGAAATTCAAGCTAGCAAAGAAGATGATGTGCTTTTTTCGCTTCATCTAAAAGCTACTATGATGAAAGTAAGCGATCCTATACTTTTTGGTTATGCTGTAAAAGTGTTTTTCAAAGAATTGTTTGAGGAATTTAAAGACGAATTTCAAGCACTCAATATCAATCCTAATAACGGATTAAGCGAGCTTTTAACCAAAATTGAAGCTTCTGATAAAAAAGAAGAAATCTTAAAAAAATACAATGCCATTTTAGCTAAATCTGCTGATATTGCTATGGTAAATTCTGATAAAGGCATTACAAATCTTCATGTTCCTAGTGATGTGATTGTAGATGCTTCCATACCTGCTATGCTTAAAAATGGTGCAAAATTATGGGATAAAGAAGGCAAAGCAAAAGATACTAATGCTTTAATTCCTGATCAAACTTATGCAAGCATTTATGAAGCAGTGATTGAAGATTTACATAAAAATGGCACTTTAAACCCTGCAAAATTAGGCAGTGTTTCTAATGTAGGCTTAATGGCTAAAAAAGCACAAGAATATGGATCTCATGATAAAACCTTTGTAGCTAAAGAAGATGGGGTTTTTAAAATAGTCTGCGAAGACAAGGTATTATTAGAACATCGTGTGAAAAAAGGCGATATTTATAGAGTAAATGAGACAAAAATTGATGCAGTGTTAAATTGGATTGATTTGGGTATACAAAGGGCTGATATTACAGGTTCTGAAGCAATTTTTTGGCTAGATAGTAAAAGAGCAAGCAATAAAATTATGATAGCTTTAGTGCAAAACCGTCTTAAAGAAAAAGGCAAAGATATAGCTATTTTATCCCCAAAACAAGCTTGCTTAAGAAGCTTAGAGCTTATCCGTGCTGGAAAAGATACTATTTCTATTACAGGAAATGTTTTAAGGGATTATTTAACCGATCTTTTTCCTATCTTAGAGCTTGGAACGAGTGCAAAAATGCTTTCTATAGTGCCTATGTTAAATGGTGGAGCTATGTTTGAAACAGGAGCGGGAGGATCAGCACCTAAACAAGTAGAACAATTAGTAGAAGAAAACCATTTGCGTTGGGATAGCTTAGGTGAGTTTTTAGCCTTGCAAGCAAGTTTAGAATTCTATGCCCATAAATGCAAAAATTTTAAAGCTAAAGTCTTGGCTCAATGCCTTGATGAGGCTATAGGAGAATGGCTTGAAAATAATAAAACCCCTACAAGAAAAGTCAAAGAAGATGATAATCGCACAAGCCATTTTTATTTAGCCTTATATTTTGCTAATCATTTGGCAAGACAGGCTAATGATATGGAACTTCAAAGCTTTTTTAAGGATATAGCCTTAGAGCTTTCTTCTAATGAAGAAAAGATTAGAACTGAATTTAATGACACTCAAGGAGTCAAAGTCGATTTGGGTGGTTATTATAAATTTGATGAACAAAAGGTTAATAAAATCATGCGTCCTAGTGCAACTTTTAATGCTATTTTAGAAAAGATAGGGTAAAGATGAAAATCACCATCATAGGAGCTGGAAATGTAGGTTCAAGTGTAGCTTATGCTTTGATTTTAAGAGAGTTGGCAAACACAATAGTTCTAATTGATATTAATGAGAATTTATTGATCGCTAAAGAATTAGAGCTTGCACAAAGCATAGCGGCTTTAAATTTAGATATAGATCTAATTTGCACTAAAGATTATGTCCATACTAAAGACTCAGATATAGTGCTTTTTAGTGCAGGTTTTACTAGAAAAGCAGGGCAAAGCAGAGAAGAACTTTTACAGCTTAATGCTAATATCATGCTTGATTGTGCTAAAAATATTAAGGCATTTACGCCTAATCCCCTTTTTATTATTTTAACCAATCCTGTGGATTTTTTACTCAATACTCTTTATGAAAGTGGAATTTTCGCGTCAAAAAAAATTGCGGCAATGGCAGGTATTTTAGATAATGCAAGATTTAAATATGAACTTGCTAAAAAACTAAATGTTAAAATGTCAAGTGTAGATACTAGACTTATAGGCTTTCATAATGATGATATGGTCTTGCTTAAATCCTACGCTAGTGTTAAAAATAAAAATATAAGCGAATTTTTAAATGAAGAAGAATTTGAAGATTTAGAAAACGAAGTTAAAACCGGTGGTGCTAAGGTGATAAAATACCTTAAAATTTCAGCCTATTTAGCCCCTGCTAGTGCTTGTGTTAGGATGCTTGAGTCTTTAAGAAGTGGAGAATTTTTGCCTATGAGTGTGATTTTACATCAAGAATTTGGTGTGAAGAATAAAGCTTTAGGAGTAATGGCAAGATTAGGTCTTGAAGGCGTTATAGAAATCATGAATTTAGATCTTAGTGCACAAGAAAAAGATAAATTAGAAAAATCTTTAATCAAATATCAGTACAAAGGAGAATAAATGAATATACATGAATATCAAGCAAAGGCTATTTTTGCGGATAATGGCATCCCTACACTAAAAGGAAAAGTCGCATTTAGTGTAGAACAAGCCCTTGCAAATGCTAAAGAATTAGGTGGTAATGTTTGGGCGGTTAAAGCTCAAATCCACGCAGGTGGTCGTGGTCTTGGCGGGGGTGTTAAAATCGCTAAAAATTTAGACGAAGTAAAAAGCTATGCTGAACAGATTTTAGGAATGAATTTAATTACTCATCAAACAGGTCCTGAAGGCAAACTCGTGCAAAAGCTTTATATAGAAAGCGGTGTAAACATTGTAAAAGAGTATTATTTGGCTATTTTATTCAACAGAATGGCAGAGCAAATTACCCTTATTGCTTCAAGCGAAGGAGGCATGGATATAGAAAAGGTAGCCAAAGAATACCCTGAAAAAATCGCAAAAGTAAATATCGATCCTCAAATTGGCTTTAAGCTTTTTCATGGGCTTGAAGTAGCAAAAGTTTTAGGGCTTAATAAAGATGAAAGTCAAAAATTTATTAACATGATAGCTAAGCTTTATAAATTGTATAATGATAAAGACATGAATATGCTTGAAATCAATCCTTTAATCAAAACCCAAGAAGGCGATTTTTATGCCCTTGATGCAAAATGCAGCTTTGATGATAGTGCCCTTTATCGTCATCCTGAAATTGCTGAACTTAGAGACATCACAGAAGAAAATCCTGCTGAAAGAGAAGCGGCTGAGTTTGGCTTGAGTTATGTGAAACTAGATGGAAATGTAGCTTGTATGGTAAATGGTGCGGGTTTAGCAATGGCTACTATGGATATTATTAATTATAGCGGTGCCAAACCTGCAAATTTCTTAGATGTTGGAGGTGGAGCTTGTGCTAAAACTGTTGCAAAGGCTTTTGAAATCATTTTAAGAGATAAAAACGTAAAAGTTATATTTATCAATATTTTTGGTGGTATTGTACGCTGTGATAGAATTGCAAATGGAATTTTAGAAGCAACTCAGAATGTAGAAGTAAATATCCCTATAGTAGTGCGTCTTGATGGCACTAATGCAGCTGAAGCAAAAGCTATTTTAGAAAATTCAAATCTTAAAAATATCAAAGCAGCAAGCGATCTTAAAAACGGTGCAGAGCTTGTAAAAAGTTTAGTAGGATAAGGATAAATCATGAGTATTTTAGTAAATAAAAACACCAAGGTTATAGTTCAAGGATTTACAGGCAAGGAAGCAACTTTTCATGCAGAACAATGCCTAGCTTATGGTACTAATATAGTCGGAGGAGTTACCCCTTATAAAGGAGGACAAACTCATTTGGGAAAACCTGTTTTTGACACTGTTGCACAAGCACGTGAAGCCACAAAGGCTGATGTGAGCTTGATTTTTGTACCTGCTTTTGCTGTAGGTGATAGTGTGATTGAAGCAGCTGATGCGGGTATTAAGCTTGCTGTGATTATAACTGAACATACCCCTGTAAAAGACATGATGTTTGCTAAACAATACGCCAATAAAAAGGGTATGAAAATCATAGGGCCTAATTGTCCTGGCATTATTACTTCTGAAGAGTGCAAATTAGGCATTATGCCTGGTTTTATTTTCAAAAAAGGCTGTGTAGGACTCATCTCAAAAAGCGGAACTTTAACCTATGAAGCAGCTAATCAAATCGTTCAAAGCGGATATGGAATTTCTACAGCAGTAGGGATTGGAGGCGATCCTATTATAGGGCTTGCTTATAAAGAACTTTTAAGCGAATTTCAAAAAGATGATGAGACTAAAGCCATAGTCATGATAGGAGAAATTGGCGGTAGTTTAGAGGTTGAAGCGGCTAAATTTATTAAAGAAAATATCAGTAAACCTGTGGTAGCATTCATCGCAGGAGCGACTGCACCTAAAGGCAAAAGAATGGGACATGCAGGTGCTATAGTAGGCAGTGCTGATGAGAGTGCTGCAGCCAAAAAAGAAGCTTTAAAGTCTTACGGGATTCATGTAGTGGATTCTCCTGCTTTAATTGGCCAAGCAATTGAAAAAATATTAGCTTAATAAAGGAAAAAATTATGAGTATGATAGCTCCAAAAGATACCCCTGTTTGGGTGGATGAGCATAGGTGTAAGGCGTGTAATATCTGCGTTAGCTATTGTCCTGCTGGAGTTTTAGCTATGCGCGATGATGTGCATGCGGTTTTAGGGCAAATGATAGAAGTTGTACATCCTCAATCTTGCATAGGCTGTACAGAGTGTGAAACGCATTGCCCTGATTTTGCTATTATGGTGGCAAAAAGGGATGAGTTTAAATTTGCTAAACTTACTCCAGAAGCTAAAGAAAGAGCCCTAGCTCTAAAAAACAACAAATATAAAAAACTAGCATAGGAATAAGAATGAGAGAAGTTATAGCAACTGGTAATGTTTTAATCGCACAAGCAGCGATTGATTGTGGATGTAAATTTTTTGGAGGTTATCCTATAACACCTAGTAGTGAAATAGCACATGAGTTAAGTCACATGCTTCCTGCAAATGATGGGACTTTTATACAAATGGAAGATGAAATTTCAGGCATTAGCGTAGCTATTGGTGCGGCTATGAGTGGGGTAAAATCTATGACAGCAAGTAGCGGTCCGGGGATTTCTTTAAAAGCAGAGCAAATCGGACTTGCATTTATTGCTGAAATTCCATTAGTTATTGTAAATGTTATGCGTGGTGGCCCATCAACAGGACTTCCAACAAGAGTGGCCCAAGGGGATTTATTTCAGGCTAAAGCACCTACTCATGGGGACTTTGCAAGTATTGCTATTGCACCTGCTTCACTTGAAGAGGCTTATACAGAAACTATTAGAGCTTTTAATTTATCCGAAAAATTCATGACCCCAGTATTTTTACTCATGGATGAAACTGTGGGGCATATGAATGGTAAGGCTGTATTGCCTGATTTAAAAGATATTAAAATTTACAACCGTAAAAAATTCCAAGGGGATAAAAAAGATTATAAACCTTATGCAGCAGGAGAAAACGAACCTGCAACCTTAAATCCTTTCTTTACAGGCTATCGTTATCATATAACCGGGCTTCATCATGGAGATATAGGTTTTCCTACCGAAGATGGCGATACAGTGAAAAAAAATATCCAAAGACTTATAGGCAAGATCAAAAATAATACAGATGAAATTTGCACTTATGAAGAATATATGATTGATGATGCTGAGTTTTTAATCATAGCTTATGGAAGTGTGAGTCGTTCGGCTAAAGAAGCCATTATAAGATTAAGAGAAGAAGGGATTAAAGTAGGGCTTTTCCGTCCTATTACTCTTTATCCTGTAGCAGAAAAGAAAATCGCACAAGTAACAAGCAAATTTAAAAAAATAATGGTAAGTGAACTTAATATGGGGCAATACCTTGAAGAAATCGAAAGAGTAAGTTCTCGCCGCGATTTTATTAGCTTGCACCGTGCTAATGGCCGTCCTATAACCCCAAGTGAAATTATCGCTAAAGTAAAGGAGAATATATAAAATGGCATTTAATTATGATGAGTATTTAAGAACAGATAAACTTCCTACTCAATGGTGTTGGGGCTGTGGTGATGGGGTTGTTTTAAAATGTATTATTCGCGCTATAGAAAAGCTTGCTTGGAATATGGATGATGTTTGTCTTGTTTCAGGTATTGGGTGTAGTGGCAGGATGAGTTCTTATGTCAATTGCAATACTGTACATACTACCCATGGTAGAGCCATTGCCTATGCAACAGGTATTAAGCTAGCAAATCCTAGTAAACATGTTATAGTAGTAAGCGGTGATGGAGATACCTTAGCGATTGGAGGAAATCACACTATACACGGCTGTCGCAGAAATATAGATCTAACTCATATTGTGATCAATAATTTTATTTATGGGCTTACTAATTCTCAAACCTCGCCAACTACCCCAAAAGGCTTTTACACAGTAACAGCTCAATGCGGTAGCATTGATCCTAATTTTGATGCTTGTGAACTTACTAAGGCAGCGGGGGCTTCTTTTGTAGCAAGAGGAAATGTTATTGAAGCTAATAAACTTGAAAATTTAATCTATAAAGCCCTAGCACATAAAGGCTATAGTTTTGTGGATGTGTTTTCAAACTGTCATATTAATTTAGGCCGAAAAAACAAAATGGGCGAAGCTGTGGCTATGCTTGATTGGATTAAAAATCGTGTTGTTGATAAAGCCAAATTTGAAAGCATGGATTTTGAACAAAGAAAAGACAAATTTCCAACCGGAATCTTGCATGAGGATAAATCCCAGCCAGAGTATTGTCATGCCTATGAAGAAGTGCGTCGAGCAACCAAAGAAAAAAGAATGATAGACTTAGGAGCTTTACAATGAAATATCAATTAAGATTTGGAGGCGAAGGCGGACAAGGCGTTATCACCGCAGGAGAAATTTTAGCCGAAGCAGCGATTAAAGAAGGACGCCAAGCCTTTAAAGCCTCAACTTACACCTCACAGGTGCGTGGGGGTCCTACTAAGGTTGATATTATTATCGATGATAAAGAAATTCTTTTTCCTTATGCTGTAGAAGGTGAAGTTGATTTCATGCTTTCAACAGCAGATAAAGGTTATAAAGATTTTCGTACCGGGGTGAAAAAAGACGGCATTATAGTAGTAGAGCCTAATTTGGTCCATCCTGAAAGTGAAGATTATAAAAAATGGCAAATTTTTCAAATCCCCATTATCACTATAGCTAAGGATGAAGTAGGAAATGTAGCCACTCAATCTGTTGTAGCATTAGCCATTGCTGCTTATATGAGTAAATGCATTGATTTAGAGGTATTAAAACAAACTATGTTGCACATGGTTCCCGCTAAAACAAAAGATGCAAATGCAAAAGCTTTTGATTTAGGGGTACAATACGCCACTCAAGCAAAGGCACATTCTTAAATTCCGTATTTTACGGAATTTCTTTCATCTTTCTTATAAATTTCAAATAAAATTTTAATTTAGCTACTTTTAACGATTAAAATTTTATAATCAAAAACTTTTATAATCAAGGAAAATTAATGGATCTTTTTGATGAAATGTTTAGCAAAACTCCTAAGGAAAAATTCATAGAAATCATTCATAATGGTAATTTAGGAGCTTTGGAAAAAGTTTTTGCAAATTTTTTTGCCGATCATATTGCTATGATAGAGCTTTTAGAAAAACAAGGCCTCACAGAAAGAGATGTAAAAAATTTCATACTTGAAAACGGGGATTTGATAGAACAAAGGCAAAATGATATTTATATAGAATTAGCTGCGAAAATTTTAGGACATGAAGGCTAAAATTGCTAAAAATAGGTTTTTGTGGTTGGATTTTTGTTTTTTTTATTCTTAGCGAGCTTAAAGCATCAGAACCAAAATTTGATTATATTTATCAATTTATACTTAAAAAAGATCAAAGAGCTAGCGTACAGATTAAAGAAATAGGCTATGAGGAGAAAGTACAAAATTTCGACTTTTATTGGACTTTATTTGATAATACCAATATCATTGTGCATTCTAAATTTCGCAAATTCCCACGTCAATTTGTGATGAGTTTGCGCAGAAATTTAGATTGGGTGAGTCAGACTTTAATTCCTGATTATACTCATCCTCATATTGATAGGGCAAGGCTGATTTTAGAATTTAGTGGTTATAATAAAGGCTTGGCAACTTTTACAGTTTATATAGAGGATAAGGAATCGCGTCTTATGGTAGAATTTTTAGATCCGAGAAAAAAACCTTTATCAAATCCACCACAAAACAATCAAGTCGTTCCTATGATAGATTTAAACAAACCGCAAGTTAAACCCTTAACAAGCAAAGAAAACAATATCAGCAATTAGCAAGGAAAAACATGCAAAAAATAGATAATTTAATCGAACAATTTTTAAAAGAGCTTGATTATAAGCCTATTTTAAATATGCTTAAAAATATCAAAACAGGTAAAAAATTGCGTTCGAAATTGCTTTTAGCTATTGCTTTAGAAAGTGAGGATGCTTATAAAATTTGTGCTATTATAGAGCTTATACATCTTGCAAGCTTGTTGCATGATGATATTATTGATGAGAGTGAATTAAGACGTGGAGCTAAGTCACTTAATGCCCTATTTGGCACTAAAAATGCTTTAATGCTAGGAGATATTTTATATTCTAAAGCTTTTTATGAATTAAGCCAAATAAATACTCAATTTGCAAGCATCATTTCAAATGCTGTAGTCAAGCTTGCTATAGGCGAACTTATGGATGTTGAACTAGCTAAAAGCTTTAATACTAACAAGCAAGCTTATTTAACAATGATTTATAATAAAACAGCTGTTTTAATCGAAGCAAGTGCAAGGTGTGGAGCGATCTTAGCAGGGTATGATGAAGAAGATTTTGCCCAATATGGGAAAAATCTAGGTCTTGCTTTTCAAATGATAGATGATATTTTAGATCTTAAAAGTGATGAAGCAATTCTTGGCAAACCTATTATGAGTGATTTTAAAGAAGGCAAAACAACCTTGCCTTACATTTATCTTTATGAAAGTTTAAATCAAGAAGACAGGCTTTATTTACAAACCTTGTTCAAAAAAGAGTTAAATGAGAATGAAAAACAATGGATCAATTTAAAATTACAAGAACACAAAGCCTTAGAAAAAGCCATTTTAGAGGCTAAAGCCTATGCTGAAAAAGCTAGCAAAGCCATCAAGCATTATGCTAATGCTAAACTCAATGATATCACTCAAGCAATGGTAGATAGGGAATTTTAATGTATTATTGCATATCTTTTACTCACAAAAATACCGATCTTGCTTTAAGAGAAAAATTGAGTTTTTCAGACGAAAAGAAAAAGAAAGAATTTTTAAAAATCGTAAAAACAAATGAAAATATTGATGAATGTTTACTCATAAGCACTTGCAATCGCGTTGAAATTGTAGCTTTTGTAAAAACACTCTGTGCGGAGTTTATCATTGCTTCATTGGCTTTATTGTGCGATAGCGATAAAAAGATCTTGCTTCAAAAAGCAGATATTTTCCAAGATCAAGCAGCCATACATCATTTATTTTCTGTGGCTAGTTCTTTAGACAGTTTAGTAGTAGGAGAAACACAAATTGCAGGTCAGTTAAAAGATGCTTTTGTTTTTGCTTTAGAAAATAATTTTTGTGCTATACACCTTTCAAGAGCTTTGCATAGTGCTTTTAAATGTGCTGCTAAAGTCCGCAATGAAACCCAAATTTCTAAAAATCCTATTTCAGTAGCTAGTGTTGCGGTTACAAAAGCTAAAGAACTTGCTAATCTTAGTCAAAAACAAGTTATTATCATAGGAGCTGGTGAAATGGGAGAGCTTGCGGCAAGACATTTAATTGCTGCGGGTGCTAGGGTGATTATTTTAAACCGTAATTTACAAAAGGCTAAAGATCTTTGTGAAAAATTAGGTACTTTAAGCCAGTATGATAGTTTAGAAAATTTAAAACAATACTTAAATCAATACGAATTTTTTTTCTCAGCTACAAATGCTTCTTATGCTATTATCACTTCTAAGCTTTTGCAAGATCTTCCTTATAAACGGTATTTTTTTGATCTTGCTGTTCCACGCGATATTGATCTTAATGAAAGCGAAAATATTTGCGTTTTTTCTGTTGATGATCTTAAGCTTGTAGTGCAAAAAAATCTAGCCTTAAGAGAACAAGAAGCACGCATGGCATATTCTATTATAGGCAATGAAACGGCTGAATTTTTCAGCTATTTAAACGATCTAGCCTTAGCCCCTATTATTAAAGCCATACGTTTACAAGCTAAACAATACGCCCATACTCAGCTTGAACTTGCTCTAAAAAAGGGCTATTTGAAAAAATCTGACAAAGAAGAAGCAAGAAAACTCATCCATCAAGTTTTCAAAGCTTTTTTGCATAAACCTACTATGAATTTAAAGCAATTACAAGGCAAGGTGCAAAGTGACACAGTCATTAATGCTATGCGTTATGTGTTTGATTTAAAAACCGACCTTGAAGGTTTGAATCAATACAAATGCGAATTTAATATGGAGAATAATGATGAAATGGACTAAATTATACGCCCCAAGTTTAAAACAAGCGCCAAAAGATGCAATCTTACCAAGCCATATTTTTTTAACACGTGCGGGATTTATCGAGCAAATTGGTAGTGGACTTTATAATTTTTTGCCTTTAGGAAAAAGGGTTTTAGACAAAATTAAAAATATCATTAAAGAAGAAATGGATCAAGCAAACGCACAAGAAACAAGCCTTAGTTTTATCACTCCAGCATCTTTATGGCAAGAAAGCGGACGTTATTATGCTTTTGGTAAAGAACTTTTGCGTTTTAAAGACAGAAAAGAAAATGACTTTGTTTTAGGGCCTACACATGAGGAGGCTATACTTTCTTTAGTTAAAAACAAAATCACAAGTTATAAGCATTTGCCTTTACATTTATATCAAATAGGCCTTAAATTCCGCGATGAAGCAAGGCCAAGATTTGGGCTTTTAAGATGTCGCGAATTTTTAATGAAAGATGGTTATAGCTTTCATGCTGATGAGCAAGACTTAACGCGTGAGTTTGATTTGATGTATAAAACTTATTCTAGAATTTTCCAAAGAATGGGCTTAGAATTTAGAGCAGTTGAAGCTGATAGTGGAGCCATTGGTGGGAGTGGATCTAAAGAATTTATGGTTTTGGCAAGAAATGGCGAAGATGATATCTTAATCTGTCAAGATTGCGATTACGCAGCCAATATAGAAGCGGCAAAAAGGATTAAAAAAACTTGTCAAGATGAACGTCCTGAGGCTAATTATGCAAGCAAATTTTACACGCCTAATATTACCACCATAGAGGCCTTAGCAGAATTTTTTAAAATCAATCCTTTTTACACCATTAAAGCCGTAGTAAAAAAGGCCGTTTATGAAAAAGAAAGCAAGATAATAGTCTTTTTTTTACGTGGATGTGATGATTTACAAGAGACTAAAGCACAAAATGCTTGCAAGGCCCTTGAACTTCTTGATGCAAGTGAAGAAGAAGTGAAAAAAGCCGGATTAATTCCTGGTTTTATAGGTTTTGTAGGCTTAAAAGGAATAGATTTTTATATAGATGAAGAACTTGAAAATGAAAAGCAAATGATTATAGGTGCCAATGAGAAGGATTATCATTTAATAGGCATTGATGTGGTTAATTTTAACAAAGATCGCTTCAAAGATTTAGTAGAAGTCAAGCAAAATGATCTTTGCATCAAATGCCAAGGCAAATTAAAACAAAGCAAAGGCATAGAAGTAGGTCATATCTTTAAATTAGGGCAAAAATACTCTAAAGCCATGAATGCAAATTTTTTAGATCAAAATGGTAAAAATCAGCCATTTTACATGGGTTGTTATGGCATAGGTGTTTCACGTTTGCTTGCAGTAGCAGTTGAAGCTAGCCATGATGAAAAAGGCTGCATTTGGAATAAAGCTTTAGCCCCTTTTACTCTAGAAATTATTGTTTCAAATATCAAAGATGAAAAAACTCTAGCCTTTGCTGAGCAGCTTTATGAAGATTTAATGCAATTAGGCATTGAAGTATTGCTTGATGATAGGGATGAGCGTTTTGGAGTAAAGATGAATGATTTTGAACTTATGGGTTTTCCTTATGCTTTGGTTATAGGCAAGGCTTTAAAGAGTGCCCAAGTAGAACTCATCCAAAGGCAAGGCTTGATAAAAGAACTCATTAATACAAATGAACTCATGGAAATTCTTAAAAAGAAAGTATTATGAATTATAAATTAAATCTAAGTCCTTTAATAGTCCTTGAAATCGTGCTTAGCGTACTTTTTATAGTTTTTTTTGGTTTGGGAAATTTTTTGCTTTTCATGCTTTTTAGCTTGATTTTTGGCATTGTTTTATTAGCAATTTTTTGGAAAAATATTTTAGAATTTCAAATCACTGATTTAAAGCATATGCTAACGCAATTTACTTTTGTGATTGCGGGATTTTTGCTTATTTTTCCAGGGATTTTTACTAGTGTTTTGGGGATTTTAGTCTTTGTTTTTGGCCTTAGTTTAAAATTAATGACAAAATCAAAATCCAAGCCCACTCATCATGCTAATTCTAATGAAGAAATCATCGATGTAGAAATCATAGAGGATAGAAAATGAAACAACTTATCATTGCAACAAGAAAAAGCCAATTAGCCCTTTGGCAAAGCCAGCACATAGCACAGATTTTAAAAGAAAAGCACCATGTAGAAGTGATTTTAAAAGGCTTTAAAACTAAAGGCGATGTTTTGCTTGATTCTCCCTTAGCAAAAATCGGGGGCAAAGGCCTTTTTACTAAAGAACTTGAACAAAGCATGTTAAAAAAGCAAGCCCATTTAGCCGTACATAGTTTAAAAGATGTCCCAGCTTTCTTCCCACAAGGCTTAGTTTTAGCAGCAATCAGCAAAAGAGAAAAAAGCAATGATGCCATGCTAAGTCAAAATTATGAAAATTTCCTTTCCTTACCCAAGGGTGCAAAAATAGGCACTACAAGCCTTAGACGCAAAATGCAGCTTTTATTATTACGTCCGGATTTAAACATCATTTCCTTGCGCGGCAATGTCAACTCTCGCATAGAGAAACTAAAAAATGGTGCATTTGATGCTATAGTTTTAGCTATGGCAGGCATTAGGCGTTTAGATTTAGACAAGCAAGTCAATTTTGTCTATGAATTTTCTAAAGAAGAATTAATCCCAGCAGCTTCTCAAGGAGCCTTAGGCATACAAAGCATTGATGAAGATGAAATTTTAGCTTTTTTAAACTGCCTTAATGATGAGCACGCTTTCATTGAAACTAGCATAGAAAGAGATTTTATCGCTACTTTAGAAGGGGGTTGTCAAGTGCCCATAGGCATTAATGCAGAGCTTTATAAGGATGAAATTTATATCCGCAGTGTGCTAGGACTTCCTGATGGGAGTGAGATTTTAAAGGATAAAAGAATGATTAAAAAAAGCGATTTTAAAGGCTTTGGCAAAAAACTAGCCCAAGAATTTATCGCCAAAGGCGCTAAAGAACTTTTAATCAAAGCTGAGAGTATGATATGAAAAAATTTATTAAAATATTAAAAGAAAATGATTTATTAAAAGTCATTGAAGAACCTCTTGATGTAGAACTTGAAATCGCACATTTAGCTTACATAGAAGCTAAAAAGGGCGAAAATGGCAAGGCTTTGCTTTTTAAAAACCCTATAGATAAGAAATTAAACAAACGCTACAAATTCCCTGTTTTAATGAATACTTTTTGCAATCAAAAGGCTTTAAATTTAGCTTTTGGTCGCGATCATGAAGAAGTAGCTAAAGAAATTAAGAGTTTACTCAAGCTTCATATCCCTACAAGTTTTAAAGCTAAAATAGATTTTTTCAAGACCTTATTAACTTTTAAAAACATCCCCCCTAAAAGACTCCATAAGCAAAAAGCACAATACACATATGAAATTTTAAATTCTTTAGAAGAGCTTCCTATTTTAAAAACTTGGGAAGAAGATGTGAGCAAATTCATCACCATGGGGCAAGTCTACACCCAAAATCCTGATAAAACCCAAAACAATCTTGGCATGTATCGTTTACAACTAAGCGGCAAAAATGAGCTTTTAATGCATTGGCAAATCCACAAAGATGGAGCTAATTTCTATCATGAGTATAAAAATGCAGGCTTTAAAAAAATGCCCGTAAGCATAGCCATAGGCGGACATCCGCTTTATATTTGGTGTTCGCAAGCACCTTTACCTAAAGGCATTTTTGAACTTTTGCTTTATGGTTTTATCCAAAAATCCCCTGCTAAATTAACCCCTTGTGAAAATGGTATTTTCGTACCTTATGATAGTGATATAGTCATTGAAGGCTATGTGGATTTAGAAGAATTTAAAATCGAAGGCCCCTTTGGGGATCACACAGGCTTTTATACCTCTGCTGAACTTTTCCCTGTGATGAAAGTAGAAAAAATCAGCGTCAAAAAAGAAGCCATCTATCAAGCAACAGTAGTGGGAAAACCACCTTTAGAAGATAAAATCATGGCCCTTGCAACTGAAAGGATTTTTCTGCCTTTGCTTCAAACCTCCATACCTGATTTAATTGATTATAAAATGCCTGAAAATGGCGTTTTTCACAATCTTATTTTAGCAAAAATCGATGCAAAATACCCTGCCCACGCCCAACAAATCATGCATGCTTTTTGGGGTATAGGACAAATGAGTTTTGTAAAGCACGCTATTTTTGTGGATAAAAACGCACCTTCTTTAAAAGATTACGATGCTTTGATTAATTACATCTTAAACCGTTTTGATGCAAACAAAATTTTAATCTCTCAAGGTATATGCGATCAATTAGATCATGCCTCGCCTCATTCTTGTTTTGGAGCTAAAGCAGGCTTAGATGCTTGCGAAAAAACGCAAGTTGAAGAGCTTGAAATTTTAGAAGATCAAACCTTGTTAGAGCTTTTTAAAACCAAGCTAGAAATATTAAATTTAAAGCAATTTTATAAAGAGAGCAAAAGCCCCATTACTTGCATCTTGCTTGATAAAAAAGAAAAACTAGAACAAAGCTTTCAAAAGCTTTTAGAATT
Organism: Campylobacter bilis; assembly: GCF_016806695.1. Lineage (GTDB taxonomy): Bacteria > Campylobacterota > Campylobacteria > Campylobacterales > Campylobacteraceae > Campylobacter_D > Campylobacter_D bilis. The sequence goes on along the minus strand of NZ_WUED01000013.1, from coordinate 8,384 downwards.
TAAAAAACATTTTAGAATTTTAGTCTTTTTAGACACGCACAATAAATTAGAAAATCCTTATATGCTAGTATGGCGCGTGGTAAATAATATAGATGCTAAAAGAGATATTTTTATCAAAAACAACAGAGTAGGTATAGACGCAAGTGCTAAAAGTGAAATAGAAGGCTATGAAAGAGCTTGGCCTAAGCAAACTGATTGTTCGAAAAATGTCATAGAAGATCTCATCTTGCGCAATATTTTAAAAAACGATCCTGAGCTTTTTGCCCGATTTGAAATTTTCTAAGCCAAAAATTTAATTTCAAATTTTTGGCACGCTTTTTGCTTCTTATTTTAATAGTTAAAAATACAATTTTTATTTATAAAGTATTTATATTTTTATAAATTTGTCGATATAGTTTTTATCAGTAAGTATGAAATTTTAATAAGGATTTTAAAATGGAAATATTAAAAACCAAAGCACAAATGGATCCAAGCTTACTCAATACGGGCCATAAAACAGAGCAAACATTTAATATTCCAGCCCATAAAAATCAAGCCCAAGGCGGAAGCAAAGATCAAAAAGATCAAAATACTAAAGATCAATTAGCCAAAATTATAGAAAAGTTAAACGAGCAAATGGATTCTTTAGGTACGAACGTTCGCTTTGGATATAGTGATAAAATTGGTTCAATGTATGTCAAAGTCACTGAAAAAAGCACAGGAAAAGAAATCCGTCAAATCCCTAGTGAAGAGGCTATGAAATTAGCCGAATATTTTAAAGATGTTATAGGCATGATATTTGATAAGGAGAGTTAAAAATGGCATTTGGTAGTTTATCAAGTTTAGGATTTGGTTCAGGAGTTTTAACCCAAGATACTTTAGATAAATTAAAGCAAGCAGAGCAAAAAGCACGCATTGATCCTTACACAAAAAAGATCGAAGAAAACACAACCAAGCAAAAGGATTTAACAGAGCTTAAAACCAAGCTTTCAGCATTCCAATCAGCCGTGTCTTCTTTAGCCGATGCGAGTGCCTTTGCAAAAAGAAAGGTAAATTCTAGTGTAAGCACCAATCCTCCAGCAAGCTTAAGCGCTAGTAGTGGGGTTGCTTTACAAAGCATGAAGATTAATGTCACCCAACTAGCACAAAAAGACGTCTATCAAAGCAAGGGTTTGGTAAATGACACAGGCATTATCAATGCTAATTTACAAAGCCCTACTGATCTTACTTTTTTCTCTAATGGCAAAGAATACACCGTAACTATAGATAAAAACACCACTTATAGAGACCTAGCTGATAAGATTAATGAAGCAAGCGGTGGAGAAATAATTGCAAAGATTGTCAACACAGGAGAAAAAGACTCTCCTTACCGCCTGACCTTAAGCACTAAAGAAACCGGAGAAGACAGTGCTATAAGCTTTTATCCAGGTAAAAAAGATTCCGAAGGAAAATATCAAGTAGATGAAAATGCAAAAACTGTTTTTGAAAGCCTTGGTTGGAAACTTGATGATAATGCCTTAAAAGCACAAGATTTTGATCCTAGTAAAAACAAAAAAGGCGTTGGCATTATTGATGATGAAGATAATCCTTTGCATATACAAAAAGCCCAAGATGCGAAATTTACTATGGATGGGGTTAAAATGACAAGATCAAGCAATACCATTACCGATTTAGGCGTAGGGCTTACCTTGACCTTAAATAGCACAGGTGAAATCGATTTTGACGTACTTCAAGACACAGATTCTATCACCAAAGCCATGCAAGATATGGTAGATGCCTATAATGATCTAGTTTTAAACCTTAATGCAGCCACAGATTATAATAGCGAAACAGGAACCAAAGGTTCCTTACAAGGCATTAGCGAGGTAAACTCCATACGATCAAAACTTGTTTCAATACTTTTTCAAACCCAATCAGTCGATGGAGTTGTAGAAGATGCCAATGGCAACAAAGTCCACACCAAAGTCATGCTTTCTTTACAAGATTATGGCCTAAGCATGACAGAATCAGGAACTTTGAATTTTGATTCTTCTGCTTTTGAAAACAAGGTAAAAGAAAATCCTAGCATGGCTGAAAGCTTTTTTTCAGGTATCACTCAATATAAAGACATTAATTATACAGGGGATTTGATTAAACAAGACAGCCTTAAAGAATTTTTAGGCAAAGAAGAAGGCAAAGGCATCACTTTTGAACCTGGAAAATTTCAAATCATTGTTGATTTTCAAACCTATGATTTATCCAAAAATGCCGATGGAACCGATTTTAAACTCACAGGTGAAACAGAAGAGCAAATGCTTCAAAATCTAGCCTCTCATATCAATTCCAAAGGCATTAAAGGCCTCACAGTTAAAGTAGAATCTTACGATAAAGACGGAGAAAAAGGTTATAAGCTTAATTTCAAAACCGATGGAAGTTCAGATTTTGCTATCAAAGGCGATGAAGAATTGTTAAAACGCTTTGGTTTAAGTCAGACAAGCATCACCGCACAAGCGCTTGAAGGTGTGGGGGTTTTCTCTCAGCTTAAAGCAGCTTTACAAAGCATCACAGGCAAAAACGGATCTTTGACAAAATATGATGAGAGTCTGACAAATGATACAAAATCTCTCACTAAAATCAAAGAATCAACCCAATCACTCATTGACACAAGATATGAAACCATGGCAAGTCAATGGCTACAATATGAAGGTATTTTAAGTAGACTTAACCGACAATTAACTGCTGTACAAAGCATGATAGAAGCAGCAAATAATTCAAATAATTAAGGAAAAAATCAATGCAAAATAATTTAGCCTACAATGCTTATTCTCAAAATCAAGTCAGTATAGAATCGCCACAAAAACTTATTGAAATGCTTTATGAGGGGATTTTGCGTTTTTGTGCTAGGGTAAAACTAGCTATAAAAAACGAAGACATAGAACAAAGAGTCTATTTTGTCAAAAGAACCACCGCCATCTTCATAGAACTCATCAATACGCTAGATTATGACAAAGGCGGGGATGTGGCACATTATTTAAGCGGTTTGTACACAAGAGAAATCCAATTATTATCCTTAGCAAATCTAGAAAACGATGAAGAAAAAGTCAATGAAGTCATTAAAGTGACTAAGGCCTTATTAGAAGCATGGAGAGAGGTACACCACAATGAAACAATGGCTTAGTGATTTTAAATTAGCTTTGATTGAAGAAAACATCCAAAAGCTTGAAGCATTACTAGAAAAGCTTGATTTAAAGCAATTATTACAAGACTTGGCTGAAAATTCTTTATCCAAAGACTCATTACAAGATCACGCCAAAGATATTCTAACTCAAATTCAAGCCCTTTTGCAAGAAGCCATAGCACTTTTAAGTGAAAAGAAAAAAACCAAAGCCACAGAAATTCAAAAATTCCAAAAAGCTATAAATTATTTTAATTCTTAAAAGCATAGCGATAAGCCGAGTTCTGTCGTGAATGCTCATTTATCTAGTTTTGCTTTTGCAAGTAAAATCAAGCGAAGGGTTTAAACAAAGACATCAACCACCCCTTCTTGCTGCACATTGGGTTTACATAGCCGAAATTGTTACCAAAATCGCTGGTGGGCTTTTACCCCGCCGTTTCACCTTTTCCACATTTTATAGTGGTAGTTTGCTTTCTGTTGCACTATCCCTTAGGTTGCCCTAGCCATCTGTTAGATGGAATGTTTGTCTTTAGCAGCTCGGACTTTCCTCTTCTAAAAAGAAGCGAGCATTTGCTATGCTTAGCTCTTATTATAGCTAAATTTTACTTATTTTTTCATCAAATACTACGATTTTATTGCCATATCAATTAAAATTTGCTAGAATTAATCTTTATTTTTTAGCAAAGGAAATATAATGGCATCTTATTCAATGGGCGATTTAAAGAAAGGACTTAAAATAGAAATCGATGGAATTCCTTTTAAAATAGTCGAGTATCAGCACGTAAAACCAGGAAAAGGCCCAGCTTTCGTACGCATTAAAATCAAATCTTTTATCGATGGCAAAGTACTTGAAAAAACCTTCCATGCAGGCGATAAATGCCAAGCCCCTAATTTAGAAAACAAAACCATGCAATACCTTTATGATGATGGGGAAAACTGCCAGTTTATGGATACAACAAGCTATGAGCAAGTAGCCATTAGTGATGAAGACGTAGGCGATGCGAAAAAATGGATGCTTGATGGCATGATGGTTGAAGTGCTTTTTCACAATGGCAAAGCCATAGGTGTAGAAGTGCCTCAAGTCGTCGAACTCAAAATCACCCAAACCGCACCTAATTTCAAAGGCGACACTCAAGGATCAAACAAAAAGCCCGCCACCTTAGAAACAGGTGCTGTAGTGCAAATCCCTTTTCATGTTTTAGAAGGTGAAGTCATTCGCGTTGATACAGTACGCGGAGAATACATAGAAAAAGCCAATAAATAATCTTAAGCTTTTGCACTTTGGCAAAAGCTTGTCTTTGCATTGATTGCACTATAAATTTTAATCCTATTTTTGATAATTTTCCTTAAATATTTTTAAACAAATATTTACAAAAAACTTGATAAATTTTTAAAAAATTATAAGAAAGGCAAAAGAATGAAAAAAACAGAACTCATCATCATAGGTGCAGGTCCTACAGGCATAGCTTGTGCTGTTGAAGCAAAGCTTAAGAACAAAGAAGTTTTAATCCTAGAAAAATCAAGCCATATTTGTCAAACTCTCATGCAATTTTACAAAGACGGCAAAAGGGTAGATAAAGCCTACAAAGGCTGCGAAGGCACAAATCATAGTCATATTCCCTTTGAAGACGGTACCAAAGAAAGCACCTTAGAAACTTTTAGCAATGCCTTAGCCAAGCATCATATACAAGTTGAGTTCAACTCTGAAGTAGAAAGCGTAAAAAAAGAAAACGAAACATTCATACTAAGCACCAGCACAGGTCTTTATGAGTGCAAAAACATCATCATAGCCATAGGCAGGATGGGCAAGCCTAACAAGCCTGATTATAAGCTTCCTAGTACTTTAAACAAAATCATCAATTTCAATGCCAACTCAGTCTTAGCAAATGAAACCATTCTAGTCGTAGGTGGAGGCAACTCAGCCGTAGAATATGCTCTAGATCTAGCCTCTACCCATAAAGTAAGCCTTTGCTACCGCAAAAATGAATTCACAAGATTAAATCAAACCAATCTTAAAGACATCCACCAAGCACACACCGATGGTAAACTAGAACTCAAGCTAGGCACAGACATACTTCAAATACAAGATGAACAATCCAAAGCCAAAGTAGACTTTAGCGACAACACAAGCCAAATTTATGATAGAGTCATCTATGCTATAGGCGGATCTACTCCTATTGATTTTTTGCAAAAATGTTCTATCGAAGTAGATGATAAAGGCATACCTTTAATGGATGAGAATAAGCAAAGCAATGTCAAAGGCATCTTCATAGCAGGAGATATCGCCACCAAAAACGGTGCAAGCATAGTCACAGGGCTTAACGACGCAGTAAAAATCCTTTCTATACTATAGAGCCAAACTGATTTTTAATGTTTTGTTTTAGAATAATTTTTTGCCGCACAAAAATATCAAAAAGATCTATGATCTCATAGATCTTTTTTCCTATTCTTATCAAAGATTTTTTTAGAATTTATACCCTACACCTGTTAGAGCGATTTGATAGCTTTCATCGTAAAACCCTATATCGCTATTTCTTTTCTCTATACCATAGTGAGCAAAACCATAAAGCCCACTATATCCTAAAAACTGATTTTTAATGACTTTAAGATTCATTTTCATAATATGGCCGTTTTGTTTTTGACGGAAAATAGGATCATTCTCTTGTGCCTCATATTTACTAAAATTAAAATTCGGATTAAGGATATAATTTTGTGCTAAAACCAAATTAAGCCCTATATCCACACTATATCTTGAGTAGCTTTGAGCCTTTCCTTCAGCATTATTATAATCATAATTTAATCCCAAATTAACCAAGCTATATTGATAACTCACTTCAAATTCATGATACACCCCTTCTCTTTTTAAAGAACTGTATCTAATGTTATCTTTATCATAGCGATTTCTACTGAACAAATACGAAGCACTCACTTTCCCCAAATCACTTTCATAAAATTGAGAAATTTTAAAGCCATATTTACTCACATCCGTCTCTTCTCTATAGCCCTTTTTATACGGATCAGCATAGGCCTTTTCTCTTAGCGAAGAAACCAAAGCAAAAGAAGTGATAAAATCCTCCCAATAAGCCCTTTCATATCCTAAAGCCACCCCGCTAATATCCCTTCCATTATAGTTTTTGACAAAAATCCTATCATTGTCAACCAGCCCACTATAATAAAATTCTATCCCCAGAAAAGGAACAAAAGCAGAATCTGAATTTTTAGCATTATAATCACTTAAAAAATCCTTATTTGCTAGAGTGGAGAGATTGCTTTTTATATCCCTTATACCCACTCCCATGCTTAAATTCCCGCTAAACCCTTCCTCAAAGTCCAAAGCCCCAGCCAAGCTGCAAGCTACAAGATAAGAAAACAAACATTTTTTCAAACTTTCTCCTTAAAACTTTTATCTTGTTAAAATCACAAAAATTATTGTAACTAATATTATTTTAAATCATTATAAAATCTTTAATACAATCAATTCTTTAAGTTTTTTTAGATAAAATTACCATAGAGTCAGATTCTATCAAGGAAAATTCATGCAACAAGAACACTATGATTTAGACTTAGAGCGAGCCATTTTAAGTGCTTGCATCACGAGCGAAGACGCCTATGCAAGCATAGCAGATCAAATAGAGCCTAAAGATTTTAGCCTCAAAGCCCACCAAGATATTTTTAAGGCTATGATTTTTTGTACCAATGCTAACCAACCTATCGCCTTAAGCTTTTTAAGAAAACACGCCAGCCTAGAAGAGCAAATTCTAGCAGAAATCCTTGCCACTCCTTCCATGATAGATCTCTTAGCCTATGTCAAAGAGCTTCGTGAAATGTCTATTAAAAGGCAGCTTCTAAGCTTCACCCATCTTTTACCCACACGTATTAATGCCACTCTTCCTGTCAGTCAAATCGCAGATGAAATCAGCAAAGAGATTTTCAACATAACCCACCGTGCTAATTCCAAAGGCATCAAAGACATCGATATGATCTTATCTGAACTTCTTGAAGACTTTAAAAAGCAAAAAGCCCTAGAAAACAAAACCATCATAGGATTAGACACAGGTTTTCAAAACCTTAATAAAATGACCAAAGGCTTCAAAAATGGCGAACTCATCATCATAGCCGCACGTCCAGGCATGGGCAAAACCACCCTTTGTCTTAATTTCATCGACAAGGTCTTAAAGCAAAATAAAGGCGTAGTTTTATTCTCTCTTGAAATGCCAGCCACTCACATCATGCAAAGAATGCTTGCTTGCAAAACCTCCATTCCTTTGCAAAAGATTCTAACCGCTGATTTAAATGACGAAGAATGGGAGCGTATGGGTCACGCTTGCGATGATTATTCTAAAAAGAAATTTTTTATCTATGATAGCGCTTACATCACTATCACTGATCTAAGAGCTATTTTAAGACACTTAAAATCACAAGAACCAAGCATAGGCCTTTGCGTGATCGACTATATAGGCTTAATGATGAGCAATTCAAGCTTCAATGACAGGCATCTACAAGTAAGCGAAATCTCAAGAGGCCTAAAACTCCTAGCAAGAGAGCTAGACTTGCCCATCATAGCTCTCTCACAGTTAAACCGCAGTCTAGAACAGCGATCAAATAAAAGGCCTTTGATGAGTGATTTACGCGAAAGTGGTGCCATAGAGCAAGACGCCGATACGATTTTATTTGTCTACCGCGATGAAGTTTATAGAGAACAAGAAGAAAAAGAAAAAGAAAACAAAGCCAAACTCGAAGGCAAAGATTACAAAAGAACCTTCATACCAAACCCTATACAAGAAAATGCTGAGATCATCATAGGCAAAAACAGAAATGGTCCAGTAGGATCGCTAGATCTTGTATTCTTAAAGGATAAATCTTCTTTTATCGAACCAACAAGCTATGAAAGCACCGACTTCATAGCCTAAAACACCAAACTAGCAAAAATCCTAAGCTTCTAATTTGTGAACTTTTAACCTCCTTTTAAAACAATATATTTTATCATTACATAATTATTTTTTATATTTTATCTTACTTTAAAGGAACACTTATGAAAGCTTGCAATACTCTCTGGGGGGGGGTATTTAAAATCTAAATACTCTGATTTAAAAAAACAAATAATTTAAGATCAAAGAATTTAACTTCAAAGAATTTAAAATCAAAAAAACCAAATTCTAAAAAACTAGCCCTATCCTTAGCTACCATATCCTTACTAAGTTCTTGTGCTATGGCACAAATTAGTGGACCACAATATGCTTTTTACTCCTTT
>NZ_WUED01000012.1 GCF_016806695.1 Campylobacter bilis | reverse complement strand
CTAAAGGAGTAAAAAGCATATTGTGGTCCACTAATTTGTGCCATAGCACAAGAACTTAGTAAGGATATGGTAGCTAAGGATAGGGCTAGTTTTTTAGAATTTGGTTTTTTTGATTTTAAATTCTTTGAAGTTAAATTCTTTGATCTTAAATTATTTGTTTTTTTAAATCAGAGTATTTAGATTTTAAATACCCCCCCCCAGAGAGTATTGCAAGCTTTCATAAGTGTTCCTTTAAAGTAAGATAAAATATAAAAAATAATTATGTAATGATAAAATATATTGTTTTAAAAGGAGGTTAAGTTCTAAGATAAAACCAAAAACTGGATTGATTAAAAAAATGCTTAAGCTAAGCAATGGTGGAAGCGAGGGGAATTGAACCCCTGTCCAAAAATAAGCCCACAAAGACCTCTACATGCTTACAAAGATGAGATTTTTCACCTTGCTTTACTCATCTTTGAAAGCTTATAAGCAAGGCTAAGACTTTAATTTCACCCTAAGGCTTGTCAAGCATGAAGGCTACACTATCAAAATGACCGAAAATTAAGCTAGATAGTATGGCTTAAACTCGGGCTCAACTGAACTTACGCAGCTTTAGCGTAAGCAGGAGCGAATTTAACGTTGTTTGCGTTTAATTTTATTTAGGCTTTTTACGCTTTGCCTAAAGCGGCATGCCATCTAAGCTGACTTATTCTTGTCGAAACCAAGTCGCTCCCTTATTTAGAAATGATATTAGGAACATTAACAATTAAAGGATTAAAAACAGCTAAAACAGTATCATCATTTTCATAAGAAGAACAATACTTTTCAAACTGATCACTCATTAAAAGCATCCAGTCTGTAAATTCCTCACTTGCAGGGCCTTTGAAACGATCTGCTTGTATCATCATCTCCTCACAAAATACGCAAAAGTCCGTAACTTCCTCTAGATTTAAACGTCTTGCAGCCCAAGCGGTATTGTGTGCTAGAGTTTGTAGTTCTTTTATGGCTTGTTTATAGCGTGAACTATCGCTTGCAAGCTTGATGATTAAAGGTTCAAACCTATCGCACATAGTCCTGAAAAATTGCAAAAATTTCTCTATATCGTCTGCTTCATAATCTGATTCTAGTTTTGTTAAAATTCCCACTTTTAAACCCTAATCATTTAAAGTTTAATTTAAATTCTAGCAAATTTTAGCTAAAATCTTATTTTAATTTTCTAAAAACAAGTAAAGATATGGATAGAATAGTAGAAATAGAAAAATACGCCTTTGATGAAAGCTATGAAAATTCCCTAAGGCCTTTAAATTTCGATGATTATATAGGACAAGAAAATATCAAAAAAAATTTAAATATCTTCATAAAAGCGGCTAAAAAACGCAAAGAGTGTTTAGATCATATACTTTTTAGTGGGCCTGCAGGGCTTGGAAAAACTACGCTAGCAAATATTATTTCTTATGAAATGGGATCTAATATCAAAACCACTGCTGCACCCATGATAGAAAAAAGCGGGGATTTGGCCGCTATTTTGACCAATCTTACCGAAGGGGATGTGCTTTTCATAGATGAAATCCACCGTTTAAGCCCGACTATAGAAGAAGTGCTCTATCCTGCGATGGAAGATTATAGGCTTGATATCATCATAGGAAGCGGACCTGCGGCACAAACTATAAAAATTGATTTGCCAAAATTCACTCTCATTGGGGCTACAACACGCACTGGTATGCTAAGCAATCCTTTGCGAGATAGGTTTGGGATGCAATTTCGCCTTGAATTTTATAAGGATGAAGAACTTGCACTCATACTTCAAAAAGCGGCTTTAAAACTTCATAAAAACTGTGAAGAAAAAGCTGCACTAGAAATTGCTAAAAGATCGCGATCTACGCCTAGAATCGCGCTAAGGCTTTTAAAAAGAGTAAGGGATTTTGCTGATGTGAATGATGAAGCACTAATTACAGTGCAAAGAGCGCATGAGGCTTTAAATTCTTTGGGTGTTAATGAACTTGGCTTTGATGCTATGGATTTAAGATATCTTGAACTTTTAACCGCTGCTAAGCAAAGGCCTATAGGGCTTTCAAGCATAGCTGCAGCACTAAGTGAAGATGAAAATACTATAGAAGATGTTATAGAACCCTATTTGCTAGCTAATGGCTATATCAAACGTACAGCAAAAGGGCGTATAGCAAGTGAGAAAAGCTATAAGGTGCTAAAGCTAAATTATGAAAAAACTTTATTTGAGGAGTGAATTTTGCGAAATGGGAAATTTTTTATCATTAGCTTTATTTTAGTTGTTTTGTTTCTTTTGCTTTATCTTTTTAAGGGTTTTTTACTCGTTATTATCATTGCAAGCTTGATGGCAGTGGCTACTTCAAACATCCATGCTAAATTTTTAAAACTCACACAAAATCATCAATTCCTCGCTTGCATGCTTACAACCTCTTGTATGGTTTTGCTTTTTTTTGCACCCTTTGTTTATGCTATGATAGAACTTGCTAAAGCTCTTAAGAATTTTGATATTAATCTCATCACGCAAACTCTTGATTATGTGAAAAACTATCAATTTATCTTGCCTGAAAGCTTAAGCTTTTTGCAACCTAAAATCAAAGAAATCCTAGCTTCTATAGACTTAAATAGCATTTCTAAGCAAATTTTAAGTTATGCTTCAAGTTTCACTAAATCAGGGGCTAAATTCCTCGTAGATATGGTTTTAATTTGTATATTTTATTTTTTTGCGAATTTATATGGGACTGAACTCATTGTCTATCTTAAATCAATCATTCCCATTGAGAAAAAAGAACTTGATGATGTATTTAGCGAAGTAGGAAATGTAATGGCTGTGGTGCTCTACTCTATGGTGATCATTGCTATTTTTCAAGGGACTTTGTTTGCTTTGATTACTATGTTTTATGGGTATGATGGGATTTTAATGGGAGTGATTTTCTCACTAAGCTCACTCATACCTGCTATAGGAGGGGCTTTGGTGTACGTGCCTGTGAGTCTTTATGAATTTGCTTCGAATAATTTTAATGGTGCAATTGTGATTTTTATTTATTGTGTTGTTGTGATTTCATTTATCGCAGATACTTTAATCAAACCTTTAATCATCAAATGGATCAATAAAAAGCTGGTTAAAAGTCCGACTAAAATCAATGAATTGTTGATTTTCTTGGCTATGATAGCGGGGATTTCAAGCTTTGGTTTTTGGGGGATTATATTAGGGCCTGCGATTTTGACTTTTTTTGTGTCGACTTTAAAAATGTATATGATATTAAAAGAAAAGAATTTAATCTAAGCTTGCCCGAAGGCAAGCTTGATAAATTTAAGCTTTTGGGCCTATCATTTTGCTAGGATCGACAAAATTATCAAAATCTTCTTCTTTGACTAAGCCAAGCTCCATAGCACTTTGTTTTAAGGAAATGCCTTTTTTATGTGCATTTTTGGCCACTTTTGCAGCATTTTCATAACCTATATGCGGGTTTAGGGCTGTTACTAGCATTAAAGAATTATGAAGATTGTATTCTATTTTTTCGCGGTTTGGCTCTATTCCTAAAGCACAGTGGATATTAAAAGAATGCATACAATCAGCTAGCAAATCAAGGCTTTGTAAGAAATTATAAATAATCACAGGTTTAAAGACATTGAGTTCAAAATTACCCTGACTAGCGGCAAAACCGATAGTAGCGTCATTGCCCATAACCTGCACAGCTACCATAGTGATGGCTTCACATTGAGTAGGGTTTACCTTACCTGGCATAATGGAACTTCCAGGTTCATTTTCAGGGATGATAAGCTCTCCTAGTCCGCATCTAGGCCCTGAAGCAAGCCATCTTATATCATTGGCAATTTTCATTAAATTAGCTGCTAAGCCTTTCATAGCTCCATGGGTGAAATTGATCGCATCATGGCTGGTTAAAGCATGGAATTTATTTGGGCTTGAAAAAAATTGCGTGCCTAGAAGACGAGTTAATTCTTCGCTTACTTTTTGGCTAAGCTCAGGATGCGCATTAAGCCCTGTTCCTACAGCTGTACCCCCGATGGCTAATTCTCTTAGGCCTGGCAAAGAGGCTATGATTTGCTCTTTTGAGTGTAAAAGCATGGAAAGATAGCCACTAAATTCTTGGGCTAAAGTAAGAGGCGTAGCGTCTTGTAAATGAGTGCGGCCTATTTTGATAATACCTTGGAATGCTTTGACTTTGCTTTCAAAAGTAGCAATAAGCTCATCAAGACATGGAAGAAGCTTTTTTTCTACTTGTTCTACTGCGACAATGCTCATAACGGTTGGGAAAGTGTCATTAGAACTTTGACTCATGTTTACATGATCATTAGGATGGACTAATTTTTCTTTACGAAAATCTCCGCCCATGATTTCAGTGGCACGATTAGCTATAACTTCATTGACATTCATATTGCTTTGTGTGCCTGAACCTGTTTGCCAAACCACAAGGGGGAAATTATCATCTAATTTGCCCGCGATAATCTCATCACAGGCACGAACGATAGCATCTGTTTTGGCATCATCAAGCTTGCCTAGTTTGTTATTTACCAAAGCTAGGGATTTTTTAAGATTTGCAAAAGCATAGATTAAAACTTGTGGCATTTTTTCACAAGAGATTTTGAAATTTTCAAAACTTCTTTGAGTCTGCGCTCCCCAGTATTTGTCGTTTGGAACCCTAACTTCACCCATAGTGTCGTGTTCAATTCTGTATTGCATAAGCATTTCCTTTCTAGAAAAATTTAAGAATAAGCATTTAAACAAAAACTAGCATAAAGTTAGCTTATAAATTTATAAATGATTGATTTTAAATCATTCTACTGTTACGCTTTTGGCTAGATTTCTTGGCATGTCCACATCATTGCCCAATCTTATGGAAATTTCCATGGCCAAAAGTTGAGTGATCACCATCATTTCAAAAAACTCGCACATATAATGCTCTTGATCGTGGGTTAAAAGCAAATCATCACTTAAATCAAATTCCAAAGGCGAAATGCTAAGCACAGTAGAATCTCTAGCGATAAGCTCTTCGACATTGGATTTAGTTTTTTCATAAAGCATGTGTTTTGGCATCAAAGCTATAGTGTAAAGCTTAGAATCTGCTAAGGCTATAGGCCCATGCTTCATCTCTCCTGCGGGATAGCCTTCAGCATGTAAATAGGATAATTCTTTGAGTTTTAAAGCCCCTTCTAAAGCTAGAGGGTAAAACACATCCCTGCCTATGAAGAAAAAACCATGGCCGTCTAAATAGCGTTTGGATAAACGGTGGATTTTTTCATGTAAGGCCTGCTCGACTCTAACGCAATTTGGGGTATGTAAAAGGGCTTTGATTTCAGCACTGACATTAAAAGCTCTTTTTTGCGCTATGAAAATAGCAAGCATCCATAGCGTTAAAACCTGGGTGGCAAAAGCTTTAGTTGAAGCAACGCCCTTTTCAATCCCTGCACGCGTTAAAAGGCTTAAATGTGCTAAACGCACTATGCTAGAATTATCCACATTACAAAGCGCAAAAGTCCTAGCACCCTGCTCTTTTGCGATTTTTAAAGCCTCTAGGGTATCTGCTGTTTCTCCGCTTTGAGAAATAACTATAAATAAAGAATGGGGCTTGATAATGGCTTGTTTATAGCGAAACTCGCTTGCAATTTCTACCTTGGCTTTGATTTTTGCAACCCTTTCAAACAAATAAGCACTAGCCATAGCAGCATGATAGCTTGTTCCACAAGCGCACAAAGTGATCTCATCAACAAGGCTTAAATCTTCGTTTTCAAGCTCATCAAAAACCACTTCTTCACCTTGAATACGTCCCATTAAAACCTCACTCATAACGCGGCTTTGCTCATAAATTTCTTTTTCCATGAAAAAGCGAAAACCGTCTTTTTGTGCATAGGCTTTATCGCCTGAAAGTTTAGAAAAACTAAGAGGTTTTAAAATATCATTTTCATAAAGGACTAATTCATCTTTACCAATATACCCTAAGCTTAAATCTTCAAGATATGCTACCTCATCGCAATTGCCTATTAGAGGTGCATCGCCTGAAGATACATACCATTCTTTTTTAGCATTTTTTCCTATAATCAAAGGGGCAGAATTTTTTGAAAAATAAACACGATTAGGATCTTTTTTCGTAAGCAAAAGGGTTGAGAAAGCTCCACGCAAGTGCTTAATAGTCTCTTTCCAAGCCTGAAAAACTTCCATTTGTCCGGCATAAAATTCAAAAAGCTTAACAAGCACCTCTGTATCAGTCTGGCTTAAAAAACTAATGCCTTGTTTTTCAAGCTTGTCTTTAAGCTCTTTATAATTTTCTATAATTCCATTGTGTATGACGCAAGAATACTCTCCTAAATGAGGATGGGCATTGATCTCTGTGGGTTTTCCATGGGTTGCCCATCTGGTGTGTCCTATAGCAAAACCATAGCCTTCACTTGTAAAATCAGTGCATTTATTAGCTAGATTTTCAAGCTTGCCCACAGCCTTAAAAAAACTCAAATCTCCTTGTTTCATCACAGCCAATCCTGCACTATCATAACCGCGATATTCTAATTCTTTAAGCCCGCTTAAAATGATTTGTTTTTTTTCATTGTTTCCTATATAACCTACAATTCCACACATTTTTCACTCACTTATTAATAAATTGATTAAGCTTTGTTCTTTTTGCTCTAAATTTTCATTCTTTTGGAAAATGAAAATATTTCGCGTTCTTTGCCTTATGGTTTGGATTTTTGCCTCACACAATACAAGTTGAAGCTCATTAAAAACATTCATCAAATACGCCATTAAACCTTGCTGGTCTTTGGCATTAAGGCCTAATTTAGCATACATTTTAGAATAATTTAAGTCTAATTTTAACTCATCTTTTTTAATGATGGGCTTTTTGATTTTTTTCACATCAAAATGCGAAAGATTGGAATTTAAAAGCTCGCAAAGCTTTAATTTTTGCTCATTGCTAATGATATTATCATACTCAAATTTTAAATAAATTTTATTATCAAAAAGTTCAAAAAAATTCATAAAAATAAGATTTAAATTAGCCAAAGAACTCAAAACAATAGAGACATTAAAATTAAGAGGGGCAATGAGTTCTAAACTAAGATTTGTTTCATTGCTAAACCAAAATTTTAAATCATTTTCTTTAGCTAGTTTTGAAATCTTAATGATATCTTCAAAAGAATTTTTTATGATAAAAAGATTGGATTTTATATGTAGAATTTTATCTTGTAAAATAGCATCTTGCTCTAAGAAAGCCTTGCTTCTTTTAAGGGTTAATTCTTTTTTCACCCTTCTTGCACTTTCTTCAAGCACGTTTTCATCCTTAAAACCTTGCTTTGCATTTTCTAAAAGTTTATCTAAGGTTCTAAAATAAAAAGTATTGAAATTTAAAGCCTTAGCTTTTAGCCAAGTTAAAGTGTATAAAAGCTCTAAATTTTCTAAATTTTCTAATTTAGAAACTAAAGCGCTTATAATAACAGGATTATAAATGTCTTCTTTTTCTACAAGATCTTTTAAGGCATTGTTGTTTTTAAAGATTTTAAGCCCAAATTCTAAAATTTCGTTTTTCAAATGGAATTTAGAACAATACGCCCTATATATACTAGCTAAAGAAATATCATTTTCATTTTCTATAGCACTTAAAAGTATGATTAATTTTAAAATCATTTTTTGATCAGCATGGAGTTTTTTAAGAGAGGCTAATTTATCTTCATATTTTTCAAACTCCTTTAGCATTAAAAAAACTTGCTCATCAAAGCTATAATTTCCCTCCTCATCACTTAAAAAACGCACCGTCCAAAAAGGCTTGCACAATTGTTTTAAAACCCCACTATCAAGCAAAACTTTCAAAATACTAAAACTATGACGTTGATAAAAAATTTTCCCAAAAAGTGCAAGTGATTTTTCTACGTCTTTTTTATTGCATTTTAAATTTTTAAGGAAAAAAACCAAATAAAGATCGCATGATATCTTACCCTCTTCATCATCTAACCAAGCTTGAAAAAACTCAAAAAGGCTTTTAAATTGATATTCTTGCGGGGTAATGGCATGGATTTGATTTTGGATTTGTTTTACTAAAAAATGGGTGTAAAAACCTATAGTATGCATGCTTTGCAAGGCTTTTTGCACTAAGAGTTCTTTGGCTTTGAAATGTTTTTTAGATTTTTTATACATCAACTCGCTAAGCTCATTAATATGCACAAGCAAAAACTCATCTTCGTCTTTAGCACTTTGTAAATTCATGGCTGATTTTAAAGAGAGTAAAAAATCCCCCGCTAAACGCAATTGACTTAAATTTTTCTCATCTAGAAAATTTAAAGCATAATTTTTAGGCGAGTTTTTAAAAAGACTAAGCAAAGCCTCTAAAGCTCTTAAATGATTTAACCCTCCAAAATCTTTTTTGATATTAAATTCTTGTCTTATAAAAGGAAGGTCAAATTCTTTAAAATTGTCAAACAAAAGCTTGGCAAATTCATTTTTGTTTTCTTTCATGATGGTTTGAAATTTGGCTTTAATGTTTTTAAAAAAAGGCCTTGATCCACATATAAAACGCGTTTGTATTATGGAAGTTTTGAGTTTATTACTAGCATGATAAAGTCCATTGAATTCTAAAATCACAGAGTCTATATTTAAATGAACGTCATTTAAGATTTCAATAAAAACTTTAATAATAGGCTTTAAATGATAAGCTTTAATGTCTTTATAAACAAAAATCAAAGAAATAGTTTCATTAAAACAAAGGGTATGATTTGCATAAGCATCACTTGCTAGAATGCAAAAAGGAATGTGCTCACTTAGAGGTAAAAAATCCTCAAAATACTCATTAAGAACTATCTCATAAGCTTTTTTTATAAAATTATCCATATCTCTAGAATAATACGAACTAAAAGATCGCTGCTTAAGAAATAATTTCCTACAAGCTTGGTTATAAGAATGAAGGTTTTTTTTAAAAAGTTCTAATTCTTTATTTGACAAAATCTTAACTCTCTTTTTTTAATATTTACTCATAATCTTAACAAAAATATCTTTTATTTTGGCTTTGTCTATAAACTCTTTTTCAGTAAGCAAAAATTATAATGCTTTATTTAAAAATAACAAAAGCGAAGCAAATGAAAACTTTACTTATCAAACTTGAAAATGAAGAAAGATTAAGTCAAGAAGAAGCTCATGCTCTTTGGGATTTAGATCTTTTCACCTTAGGTAAATACGCTCATAAAAAACGTACAAAACTTCATGGAAAAAAGGTTTATTTTAATATCAATCGTCACATTAATCCTACTAATATTTGTGCTGATACTTGTAAATTCTGTGCTTTTTCAGCCCACCGCAAAAACCCTAATCCTTACTTCATGAGTCATGAACAAATTATGGAAATTGTTGATGAAACTGTAAAGCGTGGAACTAAAGAAGTGCATATAGTCTCTGCTCATAATAAAGACACAAGTTGGCAATGGTATTTAGAAATCTTTAAAATGATAAAAGACAAATATCCTCATATGCATGTTAAGGCCTTGACAGCTGCAGAAATTGACTTCTTACACCGTCGTTTTAACATGAGTTATGAAGAAGTGATAGAAAAAATGCTTGAATATGGGGTTGATTCCATGCCTGGTGGAGGTGCTGAAATCTTTGATGAACAAATACGTAAAAAAATTTGCCATGGAAAAGTAAGCAGCCAAAATTGGCTTAAAATCCATAAGCTTTGGCATGAAAAGGGCAAACAAAGTAATGCCACCATGCTTTTTGGCCATATAGAACAAAGATCTCATAGAATTGATCACATGCTAAGACTGCGCGATTTACAAGATCAAACAGGGGGTTTTAATGCCTTTATCCCTTTAGTTTGGCAAAAAGATAATAGCTTCATACAAACTGATCAAATCACAGATAGCGAAGAAATTCTAAAAACTATTGCTATTGCGCGTTTGGTTTTAGATAATATCAAAAATATTAAAGCCTACTGGGCTACTATGACTTTGAATTTAGCTATGGTAGCACAAGAATTTGGTGCTAATGATCTTGATGGCACTATAGAAAAAGAAAGCATACAAAGTGCTGGTGGGGCAAAATCCTCTCAAGGGACTCATTTAAAAACTTTTGTTGATATGATAAAAAGTTCAAATTTCATTCCTATAGAACGCGATAGTCTTTATAATGAACTTAAAACCTATTAAGGAGAATAAATGGATATTTTTAAACTTAAAGAAAATAAAACAAATTTTAAAACCGAAATTATAGCAGGACTTACTACTTTTTTGGCTATGGTTTACATCATTCCTGTAAATTCTAGCATAGTAAGCAATACAGGCATGCCTATAGAAGCCTTAATCACCGCAACAGCTTTAATCACCATCATTGCAAGTGCTTTTAATGCCTTTTTTACCAATACTCCAGTGGCTATGAGTGTAGGGATGGGGCTTAATGCTTATTTTACTTTCACAGTTTGTCTAAGACAAAATATCCCTTGGCAAAATGCTTTAGGGGCTGTTTTTATCTCAAGTATAATATTTTTTGTTCTTTCTTTTACCCGATTTCGTCTTTGGATCATTCAAAGCATACCCAAAGACTTGCGTCTTGCAATCTGTGCGGGCATAGGCTGTTTTATCGCCTTTTTAGGCCTAAGTCAAATGGGTGTGATAGCCTATAATAAAGATACCTTAGTTAGTATAGGGAATTTTAAAAGCCCTTCTGTACTTTTTGGGATTTTTACCCTGGCTTTAATTATCTTTTTTTGGGCTATAAAATTACGCGGGGCTTCTATTTTATGGGTATTAGCAAGCTCTATTGTGGCTTGGATTTTTCATTTAGATAATGCAAGCTTTCCTACACAGATCTTTTCTTTGCCCAATTTTGATACCCAAAAGGGTTTAGGAGTGATTTTTTTAAAACTTGATATTCAAAGTGCTTTAGAAATTAGCATGATTCCTATTATTTTAACCTTTTTCATCACTCAACTTTTTGATAGCATAGGAATCATTACAGAAGTAGGCGAAAGGGGAAAGATTTTTGATGATCCTAAAAATGATGAAAAAAAACTAGGCAAAACCCTAATGGCAGATGCAACAGGAACAGCCTTAGGTGCCTTAACAGGAACCTCTACAGTAACAGCCTTTGTTGGAAAGCACCACAGGAGTTGAAAGCGGGGGAAGAACGGGGGCTTACAGCTCTAGTTGTTGCTGTTTGCTTTGCTTTTACACTTTTTTTATTACCTCTTTTTAAAGCTATCCCAGCAAATGCCATTTATCCTGTGCTTACAATGGTAGGAATTTTAATGTTTATGGAAGTAAAAAATATAGATTTTAAAGACTATGCTATAGCAGTAGCTAGCTTTTTTACTATTATCATGATGCCTTTTACTTATTCTATTACCACAGGCTTTGCATTTGGTTTTCTTTCTTATTTATTAGTAAGAATTTTTAAGCGCAAGTGGGATAAAATCAATATTGGAATTATAGTTTTAAGTTTCATTTCTTTAGGCAATTTTTTGCTTATTGCACTACAATGAATTCTAAGGAAAAACAATGATTTTTTATTCTTATGATGAATTTAAAGAAGATGTTAAAATCCTAGCTAAACAAATCAATAAAGACTTCAAGCCAGAAGTACTCTTAGCTATAGCAAGGGGAGGAATGAGTCTAGGGCATTCTTTAGCTGTTACTTTAAAAATACGCCAACTTTTCAGTCTTAATTCTATCCATTATGATCACACTCAAAAACGCGATACAGTAGAGATTTTCAACATCCCTGATCTAAGCAAATATAAAAAAATCTTACTTATTGACGATATTGTAGATAGTGGAGAAAGTTTGGCTGAGATTAAAAAAGTTTTGCTTGAAAAATTCCCTCATATAGAATTAAAGATTGCAACCCTTTTTTACAAAAAAAACGCTCTTTTGCAGCCAGAATTTAAGCTTAGAGAAGCCACAGCATGGGTGGATTTTTACTGGGATATAAGTATTGATTAGAATATGCTATAATAATATTTTTAATTGTTAGGAGTTTTTGTTTGAAATTAAATTTTATATCTTTTATCTTGCTTTTTTCTATGGTTTTTTCTTTTGCTAAAGAACCAAGTTTAAATGATTTTGAACAAGAGTATAAAAGCTATGAAGTCAATGATCCCCTTTTAAATTACAACAAAGCCATGACTAATTTCAATGTAGCTTTATATGATTATGGTTTGCGCCCTATACTCAAAGGCTACAATGCTATCACCCCTGAATTCATCCGCATAGGAGTGAGGAATTTCTTTGATAATTTATTTTCACCTTTGCGTTTTTTAAGCAATGTTTTGCAATTTAAATTTCAAGAAGCAGGAGAAGAATTTAAAAGATTTAGTGCTAATACCATCATGGGTTTTGGAGGATTGATGGATTTAGCATCAAAAATGGGGCTTAAAAAACATCCTGCAGATTTAGGCACTGTTTTGGCTCATTGGGGCGTAGGAAGTGGCTTTCATATTGTTTTACCCGTGCTTGGGCCTAGCAATTTAAGAGATGCTCTTACCTTACCTACTACTTGGTATGCTAATCCTGCTGCATATATCAATCCTACTTGGAAAAATATAGCTATAAACACTTATGGTTTTGGAAATGAATTTAGCTTTAAGCTAAATGAAATCGATGAAGTTTATCACAACACACCAAATTTATATCCATTTTTGCGTGATGCTTATGAACAAAGACGCAATGAACTTAGCAAATAAGGAAATAAAATGAAAAAAATATTTTTAATCTTGACTTTATTTTTAAATGCTTTAGCCCTACCCTTAAATGAGATCGCTACTACCATGCAAACAAATATTGATAAAAGTTTAAAACTTTTACAAAATAATAAAGAAGACAAAAAACAAGCCGCTGATGAAATTTTTAAACTTTTTAATAATATTATTGATTATAAACTAATGGCACAACTTAGCCTTTCTCAAAATTATTCTAAATTAAGCCCAGAAGAACAAGAAAAATTCACCTTAGCTTTTGAGTCAAGTCTTAAAAAAAGCTTCACTGATAAACTCAATTTATATAAAGATCAGATTTTAAAAGTTAAAAACGGTGAATTAAAAAATGAAAAACGCTATTTTTTAACAACTTCTATGATAGTACAAGGAGAAGAAAAAAATATTATCTTTAAATTTTATAACAATAATAACAACTGGCTTATTTATGATGTAGATGTTTTAGGGGTTAGCATAGTGCAAACTTACAGATCACAATTTGGAGATATTTTAGCAAATCAAGGCTTTGACTCTTTGCTTGAAAAACTTGAAAATATAGTTATAGAATAATGTTTGCAAGATTTTTAAAATTTTTTATTTATCATCCAAAAAGTACTTTTTTTGGAACTTTGTTTATTTGCTTATTTTTAAGCTTTTTCGCTTTTAAACTCAATGTTGATGCAAGTGCTGAAAGTCTACTCTTAGAAGATGATACGGATTTAAAAACTTTTAGAGAAATTTCAAAACATTATAAAAGCGATAATTTTTTGCTTTTGTCTTTTAAACCCCATGATGGAAAACCTTTTTCAAATCAAAACCTTGCTAAACTTACAAAGCTTCATGAAGAATTAGAAAAAGCTCCTTTGGTAGAACGCGTTTTTAGCATTATTAACGCTCCCTTGCTTCAAAGCTCACAAAACACAGATTTAAAAGAACTTTTAAAAAATATTCCTGATATAAACAGTAAAGATATCAATCACACTAAAGCTAAAAATGAAATCTTAAACAGTCCTTTTTATAAAAACAATATCATCTCTAAAGATGGCAAAGTCATTGGATTTATTATTTATTTAAAACCCGATGAAATTTATAATGAACTCATAGAAAAACGCGATCTTAGCAAGGATGAAAAAGAAAAAAATCAAATCCGCCTTGCTATAAAAGAACATCAAAATCAACAAAAAATCATTGCAAAACAAAGCCTAGATACCATTAAAAGTATCATGAAAAAATACGAAAAAAATGGCGATTCGCTTTCTCTTGGCGGAGTGATGATGATAGCTGATGATATGATAGCTTATATAAAATCTGATCTTAAGCTTTATGGGGTTTTGCTTGTATTTTTACTAGGACTTGCTCTTTATTATTTTTTCCGATCGTGGCTTTTGGTTTTTTTACCCCTTTTTATTTGCTTTATCAGTTTAAGTGCAGCAAGTGGAATTTTCGCACTTTTAAATTTCCAAATCACTGTAATCTCATCTAATTATGTTGCTTTGGTTTTAATTATTGCTTTAAGCATCGTTGTACATTTAATCACACATTTTATAGAAACAAGCCAACGCTATCCTAAAGCTGCTATTGGACGCATAGTGCTTGCAAGCTTACTTGCAAAAGCTAAGCCTAGTCTTTATGCCATTGTTACTACTATGATAGGATTTTTATCTTTAATACTTTCAAATATCGAACCTATCATCAAGCTTGGCATTATGATGAGTATAGGCATAGTTTTAGCGCTTGTTTTAAGTTATTTGTTTTTAGCTAGCACCTTAGTTCTTTTAAAAACTAGAAAGTTCCAAAAAAAAGAATTTAAATTCAATTTTTTAATGTTTTGTGCTAAAACCAGTCTTAATCCTAAAAAACGCCGCATTATTTATGGCATTTGCGTTCTTGCAATCTTTTTAGCTTTATTAGGGATTTCAAAACTTAGGGTGGAAAATTCTTTTGTTAATTATTTCAAAGAAGGAAGCGAGATTAAAAAAGGACTTTTAGTTATTGATAAAAACCTAGGAGGAACTTTGCCTTTAGAAGTTATCATACGCTTTAGCAATAATAAAAACAATCAAAACACAAAAGATGCATTAGAAAGCTTTGAAAGCGAATTTGATAATTTAGCCCAACAAGATACTTATTGGTTTGATTCTAAAAAAATACGCATAGCTAAAAAAGTTCATGAATTTTTAGAAAATCAAGAATTTGTAGGATCGGTTTTAAGCTTAAATAGTCTTTTAGCTTTAGGGAAAAATATCAATAATGGCAAGGATTTAGATGATTTTACCCTTGCTTTTCTTAATGAAAATTTACCTGCTAAATTCAAACAAGATTTACTTTCGCCTTTTGTCAATATACAAAACAATGAGTTACGATTTAGCATGCGTATTATTGACTCAGATCCTAATTTAAAGCGCAATGATTTTCTTATAAAACTAAAAAAAGGACTCCAAGAACTTGTGAAAAATGATGGGGTTCAAACCCAAGTTACAGGCATCATGGTACTTTATAATAATATGCTTCAAAGTCTTTTTGCATCGCAATTTGATACTCTTGCTTTTGTGATTTTAGCCATTTTTATACTTTTTATCATTGTTTTTAAAGATTTAAAATTTTCAATTGCTGCCATTTTGGTTAATGTTATTCCTTTAAGCGTAGTTTTTGCTCTTATGGGGCTTTGCGACATTCCTCTTGATATGATGAGTATTACAATAGCTGCTATAGCCATAGGCATAGGAGTAGATGATGCTATACATTATATCTATCGCTTTAAAGAAGAAATTAAAAGCAAAAGCATACAACAAGCCATTATCAATTCTCACCTTAGCATAGGATCAGCACTTTATTACACAACAATAAGCATAGTTTTAGGTTTTAGTGTGATGATGAGTAGCAATTTTATCCCTACGATTTATTTTGGGATTTTAACTGTTTTTGTGATGGTTTTGCTTTTAGGCGGAAGTTTATTTTTACTCCCAAGCTTTTTAATTACTATTTATTCTAAACAAAAGCAATGCACAAAAAATACCTGAAAAACAACACGCTTTAAAATCTTGTATTATTTTGCTTTTTTAAAACTTTTAAAAGAATTTTTGCAAGCTTTAAAGCCTTAAAACGATGAGAAATATTATTTTTCTGCTCTGTGCTTAACTGCGCTAAAGTTTCATTAAAACCCTTTGGGATAAAAATTGCATCATAGCCAAAACCGTTTTGACCTCTTTGGGTATTAATTACATGTCCATGCATAGTGCCATGCATACTTAATTCTCCCATCAAACCCACTAAAGCTATGGCTGCTACATAATGTGCTTTGCTTTGCTTATAGCCTTTTTTTGCCATTTCTTCAATAAGCTTATTACGATTACTTTGATCATCGCCTTTAATACTAAAGCGTGCCGAATAAATCCCTGGCTTTAATCCTAAAACATCCACGCAAATACCACTATCATCACTTAATACAATGAAATCTTTTTTTTGATCTTGACTTAAAGCGTTAAAAACAGCTCTTGCCTTAATCAAAGCATTTTCTTTAAAACTATTGCCCTTCTCTTCGATTTCAAAAGGCCTTAAAACCTCATCAAAAGCATAAATTTCAAAATCTTTTAAAATGCTTTTTATTTCTTCAACCTTATGCTTATTGCTCGTAGCTAAAATGATTTTCATTGATAAAACCTCAAAATCCTATTTTAGAATAAAATATAATTTTATAAAATTTATGCTTGCACCTAGCTTTTAGATCCTTAAAGGAGTTTTTACATTAATCAACACTTAATGCATTTCATAGTAAAATTATCTTAACTTTATAATTTCAAATTTAATAGGAAATTGATAATGCTAAATCAAGTATTACCCTTATCTTTCATAGTTGGAACAAGATTCTTTGGACTTTTTATTGTTTTGCCTGTTTTAAGCCTTTATGCTTTGCAACTTAAAGATGCTAACGATTTTTTAGTAGGATTTTTAGTGGGTATTTATGCTTTAACTCAAATGATTTTACAAATGCCTTTTGGAATTTTAAGTGATAAAATCGGACGCAAAAAAACCATGCTTATAGGACTTATTATTTTTATAATAGGATCTTTAGTATGTTCTTTTGCTAATAATATTTATACCATGCTTTTAGGAAGAATGCTTCAAGGTGCAGGAGCCATAGGTGCTGTAGCTACAGCAATGATAAGCGATTTTATTACAGAAGAAAATCGCGGCAAAGCCATGGCTATAATGGGTTCTTTTATAGGGCTTAGCTTTGCAGCTTCTATGGTGATTTCACCTTTAATGAGTGCAAAATGGGGTTTATCTAGCCTTTTTGATCTCAGTGCGGCTTTGTCTTTTTTGTGCATTATCTTACTTTATACTGTCGTGCCTAAAGAAAATAAAATCACCCATGAAAACAAAAAAACGCCTTTTTTTCATTTTATTAAAGAGAAAAATTTAATCTTAATGAATCTTACTAATTTTATGCAAAAAATGCTTATGAGTATAGCGTTTTTAAGCATTCCTATTCTTTTGGTCACACATTTGGGCTTTGATGCAAATAAACTTTGGATTATTTATACTATTTCTATGATTGCAGGTTTTATTGCAATGGGTTTTGCTGGAAACTTGGGTGAAAAAAAAGGCTTAGCAAAACAAATTTTACTCTTAGGCATTGGGTTTTTTATACTTTCTTATATTTTATTTGCATTTTATAATTCTATAGAACTTTTTATTATAGCTATTATCATCTTTTTCATAGGGTTTAATCTACACGAACCCATCATGCAAAGCTGTGCTTCTAAATTTTGCAAGGTTCATGAAAAAGGTGCAGCCTTAGGACTTTTTAATGCCTTTGGATATGGCGGGAGTTTTGTAGGAGGCATGGTTGGTGGGATCTTTTTACACTTAGATGCTTTAAATATTTTAGCTATTGTTTTGGTTGTTTTGGCTATATTTTGGTTCATAGCTTTGTTTTTCTTAAAAAATCCCTCTGAATTTAAAAATCTCTATTTGCCTTTAGAAACACCTTTAAATTTCACAACTTTTAGCCAAAATTTAGGCATTATAGATATTTATAAAAATTCTAAAAATCTTGTCATTAAATTTGATAGTAAACTTACCAACAAAGAAGTATTGCAAAATCAATTGCAAAAAAATATCTAAATCTTCTATCTTAAAGCCATGGCTTGGATCATTACTTTTGCTTTACAATCTGCACAACAATAAAGCGTTTTAATCTTATTTTGATCATTGCCAAATTTAGGCTTCATTAAAGTTGCTATTTTTTCTATTGCTTTTTGGGTTGCAAATTCTTTACCACATTCTATACAAGCAAAAAGTTCATCCTTTGCTATTACTTGATATTCAAAATAAGCACGATTAAACTCCATTCCAGAACGCACAAGTTTTAAAGTATCTTTTTCAGCACAACTTGTCTCACAATAACCACAAGTTGTACACAATGAAGCATTAAATTTCAAAGCATTTTCTTTAGCATCAGCAATCAAAGCACCCACATTACAAGCACCCACGCAAGAAAGGCAAAGCGTACATGTATAAGGATTAATTTGTATTTTCCCATATCTTAACCATTCTCCACTTAGCATACTGCCAAAATCCTCATCTAAGATCATATGTTGCATTCTCTTGGCAAAATTTTCTCTAGTAGTTAAAGTATTATTATGAAAATCAAATTTTAAAGCTTTTATAAATTCTTGTTCTTTAAAAGCTTGTTCTAATTCTTTTTTATCTTTAGCCACAAAAACAGCCTTTTTTTGAAATTTCCTTTCAAAAAAGGTATTTAAAAGATCTATAGCTTCTTTGCTTCCTGATGATACAAAATCTGTATAAAAAATCACATTAGCTCCGCTATTTTGCAAAAGTGTTAAAAAATGCATAGCGCTAAGCCATTTTTCTCCCTCTATCATAAAAGGCAAAATATCTTTAGGTAAAAGAAGATTTAAATGTTCTAAAGACATTTTTTTAGGAATGATTAAAACTTTTTTATCCTTATAAAATTCACAAAGTCCAAAAAAACTCTCCTTTGGCAAGGGAGCATAATCAAGTGATCCACTAGGACAAACACTAACACATCCTCCACAGCCCAAACAATCAACTTGAGAAAACTCCAAATGCTTTTTTTCATCATCTTTTAAAATCGCCACCGTAGGACAAAGTTCAACGCACTTTGCACAATGTTCACTACGCCTTTGATGGTACTGACACACATTAAAATCATAAGTAATATAGGTTTTATAATGATAATTAGGGCTTTGACTTTGCAAAAATTGCAAACATTCTTCATAATTTTTAAAGTTAGCAAAATTATAACATCCACTTTGTCTTATAAAGTCCTTACGCAAGACACTTAGATCTTGGGTTTGAAAAAATAAAAAATCAAAATCAAGTTCTATTTCTTGATCTTGATTTTTCACTATAGCACAAAGCTCACCCACACTTCCAAAAACAGCTAAAATCTCCTCACTTTTTAAAGCAACAACCTTAAAATTATGCTTTTTTAAAAACTCTGCTAAGTCTTTATTAAGATCAACTAAAATAATGCGATTTTGTACCTTTTTACTCTGTTGTAAATCAAGCCCTAGGTCATAAACATGTGCTCTAGCTTCATAAAGCTTTAAGACATTTTTACTTTTTTCTAAAATTGTATCTTGAGAATTTTTAAGATAAAAATTAATCTCAGGGGCATAAATTTGTGCTTTTTGTTCTTTATCATTACAAATTAATACTCCTTTATCATTTGCCTTATCCAAAATCTCAATAGCATCTGGCAAAGGGATTAAAACATCATTTTTTATATAAACAAAATCCTGCATTATTTTCCTTAACTTCTTAAAACATTGTTTTATAAATTCTATGTTAAAATACCCAAATATTTTCTTAAGGCTTAAGATGAACAAATTAAGATCTTTCCCTCAAATTAACACTCTTATTAAGGATGAAAACTTAAAAGCCTATCCTTTTTATATTAAGGCATTTTTTTGCAAAAAAGTAGTTAATCAGTATAAAACTAGCTTAATACACAAAGAATTTTCTAAAGAAACATTGCTTTTGCAAATCAAACATGAAATAGATACTTTTTATCGTAAAGATTTCCAAAGTGTGATCAATGCAAGCGGGGTAGTAATTCATACAAATCTTGGCAGAAGTGTGATTGATAAAACAATCTATGAAGCATGCAAAGAAACCCTTTGTAATTATTCTAATATAGAATTTGATCTACAAACTGGAAAAAGAGGATCACGATACGCTTTAGTGCTTGAAAAACTTAAAATGCTTTTTGGGTGTGAAGATGCTTTAGTGGTTAATAATAACGCTGCTGCGGTTTTTTTAGTGCTTCATTCTCTTTGTTTTAACAAACAAATCATAAGCTCAAGAGGTGAACTTGTAGAAATTGGGGGCAATTTTCGCATGCCAGAAGTCATTAAGGCTGCAGGAGTGAAACTTTGCGAAGTAGGCACTAGCAATAAAACGCATTTAAAAGACTATGCACAAGCTATTAATGAAAACACAGCCTTAATTTTAAAAACACATAAATCCAATTTTGCCCTTAAAGGCTTTCACAGTGAAGTCAGCATAAAAGATTTGCACCTTTTAGCACAAGAAAAAGGAATTTTAAGCTATTACGATCTAGGTTCAGGCTGGTGTGAAAACCTCAACAAAAAATTGATCAAAAATGAACCCAAAATCAAAACAATAATACAACAATGTGATATTTTAAGTTTTAGTGCAGATAAACTTTTTGGAAGCGTGCAAGCTGGCATCATACTTGGAAAAAAAGAACTCATAGAAAAACTTAAACAAAACCAACTTTTAAGAATGTTAAGAGTGGATAAACTCACTTTATGCTTTTTAAATGAAAGCCTTAAGGCTTATTTAGAAAAAAATTATGACAAAATTACAACCCTTAAGCTTTTAAACCAAGATTTAGCCACTATCAAAGAAAAGGCTTTAAACACCCAAAAAAAACTGAAATTCCAAAGCACATTAAAAACTAGCAAAAGCCTAGTAGGAGGCGGATCTATGCCTGATAAAAGCCTAGATACTTTTATTTTATCTTTTAAAGGCAATGCCTTAAAATTACAAGAGCAATTTAGAGCTAAAAATATCATAGGACGCATCCAAAATGATGAATTTGTGCTTGATTTTAGAACCATAAAAGAAAATGACCTTGAAAAACTCATCCACACAATCAACCAAATGGAAAGTCTATGAAATCCCTTATCATAGGAACAGCAGGGCATATTGATCATGGAAAAACCTCTCTTATTAAAGCCTTAAATGGTTTTGAAGGTGATAGCTTAAAAGAAGAACAAAAAAGACAAATTACTATTAATTTAAGCTTTTCAAATCTTAAGATTAAAGATAAAAATCTCTCTTTTATTGATGTTCCAGGACATAAAGATCTAGTTAAAACTATGGTTAGTGGGGCTTTTGGCTTTAGTGTTTGCTTATTGGTTGTAGATATTAATGAGGGTTTAAAAGAACAAAGCCTAGAACATTTAGAAATTTTAAAAATTTTAAATATTAAAAATATCATTTTAGTGCTAAGTAAATGCGATCTTTGTGAAAATATATCCCAAAGAAGCGAATTAATTCTAAAGCAATTAAAAACACTTAAACATCCTATTTTAAAAACATTTCATACAAGCATAAAAAACAATCTTGGTATCAAAGCATTAAAAAACTATCTTTATACTATAGAACATAAAGACAGTGATGAAGAACTCATTTTTCATTATTATATTGATAGGGTATTTTCTTTAAAAGGCATAGGCACTGTGGTTACAGGAAGCTTAAACGAAGGCAAGATCGAACTTAATGAAAAAATCATTTGCCTTGACATTCAAAAAGAATTCCTCATTAAAAGCATACAAAACCATGATACTAATGTAAAAGCAATCAAAGCTTGCAACCGTGTAGCTTTAAGCTTAAATTGCGATTATAAAGAATTAAAAAAAGGCTATTTACTTAGCAAAAAAGGCTATTTTAAAGCCTTTAAAGAATGCGATGCTTTAGTGAATGCAAAAAAACTTCAAAACAGTAAAATGATTTTTTGCGTAGGCTCAAAACAGCTTGAATGCAAACTTAATATTTTAAAAGAACTTGATAATGATGAATTTTTTGTGCATTTTAGTTTTGATAAAAATGTTTTTTTAAGTTTTAATGAATATTTTATTTTATTACAAAATAATCGCGTTATAGGAGGTGGGAGGGTTTTAAATCCTTTAAGCGAACCCCTTAAAAAAGAACAAAAAAATCGTTTTTTAATGTTTTTAAAAAACCAAGACTTCAAGCTTGCTTTTTCTTTTTTAAAAGATGTGCATAAGCACGGATTTGGTTTGCTTTCAAGCTATCAAAGATTTAAACTTTCTCATCAAAAAGCCTTAGAATTAGCAAAAAAATTAGATCAAGTCTTCGTAGATACAAAAAACCTTAATGTTTATCATTTACAAAGTCTTGATGAAGTAAAAAAACTAATCCATTTTATACTTGATAAAAATCCCTATGCCATGCTTTCAGCTCATTCTTTAGCCTTAAGGATAGCTTGGGCAAGCGAAGATTTTTGCGAACTCGCTTTAAAACAAATGCCTGAACTTGATCTTTTAAATGGGATTTATTTTAAAAAAGGTATAGATTTTGAAAAACTTCAAGAAAAAAATAACAATCAAATATACGAAATTTTAAAAGAACAAGGTATAAAACCCCAAGCACCTTATAATATTTATGATTTTTTAGAACTTGATAGGAAAAGCGGAGATAATATGCTTAAAAAACTCACGCAAAAAGGTTTAATTATAAGACTTTCACACAATCTTTTCATAGAAAAACAAGCCCTTGAAAAACTTGTGCAAGAATGCTTAAATTTATTAAAAAATCAAAACCTTGATGTGCAAAGCATGAAAAAACATTTCAATCTTTCAAGAAAATATGCCATTGCGTATTTAGAATATTTAGATAATTTTCCTCAAATTATCAAAGAATGTGAAAAAAGGATTTTAACAAACATTTAGAAAATCATTATAAAATATAAACATAATTTATTTTTAAGGATTACAAGATATGAAAAAATTAAGTTTAATCTTAGCTTGCTCTACCTCTTTATTTGCTGCTAGCAATGCACAAATTAGCGATTTTTACTCAAAAAATATCAAAGCACAATTCCCCAATGCTACTATTAGTGTAGGCAACCGTCAAAAAGTCGGCAATACAGGTTTTGAAAGTGTTATTATAACCATAGAATTAAATGGTCAAAAACAAGAAAATAT
The DNA here is from genome assembly GCF_016806695.1 of Campylobacter bilis. Lineage (GTDB taxonomy): Bacteria > Campylobacterota > Campylobacteria > Campylobacterales > Campylobacteraceae > Campylobacter_D > Campylobacter_D bilis. The sequence continues at coordinate 27,318 of NZ_WUED01000012.1, read as the reverse complement.
TCTTTTTACAAAAGACAGCATTATCACTCCTGAACTTATTGATTTAAAAACTGGAATTTCTTATGCCCAAGAATATGAAATGAAAAAATTCCAAGAAGCACGTGAAAATTTCACAAAAAATGCCAAAGCCGTAGTCGAAAAAGAAACTATGGTTGTTTCTTTAGGAGATAAAAAAAAGCCTGCTATTTATGTTTTTACAGATCCTGAATGCCCATATTGTAGAGAACATTTAACTCAAATTGAAAAAGAACTAAAAGATTATCAAGTTAATTATATTTTAACCCCTATACATGGCAAATCCGCTTTTGAAAAATCAGCTTTAATTTACAAAGAAACAAAAAAAGCAAAAAACGATAAAGAAAAAATTGCTATTTTAAATAAATACTACGATGCAAACATTAAAAACTATCCTAAAGTAAGTGATGCAGAATTAAAAGAAGTTTTTTCTTTATACGAAAAGTATCGTTCGTTAGGGCTAAATGCCACTCCAACCATCATCAAATAAATTTTATTTGATTGGAATTTATTGTTAGTATATGATTACTAACAATATTTTTCATAAAATTTTTAATCTGTTTATAAAACTACTTAAAAATCTTCACAAAACAAATACTCAAGCTTCATAGATGAAACAAAATGAAATTTTTCTTAAATTAAGAAGATTTTATAAATAAATCCAAGGACAATAAGCCCTTGAATCTAAAAAATTAAGCAAAATAAGGTTTGATTTGTTCTACCCAAGCATCAATTCTTGCTTCGGTTTGATCTTCTTGATTGTCATTATCAAGTGCTAGTCCTAAGAATTTCCCATCTACAACTGCATCACTTGATTCAAAAGTATATCCATCAACTGAAACTTCACCTACTAAATTCGCGCCTGCATTTTTTAAATTTTGAGCTAATTTACCCATGCCACCGCAAAAAGTATCAGAATAACTCTCACTATCACCCATACCAAAAACAGCTACAGTTTTACCTCCAAGACTAAGTCCTGAAAAATCAAAACCATCCCAATCATCTTGCAAATCTCCACTTCCCCAAGTCGAAGTTCCACAAATTAATTTATCATAAGAATTGATTTTATCCGCATCAATATCTGCAATGTTAAGAACATCATTGATCCCGAGTTTCGAAGCGATTGTATTAGCCGCTCCTTCTGTATTTCCCATAGCACTACCATACACTACTGCTACTGACATTATTTTCTCCTTATAAATTGATTTGATATTTTATACCGTAATTAATTTTAACATAGTTTTGTTTAAATCATACAAAAAATGTTTTATTTCAATAAAATGTCTTTAAAATTTTATCAAAAACACTGATATATTCTAAAAAAGCGTTTTTCATAAAATATTAATGATATTTATTTTTAATTTATAAATTATATTTTATTTATTTCATATAGAAAGTAAAATTAAGATTTTTCATAGCTGGTTTTACAATGAACCTAACAAATAAAATTAACACATGCAATATTACTGATACATTTTATAGATTAAATAGTCTTAGGAAAGTTATATTTATAAATCTTTATAAAATTTTGTTAAAAACATAATGAATTTTAAATCTATTATGTAAATCCATTATGCCATATAATACAAATTTTATTTTCCTAAAATAAGTTGTTCTTTATCAAAATAAAACCGTTTTTTAAGTTTTATCACAAGAAAATTCCTTATTAAGATTAAAAATTTTGCAATACTCACAATACACACAATTAACGCTTCTTTTAGCACAAACTAAGGGAATTTTACGTTTTTTAGCCTCATGTTTAATTTTTTTCATAGTATTATGATTTAAAAAACTCGTTAACATCACTATGCATTCTGTATCACAAGGAATTGGCTTACGATTGACCCTATTTTCATTACGTGCATCCCAATGTTCTATTTTTTTAGCACCTAAATCATGCAAAAGCGTTTTAATGGGAGTTATTTCATCCGCACCAATAACCAAAACTGACATAAATTCTCCTTCTCATAATTTTAAAATATATTTTGATAATTATTATTATAATATAAAAAAACTAAATTTATTTTAAATTTTTGGTATTAATGTTGACTTATTATTCAGTTAATTTTAATTTTTTATAGATATAATTTCTTATATAAGAAAAATTATTAATTATAGGAGAAATATAATAATGAAAAAATTAACTAATGACTTCGGAAATATTATAGCCGATAATCAAAATTCTTTAAGTGCTGGTGCTAAAGGGCCTTTGCTTTTGCAAGATTATCTTTTGCTTGAAAAACTTGCTCATCAAAACAGAGAAAGAATCCCAGAACGTACTGTTCATGCTAAAGGAAGTGCGGCATATGGTGAGTTAAAAATCACAGCTGATTTATCCGCTTATACTAAAGCAAAAGTATTCCAAAAAGGAGAAATCACCCCTCTTTTATTACGTTTCTCAACCGTTGCTGGTGAAGCAGGAGCAGCAGATGCTGAACGCGATGTTCGTGGATTTGCTATCAAATTCTATACTAAAGAAGGCAACTGGGATCTAGTAGGTAACAATACTCCAACTTTTTTCATCCGCGATGCGTATAAATTCCCTGATTTTATCCATACTCAAAAAAGAGATCCAAGAAATCATTTAAGAAGCAACAATGCTGCTTGGGATTTTTGGACTTTATGCCCTGAAAGTTTACACCAAGTAACTATCTTAATGAGTGATAGAGGAATCCCTGCAAGTTATCGTCATATGCATGGTTTTGGAAGCCATACTTATAGTTTTATCAATAATAAAAACGAAAGATTTTGGGTAAAATTCCACTTTAAAACCCAACAAGGTATTAAAAATCTTACCAACCAAGAAGCTGCTGATATTATTGCTAAAGATAGAGAAAGCCACCAAAGAGATCTCTATAATGCCATAGAAAATAAAGATTTCCCAAAATGGAAAGTTCAAGTTCAAATTCTCCCTGAAAAAGACGCAGAAAAACTCGGATTTAATCCTTTTGATTTAACTAAAGTTTGGCCTCACTCAATTGTTCCTTTGATGGATATAGGTGAAATGGTTTTAAATAAAAATCCAGAAAACTATTTTAACGAAGTAGAACAAGCAGCCTTTAGTCCTAGCAATATCGTTCCTGGAATAGGCTTTAGCCCTGATAAAATGCTACAAGCTAGAATTTTCTCTTATCCTGATGCTCACAGATACAGAATAGGAACAAATTATCATCTTTTACCAGTAAATCGTGCTAGAAGCGAAGTAAATACTTACAATGTAGCAGGTGCTATGAATTCTGATACTTACAAAAACGGTCCTGCTTATTATGAACCAAATAGCTATGATGAAAGTCCAAAAGAAGATCAAAACTACCTTGAACCTGATTTAGCTTTAGATGGTGTTGCTAAAAGATATGCTCCACTTGATGATGATTTTTACACTCAGCCAAGAGCTTTATTTAACCTTATGAATAAAAGTCAAAAAAATCAACTTTTTGAAAATATTGCCGCTTCAATGGAAGGCGTAGATGCTAAAATTATCGACAGAGCTTTAGCACATTTTGAAAAAATTTGTCCTACTTATGCATCAGGGGTAAAAAAAGCTTTAGGAAAATAATTTTTACTTGCCACTTCAAAGTGGCAAACTAAAGATTATTAATCAAGGAAACACAATGATGACTCTTAGCTTAGAAGAAGAAAAAAGATTTGAACAACTTTGCAAAATGGCTTTTAATTTCGCAAGAAATAATGAATATGAAAATCTTAAAATTATGATAGAAGCCGGTTTAAATGTGAATTTAAAAACTCATAAAGGCGATACTTTACTCATGCTTGCAACCTATAATAATTCTTATGAAACGGCTAAAATGCTTCTAAAAAAAGGTGCTAAAGTAGACGAAAAAAACGACCGCGGTCAAACCCCATTAGCTGGAGTTTGTTTTAAGGGCTATTTACCTATGTGTGAACTTTTAGTTAAACATGGTGCAAATATTGATGAAAATAATGGCTTAGGAATGACGCCTTATACTTTTGCTATCATGTTTGGACGCAAAGATATTGCTGAGTTTTTAAGCAAAAACTCTAAAAACAATTTTTTAAAAGCCATAAGTTTAAAAATACTCAAACTCATAAAAAAATCTTAAATTATTTTTTGAATTTTTTCAGATACCTATACACACTAGGTTCTGAAATTTTTAAAAATTTTGCTACTATAGGCACCGATCCTTTGATATTAAAAATACCTTTATGGTATAATTTTTCAGCAATTTCTTCTTTTTGTCCAATGCTTAATTGATAATCTGAATTTAAATAACTAGAATCAACACTCTGCATTAAGATATCTTCTATAGAATGGCTTAATGTTTCTATGTCATGAGAATCACTTTGAGAAAGATTTATATTACCTAGAATTTCATTCATATCTCCTATTTTCTCCAAATCAATCATTTTGCATATTAAATCTCTCATCATACTAGTGTCATGATTGATACATAAAATGCCTACCAATTTATCATGATTTTTAATAAAAAAGGTCGAACCCCTAATTAATTTTGACTTTTTAGCAAGAGCTTTATAATCACATAAAAAATCTTTTTCTAAATACTTTTTATTTTGGACAAGCTCGCTTGCAAAAGCAGTCAAAGGTGAATTTAAATTCCTTCCACTGATATGATTATTAGCTATGGCTGCAAGATATGCACCCTCTTTTGTAACGACATGAAAGACTACTTCATATTGCTCGCCCAAAACCTCTCCTAAAAAATGCGTCAACTTGATAAATTGCTGTTTTTGCATCTCATCCATCAAACTTCCTTTAATTAAAGAAATCTTTTTATAAGCCGAATTCTACTCTTTATAGTTTAAAACATTTCTTAAAAAATAAAATTTTATTATTATAATAATAAACTATTGACAAGTTGTTATTCTAATGATAAAATACATTCTTTTTAATCTATACTTAAAAAAAGGAGAAATCATGTCAAATTACCCAAAAGCTATTGGCCCATATTCAGTTTATAAAGAGGCAAATGGATTTTTATTTGTATCAGGACAACTTCCTATTAATCCTAACTCAGGTGAAATTGAAAGTTCTGATATCAAAGGACAAACTAGGCAAGCTCTAAAAAATATCGGAGCTATTTTAGAAGAAAATGGCATTAATTATGATAAAGTACTCAAAACTACTTGTTTTTTATCTGATATAGATGATTTTGCACAATTTAATGAAATTTATGCAGAATTTTTTACAAGTCCCTATCCAGCAAGAAGTGCTTTTGCTGTAAAAGACCTTCCAAAAGGTGCTAAAGTGGAGATAGAAATCATTGCTCAAAAAGGCTAATCGATGTTAAAACTCGCTTTTTCTTTGCCTTTAAATATTATTGAATTCTTTTTATGCATTTTTCACAAGAATTCATTTATTTTTCTTAGCACTTTAAAAGTTCAAATGATATCAAAAACCCATTATAATCGTCATTTCATCATTTATAAGAAGCCTTTGGGCTTTCAAAATTATATATTTTTTAAAGGCACTAAAAAAGCTTTAAAAACACTAGCTTTAAAAAGCATGTATCTTAATCTTAAAGTCTTAAATAAAAAAGTTCCTTTTGTTTTTAATCTCAAAAAAATCATAAAAAACTCTAAAGCAATCAAAACAAGCATTCATATAAAAAAGACAATTTTAACTTTTGTTACAATGATTGTTAAAATAATATGCTATAAAAATACGATGAAAATGCTTCATTTAGCTATACTTTTCTTTACAATAGCTATAAAAAATCTAAGATTTTATCCTATCGTGCCTGATATAAGAAAATCTTTAAACATTGAAGCTAGGATTAGAATAATATTTACTCAAATCATGACGAATTTTAACCAATGCGTTGCTTGTGTTAAACTAGGGAATTTAACCCTTTTAGCTATTTATAAAAAACAGCTTTTGTATACTTATAATAGCTTTTGTAACAATTATAACTTATATCTATGTTTAAAAAAGGAGAAAAAATGAATCCAAAAACCAAACTTATTCATTATGGTAGAGGCGATCAAAATACTGAAGTAAGATCTGTTAATCCCACACTTATGCGTGCATCTACCATAGCCTTTAAAGATCATGCGACTTGGCAAAAATACAAAACATTAAGAAAAACAGAACGCGTTTTAAGCTATGGCGCTAGAGGAACCTCAACAAATTTTGAACTTGAAAAACTAATCTGTTCTCTTGAAAATGGCCACAGAGCTCAACTATTCCCTACAGGTCTTGCTGCACTTGCGATGGTACTTTTAAACTATGCAAGCAAAAATGCACATTTTTTAATCACTGATGCAATCTATGGGCCTGTTAGAACTATTTGCGAGTTGTTTTTAGAAAAAATAGGAATTGAAATTGATTTTTTAAAGGCTGATGCAAGTGATATAGAAGAAAAAATCAAACCCAACACTAAGCTTATTTTATGCGAAAGCCCAGGATCTATACTCTATGAAATCATAGACTTACCTAAATTATGCAAAATTGCTCATTCTCATAATATACCAGTAGCAATTGATAATACTTATGGTAGTGGGTATTATTTTAATCCTTTAGAACTTGGTGCTGATATTTCAGTCATTGCTGCGACAAAATACCTTAGTGGACACTCAGATGTGACTATGGGTATTGTTATCATCAATGAAAAAGAATGGAAAAATTTTGACCAACTTCCAGAAGTCTTAGGCTTTACAACAAGTCCTGATGATGCTTATTTAGTACTTCGCGGAATGAGAACCTTAGATGTAAGGATGAAAGCCCATGAAAAAAATGCCGATGAAATAATAAAATTTTTACAAACTAGAAAAGAAATCAAAACTCTTTTTTATCCTAAATTAAAAACCCATCCAAACCATGAAATTTTTATGCGTGATTATAAAGGTGCTAATGGTATGATTACCATTGAATTTAATGATGCTTATGATGAAGAGGATGCGATTAAATTTGTAGACGCTTTACAATACTTTTGTATAGGCGATAGTTGGGGTGGGTATGAAAGCTTAGCCACAGTAACTACTCCTCCAAGAACAGTGACAAATTGGAGTGCAAGAGGTCCTTTTGTAAGATTTCATATAGGACTTGAAGATTATAAAGATTTAATTACCGATTTAATACAAGCTTTTGATAGTATTAAAAAATAAAATAAAAAATGGAAGGAGAAAAAAATGGAAGGAATTGGTGTATTTGATCAAAAATTATTGGCAAATTCTTGGAGTACTGAAAGTATGCGTGCGGTCTTTTGCGAAAAAAACCGCATACAAAAATGGCTAGATGTCGAAGCTGCTCTAGCCAAAGCACAAGCAAAACTCAAAATCATTCCTAAAAAAGCAGCTGATGAAATTGCTAAAAAAGCCCATTATAAATTTATGGATATGGATTTCATCTTTAGTGAGTTTCAAAAAACCAAACACTCTTTAGTACCTACTGTTAGAAATTTAGAAAAAATTTGCGACAATGGCTTGGGTCAATATGTCCATTTTGGTGTCACTACACAAGATGTTATTGATACAGGGGTTGTTTTACAATTTAAAGAAGCTATGCAACTTATAAAAAGCGATTTAAAAATTATCGCAAAAACTTTAGCTAAGCTCGCTAAAACACATAAAAATACTGCTATGATGGGAAGAACACTTGCCTTACAAGCCCTGCCTATAACCTTTGGGCATAAAGTAGCTATTTGGCTAAGTGAAGTAGATCGGCATTTTGAAAGAATACTAGAACTTGAAAAAAGACTTTATGTAGGAAGTATAGTAGGCGCTGTTGGAACCAAAGCAAGCTTAAGCGATCAATGCAATGAAGTAGAAAAGCTTACTCTAGAAAGTCTAGGTCTTGAAGTGCCTAACATTTCTTGGCAACCCGCAAGAGATCGTTTCATAGAACTTGGCTTTGTTTTAGGCAATATCAATGCAACTTTTAATAAAATCGCTCATCAACTCCTCATACTCTCACACAATGAAATCGATGAAATAGCCGAACCCTTTGGCAAAGGACAAGTAGGTTCTAGCACCATGCCACATAAAAGAAATCCAGCAATAAGCGAAAATGCTGTTACAGTAAGCAATACTTTCAAAGCCAATTTAGCCATACTAAGCGATATTGAAAGACACGAACATGAAAGAGACGGACAAGTTTGGCACATGGAGTGGAAAATTTTACCTGAGATGTTTTTAATGCTTTCTGTGGTTTTAGACAATATCAAATTTACCCTTAGCAATCTAGAAGTTAAAAAAGATAAAATGCTTGAAAATTTAAATACTCTTAAAGGTTTTATTTTGGCAGAACGGGTTATGTTTGCCTTAAGCGATCATTATGGCAAGCGATATGCTCATGAAATTGTTTATGAAAACGCTATGTTAGGTATTGAAAAACAAAAAACTTTTAAAGAAATTTTACTTACTGATAAAAGAGTCTCTAAAGTGCTAAAAGAAAAAGAAATTGATTCTTTACTCGATGCAAGAAGCTATGTAGGATATGCACCAAAACTTGTGGATGAATTTTTAACAAAAATCAAAAATAATGCGGTTTTAAAATAGAAAAATCACTATTCTAATTTAATTAAACTTTAAAACTATCTCAAAGGCTACAATTAGCCTTTGGATAAGTAAAAAATCACACAATAGATTAAAAATTTTAAAGGAATAATGTTTTTATAATAATAAGCAAATAAAAGTCATATAAATAAGAGATTTAAAAACATTTTAAGTCTTTTTTATGTTTAAAATATCTTCTTTTTTTATTTATCAAAAAAGACAAATTTATTATACTTTTTATATTATAATATCTTTTTATTAATTTAGGAAGTTCAATGACTTTAGACGAGTTAAAAGACACGCAAAAAGCTATTATTGTCAATTTAAATGCTGAAAAAGAATTAAAAAACAGACTTTTAAGCTTTGGTTTTATTAAAAACAAAACCCTAAGCAAACTCCACTCCTCTTTAAAAAATGCCACTATAATGGTAGAACTTGATACAAGTTGTGTTATTTTAAGATCCGAAGAGGCTAAAACCATAGAAGTGCAAATCCTATGAAAAAAATTAAAATAGCCCTAGTTGGCCAACCTAATGTGGGTAAAAGTCTACTTATTAATGCTATTTGCAAAACTAATATGAAAGTAGGCAATTTTAGCGGAGTGACTATAGAAAAGGCAAGTGCTAAAACTTATTATAAAAACTATGAATTTGAACTCATTGATTTACCAGGTACTTATTCCTTAGATGGCTACAGCGAAGAAGAAAAAATCACACGCCATTTTCTAAACCGTGGTACTTATGATGTGATCATTAATATCTTAGATTCTACTAATCTTGAACGCAATCTTATTTTGAGTGCAGAACTTTTAAGCCTTGATAAAAAAATGCTCTTGGCCTTAAACATGTGTGATGAAGCAAAAAAAGAGGGTATAGAACTTAACATCTCTATTCTTAAACAAGAATTTCAAGTTGATATCGTAGAAATTTCAGCTAAAACAAAGCAAAATTTAGGACTCTTGCTTGATAAGATTATTATTTTATTTGAAAGCAAAACACAATTAAAATCTCCATCTCAGTTTTGCCAAAAAAAACTAGAAAAAGAAGATTTATTAGTTTTTATCAATAAACTTGCAAAAAAAATCATCACGTACAAAAAAGAAGAAAGAAATCTTACTAAAAGAATCGATGCTTTATTGATTCATAAAATTTTTGGCTTACCTATATTTTTATTTTTAATGTGGTTTTTATTTCAAATCACTTTTACTTTGGGAAAAATCCCTATGGATTATATAGAATTATCCTTTAATGCCTTAAACGATTTGATTAAAAACCACATCCAAAATGCTTTCATCGCCTCTGCTTTAGCCGATGGAGTTATTGCAGGGGTAGGATCTGTGATATTGTTTTTACCTAATATTATTATTTTGTTTTTAGGTATAGCACTTTTAGAAACCACAGGCTACATGTCAAGAGTAGCTTTTTTACTTGATGGTATCTTACACAAATTTGGTCTACATGGTAAAAGCTTCATCCCTTTAATCACTGGTTTTGGTTGTTCTGTGCCTGCTTTCATGGCTACAAGAACTCTAAAAAACAAAAGAGACAGACTCTTAACCCTTTTTGTAATTAACTTTATGAGTTGTAGTGCAAGACTTCCTGTATATGTACTTTTCATCGGTGCTTTTTTTCCAAAAGAAGAAGCAGGAAATTATCTTTTTGGAATTTATATACTAGGGGCTATTTTAGGGCTTTGTGCTGCAAAATTATTAAGAATGCTTGCATTTAGAGGACTTGATGAACCTTTTGTTATGGAGTTGCCTAAATACCGTATGCCAAATTGGCGTTTAATCTATCTTAGTGTTTATAACAAAGCTGCAATGTATCTTAAAAAAGCTGGTACTTTTATATTTTTAACCTCTTTACTTATATGGTTTGCAAGCAATTTCCCTAACAATGAAGGAAAACTAAGCGATTTTAATACACAAGAAAAAAACATAGAACAAAGCTATTTAGGACATTTAGGTAAAAGCATGGAACCTATTTTTAAGCCTCTTGATCTTGATTGGAAATTAAGCGTTGCTTTAGTAAGCGGCCTAGCAGCTAAAGAGGTCATGATTTCGACTATGGGAGTACTCTATGCACTTGGAAAAGATGTGGATGAAACTAGCAATGATCTTAAGACAACCATTGCTAAAAATATCCCTTTATCAAGTGCAGTAGCTTTTATTTTATTTGTAATGATTTATAATCCTTGTTTTGCTGCAACCATAGTATTTTCAAAAGAAAGCGGGAAACTTAAATATACTTTTTTACTCTTTATTTTCACTTGTACAAGTGCTTACATCATTGCCTTTATAGGACTTCATATCGCTAAGTTTTTAATCAATTAAACTTTAGCGATAAATTTAATATTTTATTCTTGTTGATTATCCCAGCAAAGAACTGTTTGACCTTGTTTATTTTTTTCTACATTACCCATACCCATAATGTTATATCCTGCATCGACATAATGTACCTCCCCTGTAACACCTCGCGCTAAATCACTAAGCAAATACATGGCTGAATTTCCCACATCTTCTATACTCACATTACGTTTAAGAGGGGCATTAATTTCATTATATTTTAATATCATTCTAAAATCCCCTATCCCACTTGCTGCTAAAGTTTTAATAGGCCCTGCTGAAATCGCATTGACACGGATTTGTCTTTCTCCTAAATCCCTTGCTAAATACCGCACAGAACTTTCAAGTGCTGCTTTTGCAACACCCATAACATTATAATGAGGGATATATTTAACCCCACCAAGATAACTAAGCGTTAAAATCGATCCTCCACTTTTTAAAACAGGCAAAACAGCACGACTTAAAGCAAGCAAAGAATACACAGAAGTCCCCATAGCTATATCAAAAGCTTCCTTTGTGGTTTGCAAAAAGGAATTTTCTAAGGCTTCTTTAGGAGCAAAAGCAACTGCATGAACCACAAAATCAATTTCACCTAAATTTTTTTTAATTTTATCTGCTATAGTATTTAAATGTTCCTCATTATTTACATCAAGTTCATAAATAAAGTCAGAATCAAATTCTTTAGCTATAGGTTCAACACGTTTTTTCAAAGTATCATTTAAAAAAGTAAAAGCCAATTTAGCACCTTGTTCATAGCAAGCCTTTGCTATGCCATAAGCTATAGATTTATTATTTGCAACACCTACAATCAAGCCTTTTTTGTCTTGCATTATCATGATTTATCCTTTAATTAATTTTATAAAATTTTCTACTTTTAAAGCTGCAGATCCTATCAAAACACCTTTGCAATGCTTTATAGTTAAAATATCTTTAATATTGGTTTCATTTACGCTACCTCCATAAAGCAAAGGAACTTTTGTTAAGGTAGCTAGAAATTCAAGGACTTTACTTATATCATTAAAATCAGCACTTACTCCTGTTCCTATAGAATAAATAGGCTCATAAGCAATAATCAATTTTTCGTATTTTAAATCAATGATTTGAAGTTGCTTTTCTAAAAATTCCAAAGTTTTAGCTGAATTTTTAGTCTTTAAATCTTCACCTATACAAAAAACAATCTTATAATCATGTTCTTTAGCAAAATCGAATTTAAACTTAATAAGACTATCATCTCCTAAAACCCTCCTTTCAGAATGCCCTATTAAAACACATCCTATGCCAAATTCATCCAATTGTTCTTTTCCAAGCTCTCCTGTAAAAGAACCTTTAATGCAAGGATAAAAATTTTGTGTTCCTTGAACAAAATTGACTTTATTTTCTAAAAAAGCCACGCTAGGTGGAAAAACAATAATATCATCACATTTTCTTCCCATAGCCTTATTTAGTGCATCAGCATAAATTCTAAAGCTTGATCTTGTATGATTGCATTTTAAATTCGCAGCAAAAATCATTCATTTACCTTAGATCTTAAAGCCTTAACACCTGGAAGTTCTTTACCCTCTATAAGCTCAAGCGAAGCACCACCACCTGTAGAAATAAAAGTCATCTCATCTGCATCTCCAGCACGCGCAACCACATCAGCCGTATCGCCACCCCCAACAACAGAAGTTGCATGCCCTTCGCTAATATAATGACTCATTTTAATGCTCCCTTTTGAAAATTTATCAATTTCAAAAACCCCCATAGGTCCATTCCACCAAATAGTTTGGGCATCTGAGATAACTTCTTTAAAAAGTCTCACACTTGCAGGACCTATATCTAAACCCATCCAACCATTTGGAATCTCTTGAGCTGGGACAAATTTCATCGGTGCATCTTGCGAACAAGCAGGTGCAGCTACAACATCCACAGGAAGATAAATTTTCACTCCTAAATTTTTTCCTTTAGTAAGAATTTTACTAGCTTCTTCTAAAAGTTCTTCTTCTAAAAGCGAATTTCCTATATCATACCCTTGTGCTTTTAAAAAAGTAAAAGCCATGCCTCCCCCTATGATTAATTTATCTACTTTTGATAATAAATTAGTGAGGGCTTGAAGCTTTCCACTCACTTTAGATCCCCCTACAACAGCCACAAAAGGACGTGCGGGGTGTTTAATCAGATTGCTTGCAAAATTAATTTCTTTTTGAAGCAAAAATCCTGCGCCTTTATGTTTTTCATCAAAAAATTGTGTAATAGCTTCAACACTTGCATGCGCTCTATGGCATACCCCAAAAGCATCATTAATATAAATTTGTGCCATGGAAGCTAATTCTTTGGCTAAATTTTCATCGTTTTTAGTTTCACCCTTTTCAAAACGTAAATTTTCAAGCAATAAAATCTCACCTAATTTTAAATCTTTAGCTCTAGATTTAGCATCTTCGCCAATAACATCTCGCACCATGATGATTTCTTTATCTAAAAGCCTACTAAGACGCTTACCCACAGGTTCTAAAGAATACTTAGAACTGATTTCTTTAGGACGTCCTAAATGAGAGGCTAAAATCACGCTACAACCATTATCTAAACAATATCTTATTGTAGGAATAGCTGATCTTATACGTCTATCATCAGTAATATTTAAAAAATCATCCTGAGGGACATTAAAATCACATCTTATAAAAACTTTCTTCTTGGCTAAATCAATATCTTTTATAGAAATAATATCATTCATTATCAAGCCTTATGCCCAATATATACGGCCATATCAGCCAAACGGCTTGAGTATCCCCATTCATTATCATACCATGCTATTACTTTAATCAAATCATCAGCTATAACTTGAGTTAAATCACTTACTACAACAGCACCATAAGAACAGGTAACAAAATCACTTGAAACCCTTTCTTCATCATCAACTGTTAAAATTCCTTTTAAATTTGAAATAGCACTCTTTCTAAAAGCTTCATTAAGCTCTTCTTTGCTTACTTTATGACTAAGTTGTGCAGTTAAATCTACACTAGAAACATCAATGACTGGCACGCGTATACTTTGTCCATGAAGTTTGCCGTTTAATTCTGGCATAACAAGTTTCATTGCTTTTGCTGCACCTGTAGAAGTAGGAATGATATTTTGAGCTGCAGCACGCGATCGACGCTTATCTTTAGCTTTAGCATCAATAATACTTTGCCCATTAGTATAAGCATGTATAGTTGTCATAAGTCCTTTTTCTATACCAAAATTATCTTGCAAAACACGACAAATAGGCCCTAAACAATTAGTTGTACAACTGGCATTAGAAATGATATTTTCGCCCTTATAAAAGTGCGAATTCACACCCAAAACATAAGTAGGAGTATCATCCTTTGCAGGGGCACTCATAATCACTTTTTGCACTCCTTTATCTAAAAACTGTTGGCATTTAGCCATAGTTAAATTAGCTCCTGTGCATTCTAAAACAATTTGTGCACCGTATTTTGCAAAATCAAGTTCTTTAATATCGCGACTCTTAAACATTTTGATTTTTTTGCCATTAATCACTAAATCATCGCCATCACTATCGATACTTCCTTTAAATTCTCCATGTACAGTATCGTATTTAAAAAGGTATTTTGTAAGCTCAATATCAGTAGTATCATTTATAGCTACAAGTTCGATATCATTTCTTTCTAAAATAATTCTTGCGACACATCTTCCTATGCGTCCAAAACCATTTATAGCAACCTTTACAGCCATTTTGTTTCCTTTTGCGAAGTTTTTTATGCTAATATTCTACTAAAAAAAGGTTAAAAATTTAATGAAAATTGCACTTTTTGGCGGCAGTTTTGACCCGCCACATAAAGGACATGAAGCCATTATCAAAGAAGCTTTAGAAAAACTAGATATAGACAAACTTATCATCATGCCTACTTTCATAAATCCCTTTAAAAAGAATTTCACTGCCGATGAAGAACAAAGATTTTTATGGGTAAAAAAACTTTGGGGACATTTACCAAAAGTTGAAATTTCTGACTTTGAAACCAAACAAAAAAACCCTGTTCCTAGTATAAAAAGCGTTGAATATCTTTATAAAATTTATAATCCTGATCAATTTTATCTTTTAATAGGTGCAGATCATTTAGAAAAACTACATCTTTGGCATGATTTTAAAAGATTAAAATCCTTAGTCATATTTGTGGTTGCACATCGCAACGGTATTAATATTCCAAAAAAATTTAAAAATTTAAAGATAAATATAAAAATCTCCTCTTCTTTTATACGCAATACCTTAAATACTGAAGAAGTTTGCTATGAAATCCAAGATGAAGTTAAAAATTATTATGAAAAATTACAAAAAAAACTGATACAATTTTAAAAATTAAGTAAGGACAATAATGCAAAAAAGAATAGACACAATCATTCAAATTTTAGATGAAAAAAAGGCTGAAAATATCAAAACTATCGATATGAGTGAACAAGAATACTTTGTAAAATACGTCATTATTGCTGCAACTTTAGGTCAAAAACACGCTTTATCTTTAATTGATGAGTTTAAAACAAAACTTAAAGCCCAAGGTGAAAAGTTTTTAAATATAGAAAGTAGTGAAGAATGGAGTGTTATTGACTTAGGGGATATTTTAATCCATCTTCTAACCCCACAATATAGAGAACTTTATAATATAGAAGAATTATTAGAAAGACTTAAGAAAAATAAGGCTTAAAAGATTTTTTTTGATTTATGAAATTTAAAATCTAAGCTTTTATTTGATTAAATAAAGCAAAAACCATATTTTCAAGCTCTTTTGCATGCTCTAAAGAGGTGGCTTCAAAACGCGTTATTAAATAAGGACTAGTATTAGAAGCACGAAGCAAAGCCCATCCATCGCCAAAATCTATCCTAGCTCCATCAATTTCACAAAGGCTTTTAACACCTTTTAAAGCACCTTTTTCAACAGCCTTTTTAAATTCTTCTACAAGTTTAAATTTTTCTTCTTCACTAACAGGAATTTTAATTTCAGGGGTAGTATAAAGCTTTGGTAAAGCTTTAATCATAGCCTCTAAATCAAAACCTTTATAAACAAGTTCTAAGGTCCTTAAAAATGCATAAATTCCATCATCATAGCCAAAATATCTGTGTTTAAAGAAAATATGCCCACTCACCTCAGCGGCTAAATCAATATTCTTTTCTTTCATCATTTTCTTAATATTAGAATGCCCTGTTTTTCCCATGAAAATCGTACCTAACTTAGCCACTTCATCAAAAAGATTTTTAGAACATTTTACTTCACCTAAAACGCGAGGATTAGGAATATTTTTTGCAAACAAATAGCAAAGCTCGTCTCCGCAAAATACATGAGTTTGGCTTAAAACCACTATCCTATCAGCATCCCCATCAAAAGCAAAAGCTAAAGCATATTCTTGATTTTGATCTAGAAAATTTTTTAAAGCATATAAATTCTTTTCTTCTGTAGGATCAGGATCATGATTTGGAAACTGCCCATCAGGATTTGAAAACATCACATGAGCTTTTAAATTCAAAGCTTCAACCAAAGCTTCAATCACAACTCCAGCTGCACCATTAGCACAATCAACAACAAAGTTATAATTAAAATCTTTCAAAAAACTAAATTGCTTACACATAAATTCTATATAAACACTTAAAATATCATATTTTTTAGCATTGAAATCAGACTCAATATTATCTTCTAAGTGCTCATAAACTCTTTTTGAAAACTCTTTCAATTCTGCCCCAAAAAAACTTTGCTTGCCTATAGTAATTTTAAATCCATTATAATCTTTAGGATTATGAGATCCTGTTATCATGATATTTGCATCAAACTTCAAGCCCTCATAAAGACTAAAATACCCAAGCGGAGTAGGCACCAAACCTATATCATAAACCTCAATTCCTGCTTTATTAAGTCCGCTTAACAAATACCCAAAAAGCTCTTTTGCACTATATCTTGCATCATATCCCACACTAACATTTTTACAAGCTCTTTCAAGCATGATTTGTCCCAAACAAAAACCTATGGCCTTAACGCTTTTTTCATTTAATTCTTTACCATAAAGTCCGCGTATATCATATTCTCTAAAAATTACATCAAGCATGATTATTCCTTCATAATTATTTCTTTAAAATCTCTTAATTTTATAACTTATAAAACTAAATTTGGATAGAAAAGAAATTTTTGCTACAATTTTACATTAATTTCACTAAAATAAAGGAAAATTTATGGATGAAGATTTAAAAAACGAAGCAGAAAAGAACAAAAAGGGCAGCTCGCTTGTCATTATTATTGTAATCTTGCTTTTTGTCTTACTACTTAGTATTATGGGCGTTATTGCTTGGCTTATTTCTAGCAGCTCAAGTGATGAAAGCGAAATCAAAGAAGCGCCAAAAGAAGAACTTAGATCTGAAAAGACCAAAGCTTCTACTCCTACCCAACGCGGAAGCGATTTTGCTAATATAGGGCCTATGTATCCGCTTGATCCTTTTACTTTAAATTTACTTAGTGATAGTGGCTCAAGATATGTAAAATGCACCATAGAATTAGAACAAAACAGCGAACTTTTAAAACCTGAACTCGATAAAAAAGTGCCTGTTATTCGTGATATTATCATTCGTACACTTACAGCAAAAACCTTTGAAGAAGTCAGCACCCAAAAAGGCAAAGAACGCTTAAAAGACGAACTTGTTGGAAAAATCAATGAAATTTTAACCGATGGCTTTATTAAAAACGTCTATTTTACAGACTTTGTAGTTTCTTAATGCATGTAGGTTGTGATATTATCGCCATTTCTAGGATAGAAAAGATTTATGCTAGACATGGCAAAAATTTCTTGGATAAATTTTTAAACGCACAAGAACAAATGCTTGTTAAAAGCCCAGCGACTTTAGCAGGTCTTTGGGCTGCCAAAGAAGCCGCAAGCAAGGCTTTAGGTCTTGGCATCTGTGAGTTATGCACTTTTTTTGATATTGAAATATCAAAAGATCATAGAAATGCACCTAAACTAAAATATTCTCAAAAAATTATAAATAATTTTAATATCACTCAAACTTCACTCAGCATTTCACATGATAATGGTTTTGCCATGGCTATAGTAACTATAGTATAAACTAATTTCCTATAGTTTGTTTGTCTAGATTTCTTGCAAGTATAAAATCTACAACAGGTTGTTCTCTTTTATTGGCTCTTTTACAATGATCTTTTTGAAAAAAATCTGTGATTTTAATAATTACCTTAGCCCATTTTTTAGAATTCCTTTCACGCCACGCATGAGAGGAAACACTTTCCCAAGCATAACCATTAAACAAACTCGCATTAACAAAATGATCTAAAGCTCTCACGCCTTGTCTAGCACGTGCAGTATTAAAAAAAATCCCTACAATTGCTATGAAAATATACCCAAATACTGCTAAAGGTACTAAGGCACAAAGTAAAATAGTTCCTGCTAATTTTTCTTTTAAATTCTTTTTGAAACTACGTTTTAGACGGGTGCAAAAATTCATAGGTTTTGTTTTAATATTTTTCATGCTTCTCTTTTACTAAATTTTATTTTCATTCCATTGGCCGAACGTATTGTCAATCGCCCTACTACATCAGGAACAAAACCTTCTTGAAGTTCAAGTTTATAAACTCTAAGAATATTTGCTAAAATCAAAATAGCTTCTTGCATAGCAAAGCCTTGACCTATGCAAATCCTCTCACCCACACCAAAAGGTAAATATGTATCCTTTTTATACTCTGTATCAAAACGCGAAGGGTTAAAGCCATTAGGATCAGTCCAAAACTTTTCATGCCTATGTATAAGCCAAGGAGCAATAACAACGCCTGATCCCTTTTTTATATATTTATCTCGGACTTGAGTATCTTTTTTCGCCTCTCTAGCAAAAAAGCCTACAGGAGGATATAATCTTAAAGATTCTTTAAAAATATTAGTTAAATATTTAAATTGTCTTAAATGAGGAATTTCAATGCTGCCATTTTGCAAAATTTGAGAAATTTCCTCATAAGCTCTTTGTTGTTCTTGTGGATAAAGACTTAATAAATAAAGTGTCCAGGTTAAAGAACTAGCTGTTGTTTCATGACCTGCTAAAAAAAGCATAGCCACTTGATCTAAAATTTCTTCAAAAGAAAAACGCTTATTAGTGTGTGCATCTACCACCAAAAGCAAAGAATTTAAAATATCTTTAAATTCATTCCAATTACCAGCATTTACCCTATCATATCTTGGCTTGATAATATCACTTAAAACCTCTCTTATAACATTTCCTGCCTTAGCACGCTTACGATCCCCTAATATATAAGAAAGCCATTTTGGAAAATAAAACATACGACGCATAGCCGTATGGACACTTTGCTCTTGAAAAGTCACAAAAGCATTTAAAATTTTTTTGCCTTTTTCTTCATCAAGTTTTGAAGACATAATAGTACGGAAAATAACATCTGCAGTGACAAAAGTCATAGCTTCATCAACGTCAATAATAGCATCATTAGGATATTTTTCAAAACGCTGCATCATATCATGTGCTGCTTCTTTCATAAGGTTGAAAACCTTATTAATGCTTGTCATTTCAAAACTAGGACGCAAAAGCTCTCTTTGTTTTTTCCAAACATCTCCATTTGTAGTAAAAATACTCTCTCCTAAAAGCGGACTTAAAAGCTCATGCAAAAATGCACTTTTAGGAAAATCCTTCACTTGATCTACCATCATTTTTTTAACTTCTTGGGTGTTGTTAATAACATAAAGATCAAAATTAGGCATTTTTACATGACCTGTTTGCATTTTATAGCTACGTTCATAAAGCCCATCAAGCCAGGATCTACGCTTTAACAAAAAGGTTAAAAGCATGGAAGCTTTATTTTTATAAGGTTTTGGGAAAAACGGACATTGACTCATACTTTTACCTTTTCTTCTAAAAATTTAGGCGCAATGATAAAAGAAAAAAAATCATAATTGCCTCTGATTTTAATACAATAAAGATATAAAAAATGTGCTTTATTTTTATCTCTTTTAATTTTTTTATACTCATGTTTTTCATATAAAGTATGAAATTTAGCACTTAAAAAAGGAGGGGTAAATTTCGCATTTACTCCGCTTGTGCGAAAAAAATCTACTTGTGGAAAACACGCCCCATCAATAATAGAGGTATAATCATACCATTTTAAATCAAATTTAGAAACAAATTCAAGTTTGTTTCTAAATTCATGAGATTTTTTTTGATAACTCACTAAAGGAATACATTCTCCTAAAGTAAGGATTTTCAGTTTGTTTTGTAAAGACTGATCGATTTGTTTTAAAACACATTCTAAAACCTCTATACAAACTATAGTTCCAACACTGTGTGCAACCAAGATAAGTTCGTAATTTTGTTTGTCTTTATTTTGCTTTAACTTATCAATTATAGTATCTGCAAAAAGTTTGATTCTTTCTTCCATTGTGCCCTTTTTTTTATCATGCCAAGTAGCACAAAAGGCACAAATTCTTGCTATCCAAAATACAGAAAACTTTTTACCAAGTTTAAACAAAAAACGATTGAGTAAAAACCCTAAAATAATTCCTATAACTATAGCCAAAGAAAAATGGATATAATTTTGCAAAAAAACAAAGGTTCCCAAAGCTAAAATCAAAGAAAACAATAAAGAAAACAGTATATAAAAAAAAGGATAATAACCTGTAATCAACTGATAAATCGACTCTTTGCCAAATTTAATAAAAAGCCCTGTAATAGTATAAATTCTAAAAAAACTATAACAATCTATCAAAGCATCTTTATAATTTTGCGACCAATTTTTTCTAACAATATCATTCCACACTAAAAAATGATATTTAATTTGGACATTTTCGCAAGAAATTTTAAAAAAAGGAAAATTTCCATTTTTATCAATTTTATTTATAATGGCTTTAAGATTAAATCGATAGGAATACTCTTCTAAGTTTTTTTTGAATAAATCGTAATAAAATCTATAACTTTTAGGATCATATCCTGCTATATAAAATACTTCTCTATCCATAAAATATTTCTTTTTATTTTCAATTATAACAGCTTTACTTTAAAAATTCTCTTAATAGAAGCTTTTAACTCCTATTTGTTTAAAAAAGAATTTTTATAAAAATTACCATTAAATTGATTGCTTTGTAAAAGATATTTTTTAAAATTGCGTACTAAAGCAGAATTAGGCTTATAAG
Source organism: Campylobacter bilis (assembly GCF_016806695.1). GTDB lineage: Bacteria > Campylobacterota > Campylobacteria > Campylobacterales > Campylobacteraceae > Campylobacter_D > Campylobacter_D bilis. The sequence goes on along the minus strand of NZ_WUED01000012.1, from coordinate 6,317 downwards.
CATGAGCTTCTCGCCAAAAAAACTGAAGTTTCTTAGGATAAGTCAAGCCTTCAAAATCATAAAAAGCATCTCCACAAACCTTAGTCGGGCAACCTTCTAAAATAGCACTAAAGCCTACTGTAGAATTAATAGTAATACAACCTAAAGCTCTTTTTAAAAGGGTGGGCAAATGCGTATCGTGCACATATAAAACCCTCCCTTCTACATGATATTTTTGACTTAGCTTTTGAATTAGTTTTGCATAATTTTTATATCCTCTATCCATAGGATGATGCTTAAACACAAGATAAGACTTAGCTCTAGCATGATTTGCAAAAGAAAGTATGATCTCTTCTATAAAATATTCTATACTTTTTTTATAATGATACTTAATTTGCGTATCGCTATAAACTTGCAAAATGGCTAAAAAATATTTTTTTTCTAAATTATAAATTTTTTTATTGATTGTTTTTTCAGTGATTTTATAAAGATATTTTCTATATAAAGATCGAAACCAAAATAAAAACTCAAAAGGATACAAAGTGCGATGATGAAGCTTATTATTAAAAAAAGGAGCTAAAACAAAAGCAAATAACCAATACAAAAATGCATCAAAAGCCATAAATTTAAAACTACCAGGAATTTCTTTTATGCTGTCTTTATTATAAATGTATTGACAAAGATAGAAATTTTTATCACGAGGCAAAGAAGAATTCGCATTCACCCCATCTTTTTCAAAAGTAATACAATAAGGCCTTAAATAACCCTCTTCAAAAATCCAAATTTCAATACCTAAACGCTTAGCCACTTCAATAGCCTTTGCATGCACAATACGACAATCATTATACATCACAATAGCATTAATTTTTTTCTCTTCTAGAAAGCTTTCATAAAAATTTTCAAGTTCTTTTTCATTACATTTACATCTTACTCCACTTGGATAGAAAAAAAAATCTCCCCCATTAAAATTTAGCTTAAAAACCTTAGTTTGATTTTCCTTCATTTTCATAGCAAGAATATGAAAGAAATTTCCTACAGGCCCTTGCAAAAGCAAAACATTCTTACCGCTAAATTCTTTTTTAATCTTATCGCCAAATCTCATTTCTTTGCCAAAAATTCATAAATTCTTCTTATTTTTCTAAGCACAAAAGTTTTAAAATTTATTATTAATTTCACATGTTTTTTTGAAAAATAATCTTTTTGAAAATTTAACATTATATCTAAACAAACTTCAATTTCGCATAAAGTTTTTGTTTGGGGATTAATATATCTTGGATACAGTATTAAAGCCCCAGCTACAAGCTCTTCAAGATTTAACTTTCTTGTTCTTCTTTCACATTTGTATTTATCTTTTGTTAAACCCCAACCCGCATAAAAAGGCATTCCATAAGTAAAAACTTCTTTAGATCTTAAAAGCGCATCAAAGCCACTTGTAGATGTTATAGTATGAACTTCATCAGCAATTTTAATCGCACTATCAATACTACAATCTTGAATGATTTCATCACAGTATTGTAAAATAAGCTTTTTATCTTTTAAACCCTTACGATTTCCACTTAAAACATCAGGATGAGGTTTAAAAATAATATAAGCATTTTGATTTTTATTGCGTACTTCTTTAATTAAATCCAAAGTTGATAGACCAAAACCTCCTAAAATCATAGAAATATCATCTTCAACTTGAGCAGGAATTAAAATGACTTTTTGATCCTTTTTAGCATTGATTTTAAGATTTTTATGAGACATAGTATTGTATTTTGACAATTTATTTTCAAGCAAAATTTTTATAATATTTCTTGCCCTACTTAAAAGTTTTTCATCAAAAACTCCATCTTGTAAAAGCTCTTCTAACTTTGTAGCTTGGCTAGGATCAACATAAAGTCCTTTATCATCCACAATAAGCGAAAAAGGACGCGTAAGATCAGATCCTAAAGCAATGGATCGGATAAAACCATCCTCTACTAAAGAAATTTTTGGGATAAAATGCTTTAAATTTTCATTTTGGGCTTTTTTAATAAGAGTATTTTGAAGTTTATCAAAAGCAACCTTTTTTCCCCAGATAAAAAATTTGTCATTTTTTTGCAATATTATATTGCTTAAACCATCTATAGAATCTAAAAATATTATTTCATTATTTTTAGCTTTAAAAAAAGGCTTTACAAACTGTCTTTTCCATTTTGAAAATCCAAAGAAAAAAAGCCTATGAGAATTTTCACATTCTATAGTTTTATATTTAATTAAAGTATTAATCGTATCAAAAATATCACTTTTTTGGTTTAAATAAGGATTAAAATATTTAGTATAGAGTATATAAGCAGCACAAAAAATTTCTTCAAGAGTTCTTTTTTGATTTCTTCTTTTGCACTCTAACTTATCCTTTGTTAAACCCCAACCCGCATAAAAAGGCATTCCATAACACACGCATTCACATCCCATTAATAAAGCCTCAAAACCCATTCCAGAAGTTTTAGTATAAACTTTATAAAAATATTCAAGCAAATTCAAAGGATTAAAATTCTCACTGATTATTATGCATTCTTTAGGCAAAAAATCAAAATCACTTTGTTTTTTACCGCTTAAAACATCAGGATGGATTTTTACATAAATTTTAGAATTAGGATTTTCTTTTATAGCATCTTTTATCATATCAAGGGTGGAAAATTCTTTAGCAAGCCCAAATTCAAGTGATGCATCTTCAGCTGTTTGAGTGATAATTAAAATGCGTTGTTCGTTTTTTGGAAAATAATTGCTTGGAACATCTAAATTATTATTGTATTTAGTAATCTTGTGTTTTTTTATAAGTTTTATAGCTTTTCTAGCTTGGAAAATTTCTTCATCTTTAAATTGATGAGTATTTAAAAGATTTTCAAGTTTTGAAGGCAAAGTTCCATCATAATAAATACCCACATCATCACAAATTAAACTAAAACTGGGAGAATTTTCTACTCCCAAATTCAAAGAACGGATAAAGCCATCTTCTAAAAGCATGAATTTAGCATTATATTTTTGAGCTAAAGCCATAGCCTTAAAACCTGATTTTTTTCTTCCCCAGCCTAGAAAAATATCATCTTTTTTGATTTTTTTAAAAACACTAAAGAGAATTACTTGATAAAAATTTCTGACATTGATAATAAGTTTTTTTGATGTGGAATAATATTTCATAATGTCAATTTCTTCACTATAGTTTCAACTTTTTTTTCTAAATCATTTTGATAAGAATTATTAATGATTAAATGAGGCTTTGGCTGATCAAATGCTATATCTATACCAACAACATTATCAATTTCTTTATTTAAAGCTTTTGTATAAAGTCCTTTTTGATCTCTTTTAATCAATTCTTGCATATCACATTCTATATAAATTTCATAATAATTTTTTAATTCTTTTCTATTATAAATATAAATTTCATTAAACATTGAAATTGTAGTTACAATAACTATCATACCTTGATCGTTTAAGAACTTAGCAAATTTAGATCTTTTCAAAGCCATATCTATACGACTTTTCTTATCATATCCATAATGACCTATTATATCTCTTAATTCGTCTCCATCAAGATAAATGATATTTTTATATTTTTGTTTTAATTTTTCATATAAAGCTTTTCCTATAGTACTCTTTCCACTACCAGCAAGCCCAGTAAACCAAAAAACAGGATATTTCATCAACTTTCCTTAATTAAAAATACATAATTTTACCATAATAATAAAATTAAGATATAATTTCAATATTTTATTTATAAAAGGAAAGTATATGGAAGTGATCAAAAAATTCTTTATTAATATCGAAAGAGCAGATATTGATGAAACTATGCAAAATTTAATCAGTGAAGATATTATAGATAGCATTGATATAATGGCATTAGTAGCACAAATTGAAAAACATTATGGCAAATCTTTAAATGCAGAATTTATTACTCCTGAAAATTTTGAAAATTTTCAAAGCATCAAAAATATGATAACAAAAGCTTATCAATAATACAATGCTTTTAACATTGTATTAGTTTCAATCTTGTAAAGATTGAATGATTTTATTTTTAGATATAATAATTTGTGCTATAAAATCAGCTACCTTATCCCAGTCGCTTTCTTTGGTATGAATTAAGGTCGGGTTTTCCTTATAATTGTCCCAATCTATGGGCTCAAATAAATATTTTCTATGGGGAAAATACTTTTTTCTTACCCAGTCAAGAGAAGAAGCATAATAATCCACATAAGCTTTTGCTATATCTTTTTGTACTCTAAATTTAAGTCTATCTTCATCAGCTCCTTCAAAAATTTTCCTTGCAATGTAAAGTAAAGAATTCATATTTTGTCCATGCAAATCTTTTTTAATCAATCTCCCTTGAAGCTCCATACCTAAAAGATTAAAGCTTTCATTTTTATTTTGCTTTAAAGAAAAATTATCATCCCATTCCAAACCCAAATGATAAACAAAATCTTTAAGCAAAGTTCCACCAACATATTCTTCTTTTAAAAGTCTTACTATTAAACTTGATTCACCAAATACTTCAACATGGCTTTGGCAAATCCATTTATAATCAAAAATATACTTTCTAGGGTGTTCATCAGGCTTAAAATCAGCACTATAAAAACCCATATTATTTTTTATATCTTGAGAACAATGAGAATTTAAATACCCAAGCGTATCTCTAAAATAGACTATTTCATAAATTTCATCAAAACCTAAAGCATTTAAAACACTTTTTAAAATTTCTATATGTTTTTTAGTAGAGAAATCCCAAACTATCCCTTCAGCGGAAAAAATAAATTTTTTATCTTTATGCAATGAAGCTTCTATTTTGAAATTTTCAATGGCTTTAATCAAACGTTCATTGGTTAGATCTTCTAATGGATTTAAACTTAATATTTTTTTATTAACAAGTTCTAAAACTATATCCACTAAAACCCAATGCCTATTTGCTACTCTAAGAGATTTAGGATATATATAGCCTTTTTGCAAAAGTAAATCTTCATTTTGCATCAAAAAGCCCTGTCTTTCCTGATTACCGCTATTTGTTGTTCCTATACTAATATAAGCTATCATTTCATTCCCTTACTTAAATATTTTATAATTAAATTCTATCAAAATCATATAATTTCAAGTTTAAACTAATTTTTATCTTTCTTAAAAATAAATACTGTTTTTTAACTAGATAAGGAAATATAAACTGTGTTGATTTATAAACATCATTAAGCCTTTTTAAATTTATACTAAATTATACTTAAATTTTTAAAATATATATTGGGAATCAACATGACACAATTTTTACAACATGACAATCAAAAATACTCAAATACTGATCTAATAAACACCTTAAAAAAACTAGGCATACAAAAAGGCGATATCATATGTGTTCATAGTGAACTTTTTAAATTTGGAACCCCTTTGCTTAAAAAAAATGAATTCTTACAAACAATCATTGAGTGTTTTTTACAAAGCATAGGAGAAGAAGGAACACTCATCATGCCTACTTTCACTTATACATTTTGTAAAAATGGTATTTATGATAAATTAAATTCAAAAAGTGAAGTTGGAATTTTAACAGAATATTTTCGCAAATATAAAGGAGTAAAACGCACCAATGATCCTATATTTTCCTTTGCTATAAAAGGTGCTAAACAAGATTTATTTTTACAAGATACAAAAAGTTGCTTTGGAGAAAATTGTGTATATGATACCTTATGGAAACATGATGGAAAAATTGTTCTTTTTGGAACTCATCTAGTAGGATATACTTTTACTCATTTTATAGAAGAAATAGTAAAAGTGCCTTATAGGTATTTTAAAAATTTCAGTGGAATCTTAATAAATGAAGATAAAATCAAATATGAAAAAAATATAGACTTTTATGTAAGAAATTTAGAAGAAAATTCTTTAGTATGTGAACAAAAGCAAATTAATTTATTAAAAGAAAATAATAATTTTAATATCATCAATTTTGCAAGATCGCATATAGTCAATATTGAAAGTAAAAGATATTTTTTAGATACCTTGAAATATCTTAAAAATAATCCATATGCTTTATTAAAGGATAAAAATGATAACCCACATTTATGATTTTTTACAAAAAAGCGTGGATAAATATCCAAATAAAAAATTATTTGTTGAATTTAATGGAAAATATATTAGCTATAAAAAATTCCATTCTATGAGTGAAAAACTTGCCAGCGAAATCTTAAGGCAATTAGCTTGCGAACATACCACACAACTTCCTATTTTAATTATTTTACCTAAAAGTATTGATTGTTTGATTTCTTTTTTTGGAGTGGCTTTAAGTGGAAATTTCTACACCATACTTGATGAAAAAACTCCCAAAGAAAGAATAAAAAAAGTTA
>NZ_WUED01000011.1 GCF_016806695.1 Campylobacter bilis | reverse complement strand
CTTTTAAGCACTAAGGCTAGCTTTACTTGGTTTGAAGATTGGTTGCCTCATTTAAAGACTTCTTTAGAATTAGGTGCTAAGTTTTATGCCAATCCTAGTATAGCTTCTAAAGCACGCTTTGGAAGTGTAAAGGTAGAAGATGAGTTTGAATTAGCTAGAATACAAAGGTATTTAAGTACAGCTTTAATACTTCCTTTAAACCCTAGCTTTCATATGAGTATTAATTATAATACTATATCTTCTAAAGAAGGAACGAGTCATACAGCCTTTGCACAGTTTAATTATTTGTGGTAGGAGAGTAAGTTAAAAGAGTAAGAGAGCTTATAGGAAGATTGAAGGCTAGGAAGTAAAGAAAAGAGTTAAAAGGTTAAAAGGGTTAGGAAGATTTGTATCTTAAAATCTTATTTTTTTAATTTTTTAATTATGGATGGTTATATAAAAATCAAAGTATATGGTGTCAAGGGGGAGACTTGAACTCCCGACCTCCGGCTTATGAGACCAGCGCTCTAACCAGCTGAGCTACCCTGACTTGTAAGAATAATTAAGTAAGATATAATTATACTACAATTTACTAAAATTTTTCTGATTTAAAAAAATCTTGTTTTTAATGCAAAAAATAAACTTACAAAATTTGCTTCATTTTTAAAACTTTTTAGATATAATAAAAGCACTTTTGTAGACAGGTGTCCGAGTGGTTGAAGGAGCACGCCTGGAACGCGTGTAAAGTGTAAGCTTTCGAGGGTTCAAATCCCTTCCTGTCTGCCATAAAATAATTTTTAAGCCAAATAAGCTATAATGTCGTTCGTGATTTGGGGCATTAGCTCAGCCGGGAGAGCACAACGCTGGCAGCGTTGGGGTCAGCGGTTCGAACCCGCTATGCTCCACCATGGGTTCCGTAACTCAGTTGGTTAGAGTGCTACCTTGACATGGTAGTGGTCGTTGGTTCAAGTCCAATCGGAACCACCATTTTAACTTCTTTAGTTTTTAAAAATCTTACTAATCCATAATAGTACAAAAATCACAAAGTGTTTTTAATAAAATTGTAAAATTTTAAACCAAAAAACTTTTTGAATTTTTCTCATAGGTTTTGATTTGATCTTCATGCTGCAAGGTTAAAGCTATATGATCAAGGCCTTTTAAAAGACAAGTTCTACGGAATTCATCCAAATCAAAGGAAAAAATTTGATCCTTGAAAAACACCTTTTTCTCAAGCAAAGAAATTTCCATATTTTTATCTTTGGAATTTTTCAAGCTAGCTATGATGGTATCAACATCATCTTTAGCAAGCTCTATAGTAAGCAAACCATTGCCCAAAGCATTGTTTTTAAAAATATCTGCAAAAGAAGGTGCAATAATAGCTCTAATACCATAATCAACCAAAGCCCAAGGCGCATGCTCTCTTGAAGAACCGCTACCAAAATTTTCAAAACTCACTAATATAGAGGCATTTTGGTATTCTTTTTTATTAAGATTAAAATCAGGATTTAAAACACTTTCTTTATCATCTAAATAACGCAAATCATGAAATAAATGCTTGCCAAAACCTTGCTTTGACACAGCAAGCAAAAACTGCTTAGGGATGATTTGATCAGTGTCTATATTAGCATATTCTAAAGGACATGCTATGCCTTTGTGTAGAGTGAATTTTTGCATATTACGCTCCTAAATATTTTCTATTATCACAAATAACGCCTTCTATAGCACATGCAGCCGCACTTGCAGGACTCATTAAATGAGTGATAGAACCCTTGCCTTGTCTGCCTACAAAATTACGATTTGAAGTTGAGGCTACTCTTTGGCCTGCCTTTGCCTTATCATCATTCATGCCAAGACACATAGAACAGCCTGCATACCTCCACTCACAACCCGCATCAATAAAAATTTTATCAAGACCTAAATCCTGGGCTTGTTTTCTTACCTGCATAGACCCTGGTACTATTAAGACCTTGATATCTTTGTGAATTTTACGCCCTTTTAAAATCTCTGCAGCGATTTTAAGATCTTCTAAACGCCCATTTGTACAAGATCCTATAAAGACTATATCGATTTTCACCCCTTCTAGGCTTTGGTTTTGTTCTAAATTCACATAAGCTAAAGCATCTAGTAAGGATTTTTGATCGCTTTGTTTTTCAAAATCACTGGTTTTTGGTATCCTCTCATCTATAGAAATGACTTGAGAAGGATTGGTACCATAGCTGATTTGAGGCTTGATTTTGCTGGCATCAAGAATGAGGGTTTGATCATATTTTGCTCCTTCATCGCTTTTTAAACTCTTCCAATACTCAAGGTATTTATCAAACTCTTGTGCTTTAGGCGCGAATTCTCTGCCTTTAATATACTCAAAAGTAATTTCATCAGGGGCTATCATACCAACCTTAGCTCCAAATTCTATAGCCATATTGCAAAGCGTCATTCTAGCCTCCATGCTTAATGTATCTATAAGCTCTCCACAAAATTCTATGGCATAGCCTGTGCCTTTTGCTGTGCCGTATTTTGCTATTAGATACAAGATCAAATCTTTAGCATAAACTCCTTTTTGAAACTGTCCTTTGCATTCTATTTTCATGGTTTTAAGCTTGGCTTGCTTTAAAGTTTGCGTTGCCATGACATGCTCTACCTCACTCGTACCTATACCAAAGGCTAAAGCCCCAAAAGCACCATGTGTTGCAGTATGAGAATCTCCACAAACTAAAGTATGCCCTGGTAAAGTAAAGCCTAGTTCAGGACTTACTATATGGACTATGCCTTGATGCTTATCTCCAAGTCCTAAAAGCCTCACTCCAAATTCCTTAGTATTTTCCATCAAAGTGAGAATTTGCTCTTTTGCCATATCAGAACAAGCATTTAAATCCGTGCTTTTAGTCGAAACATCATGATCTATGGTGGCTAAAGTCAAATCCGATCTTGCCATTTTACGCTTGCTTGATTTAAGACCCCAAAATGCTTGTGGGCTTGTCACCTCATGGATTAAATGCCTATCGATATAGAGTGTGGGAAGCTCATTTTCACCTTGATAAACCACATGAGAATCAAACACCTTTTCATATAAAGTTTTAGCCATTTTTATTCTCCTTTAAAATTTCTAATATACAAGTGCCCATTTGATCGGTATTTAAATAAGACTTAACGTTTAAATCTTTAGTCATTTTTCCACGTTCTAAAGCCAAAAATACAGCATCTTCTATATCCTGTGCGGCCTGATTTTCTTTAAAACTATGCCTTAGCATCAAAGCTGTGCTTAAAATCTGTGCTATAGGATTGGCTATATTTAAATCCGCTATATCAGGCGCACTCCCACCTGCTGGTTCATAAAGGCCAAAGCCTTTATCATTTAAGCTAGCGGAACAAAGCAAACCCAAAGATCCATTAATAGCGGCTAATTCATCGCTTAAAATATCGCCAAAAAGATTAGAACAAAGCATCACATCAAAAATACTAGGATTTTTTATAATTTGCATGGCTGCATTATCTACATACATGTATTCTAAGCTTACATCTTGATACTGTTTGCTTATTTTTGCTACGACTTCACGCCATAAAATAGAACTTGCTAAAACATTAGCCTTATCGATTAAATGCACCTTTTTATTTCTTGTTTGTGCACTTTGAAAAGCAATGTGAGCTATTCTTTCTATCTCTTTTTTAGAATAAATCTCTGTATCATATGCACTTTCTTTGCCTAATTCTTGCTTACCAAAATAAATCCCCCCTGTAAGCTCTCTAACGCATAAAATATCTATGCCTTTTTGGATGATTTGCTCTTTTAAAGGCGAAGCGTGTTTTAAACTAGGGTGGATTTTACAAGGACGTAGGTTTGCAAATAAATTAAAATGCTTTCTCAAAGGCAAAAGCGAAGCCCTCTCAGGCCTTTTATCTACAGGCAAATCATCCCATTTAGGGCCACCCACACTCCCAAACAAAATCGCATCACTTCTCTCGCAAAGCCTTAAAGTCTCATCGCTTAAAGCTTCTCCACAAGCATCTATGCTTGCACCGCCTATCTTTGCTTCGTTTAATTCTAATTTAAAATCATATTTTTGTGCGATAAAAGTTAAAATTTTCAAAGCTTCTTGCATGATAGAAGGCCCTATGCCATCGCCTGGTAAAACTGCTATTTTATAAATTTTCACGCCATTTTCCTCTCTTGTACCTTTAAAGATCGATAAATAGCATTATAAGCGTTTATAAAAGCTTGGGCTGAAGCTTCTATGACATCTGTTGAAAGTCCTTTTCCATGGAATTTTCTCCCTTGAAATTCTAAATCCACATCCACTTGCCCTTGCGCATCTACGCCTGAACTTTTTGCATTAATACTATAAGCTTTTAAAACGCATTCTAAAGCAGTGATTCTCACTATACAATTAAACACCGCTTCAATAGGTCCATTTCCTGTGCAAGATTCGGTTTTTAACTCTCCTTGCATATTCAAACAAACACAAGCTGTCGGAATGCTTCCGCTAATGACATTTAATTTTTCAAGTTTTAATTCATGTTCTTGTGCATTTTCATAGCTTAAAAACATCAAAGCTTCTAAATCATAATCATACACTTGCCCTTTTTTATCCGCAAGCTTTAAAAAATTCTCATAAACATCATCTAAATCATAAGTATTTTCATGATAACCTAAATTTTCAAGGCAAGCTTTTATCATGGCTCTACCGCTTCTTGCTGTCATTAGCATACGATTGTCATAAAATCCTATGCTCTTAGGATTGATAATCTCATAAGTTTCTCTGTTTTTAAGCACTCCATCTTGATGGATGCCTGAACTGTGTGAAAAAGCATTGCTTCCAACTATAGCTTTGTGCGTTGGTATGCTTTCATTAGTAATGGCTGCAACCAATTTTGAAGTTTTAGCAATATTTTCGCATTTAATATCAGTATAAAAGCCCTTTAAATAATCTTTTCTAATCTTTATAGCCATTATAACTTCTTCTAAAGCACAATTGCCTGCCCTTTCTCCAAGCCCGTTTATAGTCCCTTCTATCTGTCTTGCACCCTCTAAAATAGCACTTAAACTATTGCCTGTTGCCATACCTAAATCATTGTGACAATGCACAGAAATAACAGCCTTATCTATATTTGGGACCCTATTAAATAAAGTTTTGATAATATTAGCAAACTCACCTGGTAAAGTATAGCCTACTGTATCAGGGATATTTATGGTTTTAGCTCCTGCTTTTATAGCATTTTCAACCATAAAGCAAAGATTATCTATAGGGGTTCTTCCAGCATCTTCACATGAAAACTCCACATCATCAGTATAAGATCTTGCTCTGGTTATAGCCTTTGTTGCCATGGCTAAAATTTCATTAAAATCTTTTTTCAATTTATCTTGTATATGTAAATTCGAAGTAGCAATAAAAGTATGGATTCTAAAATGAGAAGCCACTTTTAAAGCCTCATAAGCTGCATCTATATCTTTATCTAAAGCCCTACAAAGTGCGCAAACTGTAGAGTTTTTTACATTCAAAGCGATATTTTGCACGGCTTTAAAATCACCCTGAGAAGACACAGGAAAACCTGCTTCTATGACATCTACACCCAAATTTTCAAGTGCTAAGGCAATTTGTAATTTTTGATTGATATTTAAAGAAGTGCCTAAAGCTTGCTCGCCATCACGTAAAGTAGTATCAAAAATGATAATTTTATTATCTTTCATATATTTAATCCTTTTAGTAAAAATAAATCCAAATGAATTTAAAAATTCAAAAACTTAAAAACAATAATAAAAAATTGAGTAAAATTTAGTTTAGAGTAAAGGAGAGTTGCAGTAGCAGATTGAAAGTATGGTTTTTGCTTTGTTGATCTTTGATATAAATTGAATTTGAAATTTTAAATTTTGAAATTTCTTTCATCTTTTCCTCCTTTTGTTTCATAAAAATATTTCCTTTATAATGGCAATCTATCATATTTTAGTAAATGTATCTACAAAAAGTTCTTAAATTAAAAAATTATTGATATAATTGTAATGTTAAGTAACAAAAAAGGATATTTGATGTTAAAAGAACTTTTAGAAATCAAAAAAGAAATGGAACCTATCATCCATGAAGCCAATGTAAAATTAAATGTCCTAGCTCGTGAAGTAATAGTCCGTAAAAAAGAATATGAAATTTATGGTCCTATGATAGATCGTGTTTATATTGATAATGCCATTTATGTCAAAGTCATGGCAAGCGGACGCGATGCAAAAAGCGACAATGTACAAATTAAAAATGGTTTTTATATGGTCTTTGTCGCTCCAGAAAAAGAAAGCGCAAAAGATATTAAAAATAAACTCAAAGTCGCTTATGAAGGGCTTGATAATAAATTTATCGCCACTCTTATAAGATCTTGCCAACGCTTTAAAGAAATCATAAACAAAACCCAAGCCACCCTAGCTAAAGCCTCTAAAATGAATGTTTTAATTAAAACCAATTTAGGCGAAACAAGTGCGGCATTAAAATTCAACATCACCATAGAATATACCAAAGACAATCAAAAACTCACTCGCGAAAATTCAAAATCAGCAGGAAGTTTTAGAGACACTAAAACTCAAATCAATCTTGTAGTAGATAAAAACACAGATTCTCAAATCTGTGAAAAATTGCTCGATGATGTAGAAAAATACTTCATAGGTGGGGGTTGATCAATAATGCAAGTAAAACTCACATTAATTGATTTTAGAATTTATAATTATACCCTAAATACACACCATAATTTCTTTGCGTAGGATTATAAAGATTAGATCCTAGTCCGTTTTTGTCAAAATTTTTAGAATTATAGCTGATTTGCTCTGCTTTAAAGCCTAGTTCTATTTCATTATGCTGAGTTAACTCATACACAGCTCCTGCCTTAGCTCCGTATACAAAACCATCAAAATTACGCCCTAAAGATGAACGAAAAGCCTTTAAATCGATATTGGTTTTTGCATAGCCAGAATACACGCCTAAAAGCGCTCTTATTTTTTCAAAAAGCCTAGGAGTAAAATCATATCCTAATAAAAATTTATGCGTAGTAAAATCCCCTTCTATTTGATATTTTGAAATCGTAACTAAATCACTAAATTCATCAGAATAACTATAAGCAGAATAAATCCTATGAGTATCATTTAAACGATACCCTGCTCTTAGACCAAATGCAGGCATATTTCCTGACATATCTCCACTAAAAATTTTAACATTACTTGAATTTTTATGCTCAATATTACTTCTTACTTCAGAATGCATCCAAATCGCATCAGTTCCTATAAAAAATCCTGAATTTTCATCGGCCAAAGCTAGAGTTGAAAATAAACACATCCCAGTAGCAACACTTAATAATTTTCTATTCATAAATTTCTCCTTAAAAATTAAGTTTACAATCTAAAAAAATTAAACTTTTTAACATTGCGTAATTTCAAAAGCATAATACCATATTTATTTACAAAAAAATTAAATTTTTTGTAAATAAATACAAATATTTTAATCAATATCATTTTGGAACTACCATATCGCTACGGCATTCTATGATAGTATGGACATTCCCACGTGGGTTAAAATCCCCTACAACCTTAATCCATTTTGGTTTTAATTTATCCTTTAAGGTTGTATAAATCTCATTAATACTTGCTTCATGTGAAACATTTTTATATATAAAAGTATTAATATAAAGTTTTATTGCCTTTAATTCAACCACAAATTTATCAGGTATATACTCAAGATAAATCGTTGCAAAATCAGGATAACCCGAACGCGGACAATGACACATAAATTCAGGCAAAGTGATTTTTATAATATAATCATTCTTAGCATCATTGGGCCAAATTTCCATAGTATTTACATCAAATTCTTTGATTTGTTTCTCACCATAAAGCATGAGTTTTCCTTGAAATTAGAATTTTTATAAAATTATATAAAAATTACTTTTAGAATAATTGAAAAATAAGCTTTTATTTTAAAACTCCCCTATAAGATCAAATAAATTCTACTTAAAATCTTAGTATAATGACATTTTATCAAAGCACAAAAGGCGTACTTTGATAAACATCGTAATTAAGCCAATTTGAAAAAATAGTATTAGCATTAGAACGCCAATTGTATTTTATATTGCCATTTTTATCATAATAATTTTTAGCTTTTTGCATGCAATTATCCCTTAAGTATTCTTCATGCAAAGTATCTTTAAAATACTCTAAATGCCCTAAGATAAAAATATCCTTTTCATCTCTTAGTAAGGCTGGGCCGATTTTTTTATTTTTAAGTAAAATCTTTAATCTTCCTTGCTTTTCTAAGCATAGAATTTGTTTTTCATCCACACTAGAATGTCTTGAATGAGGCATTAAAACTTTTTCATCTAAATTAGTTAAAAGCAAATCAGGCATGATTTTATCATGTTTATAAACTCCAAAAATTTTCTCATTTAAACAGATCTTATCTACACCATAAAAATGTTTCAAAGCCGCCATAGCACCCCAACAAATATACACAGTACTAGTAACATTTAATCTTAAAAAATCAAAAATTTCTAATAATTCTTCCCAATAAGCAACTTTTTCAAAATCCATTTGCTCCACAGGTGCTCCAGTAACAATAGCCCCATCAAATCTATGCTTTTTACACTCTTTAATGCTTTTATAAAATTTTTCCAAATGAGTGATAGAAGTATTTTTACCCACATAAGTAGCAGTAGCTAAAAGTGTGATATTTACTTGCAAAGCAGAATTTGCAAGTAAACTTAAAATTTGATTTTCTGTTTCGATCTTCTTTGGCATAAGATTGATGATTAAAATCTCTTGTGGACGTATATCTTGATGCTTTGCTCTTTTTGATCCCATGATAAAAGCATGATCTTTTAAAAGTTCATAAGCTGGCATATTTTCTGGAATAATAAGTGGCATTTTTTCTCCTTTATCAAACAAAAATAATAAGCTTAAATATTCTTAACTTTGTATGGCTTGCTTTAAATCTTTTATAAGATCATCACTATTTTCAAGTCCTATACTCAAACGTAAAGTGGCTTTGCTTATACCTGCTTTTTTAAGCTCTTCTTCGCTAAGTTGTGAATGAGTGGTTGAAGCAGGGTGTATGATCAAAGATTTACTATCGCCTAAATTCGCAGCAAGCAAAAAAAGGCGGGTTTTATCACAAATCTTTCTAGCATGTTCGTAGTCTTTAGCTTCAAAACTCAAAAGACCGCTGGCTAAATTTTTATCAAAATATTTTTTAAATAAATAATAATAAGCACTATTTTCTAAGGCAGGATAGTTTACACCTTTAATATCAGGATGAGAATTTAAAAAACTAGCAATTTTATAAGCATTTTGACTGTGTCTTTCTATACGTACTGCTAAGCTTTCAAGCCCTTGTAAAAGCAACCATGCATTTTGCGGTGCTAAACTAGCTCCTAAATCTCTAAGCCAAGTGATCATGATTCTAACACTAAAAATAGGTAAATCAAGCGTATTTAAATTCAGTCCATGATAGCTAGGATCAGGGGTATTAAAGGCTTGATATTTATCATTATTTTTAAGCAAATCATTTAAACCCTTTCTTTCTATAAGCACCCCTCCTAAAGTACTGCCTTGGCCATTTACGTATTTGGATAAACTATGTACTATTATATCCACTCCAAATTTAAAAGGCTGTAGTAAAAAAGGAGTAGCAACAGTATTATCACATATACTAATGATCTTATGTTTTTTTGCCACATGGCTTATTTTCTCTATATCAGCTATAGCAATTTGCGGATTTGAAAGACTTTCAAAAAAAATCGCCTTTGTATTTTTATCTATAATTTTTTCCAAAGTATTTATATCATCAATATCAAATTCCCTAGCTTCTATGCCAAAATTCTTAAGAGTATGAGAAATTAAAGTTTGCGTTCCGCCATAAAGTTTATTTGAATAAGCTATATTATCCCCAACTTTTGCTAAATTAACAAGAGCATAAAAACAAGCTGCCATACCACTAGATACAGTAATTCCAAAAGCCCCTCCTTCAATATTAGCAAGCCTTTGTCCTAAAACATCACTTGTAGGATTGCCTATTCTTGAGTAAATATTGCCAAGTTCTTTAAGATTAAACCGTGCTGCTGCTTGATCTAGGTTTTCAAAATTATAAGCAGTGTTTTGATATATAGGCACACTAATGCTTCTTTGAGTGTCAAAATGATATGCCCCATGTAATGCTAAAGTTTCTTTACTAAAATCCATTTTTTATCCTTATTTATAAATTAAAATCCTAAAAAGCTTTGTGCTTTAACTAAAATATGAAGACTAAATTATTAAAGATTAAGTAGATTAAGCGTGCTTAAGCACGCATATAGAAAGAAGAAAGCATAAAATTGATATAAGACATTTTTTCTCCTTTCTATAAAAATATCGATTATTTTATCTTTAAAAAATAAAAGTAAAATTAATTTGAAAAATTTATGAGGATAATTAAAATTTTATCGCAACTCACTCTCATAAGAGCGAGTTAGCAATAAATTGAAGGCAGTTCAAGCCTAAGCCTAGTATTACAAAACTACCAAGATAGGCTTGTAAAACAAGGCACTCCCATTAAGGGAGTAAAAGAATATTTTATAAGATTTTTTTGCTTAAACTATTGTTTAAGTTGTATCAAGGTTTGAAGCATTTGATCGCTTGTTGAAATGGTTTTAGAATTAGCTTGATAACCTCTTTGGATAATGATAAGCTCTGTTAAAGAACGGCTTAAATCGACATTTGACATCTCAAGGGCTGCAGTTTTCATCTCACCTCTACCGCCTGTTCCTGCTTCGCCTACTACTATGGCACCACTGTTTGCAGTCACTTTAAAAAGATTTCCGCCTATTTCTTCAAGACCGGAATTATTTGCTACTGAAGCCATGGCTATTTTAGCTACAGCAAAGGTTTTACCATTAGTAAACTCACCCAAGATATTCCCCTTATCATCCACACGTATAGCATCAGGTTTTAAATTCCCTGAAGGATAGCCATCAGTGGCTTGACCTGTTAAAGTTGAAGAAGAATTCGAACTTACAAGCCCATCATTGCTTCCGCTTGTCCCAAAGGAAAGTTTGATTTGCTGATTTGGTGCTGCACCGTTATTTGGTGAAAAATTAATAGTTTTTGGGGTGTAGCTAGCTAAAGATCCATCATTGTTAAATCTTGCTGTTCCAACGACAATATTATTTGGGCCCTCTCCTGTAGTGTTTATTTCTGCAGGCTCTGGAACACGAATGATCATTTGCCATTCATTACCCCCATCTTGAGTTGTGTTTTGTTTAACAAATTGCACTTCTAAAGTATGTTTTGATCCTAAAGAATCATAAATTTCAAGTCCGGCTGAAAAAGCAGAAAGCTTGAGTTGTTCGCTTTCTTTTATAGCTGCACCTGTAACTAAAGGGCCATCCCAAGCTTTAAAAATAGCTGTAAAAGCATCATTAGTGCTTACAGTGCCTTCTTTATTAGAATAAGCAGTGACGTTAAAACTCATGTTTTTTGGTGAAGTTTTAACAGCTTGATTTCCAGCACCAGCATTAGCTGGTATAGTTGAGTCTTCCTTAGCATTAGAGATGGCAAAATGCCCACTTTCATTCACTACTACTTTAACACCTTGATTGATATCATCTGCATCGTAAGTTTTTAATCCATCTCCATCATAGTCCACCCCATATCTAGCATCCCTTTGTAAAAGCTCTCTTAAATCTTCTGTGGTTCTAAAGGTTCTTGCATTAGTATTTCTTAAACTTCCTTGTATAGCATCCCAATAATTAGCAGAAGCAGGATCATTAGGTTTTTGATTGTTATTAGCTATAAAATTTGGACCCCCATCAGGATTGTACATAGGAGGCAAGCTTACAGGACTTGAACTGTAAATATATTTATGTGCTGTAATTACCTGTACATGATTTTTAACACCGCCATTAGCTAAATTATCATTAAGCCAATGACTAGTTTGGTTTGTTTGAGTTAAAACAGAATTAAAAGAGTCATTTCCCTGATTATAAGTAATAGTCTGAAGCTCTCCTGCTTGATTTCCTGTATTAACAGTTAAATCAATATTTTTCATATTGTCTGTAGTGCCATTACTATTATCATTGATAAATTCTATGCCTGAACCATCAGCTTTTTTAACCGCTTTTACTCCTGTTCCATCCCTAGTATCGGTTGGAGTGGTGAAAGTATTAATATAAGCTATAGCTTCATCTAAACTTCTAATATTTGCATTTTGTATATGAACCCCATTAATAGTAATATCTAAATTAACAGCTATATCTTTATTACCCCAAAAAATCACATTATTTTGGTTTTGCTTACTATTTTCATCAAAAGTATTCCCGCCTTGTGTAGTGAATTTTGCATCCGCATAACTCACCCAAATGCCTTGACCATCTCTAAGATTAAGCCCTTGTCCTTTAGCATTAAAAAGAGATCCTGCATCCACACCTTTTTCTGTTACTTCTACAGAATTCTTAGAAGTGGTGTAAAATTGAGTGATTCCTGTATCATTTTCATCCTCAGCCTTATTTGTTTTAACATTATATCCATGAACAGAATCTAGTGCGTAAAGATTCCTGCTTGAAGTGCCTATATTTAACCCACTATTTAAATTTGCTTTAATAGCCACTTCAGTTGACTTTGCTGCAGGAATATGCATGCCAGGATCTATAAAAATATTTTGAGGACTTCTTGAACTGTCTATGCTTTGATCATCCCAATTAATATTCCATCCTTGCACAACAAAGCCTGCATTATTGACAAAATTCCCATAAGCATCAAGTTTAAAATCTCCCGAGCGAGTAAGATAATTCGTAAGACCCCCATCATCACTTACCATGAAAAAACCATCACCATTAATAGCCACATCAGTATTTTTATCCGTAGTTTGAACCGAACCTTGAGAATGGATTCTTGTGGTTGAGTTAACTGAAACCCCAAGCCCGATTTGAAGTGGATTTTGTCCGCCTCTTCCATCTGTTGGAGCAGTAGCGATTTTCACAGTTTGACTAAACATGGTTCCAAAATCTGCACGAGAATATTTAAAACCTGTTGTATTGACATTTGAAATATTATTACCTTCAACATCCATTGCAACTTGGTGCGCTTGCAATCCGCTTACACCAGACCAAAGTGATCTCATCATTTTAAATCCTTTATAAAATATCGCTTTTTATTCACGCTTTAAGGTTTGAAAAAACTTTTAACGTTTATGAGAAATTTCAAAAGCAAGTTCTGTTCCAACTTTATAAATCAAAATGAAAAAATCTAATAAATTTTTAAAGCAAATTTATCTTAAATTGGCCGCATGGGTTAAAGCAATAGCAATAGCATCTGTAATGTCTAAAGGCTTGATATCTTTACTAAACCCTAAAAGTCTTTTTACCATGAAAGCTACTTGTTCTTTGCTTGCTTTGGCTTTGCCTGTGACAGCTTTTTTAATTTGCAAGGGAGTATATTCTGCAAAATCTCCATGAATTTGTAAAATCTTTAAAGACAAAGCCCCGCGAAATTGTGCAAGTTTTAAAACAGTCTTAGGATTATAAGCAAAAAATATATCTTCTATAGCTACCTCATCAAAAGAATGGTTTTTAAAAATCAAATCCAAACCCTCGCAAAGCTCTGTGATTTGGTATTGTAAAGTATTTGGCTTTATTTTTATAAGGCCTGCTTCTATAAGAGTATTTTTACCCCTATTAGCTTCTATAATAGCATAACCACAATTTCTCGAACCTGGATCTATACCTAGAATTTTCAAATTTTATACCTCTTAAAATTGATAAGATCTAAAGGCAAATTTTAACCTTTTTTTATAAAATTTAAGATAAAATTTATACATTAATGTAAAAATTCAAAGAGAGAGTATGAATCCAAGCCAAATACTTGAAAATTTTAAAAAAGAATTAAACCAAAACGAATACGAAAATTATATATCCACTTTAAAATTCAGTGAAAAGCAAAGCAAGGCAGATTTTTTAGTCTTTAATGCACCCAATGAATTATTAGCTAAATTCATACAAACAAAATATGGCAAAAAAATCGCACATTTTTATGAAGTACAAAGTGGCAATAAAGCCATCATAAGCATACAAGCACAAAGCCAAAAACAAAGCAATAAAAACTCCAAAATCGACATAGCTCATATCAAAGCTCAAAGTACTATTTTAAATCCATCTTTTACTTTTGAAAGTTTTGTTGTGGGAGATTCTAACAAATACGCCTATGGAGCTTGCAAAGCCATAACGCATAAAGACAAACTTGGAAAACTTTATAATCCTATTTTTATCTATGGTACCACAGGACTTGGAAAAACACATTTGCTTCAAGCAGTTGGAAATGCAAGCTTAGAAATGGGAAAAAAAGTCATTTATGCTACAAGTGAAAATTTTATCAATGATTTTACTTCAAATTTAAAAAATGGATCTTTAGATAAATTCCATGAAAAATACAGAAATTGTGATGTTTTGCTTATAGATGATGTGCAATTTTTAGGAAAAACAGATAAAATTCAAGAAGAATTTTTCTTCATCTTTAATGAAATTAAAAACAACGATGGGCAAATCATCATGACTTCAGACAACCCACCTAATATGCTAAAGGGCATAACAGAACGTTTAAAAAGCCGCTTTGCTCATGGGATAATAGCAGATATCACCCCACCTCAACTTGATACAAAAATAGCTATCATAAGAAAAAAATGCGAATTTAATGATATCAACCTTTCTAATGACATTATCAATTATATCGCCACTTCTTTAGGAGATAATATAAGAGAAATTGAAGGCATTATAATAAGCCTAAATGCTTATGCAAGCATACTAGGACAAGAAATCACACTAGAACTTGCCAAAAGCGTAATGAAAGATCATATCAAAGAGAAAAGAGAAAATATCACTATCGATGATATTTTATCCTTAGTTTGCAAAGAATTTAACATCAAACCAAGCGATGTGAAATCAAATAAAAAAACTCAAAATATAGTCGTAGCAAGACGCATCATCATTTACCTAGCTAGAGCCCTTACTGCTTTAACAATGCCTCAACTTGCTAATTATTTTGAAATGAAAGATCACACTGCCATTTCACATAATGTTAAAAAAATCACAGAAATGATAGAAAATGATCTCCCTTTAAAGACAAAAATCGAAGAATTAAAAAACAAAATTCTTATAAAAAGTCAAAGTTGAGTGAAAGGATGTGAAAAAATGTAAAAGCTTATGTGAAAAAATATAATTAAGCAAAGTGTGATAAAATACAAATTTGATTATTTTGCTTTGAAGAATTTCACAATTTCAATAAGCTTATTATTATAACGAAATTTAAAATTAAAATAAACCAAGGAGAAAAAATGAAATTAAGTATCAATAAAAATACTTTAGAATCTGCAGTAATTTTATGTAATGCCTACGTGGAGAAGAAAGACTCAAGCACTATTACTTCTCATCTTTTTTTTCATGCTGATGAAGATAAACTCACTATAAGAGCTAGTGATTATGAAATAGGAATTGACTATAAGATAAGAAAAATCCGCGTAGAATCAAGCGGCTTTGCAACTGCAAATGCAAAAAGCATTAGTGATGTGATTAAAAATTTAAATAATGAAGAAGTTATTTTAGAAACCATAGATAATTTCTTATTCATCAGACAAAAAAGCACTAAATACAAGCTTCCTATGTTTAATTATGAAGACTTTCCTAAATTCCCAAATACAGAAGGAAAAAACCAATTTAACATCGATTCTAATGATTTAAGCAGATCTCTTAAAAAAATATTACCAAGTATTGATACAAATAATCCAAAATATTCTTTAAATGGTGCATTTTTAGACATAAAAACAGATAAAATTAATTTCGTAGGAACTGATACAAAACGCCTTGCAATTTACACTCTAGAAAAAACAAACAATCAAGAATTTAATTTTAGCATCCCTAAAAAAGCTATCATGGAAATGCAAAAACTTTTCTATGAAAAAATAGAGATTTTTTATGATGAAAATATGCTTATTGCTAAAAATGAAAATTTCGAATTTTTCACAAAACTTATAAATGATAAATTCCCTGATTATGAAAAAGTAGTCCCAAAAAGTTTTAAACAAGAACTTAATCTTTCAACAGAAGACTTTATAGATAGTCTTAAAAAAATCAGTGTTGTGACAGAAAAAATGAAATTGCATTTTAATAAAGATAAAATCATTTTTGAAGGCATAAGTTTAGATAATATGGAAGCAAAAACAGAACTTGAGATCCAAACAGGGGTAAATGAAGAATTTAATCTTATTATAAAAATCAAATATTTACTTGATTTTTTAACTTCCATAGAAGAAGAAAAATTCACCCTTAGTGTTAATGAACCTAGTTCTGCTTTCATAGTCAAATCCCAAGGGCTATCAGTAGTCATTATGCCTATAATTTTATAAAATAAATAAGGAAAAGACATGCAAGAAAATTACAGCGCAAGTAATATTAAAGTTTTAAAGGGTTTAGAAGCTGTTAGAAAACGCCCAGGCATGTATATAGGAGATACTAATATAAATGGACTTCATCATATGATCTATGAAGTTGTAGATAATTCTATAGATGAAGCTATGGCAGGATATTGTGATACTATAGAAGTAGAAATCACAGATCAAGGAAGTTGTATTGTTAGTGACAATGGTAGAGGCATTCCTGTTGATATGCATCCTAGTGAAAATATGCCGACTTTAACTGTTGTTTTAACTGTACTTCATGCAGGAGGAAAATTTGATAAAGATACTTATAAAGTTTCAGGCGGTTTGCATGGGGTTGGAGTATCTGTTGTAAATGCCCTTTCTAAAAAACTTGTAGCTACAGTTGAAAGAAATGGAGAAATTTATCGTCAAGAATTCTCAGAAGGCAAAGTCACAAGTGAATTTAATATCATAGGCAAAAGTAAAAAAACAGGAACAACTATAGAATTTTGGCCTGATGATAAAATTTTTGAAGTGACAGAATTTGATTATGAAATTTTAGCTAAAAGATTTAAAGAACTTGCATATTTAAATCCAAAAATCACTATAAATTTTAAAGATAATCGCACAGGAAAACAAGAAAGCTTTCATTTTGAAGGGGGACTTTCACAATTTGTTATGGATTTAAATAAAAAAGAAGCCTTAAGCAAAGCTATCTTTTTTAGTGTGGATGAAGAAGATGTAAATGTAGAAATAGCTTTACTTTACAATGATACTTATAGTGAAAATCTACTTTCTTTTGTAAATAATATTAAAACTCCAGATGGGGGAACACACGAAGCGGGTTTTAGAATGGGTTTAACACGTGTTATTAGCAATTATATAGAAGTTAATGCAAGTGCTAGAGAAAAAGATAATAAAATCACAGGTGAAGATATACGTGAGGGTTTAATTGCCATTGTGAGTGTTAAAGTCCCTGAACCTCAATTTGAAGGTCAAACTAAAGGAAAACTTGGTTCAACCTATGTACGTCCTATAGTTTCAAAGGCAAGTTTTGATTATTTAAGCAAATATTTTGAAGAAAATCCTATAGAAGCAAAAGCCATTATGAATAAAGCTTTAATGGCAGCACGCGGTAGAGAAGCAGCAAAAAAAGCAAGAGAATTAACGCGTAAAAAAGAAAGCTTGAGTGTGGGGACCTTGCCAGGAAAATTAGCCGATTGTCAAAGCAAAGATCCTAGTGAAAGTGAAATTTATCTTGTTGAAGGAGATTCTGCAGGTGGTTCTGCTAAACAGGGCAGAGAAAGATCTTTTCAAGCTATTTTACCTCTAAGGGGTAAAATTCTCAATGTTGAAAAGGCAAGATTTGATAAAATTTTAAAATCTGAACAAATTCAAAACATGATCACTGCTTTTGGTTGTGGGATTGGAGATGATTTTGATCTTTTAAAATTAAGATATCATAAAATCATCATCATGACAGATGCTGATGTGGATGGATCTCATATACAAACCTTGCTTTTAACCTTTTTCTTCCGTTTTATGAATGAGCTTATAAGTAATGGGCACATTTACCTAGCCCAGCCTCCACTTTATCTTTATAAAAAGGCTAAAAAACAAATTTATTTAAAAGATGAAAAAGCTTTAAGTGAGTATCTTATAGAAACGGGTATAGAGGGTTTAAATTATGAGGGAATAGGTATTAATGATTTAAAAGATTTTTTAAAAACTGTTGCACTGTATCGTGCTGTTTTAAAAGAGCTTGAAAAACGTTTTAGTGTCATTTGCGTGATACGTTATTTAATAGAAAATTCGAATTTAATCAAAACAAATAATCAAGAATTATTTGAATATATTAAGCAATTTTTAGAAGCTAAAGGGGATAATATTTTAAATTTCAATGTCAATGATAATGAAATTCGAGCCTTTATCCAAACTCATAATGGTTTAGAAGAACTTGTGATTAATGAAGAGCTTTTTACTCATCCTTTATATGAAGAAGCAAGCTATATTTTTGATAAGATCAAAGATAGAAATTTAGAATTTAATAAAGACATTTTAGAAGTTCTTGAAGAGGTTGAAAATAATGCTAAAAAAGGTGCTACCATACAGCGTTATAAGGGTTTAGGAGAGATGAATCCTGAACAACTTTGGGAAACAACTATGGATCCAAGTGTAAGAAGGCTTTTAAAAATCACTATAGAGGATGCCCAAAGTGCTAATGATACTTTTAATCTCTTTATGGGTGATGAGGTAGAACCAAGACGTGATTATATCCAAGCACATGCTAAGGATGTTAAACACTTAGATGTTTAAAACATTTAATAAAGTTATAAAGCCAAATAAGCTTTTATAACTTTATATTATTCTTAATAAAATTAAAGAGTATATTTATGTTACTATTTTTCTCAAAATCACATAAGAATTACTAATTTTTCCCAATATTTTTACTTAAATACACAAATTCTCATTTTTTTAGAACAATATCTTTAAAATATGTTTCAATTTGTAGTATACTTAATTTCAAAAAGGTTACAAATTGAAAAGAGAAGAACAAATAAAGAATTTAAAAGATTTTTATGATCTTATCATTATAGGTGGTGGATCTAGCGGGCTTGCTTTAGCACTTGATGCATCAAGTAGGGGCTATGAAACCTTACTTTTAGAAAGATATGATTTTTCTAAAGGAACTTCTAGCCGATCTACTAAACTCTTGCATGGTGGAAGGTATTTAGCTCAAGGAAATCTTTCTTTAGTATATGAGGCCTTACATGAAAGGAATCAATTATTAATAAATGCTTGCAATTTATCTAAAAAACGAAAATTTATAATACCAGCTAAGTCGTTTTTTAAGGCTTTTTACTATTTTATAGGTTTAAAACTTTGTGATTTTCTAGCAGGGAAATTTAATATAGGCAAGGCTAAATATTTAAATAAAGAAAAATCAAAAAATTCACTCAAAAATATAAAAAAAGAAGAATTACAATATGGATTTAAGTCCTAGTAATATAGTGGCAAGTCAAGGAATTCACATAGTAGTGGATAAAGAATTTTTTCCAAATAAAAATGCTTTAATCATACCTGCTACATCTGATGGGCGTGTTCTTTTTGCTATTCCCTGGTATAATAAAGTTTTAATTGGAACAACTGATACTAAAATAGAAAAAATCACTTACGAACCAAGAGCTTTAGAAGAAGAAATAGAATTTATCTTAGAAAATATAGCCAAATATTTCATAAAAAAACCTATGAGAAAAGATATTAAAAGTATTTTTGCAGGTTTAAGACCTCTTATTAATACCCATATAAATAAAGACACTAAAAATCTTTCAAGAAGTCATAAAATAGAAGTTTCAAAAAGTAATTTAATATCAATTAATGGGGGTAAATGGACCACTTGCCGTATTATGGCTGAACAAACTATAAATAAAGCTATTGCCTTGGGTTTATTAAATCATAAAAAATGTAAAAGTAAGAATTAAGCTTAGTGCTTGTGATGAGAATTTAAAATTTGGGGAAAAATTGAGTGTTTATGGCTTGGATGCTAAAGAAATTTTAAATTTAGAAGCTAAAGGTTTGGATAAAAAAATACATGAAAATTATCCTTATACTTATGCTCAAGTTTTTTGGGCTTTAGAAAATGAAATGGCACAAAAAATAGAAGATGTTTTAGCCCGAAGAATTCGTTTATTGTTTTTAGATGCAAAGGCTTGTGAAGAATGCACTAAAGAACTTGGAGAGTATTTAGGTGCTTATTTTAAATGGGATGAAGAAAAAATAAAAGATGAAATCAATGAATTTATACTTTTAGCTAGACAATATCAAATTTAAGGAGAAACAATGAAAAATATATCATGTCTTTAGATCAGGGAACAACTTCTTTCAAGAGCTTTAATTTTTAATGAAAATTCAAATATTATTTCTATAGCACAAAAAGATTTTACCCAAATTTATCCACAACAAAGAAATTTGGAGTTCTCAAATCGCCACACTTACAGAATCTTTAGCAAGAGCTAATTTAAATGCTAAAGACATAGCAGCATTAGGCATTACAAATCAAAGAGAAACTACTGTAATTTGGGATAAAAATACACTAGAACCCATATATAATGCCATAGTTTGGCAAGATAAAAGAACGGCTGATTTTTGTGAAGAACTTAAAAAAGATAAATCAAATTTAATACAAGCTAAAACAGGCCTGGTTTTAGACGCTTATTTTTCAGCTACTAAAATAAAATGGATTCTAGATAATGTAGAGGGTGCAAGATCAAAAGCTCAAAAAGGAGAATTATGTTTTGGGACTATAGATACTTGGCTTATTTTTAATCTGACTAAAGGAAAGGTTCATGTAACTGATGTGAGTAATGCTAGTAGAACCATGCTTTATAATATCCATACTTTATCATGGGATGATGAATTGCTTGAAATATTTGATATACCAAGACAAATTCTTTCTGAAGTTAAAAGTTCTAGTGAAATTTATGGCTATACAGCTACTAGATGGGTTGATAGTCAAATCCCCATAGTAGGTATAGCTGGGGATCAACAAGCAGCATTGTTTGGGCAAATGTACACTGAAAAAGGCATGATGAAAAATACTTATGGGACAGGGTGTTTTTTGCTTATGAATTGTGGAAAAAGTCCTGTTTTAAGCAAAAATAATCTTTTAAGCACTATTGCATGGCAGATTAATGATGAAATAACTTATGCTTTAGAAGGAGGGGTTTTTATAGGTGGTGCTGCCATACAATGGCTAAGAGATGGACTTAGACTTATAAGAACTTCAGCTGATATTAATACTTTAGCTTCTACAGAAAAAGACAATGGTGGGGTGTATTTTGTGCCTGCTTTAGCTGGATTTGGCACGCCTTATTGGGATCAGTATGCTAGAGGGACTATTTTTGGCATTAGTAGGGCTACTACTGATGGACACCTTGCTAGAGCTGTTTTAGAAGGAATAGCATTTCAAGTTTATGATATAGTCAAAGAAATGGAAAAAGATTTAGGATCTCAATGCAGTGAAATTCGCGTAGATGGAGGTGCGAGTGCGAGTGATTATTTGATGCAAATTCAAGCTGATTTATTTGGTTTTGAAATTAAAAGACCAAAGAGTGTTGAAACTAC
Source organism: Campylobacter bilis (assembly GCF_016806695.1). Lineage (GTDB taxonomy): Bacteria > Campylobacterota > Campylobacteria > Campylobacterales > Campylobacteraceae > Campylobacter_D > Campylobacter_D bilis. The sequence continues at coordinate 29,328 of NZ_WUED01000011.1, read as the reverse complement.
GGCTTTAGGTGCTGGTTATTTAGCGGGCTTGGCTGTGGGTTATTTTAAGGATATTAAAACTCTTAAAGAACAATATCAAATAGCTGATTTTTACTCCTAGTAAAAATAGTCTTGAAATAGAAACTATGTTTAAATATTGGCATAAAGCGGTTAAGAGAAGTTTAAATTGGATGGAGTAGTTTATGGGAATCATATTAGCTGAATTTATAGGAAAGACTTTACTTATACTTTTAGGAAATGGTGTGGTTGCAAGCTGTTTGCTTAAAAATACTAAATGTGATTTTGGTGAATCAGCACAATGGCTTGTCATCACTACTGCTTGGGCTTTTGCTGTTTTTGTTGGAGTGACTGTAGCTGGACCTATAAGTGGAGCTCATTTAAATCCAGCTGTTACTTTAAGTTTACTCATTACTCAAAAAATATACCTTTAACTTTGGTTCCTTCTTATTTGCTTGGACAATTTTTAGGAGCTGCTTTTGGTGCTTTGCTTGTATATATTTTTTATTATGATCATTTTAAAATAACTGAAGATGAAGCTTTAAGAAGAGCTTGTTTTTGTACTGAACCTGCCATTAGAAATTATAAAATTAATTTTTTTAGTGAATTTCTAGGCAGTTTTGTTTTAATTTTTGTTATCTTATATATTACAGGTGCGAATATAGTTTTTCCAGATATTAAGGATGTTAAAATAGGGCTTGGAAGTATAGGGGCTTTGCCTGTTGCTATTTTAGTATGGGCTATAGGTTTAAGCCTTGGATCTACTACAGGCTATGCTATAAATCCTTGTAGGGATTTATCTCCTCGTATAGTTTTAAGTGTTTTGCCTATGAAAGCAAAATGCGATTGGGCCTATGCTTGGATCCCTGTTTTAGGGCCTATTTTTGGTTCTACTTTAGCTTCGTTTTTATACCTTTATTTATAAATAAGGGCTAAAAGCCCTTAATGCATTATAGCTTCACTGATTCCTATGCCACTTTGTGCTTTAAAACCTTCTTTGTCTTTTTGGGATCTTTTAGAATTATCAAGTTTTGAAATGATATAAATGAGTAAAAAACTCAAAGGCATGGAAAATAAAGCTGGGTGATCATAAGGGAAAATTGCTTGATTAAAGCCAAAGCTTTTCACCCATATACTAGGGCTTAAAATCACTAAAGCAAGAACTACAATAAGTCCTATAAGCCCACCCCAAAAAGCACCTTTTGTAGTAAGATTTTTCCAATAAATGCAAAGCAAAAGTATAGGAAAATTCACACTCGCAGCTATAGCAAAAGCAAGGCCTACAGTAAAAGCGACATTTTGTTTTTCAAAAACAATGCGTAATAAAATAGCAAAAATTCCTATAGTTATAGTTGCAATTTTTGTAACTTTCATTTCATTTTCATGATTAACATTACCGTTTTTAATAACATTAACATATAAATCATGACTTATTGTCCCTGCACCTGAAATTGCAAGTCCTGCAACCACAGCTAAAATAGTAGCAAAGGCAACAGCTAAAATAAATCCTAAAAATATATCCCCACCTAAAACTTCAGCTAAGGTTATAGCAATCATATTGCTAGCCCCATTAAAACTTCCATCAGCATTAGTAAATTGAGGATTTGTAAATAAAAGTGCTATAGCTCCAAAACCTATAATGAAAGTAAGTATATAAAAATATCCTATAAATCCTGTTGCATAAAATACTGATTTTCTTGCTTCTTTAGCATCCTTTACGGTAAAAAACCGCATTAAAATATGAGGCAATCCCGCAGTTCCAAACATCAAAGCCAATCCTAAAGAAAGTGCTGAAACAGTATCAGGCAAGAAAGTGCCAGGTTTCATTATATTTTCACCCTTTGGATGATGGGATATGGCTAAGTCAAAATAGTATTTTAAATCAAATTTAGTAAGATATAATATCATAAAAGCCATAAAAGAAGCCCCTGCTAAAAGCAAAATAGCTTTTATAATTTGTACCCAAGTGGTTGCGTGCATTCCTCCAAAAGTCACATAGCAAATCATTAAAATTCCTACTAAAATCACTGCAAAGGTATAAGGCAAACCAAAGAGTAATTGTATGAGTTGTCCTGCTCCTACCATTTGGGCAATAAGGTAAAAAATAATCACGCTTAAAGCAGAAATAGCTGATATAACGCGTATAGGTTTTGCTTCTAAACGATAAGCAGTAATGTCTGCAAAAGTAAATTTTCCAAGGTTTCTGAATTTTTCTGCAATTAAAATAAAATAATAGGCCATCCTACTAAAAAACCTATAGAATAAATAAGTCCATCAAAACCGTTTGTAAAAACTAAAGCAGTAATTCCAAGAAAGCTTGCTGCACTCATATAATCTCCTGCTATAGCCATACCATTTTGCATGCCTGTGTGATATTCCCACCAGCGGTATAAAATCCGCTTTTTAGATTGAGATTTTTTATTAGAATAATAAGTAATTAATAAAGTCGCTAAAACAAAGATCAAAAACATGCTCACAGCAGTTATATTTATGTCTTTTTGGTGAATTTCTCCTAAATCAAAGCTAGCACTAAAGGCCGAATCAAAAAATAAAATTGCTAATATTAAAATTCTCATATTAATTCCTTATAATCAATCTTTCCGTTTTTTAATGCATCAAGTAATCCTTGTTTTTTTAAGTTTTTAATCATTTCTTCTTGTTCTTTATCTAAGAAATGATTTGCGATAAAAGTATAAATTCCTGTAGAAATAATGCATAATAAAATCAGGCCAATACCTATTATAATACCAAGAGTTATAGCGCTAGGACCAAGTTTATATCCTAAAATTTCTGGCATAAGTCCTATGCCTAAAACAAAGATATAATAACAAATGATTATTATTAAAGACAGATTAAGAGAGATTTTGTTTCTAAAAGAAACAAAATTTTTAAATTTTAAAATAGTATTTTTTTTGTTCGGTATCGAGTTCCATGGATATTCCTTTCGATTTTTATTAAAAATATAACAAAAATTCCATAATTTTAGAGTTTAAAAATATTGAGTCTTGAATAATGGAAGAATTTTTCTTTGAAATATGTATAAAAGTAACATATATTATAAAATGTTACTAAAATTTACATATTTAAGCATTTAATATTTTATTACATTTTAACAAAAATTTCTCTAGAATTAAGTTTTATTAATTTATAAGGAAAATCCTTGAGTTTGTTGACAAATCCCATTATTATTAGTGTTGTTTTAATGACCTTGCTTTGTTTATTTCGTTTTAATGTGCTTTTAAGTCTTTTAATTGCAGCTCTTGTTGCAGGCATATTTTCTCATCTTAGTCTTGTAGATACTATGAATATACTCATAAGTGGAATGAAAGAAAATTTAAAAACCTCTCTTAGTTATATACTTTTAGGTGCTATTGCAATAGCAATTTCAAAGACCCATTTAACAGCATATTTGATTAAAATAGTAAGGGGTTTTATCTCACATAAAAAATATTTATTGCTTTTATCTTTGGCCTTGATTTCTTGTTTTTCTCAAAATTTAATTCCTATCCATGTAGCTTTTATACCTTTATTAATTCCGCCTCTTTTAAGTCTTTTTAATCAGCTTAAAATCGATCGTAGGGCTGTAGCTTGTGCTTTGACTTTTGGCCTTATTACTCCTTATATGGTTTTGCCTGTAGGATTTGGACTTACTTTTCAAGATCTTTTAAAAGACAATTTAAATGCTAATGGTTTGAATGTGTCTTTAAATGATATCACAAATACTATGTATTTGGCTGCTATTTGTATGTTAAGCGGACTTATTTTAGCCCTTTTTGTTTTTTATCGTAAGCCAAGGGAATATCAAGAAATAAAATTGATCAAGCCTGATTTGGAAAATCTTAAAATGAGTTCTAAAGAATGGGGTGTTTTAGCCGGGCTTGTTTTGACCTTGCTTTTGCAAATTATAACTTCGAATTTGCCTTTATCAGGACTTTTAGGTTTTATTTTGATGGTGGTTTTAGGTGGGGTTGAATTTTCTAAAATCAACACAGTTTTTGATGAGGGATTTAAAATGATGGGTTTTATAGCTTTTGTTATGCTTGTTGCTGCTGGGTATGCTGAGGTTTTAAAACAAAGTGCTTCGGTAAAAGAGCTTATTATTTTCATCCTCCCTTATGTAGAAAAAAGTAAATTTTTAACAGTATTTTTAATGCTTTTAATAGGATTGATTATTACTATGGGTATAGGAAGTTCTTTTGGAACCATACCTATTATAGCCGCACTTTTTTGTCCTATTTGTTTAGAACTTGGTTTTAGTACAGGGCTTATTATATTTATTTTAGGCGTAGCAGGGGCTTTAGGAGATGCAGGAAGTCCAGCAAGCGAAACCACCATAGGAACGAGTGTAGGTTTAAATGCTGATAAACAACACGATCATATTAAAGACACTTGTATCCCAACTTTTATTTTTTATAATGGATCTTTATTGATTTTAGGAAGTGCTATTGCTATGTTTTTATAATTTTTATATAATTTATAAAAATGTATTAAAATATTTTTTAATTTATTTATTTTTAAGATAAAAATTATATCAATTTTAAAAATATATTTTAAGCTTCATAAGCTAATTAAAATCAATTTTATAAGGAGATAAAATGGATTTAGAAAATATCTTAGAAAATAATCAAAGCATAGCTTTATACCATCCACAAAATGAGCATGATTCTTGTGGTATTGCAGCAGTTGTAAATATACGCGGTATAGCTTCTTATAAGGTTATTTGTGATGCTTTAGAAATTTTGATGAATCTTGAACACCGAGGCGGTGCAGGGGCTGAAGAAAATTCAGGTGATGGAGCAGGGATTTTAATGCAAATTCCGCATGAATTTTTTATGACTCAAGAATTAGGCTTTAAACTTCCTAAAAAGGGTGATTATGCTGTAGCACAAATGTTTTTATCACTTAATAAAGATGCAAAAGAACAAGCAAAAGCTATATTTTTACAAGGATTAAAAGATAAAAAACTTGAATTTTTAGGTTTTAGAGAGGTGCCTTTTAATGCTAGTGATATAGGTGCTAGTGCTTTAAAAACCATGCCTTATTTTTTGCAAGCTTTTGTAAAAAGACCAAGCAAAATAAATCCTGGCTTAGAATTTGAAAGGGTGCTTTATAGTACGCGTCGTCTTATAGAAAAAAGAGCTTTAAAAGTGCCAAAATTCTATTTTTCGAGTTTTTCTTCGCGTACTATAGTTTATAAAGGAATGCTTCTTTCAACTCAATTGAGTGATTTTTATCTTGATTTTAAAGATGTTAATATGAAATCAGCCATAGCCTTAGTGCATTCTCGTTTTTCAACTAATACCTTTCCAAGTTGGGAAAGAGCCCATCCAAATCGTTATATGGTGCACAATGGAGAAATCAATACCATACGCGGAAATGTTGATAACATAAGGGCTAGAGAAGGTTTGATGAAAAGTGAGTATTTTGAAAATTTAGATGAAATTTTCCCTATTATAGCAAAGCCTAGTAGTGATTCTGCTATGTTTGATAATACTTTGGAATTTTTAGCCCTTAATGGTCGTACTTTAGAAGAAGCCTTTATGATGATGGTGCCTGAGCCTTGGCATAAAAATAAAAATATGGAAGGCAAAAAACGTGCTTTTTATGAATACCATTCTTTATTAATGGAGCCTTGGGATGGCCCTGCAGCTGTAATTTTTACTGATGGGGTAATTATGGGGGCGAGTTTAGATAGGAATGGTTTTCGTCCTTCAAGATATTATCTTACAAAAGATGATATGCTTATACTTTCAAGTGAAACAGGGGTTTTAAAACTAGATGAAAAAAATATCAAAGCTAAAAAACGTTTAGAACCTGGAAAGCTTTTGCTTGTCGATACTGCAAGAGGAAGGCTTATAGCTGATAATGAAATCAAAGAGCATTATGCTAATGCTAAACCTTATAAAACTTGGCTTAAAAATTTAGTAGAGCTTGAAAAGCAACACAGCGGGGTTTATAAACATGAGTTTTTGAAAGAAGATGAGGTTTTAAGACTTCAAAAGGCTTTTGCTTGGAGCTATGATGAGCTTACAATGAGTGTTAGATACATGGCACAAAATGGCAAAGAAGCTATAGCGGCTATGGGTGTTGATACGCCTTTGGCTATACTTTGTAAAAGCTATCAACCTTTATACAATTATTTTAAGCAGCTTTTCGCACAAGTAACCAATCCTCCCCTTGATGCTATAAGAGAAGAGATAGTTACTTCTACAAGGATTTATCTAGGAAGTGAAGGGAATTTATTAAAGCCAGATGAAAATAATGCAAAACGTGTCAAAATAGCCCTACCTGTGATAAGCAATGAAGAGCTTTTTGAAGTGAAAGCTTTAAAAGAATTTCAAGTTAAAGAATTTTCTATACTTTATAATTATGCTAAAAATTCTTTGCAAAAGGCCTTAGATGAACTTTGTATTAAAGTAGAAGAAGAAGTTAAAAAAGGTGCTTCTATTATTATTTTAAGCGATAAAGGAGTCAATGAGAAAAAAGCTTATATTCCTGCCTTGCTTGCGGTTTCTGGGGTGCATAATCATTTAGTAAGAAAAAATTTAAGAACACATACAAGTATTATCATTCAAAGCGGTGAGCCTAGAGAAATCCATCATTTTGCATGTCTTTTAGGTTATGGGGCTACGGTGATCAATCCTTATTTAGTTTATGAAAGCATACAAAAACTTATAGTTAATAAAGAACTTAATCTAAGCTATAAAAAAGCAGTAGAAAATTTTATCAAAGCTGCTTCAAGCGGTATAGTAAAAATCGCTTCAAAAATGGGAGTTTCTACCTTGCAAAGTTATAATGGATCTGCCCTTTTTGAGTGTTTGGGTTTAAATTCTAAAGTGGTTGATAAGTACTTTACTTCTACCATCTCGCGTATTGAAGGTATGGATTTAGAGGATTTTGAAAAAGAACTCATTGCTTTACACAAACATGCTTTTAATGATACACATAAGGCTTTAGATTCTAAAGGAATTCATAGTTTTAGAAGTGCTAAAGAAGAGCATTTAATCGATCCGCTTGCGATTTTTTATCTTCAAAAAGCCTGTCGTAATAAAGATTATAAAAGTTTTAAAAAATACTCTGCTTTAATAGAAGAAAAACAAGTGAATTTGCGTTCTTTAATGGAATTTGATTTTAGTGAGGCTATTAGTATTGATCAGGTTGAAAGTGTTCAAAGCATAGTTAAACGCTTTAGAAGTGGGGCTATGAGCTATGGATCCATTTCTAAAGAGGCCCATGAGTGTTTAGCACAAGCTATGAACAAAATAGGAGCTAAATCAAATTCAGGAGAAGGCGGGGAAGATGAAGAGCGTTATGAAATAAAAGATGGAGTGGATAAAAACTCAGCCATTAAGCAAATTGCAAGTGGGCGTTTTGGTGTGGATTTAAATTATTTAATCCATGCAAAAGAGATCCAAATCAAAGTTGCACAAGGTGCAAAGCCTGGTGAGGGTGGGCAATTAATGGGTTTTAAAGTCTATCCTTGGATAGCTAAGGCTAGGCATTCTACAGCGGGTGTGACGCTTATTTCTCCACCTCCTCATCATGATATTTATTCTATAGAGGATTTATCTCAGCTTATTTATGATTTAAAAAATGCTAATAAAGATGCCAAAATTTCAGTAAAACTTGTAAGTGAAAATGGCATAGGTACAGTTGCTGCTGGTGTGGCTAAGGCAGGGGCAAATTCTATACTTATTTCAGGATATGATGGAGGGACAGGAGCAAGTCCTAGAACCTCTATACCGCATGCGGGAATTCCTTGGGAACTAGGCTTGGCTGAGGCACATCAAACTTTGATTTTAAATAGATTAAGAGATAGGGTGAGATTAGAAACAGATGGAAAACTAATGACAGGCCGTGATTTAGCTATAGCAGCACTTTTAGGAGCTGAAGAATTTGGTTTTGCTACAGCACCTTTAATCGCTATGGGTTGTACGATGATGAGAGTATGTCATCTTAATACTTGTCCTTTTGGTATAGCTACTCAAGATACCCAGCTTAGAGGTCGTTTTAAAGCTAAGGTAGATGATGTGATTAATTTCATGTATTTTATAGCCCAAGAGCTTAGAGAATACATGGCAAGACTTGGTTTTGAACGTCTTGATGATATGATAGGACGCGTGGATAAACTCTCTCAAAAAAGTGTTGAAGGTAAAGCACGAAAACTTAATTTGGATAAAATTTTAAAATCCTTGCCAACTTATAATAAAACTGCTGTGCATTTTAAAGATTACAAAGACAATAAATTAGAAAAAACAATTGATTATAGGATTTTACTTCCACTTTGTAAAAATGCTGTAGAGAAAAAAGAGCCTATTAAGCTTTCTTTAGAGGTAGGAAATCAAAGCCGAACTTTTGCAACCATGCTTTCAAGTGAAATTTTAAAAACTTATGGTAAAGACGCTTTAAAACCTGATAGCATCCATATAAAAGCCATAGGCAATGCGGGCAATAGTTTTGGAGCGTTTTTGATAAAGGGTATTAAACTTGAAATCATAGGAGATAGTAATGATTATTTAGGCAAGGGTTTAAGTGGGGGTAAGATCATTGCTAAAATTTCAAATGAAATCACTTTTTCGCCTGAAGAAAATATCATTGCAGGAAATGCTTGTTTGTATGGGGCTACTGAGGGCGAGGTGTATTTAGATGGTATAGCTGGAGAAAGATTTTGTGTAAGGAATTCAGGAGCTAATGCTGTGGTTTTAGGTACGGGTGTGCATGGTTGTGAGTATATGACAGGAGGACTTGTTGTGGTGCTTGGCGATGTGGGTGCGAATTTTGCTGCAGGTATGAGTGGGGGTGTTGTTTATATTTTTGGAAGGCATAATCAAACCCATGTTAATACTGAACTTGTTGATATAAAAGATCTTAATGCTAAAGATGAAAAAGAATTAAAAAGTATGATAGAAAAGCATATAGTTTATACTAATTCTAAAAAGGCTAAAGATATATTAGAAAAATTTGACAAAAAAGACTTTTTTAAAGTCATGCCAAGGGATTATGAAAAGATGCTAAAAATGCTTGAACTTTGTAAAAATGAAAAAGATCCAAATTTAGCAGCTTTTTTAAAAATTACACAAAAATAAGGAGTAGAATATGGGAAATCCAAGAGGTTTTTTAGATTTTAAGAGGGTAGATTTTAAAAAGCTTGATCCTAAAGAAAGGGTTTTGAATTTCAAAGAATTTATAAGATTTTTAGATAAAAAAGAACAAGAAATTCAAGGTGGGCGTTGCATGGATTGTGGGGTGGCTTTTTGTCATACTGGTGTGTTAACTCAAGGCAAGGATGTGGGCTGTCCTTTAAATAATCTCATCCCAGAATGGAATGATTTAATTTACCGATCTTTATGGAAAGAAGCCTATGAAAGGCTTGAACTTACTAATCCTTTTCCTGAATTTACAGGCCGTGTTTGTCCTGCACCTTGTGAAGATTCTTGTGTGTGTGCGATCAATGGCAATAGCGTGAGTATTAAAAATAATGAACTAGCCATTATAGAAAATGCTTTTAAAGAAAATTTAGTAAACGTTAATAAGCCTAAAAAATATAATGGAAAAAAAATTGCTATTATAGGAAGTGGACCTTCTGGGCTTGCTTGTGCAAATACTTTAAATTCTATGGGCTATAAAGTAAGTGTTTTTGAAAGAAGCGATAAAATAGGCGGGCTTTTGATGTATGGAATTCCTGATATGAAGCTTGATAAAAGTATAGTAAATAGACGTGTTGATTTGCTTAAAAAAGCCGGGATAGAATTTAAGGTGAATGAAAATATAGATAGCAAAGATAAGGTTTTAAAACTTCTTAAAGAATTTAATGCTTTAGTCCTTTGTACTGGGGCTAGCAAGCCTATAGATTTGGATATAGAGGGAAGGAAATTAAAAGGCATTGAATTTGCACTTGATTTTTTAACCCAAAATACTAAGAGCTTGTTAAAAACGCATCAAGGTGCAAATACGGCTAAGGGCAAGAATGTTTTGGTTATAGGAAGTGGGGATACAAGCGTTGATTGTATTGCTGTAGCAACAAGGCAAGGGGCTAAATCCATAATACGTTTAGAAAGAAGTCCAAAAAGACCCTTACAAAGAAGTCAAAGCAATCCTTGGCCTTTAAAAGCAGATGTTTTTACAACTGATTATGGCATAGAAGAAGCCTTTGCTGTATATGGTAAAGATCCTAGGCAATATCAAAAAATGACAAAGAAATTCCTAGGCAAAACTCATGTAGAAGGCGTTGAGCTAAATGATTTAAAACGTGAATTTCAAGGAACAAAAGCCATAAATGTTGAGGTTGCAAATTCTACAAAAAGTTATAAAGCTGATTTGGTACTTTTAGCCATGGGTTTTAGTGGTAGTGAAGATAATATTGCTAAAAATTTTGGGGTTACATTGGATGAAAACAACAATATAAGTACAAAAAATTTCCAAACCACACATGAAAAAATCTTTGCTTGCGGTGATGCTAGAAAAGGACAATCTTTGGTCGTTTGGGCTATAAAAGATGGCATAGAATGCGCTTTAAACTTGCATCAAAATTTAGAAAAAGAATTATAAAAGTTTGAAGCTTTTGCGATGAAGTTTGCAGCTTCCTAGTTTTTTTATTAATTCTTTGTGAGTTTTAGTGCCATAGCCTTTGTTTTTTTCAAATTCATAATCAGGAAAGTCTGTGGCTAAAAAATTCATTATCCTATCTTTGCTCACTTTTGCAAGTATGCTAGCTGCGCTAACTTGCATGATGTTTGCATCGGCTTTAATTTGTGTTTTAATTGTGCTGATGCTAAAGTTCGTATTGCCATCGTATAAAAAGTTGTTTTCTTTTTGAAAATGTTTTTTAATGAGTATCAAACCTGTTTTTAAACAAGCACTAAGTCCTAATTTGTCAATTTGTTCTGAAGAAAAAGCAAGTATAAGATAAGTAGAGTTTTTTAAGATGAGTTCATAGAGTTCTTCGCGTTTTTTTTCATTGAGTTTTTTAGAATCACACAGTTTGTTAAGTCTTTTATGAAGTTTGCAAGCTGCCATTGTCATAGGTCCTGCTAAGGCACCTCGTCCTGCTTCATCAATTCCTATTAAAGTCATATCAAATTCGTTTAAAAGTTCATCTGTGTTAAATAAAGTTTTCATGATTTTTATAAAAAGCCATTGTCTAGTATTTATATATTATATTAAAATAAAATAATATCTTAAAAAAATCAATATTTTTTAAAATTAAGTCTAAAAATATTTCATTATTTCTTGCAAGATATATTAAAATAACTTGTACAAAAATTAAGTTTTGCTAAATATAATATTAAAAAATTATTATCAGGAGTTACAATGAGAAGCGATGCCATAAAAAAAGGGCATTTAAAAGCGCCTAATCGTTCTTTGCTTAGGGCTTGTGGTTTAAAAGATGAGGATTTTAATAAACCTTTTATAGGTGTAGCAAATAGCTATATAGATATAATTCCAGGGCATTATTTTTTAAATAAATACGCTAAAATCATCAAAGATGAAATCCGTAAAAACGGCTGCATTCCTTTTGAGTTTAATACCATAGGTGTGGATGATGGTATAGCCATGGGACATGATGGTATGCTTTATTCTTTGCCAAGCCGTGAGCTTATTGCTAATTCTGTTGAAACTGTCATGAATGCTCATCAACTTGATGCTTTAATTTGCATTCCTAATTGTGATAAAATCACTCCTGGTATGCTTATGGGAGCTTTAAGGGTAAATGTTCCAACTGTATTTGTAAGTGGTGGACCTATGCGTTCGGGTATAAGTAAAAAGGGTGAAAAAATCAGCCTTAGTTCTGTATTTGAAGCTGTGGGGGCTTATGAAGCTAATAAAATCACTAAAGAAGAATTTAAAGATATAGAATGTTCAGCCTGTCCTAGTGGGGGATCTTGTTCGGGAATGTTTACAGCAAATTCTATGAATACTTTATGTGAGGCTATGGGCATAGCTTTAGAAGGCAATGGAACTATTTTGGCTTTAAGCAAGGAAAGAGAAGAGCTTTTAAAAAAGGCTGCAAGGCGTATTTGTGAAATTGCTTTAGATGAAAGATTTAAAATTCGCAATATCATTACTAAAAAAGCCCTTCATAATGCTATGGTAGTGGATATGGCTATGGGAGGAAGTACAAATACTGTTCTTCATATGCTTGCTATTTCACGTGAAGCAGGAGTGGAACTTGATATTAAAGAGCTTAATTTTATTTCAAGTAAGGTTGCGCATATTGCTAAGATCGCACCTTCGTTAAACACAGTTTATATGGAAGATATCCATAAAGCCGGTGGGGTTAGTGCGGTAATGGCTGAAATTGCAAGTGTAAAAGGGCATATTTTAGAGCTTGATGCGCTTACTATTACAGGCGAAAGTTTAAAAGAGCGTTTAAAAAATATCAAAATCAAAGACGAGCACATCATTCGCAAAGTCAGCAATGCTTACTCACAAGTAGGTGGACTTGCTATTTTATTTGGAAATTTAGCTGAGCAAGGCTGTGTTATAAAAACTGCAGGTATTATTGGAGAAAGGAAATTTAAAGGTAAGGCAGTTTGTTTTAATTCTCAAGATGAAGCTATTAAAGGTATTATCAAAGGCAAGGTGCAAAAAGGAAATGTATGTGTCATACGCTATGAAGGTCCAAAAGGTGGTCCAGGCATGCAAGAAATGCTAAGTCCTACTTCGCTTTTAGTGGGAATGGGCTTGGGTGCTGATGTGGCTTTGATTACCGATGGGCGTTTTAGCGGTGCTACAAGGGGTTTAAGCGTAGGTCATATTTCACCTGAAGCGGCTGAAGGAGGATTAATAGCGCTTTTAAAAGATGGGGATGAAATAGAAATTGATGTGGATGCTTATACTATTAAAGCACTTTTAAGTGAAGAAGAAATTGCTAAGCGTCAAAAGGAATTTAGTTTGGTTAAAAAAGAAGTGCCTTCAAGATGGCTTAAAATGTATCAAAAACTTGTCACCAATGCTAGCAAAGGTGCAGTTTTAGACATGCAATGAAAGATTTTTCTTTCATTCTTGTATTTCTTTAGTGATACGATTTCTTATGTCATGGCGGATTATTTCTATACTCCAAAGCCAGATAATGTGGCCAAAAAATTCAGATAAATGTTCATCAAAAGGAATTTCAGAAAGCGGGGGCAACTGTCCTATTAAAGGCATTAAAATAACATGAGCAAAAAGATAAACGAAAAAGCCAAAAACCGCACCTTGCCACATAGTAATGCTATGCCATTTTTCTGCCATCATGCAATAAATTATGCCAAAAATAATAGAAAAACCCACATGCACAATAAAAATCGATAAAGGCAGCTGCATGCCTGAAAATATATAGGTACAATCACTAGGCAAATGGAGTTGGTCTAGGAAAATTTTAGGCGGAGTAAGGCGCTCTAATGCATCTATTGGCCAAAAAATATTAGGATTCCTAGGAGGAAAAGGCACTTCCCAACCCCATTTAACAATAGCTCCAAAAATACCTGCTAATATGCCTATAAAAAAGGCTAGAGTATAATGCTTTTGAGAACTTTGATTCATAGCAATTCCTTTATGTTTTATAAAAATAAAATCAGACTTTATAATATTTTTATTTAAAATATATTAAAAACAATATAAATCTTATTTTATATTGTAAAGTATTCTTTAAATTCTTTACAAATTTCAAAGAAATTTACCCCATCTATAGTAGGATTTTCTTTGAAAAAATCATACATTCCTAAAAAGCCGCTTTCAAGTTCTTTAGACTTTACTCCATAACTTATACTAAGCCCTGCTTCTATAAAGGCAGCAATTTTATCACAATATTTTAAAGCCTTACCATCAATAGCATTAAATTCATCTTCATTAAAAGAACTCAAACTTCCGCTACAAAGTTCTATTTTAGCATTCTTATAAGTACGGTTTTCAAATTCATTTTTAACAAAACTCGCTTCTTCATTCCTGCCTTCTCTAATGCCTAATATATAAGAAAATTCGGGTCTTAAACCCTCTGGTACAAAAGGCAAAATTCTTTCATTGATAAGTTTCATTTCATAATCATTAATAATATCATGAAGTCCATCTATGCCGTATTTTACAGGGCTTATGATATCACGCGTTAAAGACTCTGGCAAATCATGAAACAAAGCACAATAAAAATTATTTTCAAGTCTTTTATCGCAAGCTTTGATTTTTAAAGAATAAAAATATGCCAAGATTGCCACTACAAGCATGTGTCCTAAAACCGCAGTCTCAGGTATGCGTGGAGTTTGTGCCCAACGCTTTTGAAAACGCAATCTCCCGCTTAAATCAATGATTTTAGCTATTTTTTGATTTAATGCTATTTTTCTAGCTCCTACAAGTTCATAGTAATCTTCTAATTCTTCTTCAACCTTATTTTTTATCTCTTCAATATCATTTAAAAAAGCTGAGGTTTGATAGACTATATTAAATTCCCATTTGGTTGCAAAATAAGATGCCGCTTTTAATATAAGTCTTTCTTTAGCATAGCTATTGCCTTTTAGATATTCTTCAAAGCGCTTTAAAAAAGCCCCATTTTCTATATCTTCTATCATGGGTTCAATTTTGCTTAATACCCAAGCATTTATTTGAGATTTTTTTTGACGCACGATTTCATGGTACACATCAGGGCGTATATCAGTGACTACTACACGGCTTAAAAACTCGAAAATTCCTCCTTCAATAATGACTTTCATATTGACATCTTTTTCTATCTTCGCAATAAAATATGCTATGATGAATTTATGCGCTTGTTTATCAAGCTCGACTAAATTTGCCATTCTTGGGTAATCATTCCAACGGCTGATGGAAGCAGCTTTGAAAATATGTTCTATAAGTTTTATGTTTATCATGTTTTACCTTCTTTGTAATTTAAATTTAAAAAAATTCGTTAAAATTGCTAAATTATAGCAAATTTTAAGGATAAAGATGAATAAAAAAGCACTTTGTATTCTTAGCGGTGGTATGGATAGTACGGTGTGTACTTATTTAGCTAAAAAACAAAACTATGAAATTATTGCCTTGCATTTTGATTATGAACAACGCACTCAAAACAAAGAAAGAAAGTGTTTTGAACAAATTTGCAAAGCTTTGGAGGTAAAAAAATCTTATATTTTAGATGTGAGTTTTATTAAAAATATAGGAGGCAGTGCTTTAACAGATAAAAGCATCAATATCCCCAAAAATCAATTGCATCTAAGTGATGTACCTATTACCTATGTACCTTTTCGTAATGGGATTTTTTTAAGCATAGCAGGAGCCTTGGCTGAAAAAGAAAATTGCCAAAGTATTTTTATAGGTGTGGTAGAAGAAGATAGCAGCGGTTATCCTGATTGTAAAAGTGCATTTATACAAAAGGCACAAGAATTTATCAATGAAGGCACAAGCAAGCAATTTAAAGTAGAATTAAAAACCCCACTTATAAGATTGAATAAGACTCAAATCGTTGCCCTTGCTTTAGAGGAAAAAATACCTTTAGAATTAACTTGGTCTTGTTATGAAGATGAACATGAAGCTTGTGGGGAATGTGATAGTTGCTTGTTGCGTTTGAAGGGTTTTGAAAAAGCAGGATTTAAAGATAAGATTAAATATAAACAATTAAAGTCCTAGTATGAACTAGGACTTTAATCAATCTAAAGTGTAAAGTTTATTAACTCCATCTTGATAAGAAAGTATGTTGATTTTTCCATCTTTGAAGAATATACTTCTTGCATTAGTGATAGAACTTGGAAAAGACATGGTTTTTATCACTTCTTCTTTAAGCGGATCAATGACCATGATTACATTGTGATTTTTGCTTAAAGCATAAATTTCCCCGTCTTTAAAAGCCATAGAAGTTATATAAAGATCTCCTAAAGTTTTGCCTTCTTTAAGATTTGCTTTTGGAGTGAATTCACTTGAAAGAATGCGATCTGTTAAAGGAAATTTAGAAATTACAAAATTTTTAGTGTCTTTATTGTTAGGAACGGTTGCAAGATAAAAATAATTTCCATCTGTAGTTATACTAGCTACATGATTGAATTTAGATCTTATTGTGTCTAATCTTCCTCTACCTAAGCCTTCGCCTTGGCCTTTGAATTTATCATTGCCTTTGATAAAATCAGCGTATTGTTTAGCGATATCTTCTTCAGTAGGATTAGGATTTTTTTCAAATCTTAAAAAGGATTTGTTAGAGCCCATGAGAAGGAATTTATCATCCATATAAGGAATGATTCCAATAATAGGATCAATAGTAGCTGAAAAATAAGGATCTAATACAAAGCTTTCTTTAACATTAAAATTATCATCTAAGAAAGCCACATCCCATTGAGAGCTTACTACAAATTCTCCATTTATAAAATCAATAGTATTGATAGCTTTATCAAAATTAATGTCTTGTTCATTTGTGATTTTAAGATCTTCATTAATTTTTGCAAAAGGAGCATTGTTAACATCATTGTCAAATTTTATGTTTAATGCCTCGCTAGCAGGTGCAAAAGCATAATCAGGAGCTTTCACATCGCGTTTGCCTAAGAAAGAGATATTTTGCCATAGACCATTCCAGCCTTGTGTACTCCAAATGATGTATTTTGGATTTAGGCTAAATCTTGCAGGATCGCTTTGTCCTACATAAGGAGGAAAGCCTGTACTAACTAAAGCTTGAAAAACGTTTGAAGCTACTATAATAGTGCTAATAATTACTGCTGTAAAAGAAAATTTAGTATATTGTCTAAATTTTTGACCGTTTAATTCCATTTCAAAAGCATTAAATTTAGGAGCGAATACAAAAATCACGCCTAAAAGCAATACCACACTCCAAAATATTATTTCGGCCCAAAAATAAGTATGAATGCCAAATATTGCTAAACCAAAACCTTGATCTAAGTCTCTGTGAGCATGATTACCATAATGTGCAAAAGACTGATAAAGGCCTAAGGCTGTCATGATTAAAAGGGCTGCAAGATATTTGCCTTTTATACCATAACGAACAATAAAAAGTGCTATCACTCCGATAAAAATCATAGCTTCTCTTTGTCCCCAGCAAAGTACGCAAGGGCTATCACCCAACATATACCCAAATATAAAATTTGCAATACCCACAGGCAAAAGTATGATTAAAAAGCCTGCTAAACACATTAGTGTGTAAAAATTTTTTGCTTTGTTGATTTCGTTCATTTTAGCCCTTTCTTACAGATTCATTATTGTTAAAAGCGCGCCTGTTTTGTGGCCAACATAGAAAAAAACCATTAAAAGCCAAGCTATCATTACCAAACCAAAAGCGAGGTTTTCTTTTTCTGGTTTTTTGATAATTAATATCAAGGCGATTAAAACTAATAAAAGCTCAAGAAACTCCATAGTATCTCCTTATGAAATAAAAACTTTCAATTTTACCTTAAAAATATAAATTGAAAATAAATTTTTTATATAATTTTTATATTAATTTATATTGTTTAGGGAAAAGGTTACTGAAAGCTACTTAATTTTTTTATAAAATACAAGCCTTATTTTTCGTAAATTTTGATAAGTATTATTATTTTTAGTGACAATATTTGTATATTTATTCTTTTAAGTCATAATAAATTTTTAATAATGATTATTTTATTTTTTATCTTTAATTATTTTTTCATATAACTTTTATTAATTTTAAACATTTTAATTTACAAAAGATCAATTAGTTTTAGATATTAGAATTTTATGATGTATATTATATGACTTGTTTGCAGGTATTGTTGTAGGAATTTTATTTTTTTAATGCTTTAATGAAATCATTTTTTATATTTGTTTTAGAAATGATATTGAAATTTTCGCCTTTGTATTGGAATTTTAGGCTATAAGAGTGTAAGCATAAGCGCTTGGCCTTGGTAAGTTCTAGGCGTTGATTTGGACTTAGAGTTTGATCGAGTATGCTTTTGATTTGATCTTTTGAAAGTCCATAGAGAGGATCGCCTAAAATGGGGTGGTTTTTGTGGTGTAAATGCACTCTGATTTGGTGTTGTCTTCCTGTGAGGGGCTTACAAAGCAAAAGAGTGGTATTAAATAGAGGGAAATATTTTAAAACTTCAAAATCTGTGATAGCTTTTTTACCTTGTTCGCAAATTTGCATTCTAGTTTTCACATCATCATAATTTTTTACTAAATCCATAGCCTTATCTACTCTAAAATTTTCTTTAATTTCTCCTTTTACTAAAGCTAAATATTCTTTTTGTATGAGTTTTTTTTCAAATAGGGCTTTAAGCTCAATTTGGGCTTTTTTGTGTTTTGCTACGAGTATAACTCCGCTTGTTTCTTTATCAAGCCGGTGTGCTACGCACGCTTGCCTTCCCCAAAGGTGTCCAATTTCATCACTCAGACTATAATTACAATGCCTACCATTAGGGTGGGTTAAAACCCCACTTTCTTTTTCAAGCACGGCAAAATCTTCATTTTCAAAAACAATTTTCACTCCTTTAGGATTGTTTTGATAAACAATGAGTTCTACTAAACCTTTTAAAATTTTATTTTTTTCTTTTACTACTTCCCCATTGCAAAAAAGTCTTTTTTTGTCTATGAGTTTTTGTGCTTCATTTATAGTGATTTTTAAATCATCCATAAGGACTTGAAATGCCTTTTTTTCATTATTTGAAAGTTTTATTTTTATATAAGCCATTTTAACTCCTTTTTAGAATTTTTGGATAGAATTTCAATCATTAATTTAAAATTATAGCTAAAAAGGCTTCAAAGATGGTTCAAAGATATAGCAGAGAAATCATGGCTAAAAAATGGGACATGCAAGCAAAATACGATGCATGGCTAAAAGTAGAATTAGCTGCTGTAAAAGCTTGGAATAAATTAGGTCTTATTAATGATGCAGATTGTGAAAAAATTCTTAAAAATGCGAAATTTGATATATCAAGAATACATGAAATAGAAAAAACTACCAAACATGACGTTATTGCTTTTCTTACAAATTTAAGTGAAAACTTAGGTGAAGAAAGTCGTTTTGTGCATTATGCTATGACAAGTTCTGATTGTATCGATACTGCTGTAGCTTTGCAAATAAAAGAAAGTTTGGACTTAATTTTAGAAGATCTTTTTTTGCTTTTAGAAACTATTAAAAAACGTGCTTTAGAGCATAAAAATACTTTAATGGTAGGTCGAAGTCATGGGATTCATGGAGAACCTATCACTTTTGGTTTGGTTTTAGCTCTTTGGTATGATGAAATCTTACATGCAAAGGAACTTTTAATGCATGCAAAGGAACTCATAGCATATGGAAAGCTTAGTGGTGCTATGGGGAATTTCGCCCATGCTCCTTTAGAATTTGAAGAAGAAGTTTGTAAAAATTTAAATCTTAAATTCGCTCCTATTTCAAATCAAATCATCCAAAGAGATCGTTATGCACAAGTTATTTCTGCCATAGCTATTTTAGCTTCAAGTTGTGAACAAATTGCTGTGGCAATAAGGCATTTTCAAAGGACAGAAGTGTATGAAGCAGAGGAGTATTTTAGCGAGGGACAAAAAGGAAGTTCGGCTATGCCCCATAAAAGAAATCCTATTTTGAGTGAAAATATTACAGGGTTGTGTCGCGTGCTAAGATCTTTTGTGACTCCTGCTTTAGAAAATGTAGCACTTTGGCATGAAAGAGATATTAGCCATTCAAGTGTAGAAAGATTTATATTGCCAGATGCTTTTATCACAGCTGATTTTATGTTAACCCGTCTTACTGATTTGATTGATAAGCTTTTGGTTTATCCTCAAAATATGATGAAAAATTTAAATCTTACTGGAGGGCTTGTATTTTCTCAAAGAGTGCTTTTAGAGCTTCCATTTAAAGGGATTAGTCGTGAAAATGCTTATAAGATAGTCCAAAGGAATGCAATGAAAGTTTGGGCAGATTTACAAAAAGGCAAAGCTGCTATGAATGAAAAAGATGAAAGTTTGTTCTTACTTGCTCTTTTAAATGATGAAGAATTAAGAAAGAGTTTAAGTGAAGAAGATATAAGAAGATGTTTTGATTATAGTTATTTTACTAAAAACATTGATGCAATTTTTGCAAGAGTATTTCAATAAGAGGCAAGGAAGTCAATGAAAGTTATTAAAAGAAATGGTCGCACGGAAGAATTAGATATTTCTAAAATTAAAAAATGTACCTTTGATGCTGTCAAAGACTTAGAAGGAGTCAGTCTAAGCGAGCTTGAGTTGGATGCAAAAATTCAATTCCGTGATGGAATTTCAACCGAAGAAATTCAAAAGACTTTAATTAAGACCGCAGTTGATAAGATTGACATTGACTGTCCTAATTGGACTTTTGTTGCGGCTAGACTTTTTTTATTTGATTTGTATAAAAAAGTCAATGGCATAAACCGTTATAATCATTTGCGTGAGTATTTTGATAAAGGTGAAAAAGAAGGCAGGATTTTACTCGGTCTTAAAGACAAGTACGATTTAGAGGATTTAAATGCTTATATTAAACCTGAACGCGATATGCAATTTACTTATCTAGGAATTAAAACCCTATATGATCGATATTTGATTAAGGATAGTAAAGGAATGCCTATAGAACTTCCTCAACAAATGTTTATGGCTATTGCTATGTTTTTAGCACAAAATGAGTTTAATCCTCAAGAATGGGCAAAGAAGTTTTATGATCTTATTTCTAAATTCGAACTCATGCTTGCAACACCAACCTTGTCTAATGCAAGAACAACACGCCATCAGCTGAGTTCTTGTTATATAGGATCAACTCCTGATAATATAGAAGGCATTTTTGATTCTTATCAAGAAATGGCTTTGCTTTCTAAATTTGGTGGCGGTATAGGCTGGGATTGGTCTAAAGTACGTGCAATGGGCGGGAGTATAGATGGACATAAAAATGCTGCTGGAGGTATTATACCTTTTTTAAAAATCACTAATGATATTGCTGTGGCTGTAGATCAGCTTGGCACTAGAAAAGGAGCCATTGCAGTTTATATAGAGCCTTGGCATATGGATATAGGCGATTTTATTGATTTGCGTAAAAATTCAGGGGAAGAAAGACGCCGTGCGCATGAACTTTTTCCTGCTTTATGGGTTAATGATCTTTTTATGAAAAGAGTTAGATCAAATGATAAATGGACTCTTTTTGATCCGGCAGATACGGCTGATTTATGTGATTTATATGGTGAAGCCTTTGAAAAACGTTATGAAGAATATGAAAAAGATGAAAGCATTGTCAAAGAAATCGTAGAAGCTAAAGAAATTTGGAAAAAAATATTGCTTAATTATTTTGAAACAGGTTTACCATTTTTGTGTTTTAAAGATAGTGCTAATAGAGCAAATCCTAATGCCCATGCAGGTATTATTAGGAGTTCGAATTTATGCACAGAAATTTTTCAAAATACACAGCCAAATTATTATCAAATTAAAGTGGTTTTTCAAAATGGCGATGAAATGCATTTTGATGAAGAGCAAAAAATAGTAGTTGATGGAGGTTATGAAAAACCAGCTAAAAAAATTTCCACTTTAGACAGCATTAATGGCAATAAAGTTTATATAGTGGAAAAATACAAAAACGACGGAAGCACTGCAGTTTGTAATCTTGCAAGTATCAATCTTAGCAAGGTGTATTTAAAAGAAGATATAAAACGTGTCGTGCCAACGGCTATTCGTATGCTTGATAATGTGATTGATTTGAATTTCTACCCACACAGAAAGGTCAAAGATACGAATTTAAAATCGCGTTCCATAGGACTTGGTGTTATGGGTGAAGCACAAATGTTAGCTGAAGCAAAAATTCATTGGGGAAGTGATGAACACTTGTATAAAATTGATGAAATTATGGAACAAATTAGCTATGAGGCTATCAATGCGAGTTCTAATTTAGCACTTGAGAAAGGATCTTATGAGGATTTTCAAGGATCAAATTGGAGTAAAGGAATTTTTCCTATTGATGTGGCAAATCCTAAAGCTAAAGCCTTGACTTTAAGAGAGGGTTTGTTTGATCAAAGCGAGTGTGATTGGGCTAAACTTAGAGAAAAAGTTAAAAAAGACGGTATGAGAAATGGTTATTTAATGGCCATTGCACCTACTTCTTCTATTTCTATTTTGGTTGGAACTACCCAGACTATAGAACCTGTTTATAAACGCAAATGGTTTGAACAAAATTTAAGTGGAATGATTCCTGTAGTTGTGCCTAATTTAAGTCTTGAAACTTGGCAGTATTATACCCCAGCTTATGAACTTGATCAAAGAATTTTAGTAAAAGCTGCAGCTGTACGTGGAAAATGGATAGATCAAGGACAAAGTTTAAATATCTTTTTATCACTTGATAAAGCAAGTGGAGGATATTTAAATGAAATTTACCAGCTTGCTTGGGAGCTTGGGGTTAAATCAACCTATTATTTAAGAAGTGAAAGCCCTGATAGTGAGAAGGTTAATGTCGCAGACCGCAGTGTAGAATGTGAAGGTTGTCAATAATCGTGCTAAAAACCTAATGTAAAATCATTAGGTTTTTTAGATTTAAGAATTATAAATTTTCTTATTTAAGGCTTTTAAATTTTTTGCACTACAAAGTGCTGAAGTCATGCTTCCTGAAACATTGCTTGCTGTTCTTGCCATATCGATAATAGGATCAATGGCTAAAATCAAACTTAGCATAACAAAATTATTGCCAAATCCAATTCCTGCTAGCATGATAGAAGTAGCCATAGTTGCACTCCCAGGCACTCCAGCAATACCCAAAGATCCAATCACAGCTATTAAAACTATCATCAAAGCAAAGCTAAAATCTATGGGCGTATGTGTAGCAAAGGCTACAAAGACTGCTGCCATAGCAGGAAAATATCCTGCACAACCATTAAGTCCTACTGTTGTGCCTATAGAAGCTACAAAATTAGCAACAGCTGAATTTACTCCAAATTGATTTTCTAAAGTTGAAGTTGTCATAGGTAGGGTACTTAAAGAAGATCTTGAACTAAATGCAAACAGCCATACAGGAAAGGCTTTTTTTGCGTATTTTATAGGATTTAATCCTTGAGAAGCAAGAAGCAAAAAGTGTACTCCAAACATTATAAACATAGCCATATAAATAAGCATGATAAAAAGCCCAGCTGTTTTAATGGCCTCAAAGCCATTGCTTAATATTACATTACTCATCATACATACTACAGCATAGGGCATAAATCTAATCACTGTGGCTGTCATATTCATCATAATATTATAAAAAGTCATAATGAAGTTTTCAAAGCTTTTAAAAGCTTGTTCATATTCTTCTTTTTTTGCAATTTTTTTAGCACTAATTCCTACAAAAAAAGAAAAAATAACAACGGCTATGATATTTTCTTGATTTATGGCTGTGACAATATTGCTAGGTATTAAATCTAATATTATATTTGAAAAGGTTTGAATTTCACGTTCGCTTGCTTTTCCTTTAAGCATGGCAAAATCGCTTCCTAAATGAAAACTGTATGCTAAGAATATACCTAAACTTGCTGCTATGGTTGTGCTTAAAAGTATCCAAAATAAACTAATGCTGAGCAAAGAAGAAATTTTGATATTTTTATCAATTTCTATAAGTACTTTAATAATACATACGCTAATAAGAGGAACAATTAACATTTTTATAAATCCAACGAAAATAGAACTTATAAAACCCAACCAATGTTTTGTTTCATTATACCAAACAATAGAGTTAATTTCTTTGCTATCTGGAAAATTAGCAAGATATTGCAAAACAAAACCAAAACCTAAACCTAAGAAAAGAGCAAAAAGCATTCTAAAAGAAAAGTTGATTTTAATATCTCGCATTTTTTTTAACATATAAAAAACAACTAAAAGTATAAATAAGATAATCGCAGTTTGAATTTGCGATAGCATTAGAAAGTCTTGAAAAAATTGTTTATTCATAATAAGTCCTTAGTAAGAAACTATAATCAAGCACGAAATATATGAAAATATATTTGTATTTAAGCTTGGTTTTTAAATAATAGCATAAAAATATTTAATCAAGACAGAAAAACTATGTTTATTCTATATGTAAACAGTGTTCAAAGATAAATTTATGATCTTGAGGCAAAGCTTCAAATAAAGCATTTGCCAACTTTCTAATTTCCCAAAGGGCAGATTTTGAGCTGCGTAAAGAAATAAAATTTTGTAAACTTCTTGCATTGATTGTAAGGGTGAGTTCGGTTTTATAGCTTTCAGGCAGACAGTATTTTGCTATATCTAAGCTTATATTTTTTTGCAAAATGGATCGTAGATTTTCTAAAGCTTTAATGCTTGCATTGTCTACTTCTTTATTCCCGCAAAGAACAAGATAGCGTTTTGCATTTTCAAAGTCTTCGGTTTTAAATTCATTTTCTTTGCGCAATTCTTTTAAGGTATAACGCGTGCTTTTTACGCTAGGGCTTGTGTGGCGATGTCTAGAAACTTCTTGCAGACAAGCTCTTGAAATGCCTTGTATGTAAAAGGTATAGCTTAAGTGTTCTAGAGTAGAAGCGTGTTTGAATTTGTTCCCTACGCGATCGATGAGTTCTTTATCTTTTTCTCCACCGCAATCGCCTTTATCAAAGCTTTGCCAACAAGTTCTTATAGCATGAGAGCAAACCGAAATTGGAGTGTGAAAGAGTAAAGTGATTTGCATAGTTATTCCTTATGTTAATGAAATATTTTTATAATTATTGCATTTTTTTACTTAAAATTCTAATGAAATAAAAAGTTTTGTTGAGTTATAATTTAGAAAAAATAAGGCTTATTATTAAATGAAACGAACAAAATATATATTTGTAACAGGCGGGGTTTTGAGTTCTTTGGGTAAAGGCATAGCGGCTGCTTCGATTGCAGCGCTTTTGAAAAACTCAGGGGTTAAAGTAAGCATTTTAAAAGCAGATCCTTATATTAATGTTGATCCTGGTACTATGAGTCCTTTTGAACATGGAGAGGTTTTTGTTACTGATGATGGTGCTGAAACAGATCTTGATTTGGGTCATTATGAGCGTTTCTTGGATGAAAGTTTGTCTCAAGATAATAACTTTACCACAGGACGTGTTTATCAAAGTGTTATTGAAAAAGAAAGGCGTGGAGAATATCTGGGAAAAACCATACAAGTGATTCCTCATATTGTAGGTGAGATAAAAGATCGCATTCAAAAAGCAGGAGAGGGTCAGGATGTTTTGATTGTAGAAATAGGTGGAACAGTTGGAGATATAGAAGGTTTACCATTTTTAGAAGCTATACGTGCTTTGCGTTTGGAAGTAGGTAAAAACAATGCTATGAATATCCATTTAACTCTAGTGCCTTTTATTAAAGCTGCAGGAGAGTTAAAAACTAAACCAACTCAGCACAGTGTAGGAGAATTAAGACGCATAGGGATTAGTCCTGATATGATAATTTGTCGTAGTGAAAAGGCCTTAGATAGAGAGTTAAAAGATAAAATATCAGTTTCTTGTGGAGTAGAGAAAAATTGCGTTATAGAAAGTATTGATGCACAAAGTATTTATCAAATCCCACTTAATTTATTAAAACAAGATATTTTAAATCCTATTGCTGAAATTTTAGATTTAAAAAATTTAAAACCAAATATGGAAAATTGGAATAGTTTGGTAAAAAGAGTAATTGATCCAAGCAATGAAGTAAAAATCGCTTTTGTGGGTAAGTATGTGGATTTAAAAGAAAGCTATAAAAGCCTTACAGAAGCTATCATCCACGCAGGTGCGGTGCTAGATACCAAAATAGAGCTTAAATGGATAGACAGTCAAAAACTTGAAGATATGCAAAGCGATGAGGTATTTAAGGACGTGAGTGGAATTTTGGTTGCAGGAGGCTTTGGACATCGTGGTGTAGAAGGTAAAATTAAAGCCATTAATTATGCAAGAGAAAATAAAATTCCTTTTTTAGGAATTTGTTTAGGTATGCAGCTAGCTTTAATAGAATTTGCTAGAAATGTATTAAAATTAGAAGATGCTAACTCAACTGAATTTGATAATAAGTGCAAAAACCCTGTGGTTTATTTAATCGATGAATTTATGGATACTAATGGCCAAAAGCAAATTCGCACCGCAAAAACCCCACTTGGAGGCACTATGCGTTTAGGATCATATCAATGCGATATTAAAGAAAATTCGCTTTTAGCCAGGGTTTATAAGGGTGCAAAAAGTGTTAAAGAAAGACATCGTCATCGCTATGAAGCAAATCCAAAATACAGAAAAGACTTTGAAGATAAAGGATTGATTGTTTCAGGAGAGTCGCAAGGACTTATAGAAGCCATTGAGTTACATACTCATCCATTTTTTCTAGCCGTTCAATTTCATCCTGAGTTTACTTCCCGTCTTGAATGTGTAAATCCTGTAATTTGCGATTTTATAAAGGCAGCGTGCGGATATGAAAAAAGTTGATAAAAATGAAATTAAGAGAATTTTAGCTTTACGTTTTGAGAAAGATTTGCATACAAAGCTTTGTGATTTGCCTTTGCCGTGTTGTTTAAAAGATGCTTATAAGGCAGCAAATCGTATTAAAGAGGCTATAGAAAAAAATCAAAAGCTTGCCATAGTAGGTGATTATGATGTTGATGGTATTGTTTCTTGTGTAATTATGGCAGAATTTTTTGATGATATTGGTTTTGACTATATAGTAAAAATTCCCAATCGTTTTAAAGATGGCTACGGCTTAAATACAGAGATTATTAATGAGCTTGATGTGGATTTAATCATTACAGTGGATAATGGCATAGTAGCGGTTGAAGCTGCTAAACTTTGCAAAGAAAAAGGCATTGATTTAATCATTACAGATCATCATACACCCCAGGATATTTTACCTAATGCTTTTGCTATTGTTAATCCTAAGCAAAAAGATTGTGATTTTCCAGAAATTGAAATTTGTGGAGCACAAGTAGCTTGGTATTTGCTTGCAGCTTTAAAAGAAGTTTGCAAATTAAAATACGATATGAGTAAATTTTTAGAACTATTAGCCATTGCTATTGTGGCTGATATGATGGAGCTTAGAGATTTAAACCGTGCTTTAGTAAGGCGTGGAATAGAATGTATTAATAAATCCAAACGAGCTGCTTTTAAGGCTATTAAGCATTATTATCAAAAAGATAAATTCGCACTTGATAATATAGGTTTTTTAATTGCTCCTCTTATTAACAGTGCTGGTAGAATGCATGATGCGAGTGTTTCTTATGAGTTTTTGCATGCTAAAGATTTTAATAAAGCTTTAGAATATTTAGAACAAATTGTCAGTTTTAACGAAAACAGAAAGGATGAAGAAAAACAACTTTTTGAATACAGTTTAAGCCAAATCGATGAAAAAGATTCTTGTGTTATAGTATCTGGATTAAATTGGCATGAAGGAGTTTTAGGGATAGTGGCAAGTCGCTTAGCAAAACATTTTAATAAGCCTAGTTTTGTATTTTCCCAAAATGAAGATCATTTAAAAGGTAGTGCTAGAAGTGTAGGCAAAATAGATATTTTAGCTTTAATTTCTAAGGCAAATTCTTTATTGGGTAATTATGGGGGTCATAAAGGTGCTGCTGGAATCAGTTTAAAACTTGAAAATTTTGAACAGTTTAAAGATAAAATCAAGCAAGAATGTTCTCAGATTTCTCAAAGTGAATTTTTGGATACAGATGAAATTTTAGGTATTTTAGAACCTAGTGAAATTGATTTTGAAATGCTTGAAATTTTGGAATCTTTCGAACCTTTTGGGCATAAAAATCCACGCCCTTTTTTTGTTTTAGAAGATCTTTGTGTTAAAAATAAAAAGCTTTTAGGCAAGGATGAAAAACATTTAAAGCTTATACTCATTAAAGATAATAAAACTATAGAAGCTTTATTTTTTAATTTTGATAAAGAACCGCAATTAAACGAAAATATCAATCTACTTGGAAGCATTTCTAAAAATGAATTTAGAGGATTGTTAACTCCACAGTTTATCATTAAAGAGATTTTATAAATATTTATTATTTATTTATATAATATATAAGTTTCATTATGAAACTCAATTCAATATAAGAGGGATCATGAGAAAGTTATTATTATGTATATTTGCATTTTTATCTATAGGAGCATGTATGGTGCAAGCTAAACCAAAAATTGCTATTTTAGCAACAGGAGGAACTATAGCAGGTTCTATTGACAGTGCCCTTGCTACAACGGGTTATCAAGCGGGGGTTGTTGGTGTAGAAGCTTTAATAAAAGCAGTTCCACAAATCCAAGATTTGGCAAATATTACTGGAGAACAAATTGCCAATATCGATAGTTCAAACATGAATGATGAAATTTGGTTAAAACTTGCTAAAGAAATCAATAGACTTTTTGCTAATGGAATAGATGCAGTAGTTATCACTCATGGAACAGATACTATGGAAGAAACTGCTTATTTTTTAAATCTAACCATTAAAAGTGATAAGCCTGTTGTTTTAGTAGGTGCTATGCGTCCTTCAAGTGCTATAAGCGCTGATGGTCCAAAAAATCTTTATAATGCTGTAGCATTAGCTGCGAGTAAAGAAGCTAAAGCTAAAGGCGTTATGGTAGCGATGAACGATAAAATTTTAAGTGCTAGGGGTGTAGTGAAAACTCATAGTTTAAATGTTGATGCTTTTTCTTCTCCTGATTTTGGAGATTTAGGTTATATTGTGGATGGAAAAGTATTTTTCTATAATAAGATTATTAAAACACATACAAAAAATGTTCCTTTTGATGTGACAAAACTTACAAATTTGCCAAAAGTAGACATACTATATACTTATTCTAACGATGGCAGTGGCATTGCAGCAAAAGCTTTATTTGAAAATGGAACTAAAGGCATAGTTGTCGCAGGAAGCGGTGCAGGAAGCATACATCAAGATCAAAAAAATGTTTTAAAAGAACTTATGCAAAAAGGACTAGATGTAGTAGTAAGCTCAAGAGTTATGGCAGGACGCGTTGCTATAAGTGAAGCAGATCAAAAATTAGGCTTTATTAGTGCTGAAGATTTAAATCCGCAAAAAGCTAGGGTATTGTTGATGTTAGCGCTTACAAAAACTAAAGATCCTAAAAAAATTCAAGAATATTTTCTAAAATATTAATATTTTTTAGCATTAAAATCTATAGATCAAGTATGAGAGAAATTAAAAAATCCCCCACTTTAATCCCCATTTAAGTTTAATTAGTTATACTTTCATTTCCTTTTTCTAAAAAAGGACTTAAAATCTTTTAAATTATAAAGTTTCACCAGTCTAGTAGATTTTATAAACTTGGCTTTTTAGCTTAAAATTAATTTAAAAGCTAAAAGCTTGTTATAAATCTTGTTTTTTAATTTAAACTTTTCTTTTAAATAATGATTTTTTGCAAATTTAATAAAAACAATTTTTTGTTTTCGTTCTTTATAATTTAGTATTGTTATTTTAAATCTTAAAGTCAATCTTTGAAATCT
>NZ_WUED01000002.1 GCF_016806695.1 Campylobacter bilis | reverse complement strand
ATACAAAGTTCTATGCAATTGTTTAAAAAATAATCATCACTGTCTAAAAAATGTATGATAGCATCATGGGGTAATTCTTGAATGATAAAATCATTAATATTTTCTATAGAACTTTTAATATATCTTTCTTGAATAAGGGTAAAAGTTGATTTTATAGTTTCTTTTTTTAAGATTTTTGTATCCTTATCAAAACCATGTGTTGTACAAAAAGAAATAATATTTTCTTCTTTTTTATCTTGGAAAAAAGATCTTAAAGCACTACCCTTTAAAAACTCTAAGCCTGTGTTTCTAGCTGAAGATAAACCTGCATTTTCCTTAGAGATTAAAAATATTCTTGCATCCTTATTTAAATACTCAAGCGCTATATCCAAACTCCCATCAGTACTTCCATCATCAACTAAAATAATGTCTAAATTAGTATAGCTTTGTGCAAGGACACTATCAAGGCATTCTCTTAAATAAAAAGCAACATTGTAAATGGGTATGATAATAGAAATTAAAGGATTATTCATATATACTTTCTTTTGGTTTTATAAATTATACCCTATAGAAAGTGAAAAAGATTTGAAAATAAGAAACTTGTTT
The DNA here is from genome assembly GCF_016806695.1 of Campylobacter bilis. Taxonomy (GTDB): domain Bacteria; phylum Campylobacterota; class Campylobacteria; order Campylobacterales; family Campylobacteraceae; genus Campylobacter_D; species Campylobacter_D bilis. The sequence continues at coordinate 146,117 of NZ_WUED01000002.1, read as the reverse complement.
ATAAAATTATTAGTATTATTTATACCTATTAATTCTTGGAGAAAAAAAATAAGGTACAATTTAAACAATAAAACCATCCCTTTAGAAAAAGTCGATACTAAAATCCCCAAAAATATTTTAAATAAAATACAATTATATGATAATGAATATTTTTATAAAATAAATAAAAAAGTTAATGGGGGGGGGGATCGATGCATCAGGGATTTTTCGATCTTGATCAAAGGGCTAAAGATCCTAAATCTGCTTTAAATCCTTGGGCTTTTATAAGGGTAAAAAACGAGGCTTTAACCTTAAGAGCTTGCTTAGAAAGCATCTTGCCTGCTATACAAAGAGGTATTATAGGCTATAATGATTGTGATGATGGAAGCGAAGAAATTATTTTAGAATTTTGCCAACAATACCCTAGCTTTATCCCTAAAAAATATCCTTATACTATACAGTTACAAAACCCTCAAAAAGAAGAAAATAAGCTTTATTCTTATTATAATTGGGTGGCTTCTTTTATACCACAAGGAGAATGGCTTATTAAAATCGATGTTGATCATTACTATGATGCTAAAAAACTTTATAAAAGTTTTTATATCCCTAAACACAAATACGACGTGCTTAGCTATGCAAGAATTGACATTCATTATTTTAATAATAACTTTTTTCTCTGTCAAGACAATAATGGCCAGATCTTTAAAGAACCAGGAGATTACCTTCTTATAAATAATCATAAACTATCTTGGGAAGAAATTTTAATCGATAGAACTCATAATAATTGGGATCTTGCAACAAAAACGACAAACCATGAAAACATCTACTCATTAGAGCAACTAAAAATCAAGCATAGAATGTTTTATAAAACAGAATTAAACAATTATCATTTCCCTTTTCTTAAAACCCATAGAATGCAAGATGTTAAAAAATATCATTGGATAAGTCTAGAAGAATTTCAAAAATACCATCTTAAATTCCTTCAAAAAAGAATAGATCCTAGCATGATTTCTCAAAAATCTTTAGAAAAAATATTTTCTATGTTTTCTTAAAAGAAATATTTTTTTATATTTAAATAAAATTTTAAAAGCTAAAATATTTAATTTTATAAGAAAACTTCGAACATTTTTTTCTTTCATTTTATAAATCTGTATAAGCAATAAATATTTAATGAAAACATATAAAATCCCACAATGCTTATTAGCAATATAATTTTGCTTTAAATAATCTAAAACTAAATATTGGTCTTTGATATTTTTTTGGATAAAAGTTTTATCTTTGACATTGCAAATAGAATTACTATTAATTGTATAATGATACAAATTCTGGTTTAAATATCCTATTTTTTCAGCCTTATTTAACATAGGATAATATAATAAAACATCTTCAGCCATATTAAGCTTAAGATCTTCTTTTAAATTTAAATTCGCATAGGCTTGTAAATACAAATCTTTTTTTATAAGCTTTGCCCATATGGTCCAGTATAAATTTTTATTTAATATAAGCTTTCGTATAAAGTCATTACGATAATAAGAACCACAATCAAAATGAAATTTTCTATAATAAATGGCATTATCATCTTCAACAATAGCATTGAAAAATAATATATCAATATCCTTATGCCAAGCAATAAAATCATATGCTTTCTCACAAGCATCAAACTCAAGATAATCATCAGGATCTAAAAACATTATATAAGGTGAATTTGCTATTTTTACCTCTTCTATCTTGCCTTAAGAAGCTGCAAATTTTGTTTATTGTGGATTATTTTAATCCTAGCATCTTTTTTAGCATATTCTTTTGCTATTAAAATACTCTTATCATCTCCACAATCATCTACAACTATAATTTCTATATTTTTAAAACTTTGATTAATACAACTTTGCAAGGCCTTTGCTATATATTTTTCCACATTATAAGTGGGCAAAATTATAGAAATTAAAGAATTTTCCACCCTAATCCTCATTATAATCATAAAAAACAATTATAGCCTAACAAATTTAATATAATTTAGAAAGCATTATAAATTTCAAGCTTTATTTTTCCTAAAAATTTCATACTCATGATACATAAAATCAAAGCCACACCATTCCCATAAACACTTAAATTTTTAATTTATATTTAAGCTTATCTATAAATCTTAAAAAAGAATTTTTCTTAGAATAAGCTATAATGTCTAGCAAATCATAGATTTGATATTTGGCTAACAAATTAGCATAAATTCCTTCTTTATAAAAATAATTTTTATCCATTTTATTAGCTCTCCAAGTCTCAGCAAATAAATGCATAAAAGGTCTAGTCGCATCAAAAATTGCATTTTTGTTGATAAAATCCTTAGTTTTACTCCAAGGAATTTGACAAGTTTGCTTATAATCCCAGGCAAAATTTTCCAAATTATGCTTTTTTACTTGTTTTGCTAAGAACCAAGGACCTATAATACCCCAAGGAACTATTTTTCTTCCAGCGATAATTTTTTGCGATTCTTGTACAAGATTTTTCCCAAATTCTGAATTTTTAGGAAATTTTAAAAATGAAGTTGTAATCCTTGGCTTATTCTCATCTTCATCAATTTCTTGAGAAAAAATATATTCTTGCTTTAAATCCCCATAATTTAAACAAACCATATCAAGATCTGCCCATATACCCCCCCCCTGATAAAGAAGATTAAATCTAAAATAATCAGAAAAAGCAGCCACTCCCATACCTCTATCATCCTTAAAATAATCTTTAAAAGGTATTATTTCATTTGCATCTTTTAATTTAAAATCATCAAACAAATCATCTAGTTTTTTAAAAATTTTATCATTAAAATTATAAGTGTATAAAACAAATCTATAACCATTGGCTATAAAAGACTTTATAGCTAAAATCTCCATTAATCCTATGTCTGCAAAACCCTTAGGCGTGTACCAAAAACTACTAACTTCTTGTTTCATTGATTCTCTTTTTTAAATTCATATTTTCTTTTTCCAAAACCTCAAACAATCTTTCATGAAATGCATCCTTTTTATAATCTAAAGAAAGTTTTTTTATAAGATCATTGCTTTTTTGTTTATCCTTACAATTTTGCCATAAAATTTCTCTATTTTTGTTTTCATACCTGCCTTTTTCATTAAATTCATAATAATAAATACACTGTTTAAAAATACCTATTTTTTCACAAAGCATGAAATTCATATAGCAAAAAAGCACATCTTCGCCATAGCTTAAATTCTCATAAATATCAATTTTTTCAAAGCTTTTTAAAACCAAATCTTGCTTAAAGCATTTTGCCCAAACCGACCAACAAAAATGCCTTTGTTTGCTTAAAAATTCTAAAAATCCCTGCTGGGTGAAAACCTCATCTTGCTTAAAACGATAAAATTGTTTGGTTTTAACCCTATGCACATAAGCATCAAAACACAATAAATCAAACCCTTCTTTCATCTTAGCTAAAGCTAACTCACAAGCTTTTAAATTTAAAAAATCATCACTGTCTAAAAAGATCAAAAAAGGTGAATTTGCTCTTAAAACTCCTAAATTCCTACTAGTAAAGGTACCGCGATTTTTATCATTTTTAAAAAGTTTTATTCTTTGATCTTTTTTAGCCATTTTTAAAGCCATTTTAAAACTCTCATCCTCACTCTTATCATCAATTACTAAAATTTCAATATCTTTTAAACTTTGATGGATACAGCTTTGCAAAGCTCTTGTAATGAAAGCTTGAGAATTAAAAAGCGGTATTATGATAGAAAGTTGTGGCATATTTTTCCTATTTTTTGCTAAAATAATAATAAAGATTTTATTAAAATTTAGGAAATTTATGAAAATTTTTATCCATCTTCCCACTTGGTTAGGCGATGCTGTTATGGCTTCAGCAGCTTTATATGGAGTTTATGAACGTTTTAAAAACGCGCATTTTATACTGTATGGATCTTTAGCATCAACAGCACTTTTTAAAGAATTTCCCAATGCACAAATCATTATAGAAGAAAAAAAAACGCGTTATAAACAAGCTTTAAGCTTACGCAAAACATTAGGTAAAATCGACCTTGGCATTTCTTTTAGATCAGCTTTATCTTCTAAGATCATTTTACACATGCTTAAAATCAAGCAAAGATATTTTTTTAATAAATATAGATTTAAAGAAGAACACCAAGTTTTAAAATATCTTTATTTCATAGAAAATTCCCTTCATTATAAAATAAACTCTCAAGCATTAAAACTTCCTTTTAAATTAAAATTTCAAAGCCCTTTAGTATTAAAAAACGGCAAAAAAATCCTAGGTCTAAACCCAGGAGCTAGTTTTGGAAGTGCTAAAAGATGGGATGCAAATTATTTTGCTGAGGTGGCTTTAAATTTTTCCAAAACCCATGAAGTTTTAATCTTTGGAGCAGGTAAAACCGAACAAGAACTTTGCGATGAAATTTTTAATATCCTAAAAGAAAAAAACATCAAAGTTAAAAATCTTTGCAATAAAACTACTATCAAAACACTTTGTCAAAACATTGCTTTTTGTGATATTTTTATCACAAATGATAGTGGCCCTATGCATATTAGCACTGTTTACAAGGTCAAAACTGTGGCTATTTTTGGCCCGACAAAATTCACCCAAACCTCGCCATGGCAAAACAAAAATGCACAATTAGCCCATTTAAATCTCGATTGCATGCCCTGTATGCAAAAAATTTGCCCTTTAAAACACCATAAATGCATGAAAGATTTAAATCCCAAAATAGTTATAAAAAAAGCACAAAACATCATCAGTAATTCTATGATTTAAAACCTTTGCCATAGCACAATGAAATTTAAGCATATTTAAGCCTTTATTTTTATAATATTAATTAAAACATAAAATGTGCTTAGATATAATTGCGAAAAATAAATATGAAAGACTCTAAATGCAAAAAGTTATAATTGCGGGAAATGGACCGAGTTTAAAAGAGATTGATTATACTAGATTACCTTTAGAATACGATGTTTTTCGGTGCAATCAATTTTACTTCGAAGATAAATACTATCTTGGTAAAAAATGCAAAGCAGTATTTTATAATCCTACTTTATTTTTCGAACAATATTATACTCTAAAACATTTAATCGATAAAAAAGAATACGAAACTGAATTGATTATCTGCTCTAATTTCAACCTAACCAATATAGAAAATGCAAACTTTTCTAAAAATTTCTATAATTATTTCCCTGATGTGCATTTAGGCTATGAGTTTTTTAAGCAACTAAAGCAATTTGATGCTTATTTTAAATTTCATGAAATTTATTTTAATCAAAGAATCACTTCAGGAATCTACATGTGTGCAATAGCCATAGCACTAGGCTATAAAGAAATCTATCTTACAGGAATTGATTTTTATCACAATGGTTCATCTTATGCTTTTAATACTAAGCAAAAAAATCTTTTAAAATTAGAACCTAATTTTAAAAATGACAACTCACATTATTTTGGACACAGCAAAAACACCGATATTAAAGCCTTACAATTTCTAAAAGAAACTTACAAAGTAAAATTTTATTGCTTATGTCCTAATAGTCCTTTAGCAAATTTCATAGAACTAGCACCCCATAGCTCTTCTGCGTTTAAACTACAAGAAAAAAACAATTATATCAAAGACATACTCCTACCTTCTAAAGAAGCTTATAAAAATTTTCCAATAGACGATGAAATTTGTGAAAAACCTAGGTTAAAAGAAAATATTTATTACAAATTAATAGAAAATTTATTAAGGTTACCTAGTGATATAAAACATTATTATAGATCAAGGAGAACAAAATGCAAGAAATAAAAATACAAAATATCACGATAAATGAAGAAAATGCACCTTTAATCGTACCTGAAATTGGCATCAATCATAATGGCAGTTTAGAGCTTGCTAAAATCATGGTAGATGCTGCCTTTAATGCTGGTGCAAAAATCATCAAGCACCAAACTCACATCATTGAAGATGAAATGAGTAAAGCTGCAAAAAAGGTCATACCAGGAAATGCTAATATAAGTATTTATGAAATCATGCAAAAATGTGCTTTAAATTATAAAGATGAATTAGCCCTTAAAGAATACACCGAAAAATTAGGACTAGTGTATTTAAGCACACCTTTTTCTCGTCAAGCTGCAAACAGGCTTGAAGATATGGGCGTTAGTGCTTTTAAAATAGGTTCAGGCGAATGTAATAATTATCCTCTTATCAAGCACATCGTAGCCTTTAAAAAACCTATGATAGTAAGCACAGGAATGAATAGTATAGACACTATTAAACCAACCGTAAAAATACTACTTGATAATGATATCCCCTTTGTCTTAATGCACACAACCAATCTTTATCCAACCCCGCATAAACTTGTAAGATTAAATGCTATGCTTAAACTTAAAGAAGAATTTTCTTGTATGGTAGGTTTAAGTGATCATACTACTGATAATCTTGCTTGCCTAGGTGCAACAGCACTTGGGGCTTGTGTATTAGAAAAACATTTTACAGATACTAAAGACAGAAAAGGGCCTGATATAGTATGTTCTATGGATACTAAGGCCTTAAAAGAACTCATACAACAAAGCGAACAAATAGCCATTATGCGCGGTATTAATGCTGAAAAGAAAGCTACAAAAGAAGAACAAGTTACCATTGATTTTGCTTTTGCTAGTGTTGTTAGCATTAAAGATATTAAAAAAGGTGAAATTTTATCCCAAGAGAATATTTGGGTCAAACGGCCAGGTATTGGTGGCATTAGTGCAAGTGAATTTGAAAAAATTCTAAATAAAAGAGCAATAAAAGATATAGCCAATGACACACAATTAAGCTATGAGGATTTTGAGTGAAAAAAATCCTTTTTATCACAGGCACTAGGGCTGATTATTCTAAAATTAGATCTTTGATGCAAAGGGTTGAAAATTCAAATGAATTTGAACTTTTCATCTTTGCAACAGGCATGCATTTGAGTAAAAATTTTGGCTATACAGTCAAAGAAATTTACAAAAATGGCTTTAAAAATATTTATGAATTTATAAATTATGATAAATATTATCAAACCGACAAAGCATTAGCAGCAACAATAGATGGTTTTTCAAGATATGTTAATGAAATCAATCCTGATTTAATTGTAGTCCATGGAGACAGGATAGAACCTTTAGCAGCTGCTATTGTAGGTGCTTTAAACAATATTTTAGTAGCACACATTGAAGGAGGCGAAATTTCAGGCACTATTGATGATAGCTTACGCCATGCTATATCCAAACTAACCCATATTCATTTAGTAAATGATGAACAAGCAAAAAAACGCTTGATCCAACTTGGTGAAGATGAAAAATCTATTTTTATCATAGGCTCGCCTGATTTAGAACTCTTAAACAATAATAAAATTTCACTCCATGAAGCAAAAAGCTATTATGATATTAACTTCAAAGACTACGCCTTGCTTGTATTTCATCCTGTTACAACAGAGATTACAAGCATAAAAACACAAGCTGATAATCTAGTAGAAGCTTTAAAACAAAGCGCTAAAAATTACATCGTAATTTATCCTAATAATGATTTAGGCTTTGAGTTGATTTTGCAAAGCTATGAAAGATTTAAAGATGATCCTAGATTTAAACTCTTTCCTTCTTTACGTTTTGAGTATTTTATAACTCTTTTAAAGCATGCTGATTTTATTATAGGCAATTCAAGCTGTATTTTAAAAGAAGCTTTATATTTAAAAACAGCAGGCATATTAGTAGGTACAAGGCAAAATGGAAGATTAGGCAGTAAAAACACGCTCAATGTGAAAGCAAACACACAAGAAATTCTAAATGCAATCAATAGCATCCATAAAAAGCAAGACTTATTTAATACTAAATTAGAGATTTTAGACAGTTCAAAATTGTTTTTTAAATATTTACAAAGTGGTGTATTTTTTGAAATTAATAAACAAAAGATTTTTAAAGACCTACAATGAAGACTTTTAAAAAAACATACTATAACAATAAAACCAAAGATCTTAAACCCACTTTAAATCTTTGCAATTTCATGGATTAAAAATGACTTTAGCTATTATTCCTGCTCGTGGGGGCTCTAAAGGCATTAAAAAGAAAAATCTGGCTTTGCTTAATGAACATCCTTTAATTTATTATACCATCAGAGCAGCACAAAATTCCCAATACATAGACAAAATACTTGTAAGCAGCGATAATGATGAAATTTTAGAATACGCTAAAGCTAAAAATGTTCAATGCCTAAAACGCCCAAGCGATTTGGCCAAAGATGATACTACAAGCGATAAAGTGCTTTTACATGCTTTGGAATTTTATAAAAATTACGAAAATGTAATCTTACTTCAACCAACCTCACCTTTAAGAAATCATACTCACATCAATGAAGCTTTCAAACTTTATCAACAAAGCAAAGCCGATGCTTTAATCAGTGTATGTGCATACGATAATAAAATTTTAAAAGCTTTTATCTGTGACAAAAACAATAATTTAAAAGGAATTTGCAACGACAATTACGCTTTTATGCCAAGACAAAAGCTACCCAAAACTTATATGAGTAATGGTGCTATTTATATTTTAAATATAAAAAAATTTTTAAAAAAACCCAGCTTTTTACAAAAAAACACAAAGCATTTTTTAATGGATGAAATTGCAAGTTTAGACATAGACAATCTTAATGATTTAAAAAAAGCTGAAGAAATTCTCAAATCAAGACAAACTAAAACATAAATAGTGATAAAACTCAAAAAATTTAAAAATATTGAGTAATTAATCACTATTTCATTCTTAAAATACTTTTTATTTTAAAATATTTCTAAAATCTTTCATCTACCATTTGACAAAGAGTATGCAAGATTAAAATATGCATTTCTTGAATTCTAGCCGTATCATCACTAGGCACAACAAGATTATAATCGCAAAGCTTGTTCATCAATCCTCCACCTTTCCCGCTAAGCCCTATGCAAAGCATATTTAATTCCTTAGCTTTTTTAAAAGCCTCTAAAACATTAGGACTTTTTCCACTAGTTGAAATACCGATTAAAACATCATTTTCCCTTGCTAAAGCTTCAATTTGCCTTGAAAAAACAAACTCAAAGCCATAATCATTTCCTATAGCAGTCAAAGCTGAAGTATCAGTCGTTAAAGCAATCCCTGCTAAAGCCCTACGCTCTTTTTTATAACGTCCACTCAACTCGGTTGCAAAATGCTGAGAATCAGCCGCACTACCGCCATTACCACAAATTAAAATATTTCTGTCTTTTTCTAAATTCTCACACAAAAGCTCCCCTACTTTTGCAATTTGTCCTTTTAAAATTTCACTTGCTTCTAAAATTTTCTTATGTTCTTGCCATTCTTTTTCTACTAAATCTATCATTATTTATCCTTTATTTTTTCTATAATATTGCTTGTACTAAAACCCTCTTCAAAGTCTATCAACTCAACTCTTGAAACCAAATCAGCACCTACTATAAGCTTGTCTTTATAATCAGCACCTTTAACCAAAATATCAGGTTTTAAAAAACTTATAAGTTCTAAAGGCGTATCCTCATCAAAAATCACAACAAAATCCACAAAATAAAAAGCCCCTAGCATACAAGCCCTTTGAAACTGTGCATTAATAGGACGTTTATGGCCCTTTAATCTTTTTACACTTGCATCTGAATTTAAACCTACTACTAAAAGATCTCCAAGTCTCTTAGCTTTTTCAAGATATTTAATATGCCCAAAATGCACTATATCAAAACAGCCATTTGTAAAAACAACCTTTTTATTGCTTTGTTTTAAAATCTTTAAAAGCTCTTCTTTAGTTTTAATCTTTTTTTCAAAATTCATTTGTTTAAAACTCTGAATTTCATCAAAACTGACACTCACGCTACCTATTTTACTCACCACCACTGCAGCAGCTTCATTTGCAATCTCGCAAGCTTTTAAGATTTCAATCCCACTAGCTAAACAAAAAGCTAAAACAGCAATCACACTATCGCCTGCACCTGTTACATCGTAAACTTCTAAAGCCTTAGCAGGAACTATATGCAAACTCTCATCAAAAAAGGCGATACCAGCTTCTGAAAGCGTGATAATAGAATAACGCAAAGAAAAATTATCTTTTAATTTTTTAATACCTTTTGCTAAATTCTCGCCCTCTAAATTATCAAATTTCAAAACTTGCAAAGCTTCTTTTTTATTAGGTGTAAGTAAAGTCGCACCACTATATTTAGTAAAATCATTGCCTTTAGGATCGACTAAAATAGGGATATTTAAAGCATTTGACTTCTCTATCATAGCCTGACAGACCTTGGGCGTTAAAACGCCCTTAGCATAATCGCTTAAAACTACAGCTGTAAAATCTTTAATTTTTTTATTAAACAAAGCTATAAGCTCATCTTCAAGCAAAATCACACTTACATCTTCTTCATCAAGCCTTAAAACTTGCTGATTATGTGCCATAATACGGTTTTTAAAAGGGGTTTTACGTCCTTTTTGAGTCAAAAACTCTCCTTTTAAATTCTTTTTTAAAAAATTCCCTCCCTCATCATCTCCTACAACTCCTAGTGAAAAAACCTCAGCTCCAAGACTTTTTAAATTGACATAAACATTTGCAGCGCCACCAAGTCTTTTGTCTTTTTTTAAAGTTTTTGCCACCAAAACAGGAGCTTCAGGACTTACACGTGAACAATCACACCAAATGTAATTATCCACCATAAAATCCCCTACAACCAAAATTTTAGGTTTTTGCTTACTTAAAAAATCAAGCATTTACTTCCTTTTCAAAAAGCCTTCTTATCTCTACTAGATAATCTTTTATCCCTTCTTCAAGACCAAATTGAGGCTTATAAGCCCAAGTTTGATCAAGTTTAGCCTGAGTATGAAATTGATAAGATTTAACATAAGGATTAAGGATATATTCACAAGATAAATGAGTATTAAGCTCTTTTTGTAAAATATCTACTATATCCTGGAAGGTTCTTGCCTTACCACTTCCTACATTATAAACCCCACATTTTGACTCAAGAGCTATTAAATTAGCATTAATAACGTCTTTAATATAAGTAAAATCTCTATAAATTTTATCACTCCCTTCAAACAAACGCGGATTTTTTCCCGCTAAAATTTGATGGGCAAATTGCAAAACCATAGAAGCAGTTTTGTTTTTATAAAACTCCCCTTTACCATAAACATTAAAGTACCTAAGTCCTACTAAATGAGCTTTATCATAATATTTTTTGGCTAATTTATCCATCATAAGCTTAGAAAAAGCATAAGGATTTTTAGGTTCTTCATCTTTTCCTACAGTTTGAGGACTTATAGCATCACCATAAACAGAAGCTGAACTTGCATAAACTAATTTTGCATGAAGCTTTATACTAAGTTCTATAAAATCTTTAAAAGTATTAAGATTTGTTTGCAAAACCTTAGTTTGATCAAAAACTGTAGTATCTGAAATGGCCGCTTGATGAAAGATCACTTCAGGTTTAAAAGCCTCTATTTTTTCAAAAACTTTCTCATCATTAATATCACCTACAAAAAGCTCTCCATCAAATTCAAGCAAATTTTTAAAATGTCCAAAACTTTGCAAATTTCCATTTTCAAAAACCGCACTACTACGCATTTTATCTATAATTAAAATTTCATGTTCATCTTGTAAATGCAAAGCAAGTTGCGATCCTATAAATCCTGCACCACCTGTGATTGCTATTTTCATTTATCTTCCTTCTCTTTTAAAAAATTCAAAATTGCTTTTAAATCATTAAATTGCTTAAAAAAACTAGCCTCTTGTTTTTCTTTATTAACTAAAAACAAAGTCTTTATTTGTGCATTTTTTCCTGCTTGCATGTCACTTAAATTATCCCCTATGAAAACAGAATTTTGCATATCAATTCTAAATTCATCCCTAGCTTTTAAAAACATTCCAGCTTTAGGTTTGCGACACTCACAGCCTTCTAAATGCGGGCAATGATAAATTTTTGTTATTTTAACATTATGTTCTTGAAATTCTTTCAACATAAAATCACACAGTGCAAAAAAATCACTTTGCTTATAATACCCTCTTGCAATACCTGATTGATTTGTTACTACAAATAGTAAATAATCTTTATCTAAAAAATACCTACAAAGTTCGAAAATTCCATCACAAAATTCAAAATCTTCTATCTTATAAACATATTTTTTATCTATATTTATAATACCATCTCTATCCAAAAATAATGCTTTTGTTTTCATAAGAAATATTATAATATAGCTTTTTAAAAAGAAAATAAATATCATCTTTTAATTCTTAAGAATTTTATAAAAATAAAGCTATATAATATCTGAGTAATCTAAAATTTTCATAAGGAGAAAATAATGAGAAAATTATTAGCAGTTTCTGCTTTAGCATGTCTTGGCGTTTCAGCTTTTGGTGCGGATGGAGCTACACTATTTAAAAAGTGTGCTGTATGCCATGGTGCCAAAGCTGATAAAGTTTATCTAAACAAAGTCCCTGCACTTAATACTTTAAGCTCAGAAGAAATCACTCAAGCACTTAAAGAATACAAAGCAGGAACAAGAAATAAATTCGGTCAAGGCATCATTATGAAAACCCAATTGGCTTCTTTAAGTGAAGCTGATTTACAAGCCATTGCACAATACATCGAAACTTTAAAATAATTTTAGGCTTTCTTAAGAAAGCCTCTGCTTATCTAAAAGATCTTTTTTGCGTTTTTCAAGCATTATAGCATCATGCAAGGCGTCTTCATCGTCATTTAAAGTTGTAAATTTATAATCATCGTCAAATTGCTTGCTTTTAATCCCCCAAAGCAAAGCCGCTAAAACAATAAAAAATATAAGAATTGAAACCCCTATCATCATCATAATTACATTATTCATTCTTTAATCCTTAAAGCATTTAAAATAACTATTATACTACTAAAAGACATAGAAACAGCAGCAAATAAAGGATTTATCATACCAAAAAAAGCCAAAGGTATAGTACAAGCATTATAAACTAAAGAAAAAGCAAGATTTTGCTTAATCACCTTAAAAGTATTTTTAGATAATTTAATCGCCTTTTTCAAAGAAAATAAATCATTTTTTAAAAGTAAAATATCACTGCTTTCTATAGCCAAATCACTACCTTCTCTTAAAGTCATAGAAACAGTAGCGTATTTTAATGCCAAAGCATCATTTACCCCATCACCTACAAATAAAACCTTATATTTTTTACTTAAATTTTCAATGGTTTTCATTTTATCTTCAGGCAAACAAGAAGCTTTGAAATTTTGAATTTGCAACTCTTTAGCGACTTTTTCTACAGCTTTTTGATGATCACCGCTAAGTATCATAAGTTCTTTTTTTTCTTTTTTTAAATAATCAATAAGTTCTTTAGCCCCCTCTCTTAAAATACTATTAAATTCAAAAAAGGCTAAAACTTTTCCTTCTTTAGCAAAAACAAAATGCGTATTTTCAGAATCCTTAACCAAAATATCTCTTTCTTGTAAAAATCTACAACTCCCACCCAAAAACGACTTTCCCTCTAAAAAAGCACTTAAACCTTTAGCTTGAACATTTACAAGTTTTTCAAAATTCAAATTCAAATCTTTAGCTCCTTTTTTTTTCAAATACGAAGCAATATTTTGAGAGATAGGATGCTTAGAAAGCTTGATAAAATTATAAAATTCATCCAAATCAATTTGCTTATCTAAAAAAACTTCTTTAAGTTCTAATTGAATTTTAGTTAAAATACCTGTTTTGTCAAACACCACACAATTACACTTACTAAGATCTTCTATAACACTAGCGCTTTTAAATAAAATATGTTTTTTCAAAGCCCTTCCTAAAGCCACAAGATTACTAACAGGTGTTGCCAAAGCCAAAGCACAAGGACAAGCAATAATCAACACCGAAATCGCATTAACCAAGGAATTTTCAAAATCAAGCCCTCGATAAAACCAAGCAAAAGCAAAGCAAAGCAAAGCCAAAAATAAAACTGTTCTTGAAAAATAAACCAAAAGATTATTTACCAAACTTTCAAGCTTTGCTTTTTTAGAATTAGCAAATTCTAAAAGTTGGATAATCTTACTTAATTTAGAATCTTTATAAAGTTTTGTCGCCTTATATTGCGCACTTCCATCAAGCACTATACACGCTGAAAAAATTGCATCATTTTTTTGTACAAGCTTTGGGATATTTTCTCCGTTTAAAGAAGAGGTATCCATGCTAATTTCTCCACTTGTACAAATACCATCAATTAAAACTTTATCACCTGTTTTTAATAAAATCGTATCGCCTATACACACCTTTTGCACTTCTTTAAGTTTAAATTCCTCACCATTAAAAACCAAAACTTCATTTTGTAAAAAATCATTTAAACCATCTATAGTATCTAAAGCACGTTTTTTACTAAACATTTCAAGATATTTGCCTATAAACACAAAGCAAACTATCATAGCCACAGAGTCAAAATACACCTCACCTATTCTAAAAAACATTGCCCATAAAGAATAAACATAAGCCAAGCTTGCCCCACTAATCACCAATACATCCATACTCAAAGTACGCATTTTAAGACTTTTAAAAGCACTTTTATAAAAATGAGATCCTGTATAAAAAAGTACTGGAGAACAAAGAATAAATTCTGCAAAATTTAAAATATCTTTAATATCTTTATCCATACCTGTAAACAATCCTGCATACTTTGCTACAGCAATCCACATGATATTCATCACGCAAGCAACAGCTACTACAAGCTGGGAATAAAATTTTCTTTTTAATAAATCCGCCTTTTTAGAAGTCTTAGTAGGATCATAAGCACTTGCTTTATAACCTATACTTTCAATGAGTCTTAAAATTTGCACCAAAGAAATGCTTTTTTCATCAAAAACAATGCGCATTTTATGACTTAAATGATTCATATCAAGCTCTAAAATCCCTTCTTGTCGCGTTAAAATCTTCTCATTAAGCCAAATGCAAGCAGTGCATTCTATGCCATGGATCATAAGATAAATTTCGCTAAAATCCTCTTTTGTCTTAGTAATAAATTCATCATAATTTTTCATATCATTTTGAAAATTCACAGGCTTTAAAGTCTGATTTCCAAGTTTTTCATAAAATTCATCCAATTTATTTTCATGTAAAATTTCCCAGACACTTTGACAGCCTTTACAACAAAAAAATTTATCTTTATACACCATCATCTGAGATTGTTTATAATCAAGTCTGCAATGCTCACATCTCATAATCATTCTTTAAAATTTTTTTGTAATTATAAACCAAAATTTGACAAAAAGTACATTTTTTTACTAAAATCACATGTTCAAAAAATATTCTGCCAAATCTTACGAGGACTTATGGAAAAAGAAAAAAAACAACATCAAAGAACCCACACTCCAGTGGAAGGCTATAAAATCGAAGAATTAAAACTACTAGACTTAGAAAATCTAGTTAAAATTGCCAATGAGTGCGAAATTGAAAATCCACGCGAATTCCGCCGCCAAGAGTTGATATTTGAAATTTTAAAAGCACAAACTAAAAAAGGTGGTTTTATACTGTTTACAGGAATTTTAGAAATTTCTCAAGAAGGCTATGGTTTTTTAAGAGGCATGGACTCAAACCTTAGTGATAGCGTTAATGACGCTTATGTTTCTAATTCTCAAATTCGCAAATTTGCTTTACGTGTAGGAGATATAGTCACAGGACAAGTAAGAGAACCCAAAGATCAAGAAAAATACTATGCCCTTTTAAAAATCGAAGCGATCAATTATCTTCCTTTGCAAGAAGCTAAAGAAAGGCCTTTATTTGATAATCTCACTCCTATTTTTCCAACAGAAAAAATCAAACTAGAATATGATGCAAACAAACTTACAGGACGCGTTTTAGATCTTTTCACCCCTATAGGCAAAGGACAACGCGGACTCATAGTCGCACCCCCTCGTACTGGAAAAACAGAACTCATGAAAGAGCTTGCAACCGCTATTGCAAAAAACCATCCTCAAATGCATTTAATCGTACTTTTAGTCGATGAAAGACCTGAAGAAGTTACAGATATGCAAAGATGCGTTAAAGGCGAAGTTTTTAGCTCGACTTTTGATCTACCTGCTTATAATCATGTTCGCGTGGCTGAACTTGTCATAGAAAAGGCTAAAAGAATGGTAGAAATGGGCAAGGATGTAATCATTTTGCTTGATAGTATTACAAGATTAGCAAGAGCTTATAATACCGCTACTCCAAGCAGTGGCAAAGTACTAAGCGGAGGAGTTGATGCAAATGCTTTGCACAAGCCTAAACGCTTTTTTGGTGCTGCTAGAAATATCGAAAATGGCGGATCTTTAACCATAGTTGCAACCGCATTAATCGATACAGGATCAAGAATGGATGATGTTATTTTTGAAGAATTTAAAGGTACAGGAAATAGTGAAATAATCCTTGATAGAAATATTTCTGATAGAAGAATCTATCCTGCAATCAACATCATCAAATCAGGAACAAGAAAAGAAGAATTGCTTCAAGGTGAAGCAACCTTACAAAAAATTTGGGCTATTCGATCAGCCATTTCTCAAATGGATGATGTAGAAGCCTTAAAATTTTTATATTCTAAAATGCTCAAAACCAAAGATAATATAGAACTTTTATCCATTATGAATGAGTAAAAATGCTTCAAGCCTTAGCGATTAAATACCGACCTAAAACCTTTGATGAACTTATAGGGCAAAAAACTCTTAGCACAAGTTTAAAATACGCACTCAATCACAATCGCTTAGCCCATGCTTATCTTTTTTCAGGTCTTAGAGGTAGTGGAAAAACCTCTAGTGCTAGAATCTTTTCTCGTGCTTTAGTTTGCGATAAAGGTCCAAGCGACACTCCTTGTGGGATATGCAAACAATGTCTTGCAGCACTTGAAGGCAAACATATAGATATCATAGAAATGGATGCAGCTAGCAATCGTGGACTTGAAGACATACAAACTTTGATCGAACAAACCAAATATTCTCCTTCTATGGCAAGATTTAAAATTTTTATTATCGATGAAGTGCATATGCTTACCCCTCAAGCTGCCAATGCACTTTTAAAAACCTTAGAAGAACCTCCAAGCTATGTGAAATTTATACTCGCCACCACAGATCCTTTAAAACTACCCGCAACTGTGCTTTCAAGAACTCAACATTTTCGTTTCAAACAAATTCCACAAAGTGAAATTTTAAATCACTTAAAGACAATTCTCGTCAAAGAAAACGTTGACTTTGAAGAAGAAGCTTTAAAATTCATAGCAAGAAGTGGCAATGGATCTTTAAGAGATACTTTAACTTTACTTGATCAAGCAATTATTTTTTGCCAAAATGAAATCACCACAGCCAAAATCACAGACATGCTAGGATTTTTAAATCCTGAAAAAATTAAAGCCTTTTATCAAGCCATTTTAACAAAAAATAAAGAAAAAGTTTTTGAATATTTAGAACAATTACAAGACTATGAAGCCTCAAGTGTCATTGATGAAATGCTTTTTTATTTAAAAGAAAGCTTTTTTGCAAAAAGTATGGAATTTTCAACTTTAACCTATGAGAGATTTTTCCGCATTTTATCAAGATCAAAAAACATGCTTTGTGATGATGATGGTTTTACACTTTGCGTTATGGCCTTTATGATGATAGAAGCTAGCCATTTAAAAGAAATTGATGAACAAATTCAAGAAATCAAACAAGAAAGTTTACCCGCCCCTACACCTCAAACAATTCATTTTAATTCCAACACCCCTGCTTTTGAAGAAAAAACAGAAAAAAACACCTATGAAATTTTACTTGAAAGTATCTACGATAGGGATTTTAATCTAGGAGAATGTTTTAAACAAAATACGCAATTTATCAATTTTGAAAACAATATTTTAACCATTAGCTCAAACGCTCAAGGACACCACCGTGATACACTTAATAAAGGCTTTAAACTCATACAAGAACTTTTTAAAACAAAATTTGGACAAAATGCCACTATTCAAGTGCAAAAAACCCCAACTATAGAGGAAGAAAAACTCCAATCTTTAACTCAAGAACCACAAAAGAATGAAAATAAAAAAATAGACATTCAATCTTCCATCAGCATACTCAAAGAAGGTTCTAAAAAATTCGATCCTCAAGAAGATCTTAAAGAAGCTTTAAAAGATTGCTTTGGAGAACCTCAAATTCAAGATTAATTCTTATAAAAAGCTTTATTATATAAGCAACTTTAAAATTATATTTTAATACAATTTTAAAAATTTTATAATCAAAGAATTCTTTCTTTTTGATATAGTTAAAAGATTATATTAAAAGGTTTGAAGAATAATAGTTTTTAAAATACGCCTTGCATTGTAATACAAGGCGTTATAATGATAAAAAATATAATTTAAATTACATAACATCAAACTATGAAAGGAATTCTAATTATAAAATATTTTGCTTAAAGTAAAATTAAATATATTTTTAAGTATATAAAACTTAAAAATATTAATGCTTTTAATAATTTTTAAAAAAAATAAGGAAATCATAATGAACAATATAACAAGTCAAGAGCAAACACCTATTTTAAGTTTGATCAAAGCTATGAAAATCGAAAGTCCTATAATTCATACTTGGAGAACTGATGAATTTATAAAGCCTTCTCATAATGCTCACAAAGGAATTAGCAGATTTGAGTATGCCCGAAATACGTCACAAAATTTGTAAAATTCCATTCAAACCTTTATCACTGAAATTATTATTAGCGAGAAAATTATCAAAGCTAAAAACAATACGGCGGTAAGGAGATGGAATATCAAGTCGCTAAATGTACCAAAGAGCACCAAATGGATATAGAATAGCTTTGCTAGGTTTGGGTAGAGACTCTGATGTTAAAAAATCGGTTTTTAAAGAATATGTAAATACACAAGAATCAACCCCGGGTGAAATGGCGGGTTTATTTTATTACATTGCAAAAGGACAATCTTCTTTTACTCACGGCAAAAAAGGCAATGTCTTAGCCTTTGATAGTTCTAAAGATTGGAGTGGCACTGCTACTGAGTTAACTGAAGATAAGCTTAATGATATCTTGCAAACAATATGGGATAATGGGACTACTCCAAAAGATGTGTTTGTAGGTGCTAAGCTTAAAAGAACTATTAATAAAATAGCTACTAGAATTATTTCAAATGAGAAAAAATTTGCTTTAAGCATAATCAGTCTTGATACTGATTTTGGCACAGTTAATTTTCACCTTCACAGATTTTTAAGTGCAGAATATGGTTTAGGCGATGTATTAATTGCGGGTGATTTTGAATTTATGAAGCATGGGCTTTTTATCCCAACAGATATTAAAGATCTCCCTATTACTTCAACAGGACAGGCTAAGCGTTTATTAACCGAAAGCACCTTAGTGGTTTTAAACCCAGATGCCTTTGCCATAGGTGTAGGACTTAAGGCTTGATATTTAAAAGCCTTATCTACACCCTTTTAAGTCTTAAAGAATTTAATACCACGCTAAAAGAACTAAGACCCATTGCAAGAGCTGCCACAGGAGGACTTAAGCTTATAAAAGGAACAAAACCTGCTGCGATAGGAATACAAAGCGTATTATAAGCAAAAGCCCAAAAAAGATTCATTTTAATGATTTGTCTTGTTTTTTTAGCGAGTTTAAAACAAAAAAAAATAGTTTTTAAATCTTCTTTTAAAAGTATAAAATCTCCTGTTTTTTTAGCAAGCTCATTAGCTTTTGAAAAACTCATACTTACAAAGGCTGCACCTAAAGCTGCAGCATCATTAATGCCATCACCAACAAAAAGGGCATTTTGATAAGATTTAATCCTTTGTAATTTATCTTCACTTTTAACCTGAGAATAAAAACCATCAACTTGAAGTTTTTGAGCTATCTTTTCTACATTTTTTTCATGATCACCGCTTAAAATAAAGGTTTTAAGTTTTTCATCTTTTAGTTTGCAAATAAGTTCTTTTGCACCCTTTTTAAAAGTACTATTTAATAAAACTCCCCCTAGGCATTCTTTATTTTTAGCAAAATATACCCTAATACCCTCGTATTTTTTCAAAGAATCAAAAAAAGCATCTGTTTCTTGTGTTTTAATAGCATTTTCATGCAAAAACTGTGCATTTCCCACCCAATACGCATCATTATTTTCTTTATACTTTATACCACAACCCACAATCACCCTGCCCTCTCCTTCTAACTTAAAGGCTTTATTTTGGTGTAAAGCTTGAGCTATAGGATGAGAACTTAAGCTTTCAATTTGGCATAATTTATCAAAATCATCTTTGGTGAGATTATGCTTTAAAATGCTTAATTTTGCTTTGGTCAATGTACCTGTTTTATCAAAAACAACGCATTTTATCAAAGCCAATCTTTCTAAAGCAGAAAGATTTTTAACAAGCACAAAGTTTCTTGCTGCACTTGAGCTTGCCACTACTAAAGCAAGAGGGGTTGCAAGACCTAAAGCGCAAGGACAAGAAATTAAAAGCACAGCACAAGCATGCAAAAAAGAAGCATTAAGATCTGCTTTTATAAACCAAAAAATAAAAACCAAAAAAGCAAAAACAATAATACTTGCGACAAAATATTTTGAAATTTGATCGGCTAAATCAGCTAAGGGGCTTTTCATCTTGCTTGCTTGAAAAACCAAATTTTTAATCTGTTCCAAGGTGCTATCCATAGCTTTTTTACTCGCCTTAATCTTTAAAGCACCATTTAAAACAATAGAACCTGCTTGAACCTCATCGCCTTCTTGCTTTAAAACAGGCAAAAACTCTCCATTTAAAAAACTCATATCAAGCTCTGCACTGCCTTTAAGCACCAAACCATCTACAATAATACTCTCCCCTTCTTTAACCAAAAGCACATCCGAACTTTTAACAAAAGAACTTGGAATTTCTTTAATCTCTTCATTTTCAAGCAAAATTCTTGCTTTTTTTGTATCGATTTTCTCAAGCGCGTCTTGATATTTTTGTGCTTTTAATTTTGCCTTACTCTCAAAATATCTTCCCAAAAGCACAAAGATAATAATCATCATCGCACCACTAAAATAAAGATCCTTTGCATTAAAAATTCCTAAATACACCAAAAAAGAATACACAAAAGCACTCAAAGTTCCTAAAGCTACCAAGGTATTCATATCTAAATGTTTATTTTTAATCCCTAAAAAAGCATGAAAGAAAAAATCCCTACCACAATAAAATATCCCAAAAACACTCAAAAGCATTTGGATATTTTGCGAAAAAGAATTTTTTACAAACATTTCAAAATACATGATTATAGTACCTAAAACTACACTTAAAAGCAAATTTTTCCTTAATTGTAAGTGCTTTTTTATCTTATATTCAATCAAACTTTGTTCATCCTCTAGGATTTCAAAACCTAAATTTTCGATCTTTGCTATAATGTCTTTACGTTTTTGCATATCTTTAAGCAAAAAAACACCACTAGAATTGACATAAGAAACACTAGCATCTTCAACACCATCAAGTTTTTTACATGCTCTTTCTATAGCATTAGAGCAATTCACACAAGTCATTTTCCCTATTTTAAGACGTAATTCTTCCATCACAAACGCTCTACAATCTCAAATCCCAAATCTTGAAATTCTTTTGAAAAATCACGCATTTGATCTTCTTTTAAATCAAGTGTTAAAATCTTAGACTCTAAATCCACTTCTATATTTCCAAATTCCTCTTCGAGAGAATTTTTAATCAAATTCACACAACTTGCACAATTTACATTTTTAACTCTAAATTTCATTTTCACTCCTTATAGGTTGTATAGTAATATGTCCAATTTCAAATTCATGCAAAAGCTTATATGATAAATCCTGAGATAATTTTTCAAATTCTTTAAGATCTTCAAGTTTGACCTTTAGATGCATACAAGCAACCAACATTTTATTTGTAATTTGAGTGATATGCAAATCCACCACCTCATCCACATTGGGATTTAAAAGCAAAACTTGCCTGACTTTTTCTACATCCACAGGAGAACTTTCAAGCAAAACATTAGTGCTTTGCTTAAGTAAAATAATAGCCCATCTTAAAAGTAAAAGCGATAAAATAATAGCTAAAATCGTATCAATATAAACAATACCACTAAAATAAACTATTATCCCACCTATAATCACAACCAAAGATCCAAGCAAATCACTCATCATATGCAAAAAGGCTGATTTCATATTCACATTTTCTAAATTCGCACCTTTAAACATCATCCAAGCATTAATACCATTTACAATAAAACCCAAAATAGCTACTATAATCATAGTTTTAGCATCTATTTCTTTAGGATAAATGAATTTTTCTATAGCCTCATAAATGATAAATAAAGCTGATAAAATAATAGTTAAAGCATTAATAAAAGCCACTAAAACTTCAAGACGAAAATAACCAAAAGTTTTTTGATGATCTTGCCATTTTTCCACAGCTAAAATAGCTAAAAAACTAAGTGCTAAGGCAAATACATCTGAAAACATGTGCAAAGTATCGCTTAAAAGCGCTAAAGAATTAGAAAAGATAGAGTAAACAAATTGTACTAGCATCATTGAAAAAGTTATCAAAAGAGAAATTTTCAAAATCTTTTTATCTACACTTCTAGCATCGGTATGAGAATGATGATGCTTGCATTCTGTGTGTTTATAATGAGAAGCTTTATTGCTTAAAGGCTGGTGCGATAAAAATTGATACATTTTATATCCTTTTTGCTTGATATTTTAAGATATTAAGCTAAAAAGCATATAAATTATTTACTTTTTTAAAAATTAAAAATCAAAAAGTTCTCCTAGCCAACTTTCTTTCTTTTTCTTTTTATAATAATTTTTGTGTTCATAATCAGTAAAATCTCTAGCTTTTGACTCTTGTTTTGAAGAAAAATTAAAATCTTTATTACGCTCTATAATCTTATCAAGTTCTCCACGATCAAGCCATACACCACGACATTTTGGACAATAATCAATCTCAACCCCATTTCTTTCACTCATCATTAAATCTATATTACAAACTGGACATAGCATTAAACACCTCTTTATTTTTATATGAAATTATAAAAATAAATATTAAACAATTTAATAATAAATTTTAATGTTTTTTTGTATGCCTACTCATCATAGAATTTTGTTCAAAAAAGATCAGCAAAGTAACACTCACTCCTATAGCCAAAGCTAAAGTAATAGAAAGTGTAGTAAAAAAATAATCAAAAAATTGCACCAAAAACTCAGACTTAGCTTTTAAATCATCACTCCGTATGAAAGAAATCAAATATAAAATCGCCTTATAAGCATAAATTCCTGGTATCATAGGAATGAGTACAGGAAAAACAATAATTTCAGCTGGAATTTTAATAATTTTTGCCAAGCCAATCCCTAAACAACCAATATAAAAAGAAGCCACAAAAGCAGCAATAGCCAAAGTTTGAAAATAAAAATATTCTATTAAAACAAAACGCAATCCATGAGCAATAGCTGCTAAAAATGCAGACAAAATAAGTGTTTTTAAGGAGGATTGCAAGCATAAGAAAAACCAAATCCCGCCACAGCCGCAAAAAACATATCTTTTAAAACAACTTCCATCATTGTAAAATCTCAAAATTAGAAATACTAAGAGTCATATAAATTCCAAGTGCTATACAACAAACAAGAATAGCCACACTAATAATACGACTCAAACCCATTAAAATATGATCTTTAATATATCAATAATAGAATTAATAAAAAATACCCCTGGTATAAGATATAAAATACTAGAACCCAAAGCCACGTCAGAAGTACTAGTATATTCCATATCAAGCCCAAAAAACACAAGCCAAGAAGAAGCAAAAGAACAAAGAATGTATTAAATTCTTAAATCTATCTTAGCTTTTGTCAATACAAATCTTAAAATCAATCCTATTAAAGTAACGAAAAAAACCAAAACTCCTGCACCAAAATCTCCTCCAAAAAGCCTGCAAAAGCAGAGTTTGCCATAGAAACAAACAAAAGATTAAGTAAGTAAGAATGCTTTTTTTGTTCAGAAATTTTCTCAAAGACTATTTTAGCTTTCTCAAATTCATATTTATGATCATATATAGCTCAACTTAAAGCACTTAAATCAAAAATAAGCCTAAAATTAACATAAGCATGATGGTTGGGTATAATATAAGTTCTTTGAATAGAATTATCTTGCTTATCAACAACATTTAAAGTCATATAATGAAAAAAGAAATTGATATTTATCTCATAGCCATAAACCTTGGCTATACGACTTACACATTTTGCAACCCTAGCTGTATAAGTTCCAGCACTCAATAAGGTTTTAGTATATTTAATCAAAAAATCAGTCAATCTTTGTATATCAGGTTTTTGCATTTTATGATCTTTCATTGAATTTGCCATAATTATAACAAATTTTAAAATAAAAGATATCAAAACAAATAATACAATTTAAATCAATCAAATTTTATAAAAAAACTTTTTTATCTTTATATAAATTAAAATTGCAAAGATTACAAAAATAATAACAATAATAAAAATTTGACTTAAGCAAGCCTTAATCAACTCTTCATTTTGTCCTATATAATAGCCTAAAAGTACAAGTATACCCACCCAAATTAAACTGCCTAATGCTGTAAAAAATATAAAATTTACAAGCTTCATTTTACTCAAACCCGCTGGCATTGAAATATATTGACGGATTCCTGGTAAAAGACGGCAAATAAAAGTAGAAATTTTCCCCATGCTTATTAAAAAACATTTCAAATTGTTCAAATCGTAGCTGAGTGATGCCAAAATATTTACCCCATTTTAAAACAAAACTCCTACCCCAAAAAAAGCAAAGATAATAATTTATCAAAGCTCCCAAAACCGAACCTAAAGTCCCACTAAGTATACACAAAACAAGGTTAAAATCTTTTTTATAAGCTAAATATCCCGCAGGTATCATCACAAGTTCACTTGGAAAAGGTATAAAACAGCTTTCTAAAGCCATTAAAATAATAATACCCCCCCCCAATACCCCCAAGCACTGGCAGTTTCAAGTATAAAATGGATGATTTCTTGCATATTAGAAGAAAAAATATAAGAGCTTAAAAGCGGTATAAAACCGCTTTTATTTACCTGCAACTGAAACCTGATTTGGATTATCCGCTGCACGAGCTATCATACACTCTTTTAAAAGTGCTGCATCAGCAGGATCACTAACTTTTTTATCAATCCAACGTTCAACTTGTTTCATAGTTTTTGATTCAGGTTCTGGTGCTTCATATTTTGTCATTAAACTCGCACAATCAGCCAAAACGATAATAGGTAATAAACTTGCAAAAAGTATCTTTCTCATTTTTTGATCCTTAGAATTTTACATTATACATCAACATAATATTATCGGCTCTTGCTTTATCTTTTTTCGCACCACCAAATGGCAAACCACGATTACTCCAAATATTTTGGATATTTGTATAGCTTAAACGTAAAAATTGATACCTATCAACTTGATAAATTGCATAAAAATCATGAGCTGTCCCTCTTGTCATTCTTATATTTAGTGGATCATTGATACTTGGGCGACTCATAGTGTACCAATATCTGCTTCCCCAGAAAAATTCATACCCTACTTTTAAAGCTTTAGTAAAATCATAACGCCCACCTATATGAATAGCATAGCCGCTTTTTTCATTGAATTTACCCTCTCCATAGCCTTTTGCTGCAAGAACTTTACTTAATATAGGATTTATCTCATTATTATTCCCATTAGAATATCCTAAAGAAACAAACCAATTAAAATGTGTCCCAAAAGCATTATAATTTTCAAAATGTGCATTTGCTAAAGTGAAATTACCTAAATTAACCACCCCATCATCATCAATAGGGAATAAAGGATTATTAGTTCCAGGAATTGGCAATGAAAAATCAGTCATATGAGCTATATTAAAAATAACAAGATTATCTCCCATGCCTTCTATAGGAAGCTCTCCTTCTATTGCAGCATAATAAAGATTAGCATCGGCATCTTTTTGATCACTCATCCAATCTCTAATCTTGCCATCTTTATCCCATTGATAAGTTTTACCATAAGCTGCACGTATAGCCACTTTATGATCTTGCAAACTTTCAGGTTTGTAAGTAAGCACCGCAGCATCACCTAAAGCATTGATTGTCAATACAGGATAGGTTGATTGTCTTAAAGCATTGTTTCTAAGATTACTTCCTGGACCATCTGTACCTGGCTGTCTTCCTACAGTTGCAATCCACTCAGGTGTAATATAATAATCAAGATAAGCCCTATCTACATAAAGTGCAGGACCACTACTTTTTGTATTCCTACCTGCATCTAAATCATAAGGTGTTCCTGACCAAGCCATTTGAGACCAATTTTTAGCCATAGACAAACGACCATAAAATTTAGTCTTCTCATTAATATCAGCATTCATATTTAAATGAAGTTCATTCATCCATTTATTATTAACGCTATAATCTTGTTTATCAACTTTATAATTATTGTTTGAAACCGCGGTTGAAAACTCAAGACCGAATTTAACCTTGCTTAAAGCTGCTTGAAATTCTGTTTCATCAGCCCTGTTATTAAGATCAGCAATTTCAGCCTTTATGGCTTCATTTTGTTTAGCTTGAACTTCTCTTTCTTTTTTGATTTCTTGAAGTTCAGCTTGGATTTGTGCAAGCTGCTTTTGAAGCTTAGTAATCTCATCATCAGCATTTTTAGCAAAAAGTGATGATGAAACAAGAAAAGCACTTAAAATAAGTGAAAACTTAGTTTTCATAATCGTAACTCCTTCTAACTTTATATATTTATTAAAATAAAATTATGATTATAGAAAAAAAAGTTTAAAAAAAAATTATACGTTAATCATTTTTAAATATTTAAATTAAAAAGAAGCTTTGCAAATATTGCAAATTGGATAAAATTCTAAAAATTTAAATTTTATCACAAATTGTTATTTCTAAGATTTTATCTCCTTGACGTATAGAATCTAAAACTTCTAAACTTTCTTTATTGTCTAAACTAATTTGCCCAAAAACAGTATGCACGCCATCTAAATGAGGTTGTACACTATGACAAATAAAAAATTGAGATCCCCCTGTATCACGTCCTGCATGTGCCATAGATAAAGTGCCGCGTTGATGCTTATGCCTTTGTCCATCACACTCACATACAATCTCATATCCAGGCCCTCCTATACCATTGCCATGAGGACAACCTCCTTGTATGACAAAATTAGGAATCACACGATGAAAAGTCAAATCTTTATAAAATCCTTCCTTAGCTAAATTTGCAAAATTACAAACCGTTTGAGGCGCTTCATCGCCTAAAAGTTCTAATTTCATCGTGCCTTTTTCAGTTTTTATAAGTGCAAATTTATACTCATTTACCTTGCTTGTATCTATTGTTTTTATCATATTTTCTCCTTAATCTATATTTGTATAAACAGCTTGGACATCATCTTCTTCTTCTAATTTATCAAGAAGTTTTTCTATATCATTAAGCTGTTCTTCACTAAATTTTACAGGATTATTTGGTATGTATTCAAGCCCTGCCTTCTTAAGAATTAAGCCTTTAGCTTCTATAGCACAACTAAGCTCACCAAAAGCTGTATAATCACCAAAAATTACCAATTCCTCTTCATTTTGTTCTAATTCTTCAAGACCAGCATCTATTAAATCAAGCTCCAATTGCTCTAAATCTCCTCCGAATTTCTCAAGATGAAAAACTGCTTTTTTAGAAAACATAAAGCCTAAAGACCCATTTTGCAAAACCTCTCCCCCATTTTTACTAAAAATAGCTTTGACATTAGCCACAGTTCTAGTAGAATTATCCGTCATACACTCAACTATAACTAAGGCTCCATGGGGTGCCTTACCTTCATAATAAATGTTTTTAATATCAACATTATCTTTACCACTAGCACGTTTTATGGCTGCTTCTATATTGTCCTTGGGCATATTATTTGCCTTTGCAGTAGCTATAGCACTTCTTAATTTAGGATTCATATCAGGGTCTATCCCACCTTCTTTGCAAGCTACTTGTATGGCCTTAGCAAGCTTAGGAAAAAGCTTACTCATTTTATCCCATCTAGCCTCTTTAGAAGCTCTTCGGTACTCAAATGCTCGTCCCATAAATTCTCACTTTCTTTTAAAGATTTTAAATTTATAAAGTATAAACTAAAAAGACTAATTAAAGCTTTAAATGGTATGATTTTGCGATTTTAATTAAGGAGAATTTTTGGATATTGCAAAAAAAGAACTTTTTATGGCTTGGCTTTTTTTAATTGCTGCTATAGCATTTGAAGTTTTAGGTACTAGTTTTTTAAAAATAGAAAATCAAATTTTAGGCTATATTTTCATGACTTTATTTATAGCTTTTTCTTATTTTTTTATGGGTAAAGCGATTAAAAAAATTCAAGTAGGAATTGCCTATGCCATTTGGGAACTTCTAGGTATTATTTTCATACTTTTAATCTCCTTTATTGTGTTTAAAGAAAGCTTAAGTTTAATGCAAATCATAGGTATCACCCTTGCTATTATAGGCATTATTATGATAAATATTGGTGAGGTGAAAGAATAATGTATATTATATTTATAATATTATCAGCATTCTTGGATATAGTGGCTAATTTATTATTAAAAAAATCTCATGGTTTTAAATACAAAATTTGGGGCGTAGCTGCAATCATTCATGCTATATTAGCATTCTTTTTACTTTCTTTTTCTTTAAAATATGCACCTTTAAGCATTGCTTATTCAACCTGGGGTGCAATAGGAATCTTAGGGACTTGCCTTGGAGGCTGGATTTTATACAAAGAAAAATTAAATAAAATAGGAATTTTAGGCATTGTCATTACAATCATAGCAGTATTTTTACTCCATTATTAAAAACAGTAAAAATTTATGAAATTTAATGCTCCATTTTATCTTTTGCTTCAATACCCATTAAAGCAAATGCAGTTTTAATACTAAGGGCGATTAAAGCAAAGAGTTTAAGCAAATCATTTTCATTAATAGAACCTATAACTTTATTTTCATTATAAAACTTATGAAAACTTGCAGCTAAATTTTTAAGATAATCAGGAATTTTTTGTAAAGCTCTTGCTTCAAAAGCATCATTTAAAATAGTTTTTAAATTCAAAGCTTCAAACAGTAAATTAACCCCATCTTGATTTAAACTTTGTAAATTAGCATCAATAACATCATCTATCTTTTTACCCGCTTTGGCAAATACTTGATGAATTCTAGCATGCGCATAATTAATATAATATACAGGATTGGAATTATCTTGTTTTTGCAAATCGCTTATATCAAATTCTAAATGTGTATCGCATTTTTTACTTAAGAAAATATAACGCAAAGCATCGCTTCCTATTTCTTCTATTACATCACTCATCAAAATAAAATTGCCTGCTCTTTTACTCATTTTATAAGGTTCTCCATCCTTAAGCAAAGAAACCATTTGTGCTAAAATAATCTCAAGATTATCAGGATTAAAACCCAAAAATTCCATTGCTGCTTTTATCCTAAAAATATATCCATGATGATCAGCACCCCAAATATTAATACACTTATCATAAGAACGACTCATTTTATCTTTATGATAAACAATGTCAGCTGCTAAATAAGTCCCTCTTCCATCCTCGCGGATAATCACACGATCCTTTTCATCGCCTTTTTGCGAAGACGCAAGCCAAATTTTGCCTTCTTTTTCATAAATACCTTTGTGCTCTTTTAAAGAATTTAAAGTTGCATTTAAAGCATCATAATACGAACTTTCATTAGCATAAGTATCGATTTTAATCTTTGCTTGTTCTAAATTTTTTTTAATTAAAAAAAGCATCTTGTCTTTTGCCCAAGAAGCTAACGCAGCTATATTCTCTTGGCTAAAAAATTGTTCACCAAATTTCTCAAAAGCCTCCTTAGCTAAATCAACAATATATCTGCCTTTATAGTATTGTTCAGGATAATTGACTTTTTCTTTTAAAATATTTTCCTTAACACTAAGCAAAACAGAAAGGCCTAATAAATAAATCTGATTGCCCGCATCATTAACATAATATTCCGTATCAAATCTATAGCCTAAATGTCTTGCAAGTCTTGCTAAAGTATCTCCAAAAACAGCACCCCTTGCATGCCCTATATGCAAGGGTCCTGTAGGATTTGCACTCACATACTCAAGCAAGAAACTTTCTTGCTTTTTTTCTCCTTTGGTAAAAGCATTAGGCTGTTTTAAAGCCTTAGTTGCTAATTTATTTAAAAAAGCTTTTGAAATTTTAAAATTCAAATACCCATTTACAGCTTGAACACTCTCAAAACAAACATGATTAGCAAATTTACTTGCCAAATCATTTGCAATAAGTACAGGAGATTTTTTTAATTCTTTGGCCAAAGAAAAAGCTAAAGGAGTAGCAAAATGTGCTAAATTTTTATCTTTAGGATTTTCAAGCACAAAGTCACATTCTAAAATCTTTTTAATTTCATTAAAAACAATACTCTTCAAAAATTAAACCTTAAACTTTTTTATTTTCATCTAAGTTAACATCTGCTGACTCAGTATTGGCATTTTGTTTTTCTTCAATTTTTTGAGTATTTTTTGCTATTTCATCATTATTCATCTCATCTTTAAAGGTCTTAATACCCTTACCTAAGCCTTTAGCAAGTTCTGGAATTTTCTTTGCACCAAAAAGCAATACGACAATTAATAAAATAACCAACCAATGACTCGGACTTGACCAACCACCCATTTTATTCTCCTTCATTCCAAATATTTTGAATTTGCTCTAGATTTTGCCCTTTGGTTTTAAATTTATGGGCGATTAAAATCGCTCGCAATGCTTCATAACTTTGCTCTATTTTATCATTGATAATTAAATAATCATATTCACAAAGCTCTTTAATCTCATTACTAGCGTTTTGTAATCTTTTTTCTAGTTGTATTATTGTATCAGTATTTCGCTTAATAAGTCTTTTTTTTAATTCTTCTTTATTTTTTGTAGTCACAAAGACAGACACGATATTATCTTGCATCTTTTCCTTTACAATCTTAAAACCTTGCACATCTATATCAAAAACAACTATTTTTCCTTTACATAAAGCATTTTTAGTATGTTTAAAAGAAGTACCATAAAAATTTTCATGTACTTTTGCCCATTCTAAAAAATAATCATTATTTATATCTTTTTGAAATTCTTCGCGGGAAACAAAATAATAATCAACTCCATTTTTTTCATCTTCTCTTGGTGCACGCGTTGTAGAAGAAATAGAAAAATAAAGTTCATCTTGAAATTCATCAAAAAGTTTTTTTAAAAGAGTTGATTTACCTGATCCACTAGGACCTGAAACCAACAAAATAAAACCTTGCAATTTCTCAATCCTCATTAAAACTAATATTTATATTTATATTCATATTCATGCCCTTAAGTGCTGCTTTTAAAGCATCACCTTTAATACTTGAAGTAATAGCTCCTGCTATACTCTGACTAAGCTCATTAACTATTTCTTCATTGGCATCATTTTTCAATTTTACAAGATGAGTTTTTTCATCTTTTACCAATACTTCTTCCCCAAGAGCTTCTTGTATCTCACTTTCTGTTAAAGCATCAAAATCATTAAAATGCGGCACAACA
Organism: Campylobacter bilis; assembly: GCF_016806695.1. Lineage (GTDB taxonomy): Bacteria > Campylobacterota > Campylobacteria > Campylobacterales > Campylobacteraceae > Campylobacter_D > Campylobacter_D bilis. Next base: position 114,619 of record NZ_WUED01000002.1, on the reverse strand, counting down.
AGTTCCTCATCATGAGTTGGCAATTCTTCCTCATTTAAAATCGGCTCGTCTTTAAAGTCTTCTAAAACTTTATTACTATCATCATTTTTAAGATCATCAAGCTCATCAAGCTGTGCTAATTCTTCTTTAATTTGATCTTGAGTGCTTAAATTAGAAGCAAAATCTTGTATTTGTTCTTGTATCTGTTCTTCTACAACAGGATCAAATTCCTCTGTAGTTTCTTGTAAATTTTCATCTTCTTTTGCTTGACCTAAAAATTCAGCATCCTCAGGAATATCGTCAAAACTCATTTCTTTTTCTTGTTCTTCAACAGAAATTTCATCTAAATTAGGATCTAATGGAGTTTTTAATTCATGATCTTTTGCAAGTTCTTCTTCATTTTCTATAGTATGTAATTTTTCTTCTAAATTAGGCTTGTTTTGATCTTGAGATTGTTCTTCTTCTGTGTGATGATCTTGTAGTATTTGAGTTTTTTCTCCATCAACAAGACTTTCTTCTTCAATCTTATCATTTAAACTTAAGTCTTCTAAATCATTGTCTGAATTTATATTTAAGCTATCATCATCAAGCGTATCATCTAAATTTAAATCAGCTGATAAATCATCATCAATATGAGAATTTTCATCATTATTTAAAACTAAAGATTGCACTAAGTCAGGTTCTTTAACATCTTGATCATTAAACAAATTTAAAAAATCTGTAGGTAAAAAAGGTTTTTGCAAAATTTGCACATCAAGATCTATATCTTGATTACGTGGAGCTAAAAAAATCAATCTTTCACATTTTTCTTTAAGAATCTTTAAAGGTGCAGGAGTATCACTATCTACAACAATGACATCATAATGGGATAAATTTTCATTATAAGCATCAAGCTCTTCAAAATCACAAGACATTTTTTTTGCACTCAAACTCACAAGCCTTGAAACTACAGGGTTTTCATTTAAAAGTAAAATTTTCATCACTTTAATCCTTGAAAAATAATTATCATTTTACGATAATTTCATTTATCCTTTCCTTAGGAAAAAAAAAGAGTTTGCATATGTGTTAAAACTTCTAAAATTAAATTCTTAAAATATTGCATCATCACAAGCAAAATAGCCATCAAAACTACAAAACCTATGGCAATTTTTACAGGATATCCAATTACTAAAAGATTAAATTGTGGCATAGTTTTCATCAAAATTCCAAAAACAACGTCCGCTAAAAGCGAAATCGCAAGTATAGGAAAACTCATAGTAAAACCTATAATAAAAATATTTAACATACCTATATTTAAATAATGCATTAAATTTTCATGCAAATAAAACCCGCCTAAATTAATGTATCCTAAAGAATGGCTTAAAAATAAAAGCATTAAATGATGCCCATCAAAAGCAAGAAAAAATATCAAAGCCAATAAATTTAAAATTTGTGCTGTAATAGGCATAGCAATACCTAAACTTGGATCTAATACATTTGCTATAGTAAAACCCATAGTAAATGCGATTTGCTCACCCGCCATCATAAGAATAACAAAAATGATTTGTAGCATAAGTCCAGCTATCATCCCAAAAACCACTTCACTAATAAGCTGTAAAATAAAAAAACTATCCAAATGTAAAGACTCTAGCTTTGCCAAAGGATATAAATAAATAGTTAAAAAAAGAACTAAAGTACTTTTGATTATCACAGGAATAGAATTATGTGAGAAGAAAGGAAAAAAAACCATAAGACCACTCATTCTAGCAAAAAGCAACATAAAAGTTACAACATTTTTATCACCTAAATAATTAATAAATTCCATGAGTGTTTATAGTATAGGTTTTATCACAAAAACTTGCAAGCTTACTATCATGAGTAACAAAAAATAAAGCTGCATTATTTTCTTTAACATAAGAAATTAAAAGTTCTATCACATTTTGTGCGTTTTCAAAATCCAAATTTCCCGTAGCTTCATCTGCAAAAATAAGTTTTGGTTTTTTACAAAGTACACGTGCAATACTAACACGTTGTTGTTGTCCTCCGCTTAATTTGCTTATTTTTTGATTTAGAAGTTTATCAATGCCTAAATTTTTTAAAATTCCCTCATCCAAACTTTCTCCTGATAAAACGCTAGCAAGTTCGACATTCTCCAAAGTAGAAAAGCCTTTAAATAAATAATGCGTTTGAAAAATAATCCCAAAATCATAACGACGAATTTTAATTCTTTCATTATCGCTGACTTGATAAAGATTGCAACCTTTAAAAAAAACCTCACCTTTTTTTGGACGTAATAAAGAAGAAAGTATGTGTAAAAGAGTAGATTTACCGCAACCACTAGTGCCTTGTATAGCGACACAATCTTTCGCATTTAAATGTAAATTTAAATTATCAAAGAGCGGATAATCAAAACTATGCCCAATATTTTCCGCTCTTAAAAGTTCCATTTTAACTGTTTTTAAAGTTGCGCTGCAACTTCAGCTGCAAAATCTTCGGTTTTCTTTTCTAATCCTTCACCTACTTCAAAACGGATAAAATCAACGATTTTAATTTTCCCACCCCATTCTTGTTCTTTTTGACTAATTACTTGTTCTACGGTTTTTTTATCATCCATAACATAAAATTGACCCATTAAAGTAAGCTTACTATCAAGCTGCGAATTCTCCGCGATAAAACTATTCATTTTACCTGGAATAATATTATCCCAAATTTTTTCAGGTTTTCCTTGAGCTTTTAATTCTTCTTTAATAGCATCTTGGGCTTTTTTTAAAATCTCATCATTAAGTTGCTTACGGCTTGCAAATTGAGGAATTTTATGTTCAGGTTTATTAGGATCTTTAAGTCTGCGTCTTTCTTCATTTTCTTTTTCAAGTTCAGCAACCAAAGCCTTATATTCATTTTCTATAAAAGCCATATCTAAATCTTCATAACTCAAATAACTTGGTTTCATTGCAGCAATATGCATGCAAAGTTGCTTTAAAAAATCTCTTGATTTTAAAGCCATTTCAGCATTATCACAAGTAGCACCGATAATAACTCCTACACGTCCATTAGTATGAATATAGCCATTTACAACGCCATTTTCACCTGCTTTTAAAGTAGCAAATCTTCTTACAACTAAATTTTCACCTATAGTTGCAATTTGACTTTTTAAATATTCTTCAAATTGTACGCCTTTAATTGTACTTAAATAAAGTTCTTCTACAGTTTGCAAACCATTGTTTTGAATGTGAGTTGTTGTATCTTTTGTCAAAGCAATAAATTGATCATTTTTAGCCACAAAGTCTGTTTCAGAATTAATCTCACTTACAGTCGCACTTGTAAAATCATCGCTTATCTTTACACTCACCAAACCTTCAGCCGCAAGTCTATCAGCTTTTTTAGCAGCCTTACCTAAACCTTTTTCTCTTAAAAGCTGAACGGCTTTATCAAAATCACCTTGAGTCTCACTTAAAGCATTTTTACAATCCATCATTCCCGCTCCCGTGCTTTCACGGAGTTCTTTTACCATAGCAGCAGTAATTTCAGTCATTATTCTTGCTCCTCATCAAAGTCTTCTATAGCTTCATCTAAAACTTCTTTTTTCTCTTCATCTGTGATTTCTTTTTCTTCGTTTACTACAGGCTGATCATCTTGCTCTCTTAAAGCCTTGCCTTCATTAATAGCCTCAGCCATTTCTTGACAAAAAAGCTGTACTGAACGGATGGCATCATCATTTCCTGGAATTGGATAAGTTACCAAATCAGGATCACAATTAGTATCAAGCGGTGCTACTACAGGGATTTTTAATCTATTAGCTTCTTGAACAGCAATTTTTTCTTTTACCGTATCAATAACAAAAATCATATCAGGTTGTGTTTTCATATAACGGATACCACCAAGATAAGCTAATAATTTTTCTTTTTTTCGAGTAAGCATTAAAGCTTCTTTCTTAGTTAAAAGCTTAATACTTCCATCTTCTTCCATTTTTTCAATAACTTCTAATTTTCTAATAGATTGACGTATAGTTCCAAAATTTGTCATCATACCACCAAGCCATCTATGATTGACATAAGGCATACCGCATTTTTCAGCATATTCTTTTATCGCTCCTCCTGCTTGCTTTTTAGTTCCAACAAAAAGTATGGTTTTACCCTCAGCAGCAGCATCACGGACAATATTATATGTATATCTAAAATATCTTAAGGTTTTTTGTAAATCAATTACATAAATGCCTTTTCTTTCACCAAAAATAAATTTTTTCATTTTTGGATTCCAACGTCTTGTTTGATGCCCAAAATGAACACCACACTCTAATAAATCTCTCATACTGACCATAAAATTCTCCTTAACAATTTAGCTTTATTCCTCCGCATCCTTTAATTTTACAAGCTAAAAGGATTGATGCGTGTGAAATGAAAGTGTGATTATATCGAATTGAAGTTTAGTTTTTACTTATAAATATATTCTTTAGTAAGGCTTAAATTGTTATTGATTTCTTTAGTAATTAAAAATTGGAACAAATCTACACTTCCAATACGAAAAGCAGACGCACAAGAACGCAAATACAAATTCCACATTCTTATAAATTCCTCATCATAGTTTTTTCTCACCTCATCTAAAACTTGATTGAAGTTTTGCTCCCATAAATCCAAAGTTTTAGCATAATGAATTCTTAAACTTTCAGCTAAAAGAAGGTGAAAATCCCACTCGCTCATAGTACTTACAACTTCCCTTAAAGAAGGTAAATAACCCCCCGGGAAAATATACCTATCTATCCAAGCATTAGTATGACCTTCAAACATAGCTAAAATAGAGTGTAAAAGCATAGTTCCTCCTGGCTTTAACACTTGCTTAGCTTTCATAAAATAAAGCCCTAAATTTTCCTTACCCACATGTTCAAACATACCCACTGAAACAACTTTATCAAAATAATTTTCAAATTCTAAATCTTGATAATTTTGAAGCCTTATTTCTACTTTGTCCTCAAGTCCTAATTCTTTTACTCTTTCTTGAGCTTTTTTGCATTGTTCTTGCGAAATAGTAATCCCTAGAACTTTAACTCCATATTTTTGTGCCGCTGTTATAGAAAGCCAACCCCAACCACAACCAATATCTAAAAGCTTCTCATTTTGCTTTAAATCAAGTTTTTTAAGAGTGTGTTCTATTTTATTAATCTGAGCCTCATAAAGCGTATCATTGCAATTTTTAAAATACGCACAAGAATAACTCATCGTATCATCAAGCCAAAGTTTATAAAAATCATTGCCTATATCATAATGGCTCTTAATATTTTTACTTTCTTGTTTTTGATTGATTTTACTTAATACTTGTTCTTTATTTTTTAAAAAACGTCGATTAGAAAAATAATACAACACTTTAGCAATTTCATCATAATCACCTTCTATATCAAGTTTAGCTTCCATATAATGTTTAGCAAAAACTAAACTTGTATCCTCAAATAATTTTAAAAAAGGAATTTTTTCTTTAAAAATTAAAGAAAACTTACTAGGTTTTTTTCCAATAAAAACTTCTTCTTTATCCCAAAAAACAATTCTAAAATCTCCATAATTCCATTTTTTTAAAATAAATTTAATTAATTTTTTTTCTAACATAAAAAATACTCCTAAATATATAAAAATAATTTTACAGCGTAAAGTATCTCTCTTTGAATATTAAAATTTAATAAAAATGTAGAAAAAATGGGATTTTTTACCACTAAAAGGCAAATAGTGGTAAAAATGTAATATTAAAATGTTATATCAATGTAATTTAGACCAAACAGAACGTTTCCAAGCTACAGCAAAAACACTTAAAATCACAAAGAAAGCTATAATGTAAAGCCCAAGAATTTTTCTTTCTTCTTTTTTACTATCACCTACTTGTTCGATATAAGATATAACTTTAGCTTGTGCAGATTCTTTTAAGCCTACTCTTGGCATAGCAGTTCCTGGGAGAAGTTTTTGCGTATTATTGATAAAATCATGTAAATACTCTTGACCACGGGATCTAATCATCATAGAAAGATCAGGTGGAACCGACCCTAAATAAGCTTTTAAATCATTTTTATTTGATGGAGCAAAGAAATTATCATATTTCATATCATGACAACGTCCACAAGCCTCAATAAAAGTAGCTTTATTTTTAGCAAAAGCTATATCTTTTTGCATTAAAGCTAATTTTTGATCATTATTTTCCATATTAGCATATTTAACTTCAACTTCTTTTTTAATAGCTAAGTTCTGATTGGCTTCAAATTGAAGGCTTACTTCTTTAAGATAAGCAATAACATTAGCTATATTCTCATTTACAAGATCTTGGCTGTCTCCTGAAGTTTCACTATTATAAGCTGTCATGATAAAAGCATCTGCAAATTTATGATCAACTTTTAAAGCAAGTGCAGGATGCATGATCAAAGCAGCTAAAAACTTCTCATCAAATATAGCGCCTGCTGAACTAAGATCAGGTGGGACAACCCCCATAGAAGAATCAGTAATATTTGCCATAATTCCATCTTCTTTTATACCATGACATGCAAAACAATTATTATTAAAAAATTCTTTCCCTTTTTTTGCATCGCCTTTAGCAAAATCTATTTTTGCAACCTCAGCCCAAAGGGCTTCGATTTTATTTAAATTCGCTTTAGCCTCATCAAGTTCTTTTTGTGCACTTTTAATTTTTGCTAAATCGCCCAAAGCTTGTGCTTCTTTTAAAGCTAATTCCTTATTTTGGACTGTATTTTTTGCAAAAGTAGTATCTTCAACAGCAAAATCAAAATTAGCAGGAGTAACATGAGGTTTCATTACCGAGTGTGCATAAGGCTCTACGCCCCAATACACAAGTGCAGTAAAAACAACTACTACTAAAAATATTTTTAATTCTCTCATTATTTAGCTCCTTTTTTTTCCATAATTGTAATAATTGGTAAAACTACAATAAGCAAAAGTAAAAACACAACAGAAGCATAAAATCCAACCCAAGCATTAACACCTGTTGGAGGAAGTTTTCCATAAATTGTAAGAACAATCAAATCAATCAATAAAATCCAAAACCAAATAAAAAATAAAGGTCTTTCATGTGCTGGTTTTACAACATCGCTTCTATCAAGCCAAGGAAGCAAAAAGAAAATCACCTGGGCAATACCAAAAGCAAGCAAACCTATATCAAAAGCTTTAATACCAGCAATATCAAAGAAAAATCCTCTTAAAACCTCATAACTCCACAAAAAATACCACTCAGGATAAATATGTGCTGGAGTTTTAAGTGCATCTGCAGGATCAAAATTAATAGGATCCATTGCAAAATCGAATTTAAAACACACTAAATAAAAAAAGAAAATCATAAAAAAGCTTATATACATAAAATCTTTAGATAAAAATCCTGGCCAAAAAGGAATGACTTTAGAACTTTTTGTATCCCCTGCCATGTATTTTTCAGCTTCCAAATCAAAATCTAATTCCTCAGAAATTTCATTATTTACATGAGGAATTCTTAAAGAGTAAAAATGAAATACTATAATAGCTATAATAACTATAGGAAGTAAGCATACATGCAACATAAAAAATCTTGTTAAAGTCGGATCAGAAACTGCATAATCTCCGCGAATCCAAATCACAAGTTCAGGACCAATAAAAGGAATACCACCAAAAAGATTTGTAATAACTTGAGCTGCCCAATAGCTCATTTGACCCCAAGGAAGCATATAGCCACTAAAAGCTTCAGCAGAAAATACTACAAACAAAAGCATACCGCTAACCCAAATCATCTCACGGCCCTTTTTATAAGAACCATAATAAATTCCTGTTAACATATGTATATATATAATTAAAAATACAATTGAAGCGGCAACACCGTGCATATGACGCCAAAGCCAACCATAATCTACTTCTTGCATGATAGTTTTATTAACACTATCAAAAGCAAGTGCTGTATCAGGCTTATAATACATCACAAGCAAAAGCCCTGTAACAAAAAGCACTGCAAACAAAGTAGTTAAAATAACCCCCATGGCCCAAAGAAAATTAATTTGCTTTGGTATCCAATATTTTATCATCAAAACATCAAGTAATTTGTGTATTGCAAGTCTTTGATCAAGCCAATCTAAAAGACCATCAGCTTTTCTAATTTGTGCCATCTTAAGCCTCCGCTATCATTTTTTTATACTCAGAACCTTCTTCACCTAAAACAAGTTTGGTTCCATCAATTTTAAAAGGAGGAATTTCAAGAGGTTTTGGAGGAGGTCCAAAAACATTTTTTCCACTAGTATCAAATTCTCCACCATGACAGGCACATTTGAATAATTGCTCACTAGCTTGATAAGCAGGTATACAACCTAAATGCGTACAAAGCCCTATAACTACAGTATAAGCCGCATTTGCTACAATAACATCGCGTTTTGCATCTTTTGGCATATTTGCATCTTTTTTCAATATAAAAATGGGTTTTTTACGCCATTCTATAGTTCTAAGTTCTCCATCTTGCATTCCAGATAAATCTACTGTAGTAAAGCCTGCAGCTTTAACACTTGGAAGGGGATCCCAAGTTTTTTTCATCGCGACAAGCGAGAAAACACCGCCCACAGCAGCTACGCTTCCAAATGCGAAACCTATAAAGCTTCGTCTACTCTTAGATGTAGCCATAACTTGTCCTTTCGATTTTTAATTATTTAACAAAACTAGAATTCTATCCAAATTAAAATAAATTTTTTCTTTGTTTTGATTAAGTTTTGATTTTATGTATTAATAAAAATAAAGAAAGAAGACATTAGATAGAAAACTCAAAAAATTGAAAAAATACGCAAAATAATTTCATTAAATTTTTAAAAAACAAAATAAACTATAAAATAATAAAAATTAATTTTTTTTCTTTTGTATTTTTATATAAATTTGTAAAATATCAAGTGCTGCAGGAGTGATTCCACTGATCTGACTTGCAGCAAAAAGGGTGGGTGGCTTATGATAATTAAGCTTTTCTACAACCTCATTGCTTAAACCACTCACTTTCGCAAAATCAAAATCATGAGGAATTTTAAGCATATTTAAACTTTTCATTTTTTCTACCTGGGCTTTTTGCATACTTATATAATGGTAGTATTTTGCTTCATTTAAAATTTCTCTTAAAGAATGCTCATCCATAATTTCAAACATAGGATCGAGTTTTTTTAATTTTTCTATATTAAAACTAGATCTTGCAACAATTTTTTGAAGATTTACAATGGAAGAAATTTTATCCTCACCCAAGCTGTCTAAAAAAGCATTGTTTTGGTTATTTGGAGTCAACTCTGTAGAAAGCAAAAACCCAAGTCCTTTATCAAAATTATTTTTAATATTTTGAATATACATAAAATCTTCATCATTTAAAAGCCCCATATCATAGCCATATTTTCCAAGCCTAAGTATAGCATTCTCTTCCCTTAAAAGCAATCTAAACTCAGCTCTTGAAGTAAACATCCTGTAAGGTTCTTTTGTGCCTTTAATCACCAAATCATCAATTAAAACACCAATATAAGCCTCATCACGTCTTAAAATAAAAGGCTCTTTTGCATCTATACTCAAACACGCATTAATTCCGGCCATAAAACCTTGTGCTGCAGCTTCCTCATAACCTGTTGTTCCATTAATCTGTCCTGCACAATAAAGATTATTAATTTTTTTAAGCTCTAAAGTATGTTTTAATTGGGTAGGTTCTATATAATCATATTCTATAGCATAACCAAAACGCGTAATTTTAGCTTTTTCAAAGCCCTTTATTGTATGCAACATTTGAATTTGCACTTCATAAGGCAAAGAAGTTGAAAAACCATTAATATAATACTCTGTTGCATCAATAGTTTGAGGCTCTATGAAAAGATGGTGACTTTGCTTATCAGAAAAACGTTTGATTTTATCCTCTATAGAAGGACAGTATCTAGGCCCTACACCTTCAATCTGTCCTGTAAATAATGGAGCACGATAAAAATTCTTTTTAATAATTTCATGTGTGGTATCATTGGTACGTGCTATATAGCAAGGAAGTTGCTTGGGATTGAAATTTTTTGAACGAAAACTAAAAGCCTTAGGATACATATCTCCATTTTGAATTTCAAGTACGCTAAAATCAATAGTTTTTGCATCCACTCTTGGACAAGTTCCTGTTTTTAAACGCCCTATTTTCAAACCTAAAGTTTGCAAATAATTACCAAGTTTAAGCGAAGCTAACTCCCCTACTCTTCCTGCTTCAAGTTTATTTTCACCCACATGAATAAGACCATTTAAAAAAGTTCCTGTTGTAAGTATCACCTTTTTAGTAAGGTATTTATTTTCTAAATTTGTTTGCACACCTTTAACTTCATTATTTTCTAAAATTAAAGCCGTAGCTTGCTCTTGAGAAATTTCTAAATTTGACAATTTTAAAAGTTTATTGCGTGTAATAATACGATATTTATCCATATCAATTTGAGCTCTACTGCCTTGTACAGCCACGCCTTTACTTTCATTTAAAATGCGAAATTGTATCCCTGCTTGATCTGTAATTTCACCCATAAGTCCGCCCATAGCATCAAGCTCTTTTACTAAATGCCCTTTAGCAAGTCCACCTATAGCTGGATTACAGCTTGCTGCTCCTATTTGATCAATTAAAGTAGTTAAAAGTAAGGTTTTCTTACCCATTCTAGCGGCTGCAGCACTTGCTTCAATCCCTGCATGACCGCCACCTATAACAATGATATCAAACATATTTTGCCTTGAAAAATGATAAATTTTTAAGAAAGATTATATAATATTTAGACTTAAAACAAACTCGTTTTTAAATCTAAGAAGCCTTATTGATTTTCTTAGATATGTCAATAGTACTGTTAAGATTATTTGCAATTTGGGCTAATTTTTAATTTTTACACAAACTATTCTATATATCAAAATTGCTTTTTTTAATTCTTTAACAAAGAATTAAAAAATTTATCTCAATTTGTTTTAATCGCCAACCTTTTTTAACTTTATTGAAAAATAATAAACTATAATTAAAAAATACATCTTAATTTTATATTAATTATAAATTACAAAGTAATATTATTAGCAAATACTTCATCAACAATACCAAAACTCTCAAGCAATACATCAAAGTTATCATCACTCTGGGTGATAGACTAAATAACTTTAAAAATAATCAAAATAAATTTGTTCATAAAAAATATTGTTTCTTTAATACACTCTTAATAAAATATTTAGCCTAAAAAATGCCAAATATCAAAAATTAAAATACTTTTAAAAAATATTTTTTATAATTTAAAAAACTTTTAATTTGAAATGCAAATGTTTTATCTTAAAAATAAAAAGATCAAATCTCAAGGAGGATGCTTGGAAACTTTAAATCAAACTTTCACAAAAACAAATCCACCTTTATACAAACGTATTATAAAAAGCCTTGGATTTTGGGTCATTATAGGCATTATAACAGGTATTATACTTGGATATACAGATAAAGAATTAGCTATTGCTAGCAAACCAGGAATTGATTATTTTATACAAGCTTTAAAATTACTCATTGGTCCTATTATTTTTGTCACTTTGATTTTAGGGATTATAAGCCTTGAAAGCTTAAAAAAAGTAGGAAGCATAGGTCTTAAAGCAGGAATTTATTTTGAAGTTGTAAGCACACTTGCCCTAATTATTGGTATTTTTATGGCAAATATTATGCAACCTGGACACGGGATGAATCTTGATCCTAATAAAATAGACTCTAAAAGTGTAGAAAAATATATTGTTCAAGGCACTCAAGTTGATGCAAGTTCAGAAATCATACATATTTTAAAAAACGCCATACCTACTGATATCATCACGCCTTTCACACAAGGAAAAACTATACAAGTTTTATTCCTTGCTATTATTAGTGCTTTAATCATTTCTTTAATGAAAACAGAAGATAAACAAGCCATACAAAGATTTTTTGAAATCATACAAAATTTTGTCTTTAAAATCTTACAAATTATTATGTATTTTAGTCCTATTGCAGCATTTTCAGCCATGGCTGTACTCATAGCACAATATGGAATTAACTCTTTAATCAATCTTGCTTATTTGCTTTTAGTGATGCTCATTTCATGTCTTATATTTATATTTGGAATTTTAGGCCTGATTTGCTATTTTGCAAAAGTAAATATATTTAATTTCATGAGATTTATATCAAGGGAGGTATTGATTGTTTTTGCAACTAGCTCAAGCGAATCTGCTCTTGCTCCTTTAATGCGTAAACTTGAAAAAGCAGGAATTTCTAAAACAACCGTAGGACTTGTCCTATCCACAGGATACAGCTTTAATCTTGATTGTACCAATATTTATTTAGCTATGAGTCTTATTTTCTTAGCACAAGCTTATAATGTTAATTTAAGTTTAAGTCACGAAATCAGCATTCTAATAGTTTTAATGATAGCCTCAAAAGGTGCAGTAGGTGTCACTGGATCAGGCTTTATAGTACTAGGAAGCACCTTAACAGCTCTAGCAAACATGCAAATTGCCGAAGCAAATGCAACTTTAGCACAGGTGTTACCTGTAGCTGCAATAAGCGTTCTTTTAGGAGTTGATAAATTTATGTCTGAAATGAGATCTGTAGGAAATCTATGTGGAAACAGTGTCGCGGCTTTAATCGTTGCAATCTGGGATAAACAAATCAATTGGGAACAATTCAATTATGCTATAAATAATCCAGAAAAATTTCATAATGCAGGAATGACTTAATACGTTCTTTGAAGAAAATCGTATCGATTTATTTCTTTTAAAGCATTGTCTTTTTTTCTAAATTGTTTTAAAAAGTCTTCCTTAAAATTGAAGCTAAACCCCAATCGAACAACAGTATCATCAATGCTTTCTCTAGCATTGTAATCACGATGCAATAAATTTAAACTAAACACACTATAAGGAGAATAAGACATTTGATAATTTATTTTATCATTGTCTTTGCTTATATCAAAAGCAAAAGCCGTATAAGCAGGAATTACAAAACTTACTCCAAGTTGCAAATTCTTTTCTGCTTCATTAGGTATATAATAATTACTATAAGCTTTTATAAAATTACTATAGCCAAATTCTGCACCAAAACTTTTAGTATCTTTTTGTTCTTTTTGCTTGTCTATAAAACCATTAACTCCAAATAAAAAATCATCTTTTTCATAACGATTGATTAAACCTCCTGAGTAATTATAATTGCTTTGATCTATAAAAAGTTCTTTTTGAAAAAGCAAAGAATTATTCTCCCACTCATAAAGAGAATTTAAATTTTTAACTTGAGCATTTTCATTTTCAAAATCTAAATTTCCATCTGTTTTATCTATGCCATTATTGTTTTCTAAAACTTTTGAAAGTAAATTATCAAAAGTACTTTGCAAATCGATATTTTCTTCTGGAATTTGCGGTGCTTTTTTAATTTTTTTATAATCAAAATATTTCCAAGAATTTCTAGAATTATTTTTAGCTAAAGCATCTGCAAGCTCATCACAATGTAACAAAGAAAAAAATATAATAATACAAAAAACCCCTCGCATCTTTTCCATATTCCCTCTTTAATTATTGAAATATTATTATAAAAAATTAATACAAATAAAAATCATATCTTTCAAAGCTTGAAAAATAAACTTGCAAATTTAAAGCAAATATGTGTATAATTAAAATAAAAAAGGTTTGTCAATGCAAAAAGACAATTTAATAGCTTTTATTATTTTTATTATTAGTACTATTGCATTTATTATATGGGGCTTTGGCTATATTTCACAACATCAATTAATTCTTTTCCTTCTTGCTTCTATATTTGGTATTTTTATGGCATTTAACATAGGTGGAAATGATGTTGCAAATTCTTTTGGAACAAGTGTTGGTGCTAAAACTGTAACTATCAAGCAAGCTTTAATCATTGCTGCTGTATTTGAACTTAGCGGAGCAATCTTTGCTGGTGCAGAAGTTACCAAAACTATACGCAGTGGTATTGTTGTCTTTCCTAATTCTCTTGATCCTATGCTTTTTGTCATAATTATGCTTGCAGCACTCTTAAGTTCTGGAATTTGGATTTTTATTGCCACCAAAAAAGGCCTACCCGTATCAACAACACACAGTATAGTTGGTGGAATAGTAGGTGCTAGCATGATGATGGGCTTTTTGAAATTTGATGGAATTCAAACCTTTTCAATGGTCCAATGGAGTGAAATTTTAAAAATTGTTATTTCTTGGGTAGCTTCTCCACTTTTAGGGGGTATTGTAGCTTATATTATTTATTCTTATATAGACAAGAAAATCTTAAAACCCTCAGAAAAACTCAACAACACTTTAAAAAATATCAAAAAAGAAAAGAAAAAATTTAAAGAAGAATATTTTTTAGAACTGAAAAATAAAAGCTTTGAAGAACAAGTTAAAGAACTTAGTTCCATAGCCTTAGAAGAAGACGAGCAAGGAAACAATTTTTATAAAAACAAAATGAAAAATTTTAAAGAACAAGAAAAAAATATCGATATTTATTCCATTTTAAAAACCCACATACCAATCATTGGCTGTATTGCTGCTACTATTATTGCTACTATGTTTTTATTTAAAAGCTTAAACAATGTCAATACTTTAAATGTTTTACAAAATTTCTGGATTATAGGAATTATAGGAACTATAAGCTATGTAGGTACATTTGCCATAGTTAAAATCGTTAAAAAAACAGAACTTAATAAAACCACCAATAGAATTTTTTCATGGTTTCAAATATTCACCGCATCTAGTTTTGCTTTCTCTCATGGTGCTAATGATATTGCTAATGCTATTGGACCTTTTGCAGCTATTTTAGATGTTTTAAAAAACGGTGCTATAAATGCAACCTCTCCTGTACCTTTTGCGGCTTTAGCCATGTTTGGAGTTGCCTTAGTTACAGGACTTTGGTTTTTAGGCAAAGAAGTGATCACTACAGTGGGTTCAAAACTTGCAAATATACGTCCTACCACAGGCTTTTCTGCAGAACTTGGAGCAAGTGCTGTAATACTTCTAGCAACGCAATTTGGAATTCCAGTTAGCTCAACACACACTCTTATAGGAGCTATTTTAGGCATAGGAGTTTATAACAAAAACGCAAATTGGATTATGATGAAACCTATAGGATTAGCTTGGATTATTACCTTACCTGCTGCAGGTATTATAGCCGCATTGATATTTTTAGGATTTAAACTGTCTTTAGGAATCTAAAACATTTTTTCCTTTAATCATATGCATTTTAACTTTTCCAAAAAGTTTATCTTCCGCATAAAGTGAATTTTTTGGAAGTTCAAGTTCTTCATTTTCATCAAAAAAAATCAAATTAGCTTCTTTTCCTTCTTCTATAATGCCGCTATTAAGTCCTAAAAATTCACTAGGATTTTTACTTGTAAACTGACAAAGTTCTTGCCAACTTAAAAAATTATCCTTAATTAAAAAAGTATAGCAAAGACTTACAAAATCACAAATACTATGTATACCAAAAGCTGCTTCATCAAAGGCCAATTCTTTTAAAGAAAGGGATTTAGCACTATGTAAAGAAGTTAAAAAATGTATTTTACCATCCTTTAAAGCTTTTTTTAAAGCATAACTATCCTCTTTAGATCTTAAAGGTGGCATAAGTTTTGCTGCGGTATTAAAACCCTCACAAGCCATATCATTTTTAATAAGATGATGTATGCTCACAAGTTTTAAATCCTTTTCATGCAATAAATCTAAAGAATCTTGCAAACTTAAAAGATCAAAAACCGCTTTGTTTTTATAAAATTTAGCAAGTTCTTTCATTTTAGCTACTTGACTTGTTTCAGCAATTTTACTCATACCTATAAGCCCTAAATTAAAACTTATCTCACAATCATTCATCACACCATTATCATCAAAATCTTCATCATAGCAGCGTACTAATAATGGTGCATTTTTCATAAAAGCATATTGAGAAGCAATTTTTAAAGTATTTGCATCTAAAGCACTATCAAGTTCTAAAGCACAAGCACCTTTGTTTAAAAGAGTGGCTAGATTTTTAAGTTTACCACTTTTATTTTTAACACGTATACTTGAAAAAATTTGCACTTTTCTTCGGATTAAATTTTGCAAAAATAAAGCAAAACTTTCTTCATCAAAATCCATACAATCACGCAAAATTATAGCCGAAATTCCTCCCTTTAAACATTCCTCTTCAATAAGATCCAAATGGGCTAAAGAAAATTTATCATTCTTTAAATTTACACATAAATCTACAAAAGAAGGGAGCACACTCATACCCTTAGCATCTAAAATTTGCTTACCTTGTAAATTAGAAGCTATGGCCTTAATCTTTCCTTCTTCAATTTCTATATCTTGCAAATAAGTTCCATAAATTTTCGCATTCTTAATTATCATCAATTTTCCTCAATCATCATTTTGTCTTAATAATTTTTGCGTCGCTTCATAAACACTTTTACCTCTAAAAATCGCTACTATCTCATTAGTAATAGGAGTATAAATACCTTTAGACTTTGCCAATTTCTCAATAGCATAAGCTGTTTTAACCCCTTCTGCTACTTCTTGTAAATCATGTAAAATCTCTTCTAAGGTTTTATTTTGTGCCAAAGCTAATCCTACACGATAATTCCTAGAAAGTACACTAGAAGCTGTTAAAAACAAATCTCCTGCCCCACTAAGTCCTAAAAAAGTTTCTTCTTTAGCACCAAAATATTTTCCAAAACGATGCATTTCTATTAACCCTCTTGAAATCAATGCTGCTCTTGCATTATTGCCAAATTTTAAGCCATCACTAATCCCACTTGCAATAGCCAAAACATTTTTATAAGCTCCACAAATTTCAGCACCACGTACATCATCATCAATATAAGTTTTAATAAAATCAGGAAAAAAACTTGCAAATTTTTTACAAAGTTCTAAATTAGCACCACTAATCATTAAAGCTGTGGGAAGCTTTTGCATTACTTCAGCTGCAAAAGAAGGGCCACTTATAACACAAAAATTTTCCTTTGGTATAAAATCTAAAAAAATTTCATCTAAAAATTGACAAGTTTGATCTTCTATGCCTTTTGAAGCGATTAAAATTTTTTGTCCTTTATAAATAAAATGCTCCTTAAGCCATGCACGAATACCTTGAGAACTTAAAGCAAAAACGACATACTCACATTCTAAAGCCTGTTTTATACTTACAAAATCCTCCAAATCGCGCGGATGAGGAGAACTAATAAAGCAAATATGATTTTCTTTTAAAGCCAAATGTAAAGCACTGCCCCATTTTCCTGCACCAATAACTGCTATACTCATCAACCAAGCTTTGCTTTTAAAATTGTATTAACCTTACCAGGATTGAAAGCCCCCTTACCCTCTTTCATAACTTGCCCTATAAAAAATCCAAAAAGCTTATCTTTACCATTTTTATATTCTAAAACTTTATCTGTATTTGCATTTAAGATTTGTTCAATCACTACTTCAATAGCCAAATCATCACTCACTTGTTCAAGTCCTAATTGTTTAATGGCTTGATCAATCTCTATAGAAGTATTTTCAAAAACATAAGCTAAAACATCCTTAGCTGCTTTTGCACTTATAGTACCATCTTCTATGCGTTGGATCAATTTTCCAAGTTTTTTAGCATCTACAGGAGAATTTTCTATGGTAAGCTCTCCTTTTAAAAGTCCCATAAGCTCAGTATTTAGCCAATTAACACAAAGTTTAGGATTTAAATTTTGAGAAATCAAATTTTCAAAAAAATGGCTCATTTCAAGCGAACTTACAAGAATTTCTGCATCACTTTCTTTTATACTCAAATCCTTAATAAAACGCTCTTTTTTCTCATCAGGAAGTTCAGGGATTTTTATACTTAAAAATTCATCTTTTAATAAAACAGGTAGTAAATCAGGATCAGGGAAATAACGATACTCTGCAGCTTCTTCTTTATCACGCATGCTTTTTGTAATTAAATTTGTAGTGTCAAAAAGTCTAGTTTCTTGGATTACCTCTTTTTCATAAGTACCATCCTCCCAAGCCTCGCTTTGTCTTTTTATCTCATATTCTATAGCTTTTTGAATAAAACGGAAAGAATTAAGATTTTTAATCTCTACCCTAGTATAAAGCTTAGTGTCTCCTTTAGGTCTTATACTCACATTAGCATCACACCTAAAGCTTCCTTCTTGCATATTTGCATCAGAAATATCTAAAAAACGTATAATAGCGTGCAATTTTTTAAGATAAGCCACCGCTTCATCACTACTTTTAAGCTCTGGCTCACTCACTATTTCAAGCAAAGGCGTTCCTGCACGATTTAAATCTATTTTAGATAAATTATTTTCATGGATATTTTTTCCTGCATCCTCTTCTAAATGCGCCCTTGTAATACCTATGCGTTTGTTTTCTCCATTTACATTGATAAACAACTCTCCTTTTTCTACTATAGGAATGTCAAATTGTGAAATTTGATAAGCCTTTGGCAAATCAGGATAAAAATAATTCTTACGATTAAAAACACTTTTTTTATTAATCGTTGCATTTACAGCTTTTCCAAAAGCTAAAGCTTTTTTAACAGCTTCTTCATTTAAAACAGGCAAAGCCCCAGGCAAAGCTAAACAAGTAGGACAAACATTGGTATTAGCATTTTCTCCAAAAGAAGTTGCACATGAACAAAAAATTTTCGTTTTAGTATTTAATTGAGTATGAACTTCAAGTCCTATAACTACTTCAAACATGATTTTTCCTTGAAATTTTAATGCTTTATTTTATCGATTTTTCTTTTAGAAAGGCTTTAAATATTAGTTTTAAATGCTATAATCTTCAAAACAATTTATATATAAGGAGTTAAAATGCCATTACTTGATAGTTTTAAAGTTGATCATACTAAAATGCCAGCACCCGCTGTACGTTTAGCTAAAACCATGAAAACACCTAAAGGTGATGATATTAGCGTCTTTGATCTACGTTTTTGTATACCTAATAAAGACATAATGAGTGAAAAAGGAACACACACTTTAGAGCACTTATTTGCTGGTTTTATGAGAGATTATTTAAATTCTGACTCGGTTGAAATTATAGATATTTCACCTATGGGTTGTCGTACAGGTTTTTATATGAGTTTGATTGGAACTCCTGATGAACAAAGCGTTATTAAAGCTTGGGAAGCTGCAATGAAAGATGTTTTAAATGTAAGCGATCAAAGCAAAATTCCTGAACTTAATATCTATCAATGCGGAACTTATAAAATGCATTCTTTAGATGAAGCTAAACAAATTGCACAAAAAGTTTTAAATTCACATATAAGTGTGATGGATAATGAAAAATTAAAGCTTGAAAATATTTAAAGCTTAATCCTTAAAAATTTTAAGGATTAAGCTTTCTTTAATATATTTTCTTTTATAATCTTGCAAAATTAAATTCAACAACTAGGGAGAAAATAATGAAACTGATGTGTCAGATGTGTAGTATCTAGTACGTCCTTTGGCTTGGCATTATATTTCCAAAGGTTCAAAAGACGGATAAGGAGATGTAATGTAGAGAAAAGTCACAAAATTTATTTTTTCATGAATTTACAATCTTACTTATGGTTTAGAACCATCTAAAACTTTACTATCTTCTTATCCTTAAAATAAAATAATTTTTAAGGAAAACAATGAATCCACTCATATTTAGTTTAAAAAATTATAAAGTGAGTAAAACACTTTTAAGCTTTTTTATTTTTAAAATAGCAGCAATAAATTCAGCTTCACATAAGGAGGATAAATGACTGTATTTGCAAAAGTTTTTTGCGTAGCAACTCTTTTTAGCGGTTTTGTATGGGTAAATGAAGAAATAAAAATTGGATCTTCTATCACTCCACATGCTGATATTTTAAGATTTATTAAACCTACTTTGCAACAGCAAGGTTATAATTTAAAAATTTATGAATTTAATGATGGGGTAATTCCTAATATTATGGTCGAAAACGGTGAGCTTGATGCAAACTATTTTCAGCATGAGCCTTATTTAAAAGAATTCAATCAAAGAAAAGGCACTCATCTTATAAAAGTAGCTAGCATTCATATAGAACCTATGGCTATATACTCTAAAAAACACAAAGAATTCGCCCCTAAAGGAGGAGAAAAGATCTCTATACCCAATAATCCTACGAATGAAAGCCGTGCTTTAAGAATTATAGCAAGCACAGGACTTATAGAGATCAAGGGCAATGAGCTTATCATCCCTTTAGATATCACAAACAATCCTAAAAAGCTTAAATTCATAGAATTAAGAGACGCACAACTTGCTAGAAGTTTAGAGGATGTAGATTATTCTCTTATTAATAGTAATTTTGCTATTTTAGCAGGCTTAAATCCTGTAAAAGATGGACTCTATACAGAAAGCAAATACGCTGAATATAGCAATATCATTGCTGTAAAGCAAGGGAATGAAAACCTTCCTAAAATCAAGGCTTTAATCAAAGCCTTACAAAGCAATGAAGTTAAAAATTTATACAAGATACATACCAGGGTGCTTTAATCCCTACATTTTAAGGAGAAAAATATGAAAAATTCAATCATTTCTTACCCAAGAATAGGTGCAAATAGAGAATTAAAATTTGGCGTTGAAAAATACTTTAAAAATCAAAGTTCAAAAGAAGAACTTTTGCAAATTGCTAAAAATTTAAGAACAAAACACTGGCAAGAGATCCAAAACTTTGGAATTGATTTTATTCCTAGTAATGATTTTTCATTCTATGATAATGTTTTAGATGCTGCTGTGCTTTTTAACATCATCCACACAAAATATAAAAATTTAAATTTAGAACCCCTGGATGAATATTTTGCTCAAAGTCGCGGCTATCAAGGCAAAAATGGAGACACCACAGCTTTAGCAATGAAAAAATGGTTTAATACAAATTACCACTATTTAGTACCTGAATGCGATGATGCAAATGCCATAGCCTTAGTAGGGGATAAAATCTTTAAAGAATACCTTGAAGCAAAAGAACTAGGCATAGAAACAAAACCTGTTTTAATAGGAATTTTTACACTTTTTAAACTCATTAATTTTAAAGACGAAAAGACTAAAGAACTTGCTAAGGAAAAACTCCTAAAAGCCTATGAAGAACTTTTAACTAAATTAAACACATTAAAAGTGCAATGGCTCCAATTTGATGAACCTTATTTAGTTTATGATTTAGATCAAAATGATCTAGCTTTATTTGATCAATTGTACACAAAGCTTTTAAATCATAAGCAAAATCTTAAAATCTTACTTCAAACCTATTTTGGTGATGTAAGAGACATTTATCCTAAACTTTTACAAACTCAATTTGATGGCTTAGGGCTTGATTTTATAGAAGGAAAAGAAAGTTTAAAGCTGATAGAAAAATACGGTTTTGCCAAGGACAAAATACTTTTTGCAGGGATAATCAATGGGAAAAACATTTATGCTAATGATTACACAAAAAGCTTAAAACTCATTAAAGAACTTCAAAAGCATACTAAAAATATCGTTTTAAACACGTCTTGTTCGCTTTTACATGTGCCTTATAGCACAGAATTTGAAAAGCAATTAAACCCAAGTTATCTTAAAATTTTCTCTTTTGCAAAAGAAAAACTTAAAGAATTAAAAGAACTTAAAGAAATTCTAAATACTAATGAAGAAAATCCTCTTTTAAAAACCAATCAAGAATTATTTCAAAATATCCCTCAACGTACAGATGAAAAAGTTAAAGCCAGGCTTCAAACCCTCAAAAAAGAAGATTTTATAAGACAACCTGAATTTAAAAAACGTATTTTAATTCAAAAAGAATTTTTACAACTTCCTCTTTTACCGACTACAACCATAGGTTCTTTCCCTCAAAGTGCTGATGTAAGATCAAATCGTCTTGCCTTTAAACAAGAAAAAATTTCAGCTACAAGCTATACAGAATTCAATCAACAAAAAATTAAAGAATGTATAGCAATACAAGAAGAAATAGGACTTGATGTTCTTGTACATGGAGAATTTGAAAGAAATGATATGGTAGAGTATTTTGGAGAAAATTTAAAAGGTTTTTTATTTACTCAAAACGGTTGGGTACAAAGCTATGGAACAAGATGTGTAAAACCTCCTGTAATTTGGGGCGATGTATCCCGTATTAAACCTATTACCTTAGCATGGGCTAAATTCGCTCAAAGTCTAAGTAAAAAAATCGTAAAAGGCATGCTTACAGGCCCTGTAACCATACTAAATTGGTCTTTTCCAAGAGAAGATATTAGCCTAAAAGAAAGTGCCCAACAAATAGCCTTAGCTCTAAGGGATGAAGTTTTAGATCTTGAAAATGCAGGTATTAAAATCATACAAATTGATGAAGCAGCCTTAAGAGAAAAGCTGCCTTTAAGAAAAAGCGATTGGCATAGTCAGTATTTAGACTGGGCTATTCCTGCTTTTAATCTTGTACACAGTGGAGTAAAAACCGAAACACAAATCCACACCCATATGTGCTATAGTGAATTCAATGATATATTAAAAGAAATTGATGCTATGGATGCAGATGTGATATCTTTTGAAGCTTCAAGATCAAATCTTAGTCTTTTAGACACCTTAAAAGCTATCCATTTCCAAACCGAAGTAGGACCAGGAGTTTATGATATACACAGTCCTAGGGTACCAAGTGTAGAAGAATTAAGCATCACTATAAAACAAATTTTAAATAAATTACCTAAAAAACAAATCTGGATCAATCCTGATTGTGGACTTAAAACAAGATCTTATGAAGAAGTAATAGCAGCTCTTAAAAATTTAGTTATTGCTACACAAAAAATAAGAGAAAGCTTATAAAAGGAGGTTTTATGTGTAGTTTCTCTTTTGAGATTTTCCCACCAAGAAAAGATGAAAGCATTAAAAATCTCAATACTATTTTAGATGATTTAGGGCAATTAAGCCCTAATTTCATTAGTGTGACTTTTGGTGCTGGAGGTTCTGTTAATTCAAAAAACACTTTAGAAACTGCTACTTTAATTCAAGATCAATATAAATTCCCTAGCATAGTGCATTTACCTTGCATCCATGCTAATAAAGATAAAATTACAACTATACTTAAACAATGCAAAGAAAGAAAACTTGAAAAAATTCTTGCCTTAAGAGGAGATGTATGTAATAGTGTAGAAAAAAGCAAGGATTTTTCTTACGCAAGTGATTTAATCTCTTTTATCCAAGAAGAAGGAGGCTTTGAAATTTATGCAGCTTGCTACCCTGAAAAACACAATGAAGCTAAAAATTTCATTGAAGATATACATCATCTTAAAATTAAGGTCAATTCAGGAACTAACAAGCTTATCACTCAACTTTTTTATGATAATGAGACTTTTTATACTTTTAAACAAAATTGTGCCTTAGCAAATATCAATATCCCCATTTATGCAGGAATCATGCCCATTACTAACAAAAGACAAGTTTTAAAAATTTCTCAACTTTGCGGAGCTAAAATTCCGCCCAAATTTACTAAAATCTTGGAAAAATACGAAAACAATACTCTAGCTTTAGAAGATGCTGGAATTGCCTATGCAATAGATCAAATTGTTGATTTAATTACTAGCGGGGTGGATGGAATTCATCTTTATACCATGAATAAATCTAAAGCAGCTATTAAAATTTACGAAGCTGTGAAACATTTACTTAAGGAAGAACTTTGTGTTGAAAAACAAAGTTAATCCTTATTTTGATTTTTAAGCTCATAATTTTCTAAAAGCAAAATAAAAACCAAAGTTAGAAGTAAACCCGGAATCAGTCCTAAACAAAGATACAAAAAAGAATTGAATTTAAAAAAGAAAAAAAAGGCGGCAAAAACCATCAAGGCTAAAGACGCACCTTTAAAAAATTCCAAAAGATAAATCAATGACCTTCCTCAATCACAGTCGCACCTGCTAAATACACATAAGTTAAAATCATAAAAATAAAAGCTTGCAAAAAAGCCATAAAAGTTAAAAGCACATAAGCTGGAAGAGGAGCAATATAAGGAACAAGAGCTAAAATTACCATTAAAAATAAATCATCACCCTTAATATTTCCAAAAAGACGGAAAGATAAAGATATAACGCGAGAAAGATGAGAAACAATTTCTATAGGAAACATCAAAGGAGCAAGTAATTTAATAGGTCCCATAAAATGTGCAAAGTATCTTACAAAACCTTGCGTTCTAATGCCTTCAAAATGATAATAAACAAAAACGATAATTGCTAAAGATAGTGTTAAATTCAAACTTGCAGTTGGAGAATGAAATCCTGGAATAATACCTATAATATTACTAAAAAAAACAATAATCCCTAAAGTTGCTACTAAAGGAAGATATTTCCTTGCACTTTTTTCACTCCCCATGGTATCACGACCCATAGACAAAACTCCTTCTAAAAAAGCTTCGCCTAAATTTTGCATACCACGCGGAACAAGTTGCATAGAACGAGTAGCCATCATAGATACAATAACAGCAATCAAAGCTACTAAACCTAAATGGAAAAAATAAGAAAAAGTATGACTGGAGTCAAGCAAAGAACTAAATAAAAATAAATCTTTCATAATTTCCTCAAAAATTTTATTCTAAGTGCTTATTCTACTCAATCCTTGCTTATATTTTAATGAAAATCACATCCATTCTAAAACTTGAGTAAGTTCTTTAGTGATAAAGCATTTAATCCCCATATCTTCTAAAGGCTTAGAAGGAATGATAGCATTTTTAAATTTTTGCATTTTTGCTTCTTTCAAACGGACATCAAGACTAAAAACCTCTCTAATTTCTCCATTTAAACCAAGCTCTCCTATAAACACACTATCCTTACTTAAAGGGCGATTTTTAAAACTAGAAATAATAGCTGCAACCACTGCTAAATCCGCTGCAGTCTCACTCACTCTTACACCCCCACTAATATTTACAAACACATCATAATGACCTAAAGGAATTTCAAGTTTTCTCTCAAGCAAAGCCAAAAGCATATCAAGACGATTTTTTTCATATCCTGTAGCACTACGTTTAGGGTAAGAACTCTCACAAACTAAAGCTTGAATTTCTAAAACCAAAGCACGAGAACCTTCCATTACAACACCTAAAGCACTTCCTGAAATTGCTTTTCCACGAGTAAAAAATCTATTAGCTAAATCCTTAGCACTCATCAAACCTTTAGCTGTCATTTCAAAAATACCCACTTCACTTGTACCACCAAAACGGTTTTTAAAACCTCTTAAAAGCCTGATTTCTTTAGTAGCATCTCCTTCGAAATAAAGCACCACATCAACCATATGTTCAAGCACTCTAGGTCCTGCAATCGCACCTTCTTTAGTAATATGTCCTATAATAAAAGTGCTGATATTAAAAGCTTTACTTACACGCATAAGTTCAAAGGTAATTTCGCGCACTTGAGTAATACTTCCTGCTGCGGAAGTTATTTTATTAGAATATAAAGTTTGTATAGAATCAATAATGAGAATTTTATAATCTTTTTTATGCACTTCTTCTAAGATATTTTCAAGACAAAGTTCAGTAAGCAAAAATAAATTAGGCGTATTAGCTTCAAGTCTATCAGCTCTTAATTTAATTTGTGCTTTACTCTCTTCTCCGCTAACATAAAGGACTTTTTTACCTTGTTTAGCTAAATTCGAAGCAATTTTTAATAAAAGCGTAGATTTGCCCACACCAGGACTCCCGCCTATAAGCACTAAAGATCCTTCAACCAAACCCCCACCTAAAACCAAATCAAGCTCATCATCACCTGTGCTACATCTTGTAAAATGTTCAAGTTCTACATCTTCAATGCAAATAGCCTCACTAGCTTTGTGAGATAAACTAACAAGTTCTTTTAAAGCCTTAATTTGATCTGCTTTTAACTCTATAAAGCTATCCCAAGAACCACATTCTGGACATTTTCCAAGCCATTTGCTTTGCTGATTTCCACAAGCTTGACATTCAAAAAGTGCTTTATTTTTTGCCATTACTCAAAAATAGGATCTAATAAAGCATCTAAATAACTGTTTGCATCAAACTCTTGCAAATCAGTCATTTGCTCACCTACTCCCATATAAAGAATAGGAAGTTCAAGCTCTCTTGCTATACTAAAAAGGGCTCCACCTTTAGCCGTACCATCAAGTTTTGTAATAATCACTCCATCAAGTTTTACAAGTTCATTAAAAGCCTTTGCCTGCAAAATCCCTGCATTTCCTTGGGTACCATCAAGTACTAAAATTTTTCTATGCGGTGCTCCTTTTAAGGCCTTATCACAGATCCTGACAATTTTTTCAAGCTCATTTGCTAAATTCTTTTGATTTTGCAAACGCCCAGCTGTATCAATAATAACCCTATCAAAATCCCTTGCTATAGCCTTATTAATAGTATCATAAGCCACTGCTGAAGGATCATGGCCTTGCTGGGTTAAAACTATTTCCACTCCAATTTTATCAGCCCAAAGTCTTAATTGCTCAATAGCTCCTGCTCTAAAAGTATCACAAGCTCCTAAAATCACTTTTTGATTTTGCTTTTTATAAAGATAAGCAAGCTTAGCAATACTTGTTGTCTTACCTGCACCATTTACCCCTAAAACAAGTTCTATAAAAGGCTTAATCTGTTGTTTTTCAAATTTTTCATAAGAAAAATAAGCACCCATCACACGCTTTAAATCCGCTTTTTTTACTTCATTTTGAGGCGGCAAATAATAAATGATTTCTTCTACTATATCATAGCTCACATCCGCCTCAAGTAAAATTTCTTCAAGTAAATCTTTAGTTATTTTTTTATTTTCGCCCTTGATATTTACTATATTTTCAAGAGTCTTAGCCAGTCCTTTTTTTAAAAAATTAAACATTAAAATACAGCCTTTTGAATGTCAATTTCTAACATTTCTTCAGGAATAAGTCCTAAATATTGATTGATCAATTTAGCATGCTTATTATAAAGAAACATAGTAGGAATACCATTTACCTTGCCTAAAGCTTTGACTAGAAGATAATTATTCTCTCCATTGGCTATTTTATAAACTATTTTATGTTGCTTTATAAACTGATTGATTTCATCATTAGTTTTATCTTCTAATAAAACACCTATTATGCTAAAATCATTTTTATATTTTTCTTGCATTTTATTAAGGTGTGGAACCTCAGCAATACAAGGGGTACACCAAGTAGTAAAAAACACAAATAAAATTGCCTTATTTTTATTATCAAAATTTAAAACTGAATTTTCTTTTTTGATAAAAAAGGTGCCTCCATCGGTCAAATTAAGGCTAAATTTCATCTCATCACTTTGACTTAGACTAGAATCTATAGTAGCATTTGCATCACTTTGCTGCTTTGTTTTTTCATTACTACAAGCAACCAATAAATAAACTATAATCATCAATGAAAATATTTTTTTAATTTTCATCTTAACTTATTCCTTTATTCTCAATTATAAAATGCTAAAATTATAACATATATAAGATAATAAGTTTTTAAAAGGCATGTATTCATGGAAAAAACAGACTTTAGAATTTTACAAAAAACACGTCTTTCAAAACACAAAAAATCTCATTTTAAGCAAGATTTTAAAATATTTAAAGAATGCTTAAAAATAATAAAATTCTTTAAAGCTAAAAATATTTTAATTTTCATTCCTTTAAGTTACGAACCTAATCTATTAAAGTTTCGTCACATTCTTAGCAAAAATTATAAACTTTTTGTTCCATTTATGCAAGATAAAAGTTTAAAAATTGTAAAATTAAGGCTACCTTTTATTAAAAAAAGGTTTGGGGTTTTAGAACCTATGAATTCTTTTTTAAAAACAAAAATCGACATAGCTATAGTGCCTGTTATTGGTGTTGATAAAAATTTAAAAAGAATAGGACATGGGCAAGGTTTTTATGACAGATTTTTTAAAGATCTCAACCATAAACCTCATATAATATTTGTCCAAAGTATTGATGCTTTTACTCAACATAATTTAACACAAAAGCATGATATTTCGGCGAAATTATATATAAACCCTTATAAAAAATATTACAAGAAAGAAAGAAAAAATGATAGAATCACTTATCGCGCTTATAACTGCCGTAGTTGGAGTTGGTATAGGGTATTTGATCGCAAAAAAGATCAATGATACTAAATACGAAATTTTTGTAGAACAAGCTAAAGCTAAAGCTAAAGCTATAGAATATGAAGCAGAACTTGTCTTAAAAGATGCAAATAACTCAATTCTTAATGCTGAGTTAGAAGTCAAAAAAAAATATGAAGAAAAAGTTCATAAAATCCAAAAAGATTTTAATCAAAAATTTGATGAACTTTTTAAAAAAGAACAAAAACTTCAGCAAGAAGAAGAAAAATTAAAAGAAGATAAAGAACAGCTTTGTAAATCAAAAAAACAAATACAAGATCTACAATTTGACGTTAATAAACTAAAAAGCAATTATCAAGAAAAACTTGATGATGTTTTAAAAATTTTAGAACACTCTACAGGATTTACGCAAGATGAAGCCAAAGAGATCATCCTTAAAAAAGTAGAAGAGAATTCTCGCGAACAAATTGCACACATAGTAAGAAAATATGAAGAAGAAGCAAAAAATGAGGCTAAAAGAAAAGCAAATTATATTATCGCACAAGCCACCTCTCGTTTTGCAGGGGAATTTGCTGCTGAAAGACTTATTAATGTTATTAATATTAAAAATGACGATCTTAAAGGTCGTATTATTGGCAAAGAAGGCCGGAATGTAAAAACCTTAGAAATGGTCTTAGGCGTTGATATTATTATTGATGATACTCCAGGTGCTATTATTGTAAGTTGTTTTAATCTTTATCGTCGTGCTATTGCCACAAAGGTTATAGAACTTTTAGTCGAAGATGGAAGAATACAACCAGCACGCATAGAAGAAATCCATGAAAAAGTATGCAAAGAATTCGATAGTGCCGTCTTAGAAGAAGGCGAAACCATAGTCATGGATTTAGGTTTAAGTAAAATACACCCTGAAATTGTCAAACTCATAGGAAAACTAAAATACCGTGCAAGTTATGGACAAAACGCCTTAGCACATTCTTTAGAAGTAGCTCATCTAGCAGGAATTATTGCTGCTGAATGCGGAGGTGATGAAAATTTAGCACGTCGTGCGGGAATTTTACATGATATAGGCAAGGCTTTAACACATGATTTTGAAGGTTCTCATGTAGACTTAGGTGCTGAACTTTGCAAACGCTATAAAGAACATCCTGTCGTTATCAATGCAATTTATGCCCATCATGGACACGAAGAAGCAATAAGCATTGAATCAGCCGCTGTATGTGCAGCTGATACTCTTAGTGCTGCAAGACCTGGTGCTAGACGAGAAGTTTTAGAAGTTTTCTTAAAAAGAGTAAGCGAACTTGAAGAAATTGCCAAAAGCAAAGAAGGTATTAAAAACGCTTATGCAATTAACGCAGGAAGAGAAATCCGCGTCATTGCTAATGCTCAATTGGTCAATGATGATGAAAGCGTGCTTTTAGCAAAAGAAATAGCAGCCGAAATTCAAGAAAAAATGCAATATCCAGGCGAAATTAAAGTTAATGTCATACGCGAATTAAGAGCTGTAGAATATGCTAAATAAAGGCTTATTATGCAAGATATGATAGACACTTTAATAAAATATGGCTATATTGTTTTATTTTTTTATTCTTTAGGTGGAGGAATGGTTGGAATTTTAGCCGCAGGGGTTTTAAGCTCTCAAGGCAAAATGGATCTTAGTCTTTGTATTATTTTAGCTTTTATTGGCAATACTTTAGGTTCTACTCTTCTTTTTATTCTTGGGAAATACTACAAAAAAGACATCATGCCTTATTTTAAAAAACATCGACGCAAACTCGCTCTAGCTATGATGAAAATCAAGCAGTATGGAACATTCTTACTTATAGGTCAAAAATTTATTTATGGATTAAAAACCTTTATCCCTATAGCAGCAGGTATAGCAAAATATAATTTTACAAAATTTTTAGCACTTAACACTCTAGCTAGTCTCATATGGGCATTTACTTTAGGATTAATTGCTTATATATTTGGGCACATTATTGAAACCATTTTTGATAAAATTAGCTCTTATGCTTATATCACACCTTTATTTTTACTCCTACTTGCAGGAATGATTTGGTTTTATCTGAGTCGATTTTCCAAAAAATAATGCCTTTATGGAATTATTTTTATACAGTTTTTAAGGAATTGTGCTATTTATTCTTAGGTGTCTTTATTATTTTTACTTTCAATATCCTTTTAGAATATTATAATTTTTTAAATTTCAAAGCTCAAAAACATTATCTCATAGAAAATGCTTTACTCTTGCACCAATACACAAAAAGAATAAAAAAAATAAAAAATACTGGGTTTTAAAAATACAAAGTAAAAACTTTACCTTTTACACTACAAGTTTTAAAGACTTAAATTTAAGCAAAAACGAATATCTCAATCTCAAAATCATAACCCAAAATATCACTTTTAAAAATTATCTCAGCAAAAACTTTTACGCTCCTGCTTATGATTTTGAAAAATTACAAGAAAAAAAACACAATTTAATTGTATCTTATTTTTTAAACCAACACCAAAATGAAAAAATACGTGAATTTTATGGTGCATTATTTTTCGCATTGCCTATATCTTTAGAACTTAGAAATGATGTTAATTACTATGGTATTGCACATCTAATAGCAATTAGTGGCTATCATATAGGCTTACTTTTTAGCTTAATCTTTTTTATTTTAGCCTCTCTTTATGGTTTTTTTCAAAAAAGATATATTTTCCTCACAGGAATTTACGCTTTGATTTAAGTATTTTAGTTTTTTCCTTTCTTTTAAGTTATGCTTATTTAATAGGCTTTGTTCCTTCTTTTATTCGCTCTTTAATTATGGCTCTTTGGGTTTTTTTATTTAGCTTATAAAAATATAAAAATCGTTCATTTTTTTACTCTTTTTTCTAGTATTTTATTATGTATAGCCCTTTATCCTAGGCTTTTATTGAGTATTGGATTTTTATTTTCTATTTTAGGGGTTTTTTATATTTTTTTATATATACATCATTTTTCAACAAAACTTAATAATTTGACAAATATCATTTTTATTAATATTTGGACCTTTTTTGCTATGATTTTACCAGTGCTTTATTTTTTCCCTTTAATCAGTTATCAACAACTTTTAGGCATTATTTTGAGTGCGGTTTTTATAGTATTTTACCCCTTGACATTGTTTTTACATTTAATCAATCAAGGGGATTTACTCAATTTTGCTTTGGATGAGTTTTTCAAATTTAAACTCTATGGAACAAATATAAACATTCCTTTTTGGATTTTTATAACTTATCTTATTGCTTGTTTAATCTCAATACGTTTTAAATTTTTAGCCCTTCTTTGCGTTTTTACGAATTTTATTCCCTTCATCATAATTATGATTTAAAAAATAATAAAGCTTAAGACCAAAAAGATAAATAATCCATGAAATATAAATCCAAATAAAGAAAAACAATATAGTAGAAAAAGATCCATAAACGCTAGCATAAGTTTTATTATAAACTATATAATACACAAATAAATTTTTAACTATATACCAAATAACTCCAGCACCAAAAGAAACAAATATCAAACTTTTAAGGCTTCCTTTATGAACAGAACTTGAATAAGATATTAAAAATAAACCCCAAATGATCACAAAGGGTAAAATTTCAAAAAAATTAAAACCTATTTTATAATCGTCTAAAGCTTCTTGGATAAAACCCGAAATATAAAAACTCAATCCAAGTCCCAAAGGAACAAGAGTTAAAAGAGTCCAATAAGAACTAATGCTTTGCCAAAGCCCTTTAGATTGATTTTTAGTAATACGATTGATCACAAAATCATAACCTGAAAAAAAAGCCAAAGAAGTAAAAGTCATAGCAATAAGCCCTACTATACCCAAATTCACACTATTTTTCAAAAAAGTGTCAATATAAGCAGTCACAACATCTTGCTGTGCAGGTATTAAAAAGGCAAAAATCACTTGCTTAGCTTTTTGATAATAAACCTTAAAACTAGAAATCTGCGTAAAAACCGAAAAACACACAAATAATATAGGTATAAAGGATAAAATAGTATAAAAACTAAGTGCAGCTGCATAATTTAAAATTTCTTTATCGCGTAAACTCAATAAAATCATAAAAAATTTTTTCAAAGTTAATCCTTTTAAAGTCCCATTTTAAAAGGATTAAGAATGTTATTTGGATCAAAAGCTTTTTTAATATTTCTCATCAATTGCATTTCAGCATCTGAAAAAGCTAAATTCATAAAAGGTGCTTTAGAAAGCCCTATTCCATGCTCTCCACTTAAAGTCCCTCCAAGTTCTATAGTCAGCTTAAAAACCTCTTCAACAGCTTCATAGCCTCTTTTTATTTGCTCTTTATCATTTTTATCTGGAATCATTATATTAGTATGCACATTCCCATCTCCTGTATGGCCAAAACAAGGTATTTCAAAGCCGTATTTTTTAGAAATT
This sequence comes from Campylobacter bilis, assembly GCF_016806695.1. Classification (GTDB taxonomy): domain Bacteria; phylum Campylobacterota; class Campylobacteria; order Campylobacterales; family Campylobacteraceae; genus Campylobacter_D; species Campylobacter_D bilis. Next base: position 82,292 of record NZ_WUED01000002.1, on the reverse strand, counting down.
GCATCTATACCTTCAAGCAAAGCAGGAAGTTTAGAACGAGGAACAGTAATATCTTCATTAAGCTTTAAAGTACCATATATAGCTATGCTTTGAGAACAATTTCTTCTTACAAACCAAATATCTGCGGCTTCTTGCTCATCTTTTGCTATTTTAAATTCACTAGCACCACATTCTAAAAAATAGTGCTCTAAATTTTTCAAATCCTCATCAATAGCTTCTTTCACATTACCATCTACATCAGCAATCAAAATAGCACCCGCATCAAGAGGCAAACCTTTTTGGAATTTTTGCTCCACTGCTTGGATGCTAAGATTATCCAAAAATTCCATAGATACAGGGCTTACACCACTTGCAAGACTTTTATACACTGCTTGCATAGCACTTTTAACACTAGGAAAAATAGCAAAAGCTGTTTTTTTAAATTTAGGCAAAGGCACTAATCTTAAAGTAAGTTCGCTTAAAACCGCTAAAGAACCTTCACTAGCAATCAAAATCCCTGCTAGATTATAACCTGCAACATCTTTAATAGTCTTCTTGCCTGCACGGATCAATTCTCCATTAGGTAAAATCGCTCTTAAAGCCATTACATAATCTTTTGTAATGCCATATTTAGCTGCTCTCATACCCCCAGCGTTTTCACTTACATTACCTCCTAAACTAGAATACTCCATACTAGCAGGATCAGGCGGATAAAAAAGACCGTATTTGGCTACTTCTTTTTGCAAATGCATATTAATAACACCAGGCTGTACTACTGCTACTAAATTTTCTAAATCAATTTCTAAAATTTTATTCATGTGCTTTTCAAAAGCAAGCACTATCCCACCATTAACAGCCAAAGCACCACCTGTAAACCCCGAACCTGAACCTCTTGGTATCACTATAATATTATTTTGATTGCAAAATTTTAAAATTTCAATTATGTCTTCTTCAGATCTTGGAAACAATACACCATCGGGTAAATAATGCTTCTTTGTCGCATCATAGCTATAAGCTCTTTTATGGATGGGATCAAAATAAGCATTTTCTTCTCCTAAAAGCTGTTTAAAATACTGCTCAAATTCTTTTTTCATGATTTTACTCTGTCTTAGGAAGATTAATTAAAGCATTATAATATTGATAATAATTGCCTATTTCTTGGATATTAAAGTCAAAAAAATTACTTTTATATCCACCTACACGGGAATAAAAAGGCACTTGAATGCTGCTTGCTTTACCTATAGGTATTTCATAAAGCTTACTAAAATCTTGACAATCAATCAACTCTGCTTTATTCTCCAAAGCTATGAGTAAAATACCCACTGCATTATCATCACAAAATTGTCTAAAATCCGATCGCTTAGGTGAAAGGGTTGCTGTTCTAATTAATTGTGCTCCAAAAATATCAACATGGATAAAGTATATCTGAGGAAAAGCTCTAATAAGCTCTTTATAAGTTTGCTCATCAGGTGCGATAACCAAACCCCTATCATAAAGAAAATTTAAAATCACTTCATCCCCTACTTGCGGCAAGACATTAGGCAAAGGCAAGGCTTCTTGTTTTAAAGCTGAAAAAACGCTAAATTCCAATTTTACCAAGCCGTTTTCCTTAGCCACAACACTTGCTCTAGCTATAATGCTTTGAGAATTTTTAAAATGCTGTATCACCACCCCACTAGAATGAAGCTTAATTTCAGGACTGTCTTTAATATAACCATAAATATCATCAACTTTTATAAGTTCACTTTTTATAGGTTTTAAATTCAACTCAACTGCAAAAAGACCAAAATTTAAAGCCAAAAAACATATCATAATTCTAAGCAAATTTGCTCCTTGAATAAAAATTAAATTAAAATTATAATCCTTTTTTCTTAAGTAATTGTAAGAAAAATAAAGTAAAATATAGCTTTTAAATTTAAAAATTCTTTTTAAAAATTAAGGCTATTAAATTATGAAAAAAATATTATTTTTATTTATCTTTGTAATTAAAAGTTTCGCAGCTTTAAGCGTTGAAGAACTCACTTGGGATAATGGGGACACTTTACTTAAATTTTTACAAAGAAATTCCATACCTATGTCACTTTATTATGGGCTTGATAGAGAAGATCAAGAACTTGCTTCTGATATAGCCTATAAAATAAAATATCAAGTTTTAAAAGACGAAAATAATAATATAGAACAAGTATTAATACCTATTAATGATGATTTACAAATCCATATCTATAAAAACAAAGATGGACAATATAATCTTGCTTTTACTCCTGTTTCGTATCAAAAAGAAGACAGAATCTTGCATTTAACCATCAAAAATTCAGCCTATCAAGATGTTTATGAAGAAAGCGGTAGCAGTACTCTAGCACGTGCTATGGTTCGTGCTTTTCGTGGAAGTATAAATTTTCGCAATATCCAAAAAGGCGATGAACTTACACTTTATTATGAACAAAAAAGACGCATGGGGAAACTTTGGGGCGATATTAATATCAAAATGGCAACAGTTGAAATCAATAAAAATGCTCAAGAAGTTTTTTCCTACAATGATATATTCTATGATCGTGATGGTAAAGAATTAGAATCATTTTTACTGACAAAACCTGTAAATTATACGAGAATTTCTTCTCCTTTTACAACAGCAAGATATCATCCTATACTCAAACGCTATCGTGCTCATCTTGGCATTGACTACGTAGCTCCTACTGGTACACCTGTAAAGAGTGCTGGAAAAGGAATCATCACCTTTGTAGGTACAAAAGGAGGATATGGGAATGTGATCCAAATAAAACATGACTCAGGTTATATGACCTTATACGCACACTTAAGCCGCTTTGCTAAAATTAAAAACGGACAAAGGGTAAACCAAGGACAAGTAATCGCTTATGTAGGTTCAACGGGCATGAGCACAGGCCCACACTTGCATTTTGGCGTATATCTTAATAACAAAGCTATCAACCCCGCATCTGTTGTTAAAATCACTAAATCAGAACTTAATGGCAAAGCAAAAGAAAATTTCAAGCATATCATAGCAAATTATGAACAAGTGGTTAAAAAAACCATAGCTTCTAATCAAGCAAATCCTCCAAAAGAAACAGATTTTGAAAACTATATAGAATTTTAATTACTCAATAATGCCTTATCTTTAGCATTGATTAAAGAATTAAGAAGCATCATAAGATCTTCTTTCTCTTTATTATCGATCTCTAAAAAATTTGCATCAATCAACTCAGATACTAAAACTTCATTTAGCAAATCTCCATCACCAAATTCTCTTGCTTTTTGAATGATTTTAAGCACTCTTAAATCTCTTTTTTCATACACAATCAGCCTTTTAAATAAACTACACTCGCAAAACGTTTTGAAGTTTGGTTTCTGCGATAAGAAAAAAAACTATCATTATCAAAACTACAAATTTCACAATCTTGGATATGGTTTATGCCTAAGTTTTTAGCTTGGAATTTTACCAAAGCTTTTAAATCCAAATTATTTCCTTTTATAAAGGATCCAAAATTTCGTTTAGCAAATTCTAAAATCTCTCCACTAAGCTCATAATTTTTCATACAAATACCTGGTAAAATAAAAAGATGAAATTGACTCAATTTTAAGCAAGGATTTTCTGAAATAATCTTATTTAAACATACTTTTAAAATATTTTCAAAACTCCCCTTCCTACCTGAATGCAAAGCTGCTATAATACCCTCTTCATGATATAAAATCAAAGGCAAACAATCCGCACTTAAAACACAAAGTGCGATTTTTTTCTCCTTGCTAATCAAACCATCACAACAAAGATTTTTCAAATTTTGGTCATAAAGCTTAACCTTATTAGAATGAATTTGATCCATAAAAACACATTGTTTTATACCCTGAACACCTAAATGTGAAAAAATATTTTCATAATGTATTTTAGCTTTAAAAGAATGATAATCTTTATCATAAGCGCAAAAAATACCTATTTTTTCATCGTCTAATAAAGATAAGAAATTCTCTCTACCTCTTCCCATGATAATCCTTCTTTGCCTTTTAATTGCACATGAATATAACGTGCAAGCAAATCGCTTTCTATATTGATTTTTCTTCCTATTTTATATTTTTTAAATAAAGTTTCTCTAAAAGTAATAGGTATGATTGTAAGTCTTATGCCTGTATGAAAAACTTCATTGATAGTAAGACTTACCCCATCTATACCTACACTACCTTTTTGTGCCATAAACATCATAGCTTCTTTAGGTAAAGAGATAAAAAAATTGATTCCATTTTCATCTTTTTGAATTTTTTCAAGCGTACCGATAAAATCAATATGCCCTTGCATTAAATGCCCATCGATCCTATCACCATATCTTAAAGCAGGTTCTATATGAACTTCATCTTTTAAATTTTCAACAACAATGCTTTTGCGTGTTTCATTACAAAGCTCTACTTCACAACCTTCTTTATCAATATTTATCACACTTAAGCAAGCCCCATTGACAGCTAAACTATCGCCCAAATTAGGACGGTATTTAGTCTTCAAGCTTAAGACATTAGCATGATAGGACCTTACCTTTGCAATCTCTCTAATCAATCCATTAAACATTACTTACCTTAAAAAATCATTTAATAATTCATTAATTGCTTTATCTGTTTTTTTATCAGGATCTTTAGAATCATTATTTGGTCTGACTCCAATAACATTTTTAATAGAATTAAGCACACTTTGGGCATTTAAACTGATCTTAGGATGCTCTGTGGTTCCTTTAATGCTTCCTTTAAAATTCGCTTTATCAAACTTAATATCAAAAGGTAAATTTAAAGCACCACTTTTAGAATCTAAAGCACCTGATTGAATCAACACATAGGAACGATCCGCTTTCATATTTAAATCTAATTGAATATTTTCTTTATTGATCAAAGCCTTAGCCTTAACGGTACTATAAACATCGTTTGTAATATCTCTACTGATTAAAATTTTTAAAGTATTAGTAATAAGATTAGGCTTTAATCTACCATCTTTCATATCCAAAAACACTTCTCCTTTTTCATTTAAAAGATTATAATTTGCTTTAAGATTTGCCTTACCTTGATAAATATCGATAAAATCCAAACTCTGAGCTAAATTACTTAAATCTATACTATTTGCATTAAGGGTTAAAAGATTGTCTTTAAACGTACTTTGAAGTCTTCCTTCAAAAAGATTTGCACTATTTATAGTAAAATCAAAACTTTTATCAAAAAGCAATTTCCCATCAAATTCTGCCTTACCCTTAAGTTTTCTATCAAGCAAGAAGCCTAATTTTGAAAAATCCTTCACATTTAAAATAAAATCTGAATTCAAAAGCATTTTACTTCCATCAAAAGTACCCTTAAAGCTTTTTAAATCAGCCAAAGAAGAATTTAAAACAGTATCAAATTCAATAATATTTTTATTAAAATTAAACCTAGTATTTAAATCATAATTTGTATTATTTGGAAATTTTTTACTTAAAATTTTACTTAAAACTGCAGCATTAAATACACCCTTAGCTTCCAAATCCATATTCCCGCTTAGATGATTTAAATCCAAATCATCTAAATTTCCTTTTGCATTAATAATCCCACTAGCATAATTTGGCATACCTGCTATGACAAAGAGTTTAGATAAATCAAGATTATCAATATTTAAATCCAGTTTTTTGCCCTTTGAAATAGCTTTGATTACACTATCTGCTAGCTTAGCATTTAAAGCTAAATTTTGTATTTTCTTATCTAAGACATGAACCTTAGCATTAATATCTGCTTTACCTTCTATATTTTGTCCATTTATAAAATTTAATTGGGATAAATCATCTATAAAAGCATTAAAATCTGCTATTAATTCACCATTTTTTAGATTATAATTCCCACTAAATTTTTTGATATTTAATACATTAGATGTTAAAACAGCATTATAAAAAATATCATTATTTTTAGCATTAGCCTTAGCATCTAAACTTAACATAGTATCAAGAAGCTTTATTTTAGCTATATTTTTAAATTCATTTGTATTTAATTTTACATTATCAATCTTTGCCTCAAAATCAAAATTAGAAAAATCTAAATCCGCATTAATAAGTTTTGCATTCAATTCCCCATTAATCAAATCCCCATAACCTCCAAGGGCTAATAATTTCTCAAGACGTGCTTTGTTAACAACAACGAAAAGCTTTTTATCTTCTAAATTTGCCTTTATTTCTCCACCAAGTCCTGTAAGTTGAGCATTTAAAGCTGATAAAGCATGGTTGGTTAAACTAGCTTCACCTGATATTAGCATGCTTCCATTAAGCCTTGTCTTAGTAAGCCTCTCAAGCTTTGCAAGAGAAGGAATATGAAGTGTAAAATCTGTATCCAAAGTATTTTTATTAATATCATAAAGAGTTTTTTTAGCCTGTAAGATAAAATAATCATTATAAATCTTGCTTACAACATGGATTTTATCATTTTTAATATCAGCTAGAATTTCTGCTTTAGGATTAGAATCAAGAGGCAAATCTAAAGAAAAATCTTTTTTTATAGCCTCATAGTTTATATATTTTGTATCAAGTTTAATGATAATATTTCCATCAGGTTTTAAATCTTGAGCTGAAATTTTCGCCTGAGCATTTAAAAAACCTTTAGCATAAACAGGATAAGATAAAAAATGCAATAATTCTTCAATTTTAATGTTTTTCGCATCTAAATTCAAAGCAATAAGATTATAATCATACACTCTAGCATCTAAAAATGCTTCAGATCCCAATAAATAGCCTTTACCATCTATAATAAAATCGCTTGCTTTGCCCTTAATTTTTCCAATGAAATTTGAATTTTGATCTGAATTTAAAGCTAAATTTTTAGCATGTTTTAGATCTAAAGCGATTTTATAATCTAAATCAAAAGCTAGTTTTAAAAGGCTTAAATCCCCCTCTATACTAAAATTAGCCACATTTGGAAGATTTGCCTTAATATCAAGACTTGAAAAACGCAGACTAAAATGCGTGATATTAAGATCTAATCCTGTGTTTTGTTTAATTTTATCCTGAGCTATATTAGCAATTATACCATTTCCAAAATTAGTAAAAAGCATGGTATAAACAATAATAAAAAACACAGCAATCAAAGCCACAAAACCATAAAAAAACTTTTTCATTTTTTATCCTTTAGTTTATTATATAAATAAATCTTAGTCTATTAAACTAAACTTTTATAAATATTTTTATTTAAAGTATTGACAAAATTCATTTTTTATAGTATGATTTTATCACTCAAAATTAAAGAGTGCCAAAAATCAATTTTTTAAGGATGGACAAAATGAATTTTCAACCTTTAGGAAAACGTGTTTTAGTTAAACGCGTCGAAGAAACCAAAACAACAGCTTCTGGCATAATTATACCAGATAATGCTAAAGAAAAACCTTTAATAGGAGAAGTAGCAGCAGTAAGTAAAGAAATAAACGATATATCAAATGGAGATAAAATTGTATTTGCTAAATACGGCGGAACAGAAATCAAGCTTGACAATAATGAATATTTAGTTTTAAATTTAGATGATATCTTAGGAATTTTAAAATAAAAGGATAAACAATGGCAAAAGAAATTATTTTTTCAGATGAAGCAAGAAACAAACTGTACGAAGGTGTTAAAAAACTTAATGATGCAGTAAAAGTCACAATGGGACCTCGCGGACGCAATGTTTTAATCCAAAAAAGTTTTGGTGCCCCATCTATCACTAAAGACGGCGTTAGCGTTGCAAAAGAAGTAGAACTTAAAGACGGTCTTGAAAATATGGGTGCTTCACTTGTAAGAGAAGTAGCAAGCAAAACAGCCGATCAAGCAGGTGATGGAACAACAACTGCAACAGTTTTAGCTCATGCGATTTTCAAAGAAGGTCTAAGAAACATCACAGCAGGTGCTAATCCTATAGAAGTAAAACGCGGTATGGATAAAGCTTGTGAAGCTATCGTAGCAGAACTTAAAAAGCTTTCTCGCGAAGTAAAAGATAAAAAAGAAATAGCACAGGTTGCAACAATTTCAGCCAATTCTGATGAAAAAATCGGTAATTTAATTGCTGATGCTATGGAAAAAGTAGGTAAAGATGGAGTTATCACTGTCGAAGAAGCAAAATCTATCAATGATGAACTAAACGTAGTTGAAGGCATGCAATTTGACAGAGGTTATTTAAGCCCTTATTTTATTACCAATGCAGAAAAAATGACAGCAGAACTTTCAAACCCTTATATCCTGCTTTTTGATAAAAAAATCACTAATTTAAAAGACCTACTCCCTATATTAGAACAAATTCAAAAAACAGGTAAACCTCTTTTAATCATTGCTGAAGACATTGAAGGTGAAGCACTTGCAACTTTAGTTGTCAATAAACTTCGCGGAGTGTTAAATATTTCTGCTGTAAAAGCACCAGGTTTTGGCGATAGAAGAAAAGCTATGCTTGAAGATATAGCTATATTAACAGGAGGAGAAGTGATTGCTGAAGAACTTGGAAGAACACTTGAAAGTGCTACCATACAAGATCTTGGACAAGCTTCTAGCGTAATCATCGATAAAGATAACACCACTATAGTAAATGGTGCAGGTCAAAAAGCAAATATTGATGCAAGAGTTAATCAAATTAAAGCACAAATTGCTGAAACAACTTCAGATTATGATAGAGAAAAATTACAAGAAAGACTTGCAAAATTAAGCGGTGGAGTTGCAGTTATCAAAGTAGGTGCAGCAACAGAAACTGAAATGAAAGAGAAAAAAGATCGCGTTGATGATGCCCTAAGTGCGACCAAAGCAGCGGTTGAAGAAGGTATAGTTATTGGTGGTGGTGCGGCCTTAATCAAAGCTAAATCTAAAATCAAACTTGATTTAAAAGGCGATGAGGCAATAGGTGCAGCTATTGTAGAAAGAGCTTTAAGAGCACCTTTAAGACAAATTGCTGAAAATGCTGGCTTTGATGCAGGCGTAGTTGTAAATAGTGTTGAAAATGCTAAAGACGAAAATACAGGTTTTGATGCTGCAAAAGGCGAATATGTTAACATGCTAGAAAGCGGAATTATCGATCCTGTAAAAGTAGAAAGAATAGCTTTACTCAATGCAGTTTCAGTAGCTAGCATGCTTTTAACCACAGAAGCAACCATTAGTGAAATCAAAGAAGAAAAACCAGCTATGCCAGATATGAGTGGCATGGGCGGTATGGGTGGCATGGGCGGTATGATGTAAGCTTGCTTAAGCCTTTATCAGCAAGGAATTTCCTTGCTGAACCTACCAACTTAGTTTAAAAACACTTCCTTTATTTTCCACTGAGTTACAAATAATCTTAATAGCATTATCTTCACACACTCTTTTAACCAAAGAAAGTCCTATGCCAAAGCCTCCCTTATCAGCATTAAATCTTGCATATCTATCAAAAATATGTTCTAGATTTTTTTTAGCAATGCCATAGCCCGTATCAGCAATACTTAAAAAATTAATTCTCAAACAAATAGCAATTTCTCCACCTTTTTTATTATATTTAATCGCATTGCTTAAAAGATTATCTATTAACTTAGAAATTTGATTTTTAGATGCAAAGATACTTGCTTGATGCAAATCTAATTTTAAGGTAATTTTCTTTTGTTCAAAAAAAACTTTAAAATATTCTAATCTCTCTTCTAGTAATAATTTTAAATCAAGCTGTTGCTTTGTATTTTCTAAAGCATTAGGAAAATTATAAAAAACAAGATCAGAATACACTTGAGATAGACTTTTTGCAGCCAATGTTATTCTTTTGAATTTAGCTTCATTTTCCCAATTTTGACATTTAAGCTGTTCTATACTTGCTAAAATAACACTCAAAGGAGTGTTTAACTCATGCATAGAATCTTTAATAAAACGATCAAGCGTGCTGATTTTATCTTCTAAAGGCTTTAAAGCAATCTTAACTAAAACATAAGCCACCAAACCCAACACACAAAAAGCCATAATAGCAAAACCAAAAACCTTCACTCTAATCCAAAACAAACTCTTACTAACATCTTCACCTTGTATTAAAATTTGCAAGCTTTCATGCGTATTAGCCTCTTCATTACCAATATGCCTTAAAAAATAATAATCCGTACTCATAGGGGCAAGAAAAAAGACTTTATCATCATAAATTCCTTTGCCTTCAAGGTCGGTTTTTGCTTTTCTAAAATCAAAATCTAAATTATTAAAAAGCGTTTCATTAGTGTCAAATATGGCAAATTTTAAAGCTGTGCTTTGAGCAATATTTTTTGCACTTACTTTTATAGGAGTAAAACGAGAATTTATAATACTAAGGACAATGTTTCTGTGATTTTCTCTTAAAGATATGCCTTTTAATAATATAAGCTCTTCATTGAGTTTTTGATACCATAATGTAAAAAAAATAGTTAAAAAAACACCCGTAGTAGTAAGATAAATGACTAAAATTTGTCGTATGACTTTTTTAGCCATAACAATACCCTCTGCCTCTTTGATTGATAATTTTTTCTTTTCCTAAAAGTTTACGCAAATTCTTTACATAAGCCCTTAAGCTTAACTCACTAGGCTCTTCATCATAATCCCAAAGTTCTTCAAAAATTCTTTCCACACTTAAGAAATTATTCTTATTTTTAAGTAACAAAGATAAAAGTTTAATCTCTTTACTAGGTAAAGCTAAAGCCTTATTACCACAATAAAGAATCTGAGAAACTAATTCAAACCTAAATCCATCGCCCAAATCTTCAAAATCTTCATTTTTATGAGAAAAGGATCTCTTAAGCAAAGCCTTAACTCGTACGCAAAGTTCAGCAAGCTCAAAAGGCTTTTTAATATAATCATCACAACCTGCATCAAAACCTTCTTTTAAATCATTAGTTGAATTTAAAGAAGTCATAAAAATAGCTGGGGTTTGCTTAGCATTCTTTCTTAATTCTTTAAGTAAAGAAAATCCATCACCCAAAGGTATCTTAACATCCAAAATCCAAAGATCAAAATGCTTTTCATAGGCTAAATCAAAGGCTTCTTGTGCATTATCGCACAAACACACCTCATATCCTTCATCGTTTAAAAACTCTTCAAGAATTTCACTCAAACTTAAATCATCTTCTAAAAGCAAAATTTTAGTACCCATACTTTCATCTTTCTTAATTTAGGATCTTTGCACCATTGTATCAAAAATCTTATGAAATATTGAATAAAATTTCATTTTTATTTAATTTACTTTTACTATAATCTTTAGGTATAAACAAATTATTCCTTAAAGAGTCAAAATGCTTCCAAAATGGGATAACAGCTGCAGTGTGCACAATGCTAAAATTGACAATCAACATAAAAAACTTTTTGAACTCGCTGCAAAAGTTGAAATCGCATCGGACAGATCTGTAAGCAAAAATGAAATAAAAAAACTTTTAACCGAATTTTTCAATTACATGAAAAATCATTTTCATGATGAAGAAAAATACATGCAATTAATCAACTATCCTAATTTAGAAGAACACCGTCAAATCCATAAAGAAATCATCCAAACCATGATCAATCTCATCAAAGATGTCAAATCCACTAATGATCTTAAAGAAAAACTTTATATCATAGTCAAAAAATGGCTTTTAGAACATATACTCTATGAAGATATGAAAGTTGAAAAATGGAGAAGCTTATCTTTAAGTACCGATGATGAAAGCGATATTAGCTTTGAGGCTATTGAAAAAGAGGATAATGAACAATTGCAATTTTATCTTTATACTTGCCATTGCCCTAATAAAATCCACGATGTTCCTTATAATATTCAGCAAAAAATAGAATTTGAAGGCCACAATTTTACTTGTAAAACGTGTAAAGAAAGCATTAAATTTTATAAAAAGCATTTGGATAAGATAAATCAATAAAAATAAAATATCTGGCTCCGGATGTAGGATTCGAACCTACGACCAATCGGTTAACAGCCGACTACTCTACCGCTGAGCTAATCCGGAATGTAGAAAATAAAATGTGATTATATTGAAATTAAGAAACTTTGTCAAGAGTTTTAATATAAAAATATATTTTCATCACCCATTATTCTTTGACAATAATATTTTTAAGATTTCTAAAATAGAAGAAATTCACCCCATTTTCATATAAATAATCAAGCTTCATACCATGCGATTGCAAAATAGTGTTTACAATGTAAAGCCCAAGCCCAAAACTTGATTTTTGCTTTGAACCCTGAGTAAAAGCTTGAGTATAGTATTCTAAAGTATTATTTAATTCTGGTCCACGATTTTTAAAACAAATATAATCATCTATAATATCAATTTGCACAAAACCATCTTCAGAATGTTTAATACCATTATCTATCATATTTTTAATAGCTGTAGTAAAAAGTTTAAAATCCACATTTACAAAAAAACTTCCATCCATAAAAATACGTATATTGCTATCATCTCGCATTGCAATTTCTTTAGCTTCATCTAAAACATCTAAAATATTATACTTCTTTCTATTGATAAAAGCCGCACCTGAAGTAATTTGCTCAATAGCAGCAAACTCATTAATGAGAATTTCAAGCCTATTAAATACCCCATTTAAACGCTGCTTATATTTATTATCTTCTATCATTTCAAGAGTTAAAAGACCTTTAGTAATAGGTGTTTTAAGCTCATGCATGATATTTCTTAAAAAAAACTGACGGGATTGATTTAATTTTCTAATTTGCACAATAGCTTGATAAAAAGCCTCACTAACTTGTGAAATTTCATCAACTCCAGTGCTTACATCTTCTATATCATTAAGCTTTCCTTGTGCGAATTTATCAATTTGTTTTTTAAGCCTTTTAAGGGGTTTTAATTTTTTAAATATATAAATATAAAGCAATACAAGGATACAAATGACAGCTACAGCTATAGCCTTAATAATAAAATATCTATAAGTTTGATAATCTTGATCTTTATAAAGATGAACTTTACCATCATAAATAATGTTTAAATAAACTTGTCTATTATACGAAATGATTTCAATCAAACCATTATTAACTTCAACCCTAGCCAAAACATCACCTCTAAAAAGAACTCTACGAATTTGTTTAGCTTCTGTTATTTCATCCATTTGATTATAATTTTTGGTTTGCTCTTCAAATTCTTTTTCACTAATAACTCCTGCAAAATTTAAAAGCCGTGCATTAGCTATTAAAGAATACTTGGTATTTAATTCCCTTGTATAATTTTGCTGATCGTATTCTATTAGCCATAAAAAACCTAAAACAACACTAACGCCAGCAAAAATAAAAATAAAAGTTATAGTATAAAAAATCGAAGACTTATTCATTGAGTAAGCTTATAGCCTATTCCCCGAATAGAATGGATATATTTAGGAGTTTTTGGATCATCGCCCATTTTTTGTCGGATCCTGCTAATGATTACATCTATGCTTTTATTACTAGAATCCTCACTGATAGAAGAACAATTATAAACCAACTCTTCACGACTTACCACACCACCTTCTTTTTTAATCAAATAACTCAAAATATCAAATTCAGCATTCGTTAAAGTAAGCTCTTGACCTTTCATAGTAATAATATGTTTGTATTGATCATACACTAAATCTTTAACACTTTTTGCTATAGCACTTTTAGTATTTAAAATGCGTCTTAAATGACTTTTAATACGTGCTTGAAGCTCTTTAGGATTATAAGGCTTTGGCAAATAATCATCCGCACCTAATTCTAAAGCATTGACCTTATCTGTAATATCATGTCTAGCACTTGAAATAATAATAGGCGTATCGTATTTTTTACGAATTTCTTCACATACCTCAAGCCCATCAAGTCCTGGCAAAGAAAGATCTAAAATAATAAGCTGATATTCTTTTAACGCAAGTTTAGAAAGTCCTATATAAGGCTCATGTGCTATGTCTACTTTCATATCGAATTTTTCCAAATATTCAGCTGTAATCTCTGCTAATTCTAAATCATCTTCTATCATAAGGATATTTGTCATTGCATTCCTTTATTTTAAACTTGATTTTAATTTTAAACTAAAATTTATAACGAAAGGAAATTCCTTTCGTAGTTTTTACTTAAGTATAAGTAAAGTCGCAAAACCATTACGATATACCCAAACTTTAATCAATTCTTTTTTATTTGCCTGTTTTAAGGCTTGATCAAGATCTTTTAAATTTTTAATCTCATTTTGTCCAACACCTATAATGATATCCCCTTCTTGAAAACCAGAATTTTTACCCTTACTCTTTTCTTTAACACTATCAACTAAAACACCATTAATGTCTTTTGGAATTTCAAAACGTTCTTTAAATCTAGGATCTAAATTTCTCAAACTCAAACCATCTATTAAATCACTTTGCACACCTTTAGGATTTTCTTTTTCTCCTTTAAGAATAAAAGTGGTTTGTCTGTTTTCTTTATCCCTTTCATAGCTTAATGAAATCTTTTGACCAATTTCTAAAGTCCCTATATAGTTTTTAAGATCAATAGGGTTTTTAATCACTTTATCATTAACTTTAATCACCAAATCTCCACGTTTAAGCCCTGCTTCATCAGCACTTGAACCTTTTTGAACATCAGTAATTAAAGCTCCTTCTTGATTTTTATAAGCTTTTTTAGTATCCCCTTGCAAAGCTAGAATAGTAACACCTAAAAATCCTCTATCAATCTTACCTTTTTCTATAAGCTTTTTAGCTATATCTTTAACCATGTTTGAAGGTATAGCAAAACCTATGCCATTATTTCCTCCACCGCGTGATAAAATTGCAGAATTAATTCCCACTAAATAACCACGACTATCCACTAAAGCTCCACCTGAATTCCCAGGATTAATAGAAGCATCTGTTTGAATAAAATTTTCATATTGGTTTAAACCTATATTATCCTTATTTAAAGCTGAAATAATCCCACTAGTCACACTAAAACCAACCCCAAAAGGATTCCCTAATGCAAAAACAACATCCCCTTCCATCAAATCATCTGAATTGGTGAAAGTGATAGCTGAAAGATTATTAACTTCGATTTTAATTACAGCTAAATCTGTTTTAGGATCTTTACCTATAAGCTTAGCCTTATACTCAGTATCACTACCTAATAAATTCACACTAATACTATCTGCATCCTCAACAACATGATTATTAGTTACAATATAGCCATCTTTTGAAATAATCACTCCTGATCCTAAAGAACTCACCACTTCTTTATCGCTTTTTCCTTTTCTTTGTGGAAAATCAAAATCAAAAAATTGCTTAAAATAAGGATCATTAAAAAAATCATCCAAAGGACTAGGACGATTTGAACGAGTAACGGTTTTAGAAGTTGAAATATTTACAACTGATTTTTTAGCATCTTTAATAGCATCATGGTAAGAAAGCACCACATTTCCAGCAGCTGGATTAACACGATTGGCCACTGTAGTAGACTCATTAAAATTAATATTTGCAGCAAATAAAACCCCTGCTAAACTCAACGATAAAAGAATTTTTTTCATTTTTACCCCTTTTTGCTTTATTAAAAAATAAATTAGTTCGTAAAATATTTTACTATGTTTATAAGTATAAAACCGAAAATTTACAAAATTGTAAATAAAACCTTGAGTGATAAAAATTTATAAAACTTGATTGACTTAGGCTAAAGTTTATGCTATAATATTTTCCATAAATATAATTGAAGAAAAATTTTTCTAAGGAAATATAACATGAATAGTTTATATCAAACCCTAGGGGTTAATAAAAATGCCAGCACAGATGAAATCAAAAAAGCCTATCGTCGTCTAGCTAGAAAGTATCATCCTGATATCAACAAAGAAAAAAATGCTGAAGAAAAATTTAAACAAATCAATGCAGCTTACGAAATTTTAAGCGATGAAAAAAAACGTGCGCAATACGACCAATATGGCGATTCCATGTTTGAAGGAAAAAGCTTTCAGGATTTTTCAAGAAACGCTGGTAGTGTCAATTTAGATGATATTTTAAAAGACTTATTTGGTGGAGGCTTTGGCGGGCAAACAAGAGGTGGTTTTAGCGGTTTTTCTTCAAAAGGATTTAATAGTAGTTTTAAAGACTTTGAAGAAGAAAATCTAGATACTAATTTAGAACTTCGCATTCCCTTTGAAAAAGCTGTTGTAGGAGGAGAACATAGTTTTAGCTTTGAAGGTCAAAGTATTAAATTTAAAATCCCACATGGCATAAAAGAAGGCGAAAAACTTAGAATCCGCTCCAAAGGCAAACAAGGATACAATGGGATGCACGGGGATTTAATTATTATTGTTAAAATAGAAGAAAATCCTCGCTATGAAAGAGATGATGATGATTTATATCAAAAAATAGACATCCCTCTTAAAACCGCACTTTTTGGAGGAAAGATAAGCGTACAAACTCTAAAAGAGAATAAAAAAGAAGTCACAATTAGTATAGCACCTAATTCTAAAAACGGTCAAAAAATTCGCTTAAAAGGCTATGGAGTTCAAAACAGAAAAAACGATATTTATGGAGACATGTATTTGATTTTAAATGTCATTTTACCAAATACAGAGAGTTTTGATGAAAAATTCATAGAACTCTTAAAAGAAAAATTACCTTAAAAGAAAGGAGTGAAAATGGATCACCATTATGATGAACCTGTATATTTAATCAGCGTTGTGGCTAAGGTTTTAAGTATACATCCTCAAACCTTAAGACAATACGAAAGAGAAGGCTTAATCGAACCAAGCAGAACCGATGGAAAAATCAGACTATATTCCCAAAGAGATATCGATCGCATTAAGCTTATATTACGTTTAACACGAGATATGGGAATCAATCTTGCTGGAGTTGATGTGATTTTAAAATTAAAAAACCAACTTCACGAATTTGAAAATCTCATTGATGAATTACGCTTAGAATTAAGCAAACAACAAGACAAACAAAGCACAAGTAAAGCTATAATTAAACATAAAAATAGTTTTGATTTAATTTTTTATGAGAAAAAATAAAAACATATGGATAATTTTTTAGAAATTTTTTTAATCACCGTTGCCATAGCTATAATTTTAAATGTCATTTTTAAGAAATTTGAAATTCCAACC
The DNA here is from genome assembly GCF_016806695.1 of Campylobacter bilis. Classification (GTDB taxonomy): domain Bacteria; phylum Campylobacterota; class Campylobacteria; order Campylobacterales; family Campylobacteraceae; genus Campylobacter_D; species Campylobacter_D bilis. The sequence continues at coordinate 65,326 of NZ_WUED01000002.1, read as the reverse complement.
ATCATAGGATATATAGCAGCAGGAGAAATTATTTCTGAAATTTATCATTTAAGCGCTAAAGGAGAAATAACTCATATAGCCGAATTTGGCATAGTATTTTTAATGTTTACTATAGGACTTGAATTTTCTTTTAAACATCTCATGGCAATGAAACAAGAAGTATTTTTAAATGGTTCTTTGCAAATGCTTACTTGCGGCTTTGTTTTTATGCTTCTTGCTATAGGAATTTTAGGACTTGGCGATAAAAGTGCTATAATAGCAGGCTTTGCCTTAGCACTTTCATCCACAGCTGTTGTACTTAAAATTCTAAATGACAATGGAGATATTAATGAACAATATGGAAGGAAAGCTTTAGGAATTTTACTCTTTCAAGACATAGCTGTAATTCCTCTGCTTTTGCTTGTAGATATTTTCTCATCTAACAACCAAAACATAGAAAAACTTCTTTTTACCACACTCATTTCAGTGCTTATTTTAATTGCATTATTGTTTTTCATAGGCAAATACTTAGTAGATAGAATTTTCAGACTTATTGTGCGTACCTCTTCTCAAGAAATTTTTATTAGCACAGTTTTATTTATGGTCATTGGCGCAAGTTTTTTAGCAAATTATTTTGGATTTTCTTATTCTTTAGGAGCTTTTATAGCAGGGGCTTTGATCGCAGAAACTAAATATAAACATAAAATCGAAGCAGATTTAATCCCTTTTAGGGACTTGCTTTTAGGACTTTTTTTTATTACAGTAGGGATGCAAATTCAACTTGATATTGTGACTCAAAATTGGTTTTTAATCATAGCTTTAACCCTTCTTGTTATGGCTTTAAAATTTGGGATAGTCTTTGGCTTTTTATTTCTTTATACCAAAAAAAGAGTGGCCTTAAAAACAGCTTTTTCTATAGCACAAATAGGCGAATTTGCTTTAGCTATTTTTTCTCTTTTGCAAGCAAAAAATATGCTAGATATTAAAACTTCTCAAATTCTCATTGCAGTTTCTATTCTAACAATGATCATTACTCCTTTTATACTAAACAATATAAGAAAAATAGCCAATGTCGTAGAAGATATCACCTTAAACACAAATACAGTGAAAAACATCGATAATAATCTCAAACTTAAAAACCACATCGTTGTTTTTGGCTATGGACGTTTAGGGCAAGAAGTTGTGCAAAAAATAAAAAATACTGGGGTGCCTTATTTGGTACTTGAAAGCGATTTAAATTTAGTAGAATTAGGAGTAAGCCGCGGCGAAAATGTGGTTTTTGCCAATGCTGCACAAGAAGAAACTCTAAAAATTGCTAATATTGAAGAATGTGCTGTAGTAATTATCACAGTAAGCAATGAAGCCAAATTAGAAATTCTTTGCCAAGTTTTAGCCAATTATCCAAAACCTATAGATATGATAATCCATGTTAATGGTACTTTAAAAAAGATGCTTTTTTCTAGTATAGATGAAAATATACACATTATCCGTTCAGAAAAAGTCATAGCTAGAAATTTAGTCCAAGAAGCACTAGAATGCAGAATCCACAAAAATACCTAAGGAAGAATTTTAAAAAAAATGAAGAAAAAGCCTTGCGTGTGAAATATCTAAGGAATCTTGAAAAATTTTTTAAAGGTGCTATTTGTGCATTAAAAAAAGAAAATTTTGATAAAATTAAATTTCAAGAAAGAATGCTAAAAAATGCGAAATTTTTCGAAAAAAGCTGTGCTGTAAACCTTAATTCAAATTATGCAAAAAATCTTGAATTTTTTGTAAATGCTTGCTTAGATTTTTCCAAAGAAAAAAATGAACTTTTAAACCTTGCTAATGCTTTAGACAAGGAAAAAAAACAAAGCCAAAGAAAAGAAAAACACAAAAACTATTTAAAGGACTATGAATGATCAATGTATTTTTTGACATGGATGGAACTTTAATTGACAGTGCTAATGCTATTACTTGCGCTATTAATGAAATACGCAAGGATTTGAACCTCAACGCACTTTCAAGACAAACCATTATGCAAACAATCAATACACCTAATATCAACTGGGCAAAAGAACTTTATAATATAGACAATTTCCATCATTCAAGCTTTAAAGAAGGCTATGAAAAATATTTTATAAAACACTATGAACAAAGCGTGGTGTTATATGATGGCATTAAAGAATTATTACAATTTTTAAAAAATAAAAATTGCTTTTTAGCCATTGCTACAAATGCTCCTCAAAGCTCGCTTGCTAATATATTAAAAAAACATGGCATCATTCCTTATTTTGATAAAATTTTAGGCGTAAGTTTTGATATAAAACCAAAACCTCATCCTATGATGCTAGAACTTTTAAAAAATGAAGCTGTTTATAAAACAAGTCTTTTTATAGGTGATAGCCAAAAAGATCAAGAATGTGCAAGGAATGCTAATTTACCTTATTTGCATGCTAAATGGTATCAAAAGGATTTAAAAGAAAATGAATTTAGCAATGTTGATGAACTTAAAAGCCTTTTGCAAAAGTATTTATAAGTTTTTTAATGAAATTAAGTTAAAATAAAACAAATTTTTAAAAGAGTAGATCATGAGTGAATTATTAATAGAAATAGGCACAGAAGAATTACCTGCTTTTCCTTTATTAAAAGAATTAAAACATATAGAAACAAAATGGAAAAAGCTTTTAGAAGAATATCGCTTAATAAGTGATTTTAAATTTTATTACACCCCGCGTCGCTTGGTATTTTTTCATGAAAATTTCCCAAATAAACAAGAAGACACTCTTGCTGAATTTATAGGTGCACCTAGAAATCTTGCGTATAAAGATGGTATTTTAACACCTGCAGGCGAAAGCTTTTTACAAAAAACAGGTATAAGTGAAAAAGAACTCGAATTTAAGCAAATCAAAGGCAAAGAAGTCTTATATCATCAAAAAACCATCAAAGGCTTGCAAAGTGAAGAAATCTTAGCTCAGATAATAGAAAGTTTTCTTAAAAACTTGAATTTTGGAAAAAGCATGCGTTGGGGGGCTAATACTTTTGAATTCATTCGTGCTATCCGTTCTATAGTCTGCATACTTGATGATAAATTGGTTAATTTTCAAAGCTATGGCGTTAAAAGCACTAAAAAAACCTTCGTACACAGAAGCATAAGCTATGATTTACAAGAATTTAACACCGCAAAAGAATATTTTAAACTCTTAGAAAAAAATTTCATCATCTTAGATCCTCTTAAAAGAAAAGAAAGAATACTCGAACAATTTAGACTCTTAGAAAGTCAAAAAAACATTCAAATCTGTGAAGATGAAGAACTTTTAGCCGAAGTTGTTGCTATTACAGAGTATCCAAACGCACTTTTGGGTAGCTTTGAAGAACAATACCTTCAAATTCCTCATGAAGCCATTATCACTTCTATGAGAGAAAATCAACGCTATTTTGCAGTATTTAATGAAACAAGTTTAAGCAATCATTTCATCGTAGTTAGCAATGCAGTATGCAAAGACTACTCAAAAATCATCCATGGAAACGAAAGGGTTTTACGTGCAAGACTTAGCGATGCTATGTTTTTTTATCAAAATGACATACAAGATGGCCTAAATCCCGAAAAACTTGCCACAATAACCTATCTTGAAGGCTTAGGAACCATGCAAGATAAAAGCTTAAGAGAGATAAAGATCGCTGAAATTTTATGCCAAATGCTAAAAAATGATAAAATCTCAAATATCACTACAGCAATCAAATACTCCAAAGCAGATTTAACTACACAAATGGTTTATGAATTTACTAATTTACAAGGCATTATGGGAAGTTATTATGCACGAAAAATGGGCTTAGATTATGAAATTTGTCTAGCCATTAAAGAACAATATCTTCCAGATTCAGAACAAGCCCCTCTTCCAAGTACTGAATTTTCAAGCATAGTTGCCCTTGCAAACAAGCTTGATAATCTTATGGGACTTTTTAGTATAAGCAAAATTCCTAATGGAACAAAAGATCCTTATGCCTTAAGACGTGCTGCTAATGGGATCATTAAAATCATTTTAAATTTAAACAAAGAATTAGATCTGCAAATTTTACTAGAAAAACTCGCAAACCAATATAAAAAATTTGACATACAAATTTTAAAAGATTTTATTTTTGAAAGGCTTTATACCTTTTATGAAGTTAACACTTCTTTTATTAAAGCAGTTCTTAGCTCAAAAAATACCGATCTTATCCATATTAACCAAAGTGTTAATGCCCTTATCAAACTTAGTAAAAAAGCTAATTTTAACGAAAATTTTGCTACTTTTAAAAGATTGGCCAATATTGCACAAACCTCCTTATGCCAAATCGATGAAACACTTTTTGTAGAAGAAGCAGAAAATAAACTTTATGAAGCTTTTAAAGAAAAACTTCAAACCCATTCTTTAGAAGAAAAACTTGAAAATCTCTTCGCACTCAAGCCTTTTATTGATGAATTTTTTGACAAAGTCATGATCAATGATCAAAATGAAAAACTCAAAAACAACCGTCAAGCTCTAGTTTATAGAATTTACCAAGAGTTTTTAAAGATTGCTGATCTTAAAGAGTTGAGTCTATGAAATTTTTTTTGGTTTTTTTAAGCTTTAGCCTTTGGCTTTTTGGTTCACAAAACCTAGAACTTATTAAAGGCCAAACTCTCATTTTAGATTTTAATAAAAAAGATTTTATTGCTTTAAAAAAAAATGATCAAAATATCCCCACTTTTACACATCCTAAAAATCAAGAAAAAATTCTAGCTATATTTGCTTTATCTTATAAAAATCCACCTTTAAATACAAAACTCATAGCATTTTACAAAAACAAAAAAGAAGAAATCCTGATAAAAACCCTACAAGGACACTATAAAAGCGAAAAATTAAATGTCGAAAATAAAAAGATTTTTCCTCCTAAAACCGAACAAAAACGCATTGCTAAAGAATTCCAACAAGCTAATGTCATTTACAATTCTTATACTCCAAAAGCATTGTTTGACAGCACTTTTAATATGCCTTTAAATTCTGCTATTACAAGCGATTTTGGAAAAGCAAGAACTTTTAATGAAAAAGTAGCAAGCTATCATAGCGGGACAGATTTTAAAGCTTCTATAAACACTCCTATTTACGCGACTAACTCAGGCATAGTAAAAATCGCTAAAAATCGCTATTTTGCAGGAAATTCAGTAGTAATTGATCATGGCTTGGGAATTTATTCTCAATACTATCATCTTTCTAAAATCATTGTTAAAGAAGGACAAAAAGTCAAAAAAGGTGAACTTCTAGGGCTTAGTGGAGCTACAGGTAGAGTAAGTGGACCACATTTGCACTTTGGAATCCTTGCTGGAGGCAAACAAGTTGATCCTTTAGATTTCATTTCCAAATTTAATGCATTATTTCAATGAAATTTAGTGACTTTTTTCATATTTGGCTGCATGAAAACTACTATAAAAATGGAGTAAATATAGGCAAAAATGGAGATTTTTTCACTGCTGTTAGCGTGGGAAATCTCTTTGGCACACTTTTGGCAAAACACTTTTTATACTTAATCGATCAAAAAATTCTAAAAACGCCTTTAGAACTTGTTGAAATAGGAGCTAATGAAGGATATTTAAGTCGTGATTTTCTATCTGCCTTACTCGATTTAAGACCACAAATTTTCCCAGAACTTTCTTTTTTTATCATAGAACCACATGAAAAATTAAGAATCTTACAAAGAAAAACTCTACATGCAGTCGATTTCACTCACAAAAGCAGTCTTAAAGAATGCCATTTTAAAAATGCTTTTTTCTTTTGTAACGAACTTTTTGATAGTTTTACTTGCGAATTAATAAATGATGATAAAATGGCCTTTGTTGAAGACTTTAAACTCATTTTTAAACCTATGCATAAAGATTTAAAAAGAAAATGCCTAGCCTTAAATCTCCAAAAAGGAGAATACAACACCCAATTAGAAGATTTTTTTAAAGATTTAAACGAGGCTTGCGAACAGTTTATTTTCGCGGGTTTTGATTATGGTAGCTATGATAATACACGCTTTAGTATAAGAATTTATCGCCAACACGAAGTCTTTAACCCTTTAGAATGCAATTTAAAAGATTTCTTTGGCAAAAGCGATCTTACTTATAATGTTAATTTCAATCACCTTCAAAAACTCATAAAAGAATTAAATTTTAAACTTTTAGAATTTAAAAAACAAAGCCTTGCTTTAATTGATTTTGGTTTTGAAACGCTGCTTAAAGAATGTAAGGATAAAAATCAAAAAAGTTATGAAAATTTCCTCTTGCAAAGTAAAATTTTATTTTTTAATTTCGATGAAAAATTCCACTTTTTTGAATTTCAAAAAACTAAAACTTGATATTTTTCATACTTGCTAAACAAAGCCCCTCTCTTAAGCCCTCATCAATGACTAAAAGTTTATGCCTGTCAAATAAGGCATAAAAAAGCAAACATCCTGCACTTAAATATTTATTTCGCATGCTTACTTGTTTCATAGTCTTATGCTCTTGCATATAAAATAACTTAATAGCATAATTTAAAAAATCCTTATGGCAAAGCCGCGTGCCATTTATCTTACTTGCTTCATAGCCCTCATAAATTCTATTTTGCTTTAAAGCGCTTAGCATGGTAGGAACACCCGAATTTAAAATCACAGTTTTTACCTTAAAAGATTTAAGAACTTTTTTTATTTTATCAACCTCATCAAAAGCTTTAAAAGCAAGATATTTTAAACGATTATCTTTGATTAAAAAATGAATTTTTAATTTTTTATCTTTTATACGCGTGATAAATTGTGGATATTGTTTAAGAATTTTATTATAAAAAGTATTTGTTTTAAAACCTAAATATTGATTTTTTTCATAAAAACTAATAATACCAAAATCAAAACTTATAAAAGAATTTTTAAAAGCCAATTCACAAGAAGCACCACCTAAATCACAATACGCAAATTCTCCCCAAATTCCAAGCTCTAATAAACCTGCTTGCATGCCTAAAACACTCATTTTAGCCTCGATTTTAGGATCGATGAGTTCAAAAATAATTCCAAATTCTTCTTTAAGATTATCAAAAATCTCTTGGGTATTACTTGCCTTCCTAAAAGCCGCTGTGGCAACAGCTTTTGCTTTGCTTAAATCTTGCTCTTTGGCTAAAACCTTTAAAACATCTTTTAATTTTTTTATAGCTTCTTGAGAAATTTTCCCACTTTGATTTAAATTCCTTGCTGCACCCACAACAAATTCATATTCTTTTATTTTTTTGAATTCTTCATCCATTTGCACAGCTCTTAAAGTATTTGATCCCAAATCTATACCTAACATCGCCTTCCTTATTTAAATTTTATAGTATAATAGCGAAAATTCTATTAAGGAAAAACATGCTTTTGGGTATAAATATCGATCATATAGCTGTTTTAAGACAAGCTAGAATGGTAAATGATCCAGATCTCTTAGAAGCTGCTTTTATAGCCGCAAAATTTGGCGATCAAATCACCTTACATGTAAGAGAAGATCGACGCCACGCTCAAGATTTTGACCTAGAAAATATTATCCGTTTTTGCAAAAGTCCTATTAATTTAGAATGCGCTTGTAATGATACGATTTTAAATCTAGCTCTTAAACTCAAACCCCATCGCGTTACCTTAGTACCTGAAAAAAGAGAAGAACTCACCACAGAAGGCGGAATCAATTTAAATCATAATAAAATGCAAGAAAGCATAAAAAAACTACAAAATGCAGGGATTGAAGTTTCACTTTTTATCAATCCCTATTTAGAAGATATACAAAAATCTTATGAGTTAAAAGCTACATTTATAGAACTTCACACAGGATATTATGCCAATTTATATAATGCTCTTTTTAGCAATATTTCACACACAGCCTTTGCCCTTAAAGAATTTGCTTTAACCAAAACACAATTACAAGACCTGTTCGAAAAAGAATTACAAAATATACAATCATGCGCTAAAAAAGGCGTAGAACTTGGCTTAAAGGTTTGTGCAGGACATGGATTAAACTATAAAAATGTCACTAAAATAGCAAAAATCAAAGAAATTAGCGAACTTAATATAGGACAAAGCATCATAGCAAGATCAATTTTTACAGGACTTCAAAATGCCATTTTAGAAATGAAAGAACTCATTAAAAGATGAAAAAATTAGCTATTAGTATAGGGGATATAAATGGCATAGGTCTTGAAATTTTAATACGCTCTCATGAAAAGCTTTCCCAAATTTGCACGCCTTATTATTTTATCCATGAAAGCTTATTACAAAAGGCCTTAAAAGCTTTAGATTTAAAGCTTTTCAATGCTAAGCTTGTAAGCTTTAAAGATGATAAAAACCATGAATTTAAATATGAAAAAAGTCAAAATTCCTTAGAAATTTACTCTTTTTGTGCACCTTTAGGATTAAAAGTGGATGAAAATTTTAATATCCAAGCAGGGAAAATAGATGCAAAAAGCGGACTTTATAGTTTTTTAAGTTTTAAGGCAGCAAGCTATTTTGTCTATGAAAAACACGCTCATGCTTTACTAACTTTACCCGTACATAAAAAAGCCTGGGAACAAGCTAAACTTGATTATAAAGGACACACTGATGCTTTAAGGGATTTTTTTAAACAAAATGCCATTATGATGCTAGGCTGTAAAAAGCTTTTTATAGGACTTTTTAGCGAACATATACCCTTATCTAAAGTAAGTCAAAAAATCACTTTTAAAAATTTAAGCATTTTTCTAAAAGACTTCTATAAAGAAACAGGTTTTAAAAAAATCGGGGTTTTAGGGTTTAATCCTCATGCAGGAGATTATGGGGTTATAGGAGGCAAAGAAGAAAAAATCATGCAAAAAGCCATTGCTTTTGTTAATGCTTTTTTATATTCTCAAAAAGATGAGAATTTTTTCAAAAAAGCCTTAAAAGATGAAAATTTACAAAATGACTTACTTTTCAATTTTAAAGGCAAAGGCATATATTTACCCTACCCTTTAGTAGCCGATAGCGCTTTTACCAAAGAAAGTTTAAAATCATGCAAACGTTTAGTGGCTATGTATCATGATCTAGGTTTAACTCCTTTAAAAGCTTTATATTTTGATCAAAGCATCAATGTAAGCTTAAATTTACCCATCATCCGAGTCAGTGTTGATCACGGCACTGCTTTTGATAAGGCCTATAAAAATGCTAAAATCAACACAAAAAGCTATTTTGAAGCAGCCAAATTCGCCTTAGAATTGCCTCCTAAAACTTAAAATAAAAATTTCTAAACACTATAAAATCAAATATCGTAAAATTATAAACTTTCACAACCATCCCTATTTATGGGATAAAAAAATAGCTATTTATTTTTTTTCTGTTATAATTTCCCAAAAACAAAGGAAAATTAATGATTTTTATTGATGCTTGCTTTAAAAAACCTACGCCTTATACCCCTGTTTGGATGATGCGACAAGCAGGAAGATACTTAGCACAATACATGCAAGTAAGACAAGAAGCAGGAGATTTTCTTTCTTTATGCAAAGATTATAAAAAAGCTTCAGAAGTTTCCTTACAACCTGTTGATATTTTAGACGTTGATGCAGCAATTATCTTTTCAGATATTTTAGTAGTTCCGCTTGAAATGGGTATGGATTTGCGTTTTGAAAAAGGAGAAGGGCCCGTTTTTACCAAAGCCATTTCAACCTTACAAGACTTAGAAAGGCTTGAAGATCAAAACGCTCACAAAAAATTATCTTATGTCTATGATGCTTTAAAACTTACACGAGAAAAATTGCCTCAAGATAAAGCTTTAATAGGTTTTTGCGGCAGTCCTTGGACCATAGCTACTTATATAATAGAAGGAAAAGGTAGTAAAAATTATGCAAAATGCAAAAAAATGCTTTATCAAAACCCAGAATTTTTACACCAAATCCTAAATAAACTCACCCAAGTTTTAAAACTTTATCTTCAAGAACAAATCAAAGCGGGTGCAAATGCAATCCAAATTTTTGACAGTTGGGCAAATGCTTTAGAATATGATAAATTTTTTGAATTTTCTTTTGATTATATGCTTGAAATTTCTCATTTCATCAAAACCAAATATCCTTATATACCTGTGATTTTATTCCCTAAAGGCATTAGCGGATATTTAGACAAAATAGATGGTAATTTTGATGTTTTTGGTGTTGATTGGAGCACTCCTCTTGATTTAGCACGTGATAAACTATCACACAAATACGCCCTTCAGGGTAATATGGAACCTTGTAGACTTTATAGCAAACAAGCCATAGAAGAAAGCGTGAAAAATATTGTAAAAACTATGCAAAACAAAGCGCATATTTTCAATCTAGGCCATGGGATTTTACCAGATATTCCTGTTGAAAATGCAAAATATTTTATCAAACTTGTAAAACAAAGTTCATTAAAATGAAAATTCTTTTTGGCCCTGTAAATTCTAGACGCTTTGGAAGATCTTTAGGTATAGATTTAAGCCCTAGTAAAAAACAATGCAATTTTGATTGTGTATACTGCGAGCTTGAAGCTCAAAAACCACAAGCAACACAAGATCAAATCATAGATACAAAACAAATCCTTTTAGAAGTGCAAACCATGCTGAAAAAAAACATAGAATTTGACTTTCTAACCTTTACAGCCAATGGCGAACCTAGCCTTTATCCACATTTAGATGAGTTAATACTATCTTTACGCCAAGTTATAAAGGACAAAAAATTCCTTATCTTAAGCAATGGCACAGCTGTATTAGATCAAAACAAATTCCAAACTTTACTAAAATTAGATGTAGTCAAATTCAGCCTAGACAGTGCTATTGCTAAGACATTTTACCGAATTGATAAAGCTTTGAAAAATATTAATTTAGAAGAAATGATAGAAAAAATGGCAGAATTTAGAGCTGAATTTCAAGGCGATTTAATCATGGAAATTCTTGTAGTTAAAGATCTTAATGATAATGAAGAAGAATTTAAAGCACTCAATCAAGCCTTAAAAAAAATCGCCCCTTTAAGAGTGGATTTAAGCACCATAGACAGACCTCCAGCCTATGCAGTAAAAAAAATAAATGAAGAAAAACTATTAAAGCTTTCTAAGCTTATAGACTCTACGCCCGTATTTTTAACTCAAAGACATTATGAAAACAAAAAACTAAACTTTAACAAAGAAGAATTACTAAAAACCCTTCATTTACGCCCTCAAAGCCACATGGATGTACAAATGACTTTTGATCAAGCTTCTAAAAATCTATTAAATCAACTTATCAAAGAAAAAAAAGTAAAAATCCTTGATTTAGCAGGGGTTCAATTTTATAAAGCTTAAACTTTTGGCAAATATTTCTTAAGCAAATGAACAAAGTCTTTTTTACTCACATCACTTAAAACCTCACTCGCACAATCAAAATCTTTCACATCTTCTTTAGCAAAAAAGACAATATGGCTTTGTGGATACTGCTTTTTATAAGCATGAAGAAAATTTTTCATTCTTTGATAATCTAATTGGACTAAATCATAATCTAATAAAATCAAACGATAAGCCTTTTTGCTTAATTCTTGCTTTAGCTGAACAAAAGAATTAATACATATATTTTTATCACATTGTTTTTGTATGATATTAAAAAACAAAGTTGTATCAAAATCCTTTTGTTTAAAAAGCAATACATTGTTTTCATAAAGCGTTTTAAATTCTAAAATACAAGTTTTATCAAGTTTATTTTGTAAAATATTTTCAAGATCTTTTCTTTCAAAAGGCAAACTTAAAAAATCCTCATAAGAAGCATTGTTACAACGACTCATAATTACAAAATTATAATTTTTCTTTACATTCTCATTTAAAATCTTATCCTTAATAAAAACCAAATGAAAATCATTAACATTAAAGCTCAAATCCTTAAAATATACACTTTCAATCCCAAAATAAGAAAGCGCATTAGCAAGCAAAAAAGCCTCAAGCTCATCATCATTAACTATAGCCACACTCGCTTGAAATTGAAAAATCTTATCATGATTCATACTTTTAGCATATTTAGGCATTTGATGCAGTGCTAAAGCAATTTGCTCACTTTGGAAATTTAAAACATTTAAAATTAAAGTATTGATTTTTTTATCATAATTTTCATCCAAACAAAGCATGGCATGGAATATATTTTTAAACTGGTATAAATTTTCTTCTAATAAATGCAAATAACTTTCTTTTTCATCAGAAATCTTTGCTAAAACTTGTATGGTATTGTCAAATTTTTCTTTTAACAAATCAAGGGTATCTTGTACATTTAATTTTTTTTCAAAATCTAAAAAAGAATTTTGCATAAAAAAAATTTTTTGGTGTATTTTTTCTCTTTGTCTTTTTTGTACAAAAGCTAAGATAAAAAGGCTTAAAGATATAATAAAAACACTAGCAAACATAACTATTTTAAATTGCTCCATGCTATCATCAAGTCTTGAAAAATCAATGCTTAAATACGCTAAAATTATATTAAAAATAAAAATCATTCCTGCTAATAACAATCAATTTTCCTTTATTTTCTGTGTTGCTTTTTTGCCCACAAGCATTACAAGTTCATCAAAATCGGCTTTATATATGGTTTCAAAATTTCCATAATAAGCTAAAAGTTTTTGTATAGTTCCTGCATTAAGCCCTAAATTCATTAGCTTAGAACTTGATAAATCTTGTTTTTTCTTAGTATTTTGATGAAAAGTGATAGCAAAACGGTGCGCTTCATCTCTTAGCTTTTGTAAAAATTGTAATTTCTTATCGTTAATATTTAAAATAAATTCTCCTTTTATAGAATGAATTTTATCCTTAGCTCCCCCTTTAGCTCTATGGGCTTTTGCATCAACTTTTTCTTTAGAAATAGCTAAAACATCAACATTTGCTCCACTACTTGCTAAAATTTCCTTTGCCAAATCAAGCAAAGCCTTTCCCCCATCTATAAGCCATAAATCAGGAGGCGACATTTTATCAAAATCTAAAGCCCTACGCGTTAAAACTTCGCGCATTTGCTCATAATCGTTTTTATATTTTAAATGAAATTTACGGTATTTTGACTTATCACAAACACCTCTTTTATAAGCGACCATAGCTCCCACATTTGCTACACCTTGTAAATGAGAATTATCAAAAATTTCTATATAATTTGGTAAATTTTCAAGTTCAAAATAAGATTTTAATTCTTCTTGTATATTAAAATCACTATTTTTATGTTCTTTTTCTATATTTAAAAGTGCATTTTGAAAAGCTAAATCACAAATTTTCCTTTTCTCTCCTATTTTTGGTATTTTAATGCTGATTTTTTTATCAAACCTTTGGCTTAAAATTTCTTCTAAAAGCATTCTGTCTTCAAACGCTTCATACACATAAATCTTAGAGCTTATCCAAGGGATATCTATGCTAAAATTTTCTAAAATAAGTTGTTTATAAATTTCATTTTTATCCCCTTCTATATTGTTTTTAACGGGAAGGATTTTAGAATTTACGCTAATAATTTTTCCATTTTGTACTACAAAACGCAGGGTAGAAAGCATGGATTTTTCAAAAGCTAAGGCAAAAACTTCAAAATCCTCCAATTTTGCAATATCTATTTCTATTTTAACTTCTAAATCCTTAATCGTAGCAATTTGATCCCTTAACTTAGCTGCTTCTTCATAATTTTCATTCTGAGCTAAAAAAAGCATTTGTTTTTCTAGATTTTTCACTAAAATATTAGGATTTAAAAGTGCGTGTATGGCTTGAGTTAAAATCTCATGATATTTTTCTTTGCTTACACCTTTATTACAAGGTGCAAGACAGCGTGAAATCTGATAAAAAGTACAAGGACTCTTACAGCTTGACTTTTGCTTTAAAGGATAATATAAATAAAGCGCATCCAAAAGTTCTCTAGCACCTTTAAAAAAAGGACCAAAATATTTAATTTTACTTTTTTTTACTAATTTCCTAGTAATTTCAAAACGCGGAAATTCCTCATCAAAATCCACATAAATATAAGGATAAGTTTTATCATCTCTTAATAAAATATTATATTTAGGATGCAATTGTTTTATAAAAGAATTTTCTAAAATCAAAGCATCTGCTTCTGAATTCGTGCTGATAAATTCCAAATGCACAGTTTCTTCTATCATTTTTTGTATTCTTAAAGAATTTCTTGTATTAGCATGCAAATGAGGAGTAAAAGAAAAATAAGATCTTACGCGATTTTTAAGATTTTTAGCCTTACCTATGTATAAAAGCTTTCCTTCTTTATCAAAATACTGATACACGCCTGCACTATTAGGAAGAGTTTTTAATTCATTTTCTAAAGTATTTTTAAGCAAAATTCAGCCTTTTTTATAATCTGTCTTAATTCTTCAAATTTTTGTGCTAAATGAGTCTTTTTAAAAGCATTTTTAAAATTACCATTAGAAAGTTCTAAATAAGCTTCTTGCAACATTTTTGCATTTTGAGTATTTTTATGCATTGCACTAGTATATTTTTGAGAAAAAATTTTCACCTCTTTAATATTAGAAAATCCGCTTAAAGGATATTTTTGTCCGTATGCTTTTATGAGAAATTTAATATAAATTTTGCTATCATCATGATTTAATTCTTGATAAGCTGCTGAATGTAAAGCTATGATGTTTAAAATATGGTTTTTTACATAGATGCGAGCAATTAATTTTTGCTTAGCAAGCGGAAAAGAACTTAAAAAATCTTTACAAAAAAATAAGGTTTTTAAAGGCTTATAATGAGATTTATTCATCAATTCATTAATCACAGCATTAGTGTTTTTAATCATCTTAATGTTATTCATACTTTTCATAAAATGATTTTAACATTTCTTTTCTTAATTTTCTTGTGTGCTTGCGGCTATAAAGGCAATCCTCAATATACAAACTACGAACAAAATGGTTTTTAAAGGCTTATAATGAGATTTATTCATCAATTCATTAATCACAGCATTAGTGTTTTTAATCATCTTAATGTTATTCATACTTTTCATAAAATGATTTTAACATTTCTTTTCTTAATTTTCTTGTGTGCTTGCGGCTATAAAGGCAATCCTCAATATACAAACTACGAACAAAATGGTTCTATAAAAAGCATTAAAAAATACGAACAATTGCACAGGTGGTAAAAATGAAAAAAGCAGATATTTTAGTTTTAGATTTTGGATCTCAATACACTCAACTCATTGCAAGGCGTTTAAGAGAGCAAGGCGTTTATGCTGAAATTTTACCTTTTAATGTCAGTTTAACAGATATTAGGGCAAAAGAACCCAAGGGCATTATTTTAAGCGGGGGACCTGCAAGTGTTTATGCCACAGATGCTTATTTTTGTGATAAAGGGGTGTTTGATTTAGACTTGCCTATTCTTGGAATTTGTTATGGCATGCAGCTTATGGCACACTATTATAAAGCCACAGTAGCACCTGCAGGACATAAAGAATACGGCAAAGCAAGCATACAAATAAAAAAAGATAGCGATTTGTTTAAAAATCTTCCTAAAAAACAAACCGTTTGGATGAGCCATTCAGACAAGGTTGAAAATTTACCTCAAGGCTTTGAAGTTTTAGCCACAAGTGAAAATAGCCCTTTTTGTGTTTTTGGCAACGAAGAAAAAAAATTCTTTGCCCTACAATTTCATCCTGAGGTACAACACAGCGAATTTGGCAAAAATATCTTAAAAAATTTCGCCAAATATGCTTGTAATTGCGAAAGTGTTTGGAATATGGGCTCTTTTGCAAAAACCCAAGCAGAAAAAATTCGCGAAGAAGTGAAAAATGATAAAGTCCTTTGTGCAGTAAGCGGTGGGGTAGATAGTAGCGTAGTTGCTGCACTTTTAGCAAGTGCTATAAAAGATCAAGTTATTGTTGTTTTTGTAGACAATGGCCTTTTAAGAAGTGGAGAAAAAGAACAAGTGCAGTTCATGTTTAAAAATACCTTAGGCATCGATCTTATCAGTATAGATGCAAGTGAAATTTTTTTAAACCGTCTTGCTAATGTCACTGATCCTGAACAAAAAAGAAAGATCATAGGCAATACTTTTATAGAAGTTTTTGAAGAAGAAGCAAAAAAACACAAAGATGTCAAATATCTAGCTCAAGGTACACTTTATACAGATATCATAGAAAGTTCTGTCATAGGAGCTAGCAAAACCATTAAAAGCCATCATAATGTAGGCGGTTTACCTGAAAAAATGAATCTTAAATTAATAGAACCTTTAAAAGAAATTTTCAAAGATGAAGTACGAACTTTAGGACTAGAATTAGGGCTTAATAAAGAAGTTGTATACCGCCATCCTTTCCCTGGACCAGGACTTGCTATACGCATTATGGGTGAAGTTAACTCTACTAATTTAGATCTCTTGCGAAAAGCCGATACGATCTTACTTGAAGAGCTTAGAAGCACAGGTTGGTATGATAAAACTTGGCAAGCCTTTTGCGTACTTTTAAATGTCAAAAGCGTAGGTGTAATGGGAGATAACCGTACCTATGATAATGCAATTTGCATACGCGTTGTAGATGCAAGTGATGGAATGACAGCGACTTTTTCTCACCTTCCTTATGAAGTTTTAGAAAATATTTCGCGTAGAATCATCAATGAAGTAGCAGGGATTAATCGCGTTGTTTATGATATCTCAAGCAAACCGCCTGCAACTATAGAATGGGAATAATGTATGATTTTTTTATAAAAGCTTAGAATTGATTTAAAAGAAAGTTCAAGGAAGAAATATGCATGGAAAAATAGCTATTTATATGGATTCTACAGGACGTGGAACTGTCGCAAACTCTGCTAATACTTTTTTTGATTTCAATCGTCAAATTTGGAATGATAAAAAAAGTATGCCTAGTGTAGGTATGCTTGTAGAATTTAGAACTCTTCTAAGCGAGAATAAATCAGAAGATGGCAAAGCCAATCAAACAAGCAAAACCATTACAAGCATAAAGCCTTCAAAATTTCAAGAATTTAAAGAAGGGGATTTTATCACAGAACATGATTTTTGGAAGACTGATAATGATGATGAATTAGAAGACTTACAAAACTCAAGAAGAAGTGCTTATATAACAGAACTTTATCGAAGCACAGACTTTGATACTATAGAAAAAATTCCCCTTTCTTTTACCATACCTCAAGCCATACAAAAATATTTTGCCCATGAAATTTTGTCTGTAGAAACACTACAAGCTAATCTTCAAGATGAAAAAGAAATTCCTTGCATACTTGATTATTTAATACTAAAAAGATTTTTATTTAAAGCTTATGATACTTTGATTTTTATGGATAATAGTATAGATCAAACCCAATTTAATGTTCTAAAAAGCATTATGATGCATTTAGAAAATTCCTACAAACAAATGACAGCTGACAGAAAGCCTAATATCACGAAAATTTTCCATGAAACCTTTTTATCCTTACAATGCCATTATCAAGCCTTAGTAGCTACTATAGACACTCGCAATAACCGTCTAGCTTCGCTTGAAGCACAAATGAAAACCTTACAATCTGAAATCAATCTTAAAAGCAATGCAAGCAACACCGATCCTGAAAAACTCAAAGCACGCCAAGAAAAACTAGCCAAATTGCAAAAAGAAGCCCAATATTATAAAACAAGTCTTAAAAGACTTAGTGCTATACGGGAAGACTTTTATAAAAAAAATTACAATATTTTTGAAAATGCTTTTAAGCTTTCACGCGAAAAACTCTTTAAAAAAATTGTTACAGGTTTGAATTTATGCGCAACAATAATGGATGTGAAAATTTGGCATTTATCTTTAAAATCTTCAGGCGTGAAAAATTCTTATTTTACTATGAGTAATATAGAAAATTCCTTTTGTTCTATTTCTTTTGCAGAACATTATTTAAGTCGCTTAAATAAATCCTCTTTAAATCCTTTTGATCAAAAACTTTTAGTATATATCCAAAAAATCACAAAAGAACAAAGAAAAAAATTTCTAGTTGTAACTTCAGATCTTAATTTACTTTGTAAATTAAAAATTGAAAACTTTACCCAAAACCCTTACTATCTTGTAAAATACGCACCTAAAAAAGTCAACTATCAATCCTTAATGCGCGATAATACCTTCGATATGGTTTATATTGATGAAAAACATGTTTGGGAAAATGTAGCAGATATTATTTTGCAAGGAAAGCATTTTGATAAATCAGGAAAAACCAAATTTAAACTGATTTAAGACATAGAAATTTAAGCTAAATTAAGTTATAATTTAAAGGCCTAAACAGTTTGTAATTAAAGTGATTCAACACATTTTTATTAACCGCGATCGTGCGATTTACTGTGTTCTGTGGCATCGTTTGAGCTTTGAAAAAAGCGAGAAGTTGCAGCCTTTAAAAATCGCCTAGGGGTTTTCTTTGACTTTTTGGAGTCGATCTTTATAAACGGCTGTTTGGGTTTACAAAGGAGATGTAAATGAAAATAATGATTTTAGGTAGCGGTGCAAGAGAATATTCTATTGCCTTAGCCTTAAAAAGAGTAGATAATAATTTAGAGCTTTACTTCGCTCCTGGTAATGGCGCTACCAAAAGTCTTGGAACCAATTTAAATTTAAAAGATCCCGTAGTTTTAGCAACCTATGCAAAAGAAAAAAATTTCGATCTTTGCATTGTAGGAAGTGAAAGCTTCCTAGCTGAAGGTATTGTAGACATTTTCAAACAACAAGGACTTGCGATTTTTGGACCAAGCAAAGCTGCAGCCATGCTTGAAACTTCAAAATCTTTTATGAAAAGCTTTCTTAAAAAATACCGCATTAAAACAGCCAAATTTTTAAATACCAATGATCTTAACAAAGCAAAAGCCTTTATATACAGCCTCACACCCCCTATAGTAGTCAAAGCTGATGGACTTTGTGCAGGAAAAGGTGTGATTATAGCAAAAACCCATGAAGAAGCTATAGAACAAACCGCTAAAATGCTTAGCGGTGAAAGCTTTGGCGATGCTGGGAAACTCGTTATCATTGAAGAATTTTTAGAGGGATTTGAATTAAGCATTTTTGCCGTTTGTGATGGGAATGACTTTGTTTTACTTCCTGTAGCACAAGATCATAAAAAATTACTTGATAATGATCAAGGACCAAATACAGGTGGAATGGGAGCTTACGCCCCTAGTTCTTTGGCTAATGAAAGTTTACTAAGAAAAATTCAAAAAGACATTATTTTACCGACTTTAGCCGGGATGAAAAAAGAAGGATCTGAATTTTGCGGGGTTTTATTTATAGGCGCTATGATTGTTGGAAATAAACCTTATGTTTTAGAATTTAATGTCCGTTTTGGAGATCCAGAATGTGAAGTTTTAATGCCTTTGATTGAAAATCCTTTAGAACTTATTTTAGCCGCTACACAAAGACGGTTACGACACGCAAAAATCATAATTAAAAAAGAATATGCTGTAGGCGTGGTTTGTGCGAGTAAAAATTATCCTTATGAAAGCTCACCAAAAAGTGAAATCACTATAAATAACATTCCTAAAAACACTCATATTTCTTATGCAGGGGTGAGTTTAGAAGATGAAAAATTAATGGCTGATGGAGGAAGGGTTTTAGTTTGCGTTGGTACAGGCAAAAGCATCAAAGAAGCACAAGAAAATGCTTATAAACTTTGTGATAATGTACACTTTGAGGGAAAACAATTTAGAAAAGATATTGCATATCAGGTTCTTAAATGAAAGAAAATTTGCAAAAGCGTCTTGAACGCGAAAATCTAAAAATAGCAAGCTTTAACAAAAGAGTATTAGCTTTTTTAGTTGATGATATGATGATTTCTTTAATTGTATTTATTATTTTTTATGATCGTTTCATCCAAGCAAAGGATTTATTTGAAACAACTCAAATTATAGGCAATTTTTACCTTGGCTTTATCATACTTCACTTTAGCTATCAAACAATTTTTACTTATCTTTATGGTGCAAGTTTGGGAAAAATATTATGCAAAATCATCATCTTAGATGAGAATCTTTTAGATCAGCCCACTTTGATTCAAAGCTGCATTAGATCAGCCGTAAGACAAGTAAGTTCCATGGTTTTTATGCTAGGGTTTGCTTGGGCTTTAAGCAATGATTTACGCAAGACCTGGGAGGATTATTTAGCAAGGACAATAGTAGTTGATGTGGCGTAAATTTTCTTTACTCTTAGGTTCTAGCATATTCTTAAATGCCGCACAAGTTGATATTTATGCACTAGATGCGAAAAAAGAAGGTGATATTCTTAAAGCAAACAATGATGTTGTTATTTTTTCTGATTTTTATTTCATTACTGCTAATAAAGCGATCTATAATGAAAAAACAGGTGATATTGAGCTGTTTGGTGATGTAAATATTTTAAGAGGACAAAATGAAAGATCCCATTCTGATTATGCTAAAATTAATTTAAATTCCAACCAAGCTTATTTTAAAAATTTCTTTTTTTCTAATAACAATCTTGAAGTATGGTTCCAAAGCAAAAAAAGCCATTTAAACGACAAAATCTTTAAAAGTAAAATTTCAGCAGTTTCAAGCTGCAATGTAGAAGATCCTGACTGGGAAATTCGTTTTTCAGAAGGCTGGCTTAATAGAGAAACTAATTTTGTGCATTTATACAATGCAAAATTATATGTAAAAAATGTCCCCGTTTTTTATCTTCCTTATTTTGGTTTTAGTGCTGATACTCATAGGCGAAGCGGTCTTTTAATCCCAAAAATTGTTTTAAAAAGCAGCGAAGGTTTATACTATGAACAGCCCATTTACATAACCACTAATGAAAATTGGGATCTAGAACTTAACCCTCAAATTAGAACCAATCGTGGCTTTGGGCTTTATTCAACTTTAAGATTCCTTGATTCTCCTTATTCCACGGGGGAATTGAATTTTGGTACTTTTAGGGAAAACACCTCTTATTATCGCGATGAAAATTTAAAAAATCAAACCCATTATGGCATAGAGTTAAAATACTCAAGAGA
Source organism: Campylobacter bilis (assembly GCF_016806695.1). GTDB lineage: Bacteria > Campylobacterota > Campylobacteria > Campylobacterales > Campylobacteraceae > Campylobacter_D > Campylobacter_D bilis. Next base: position 44,474 of record NZ_WUED01000002.1, on the reverse strand, counting down.
CAATTTAATCAAATCCTTGCTAAGTGATAATTTTCAAGAAGGCTTATGGATAGATGCAAGCTATCTTAATGATGTTGATTACTTAAATCTTGGCAATAGAGATTATCGCGATCTTAACTCGCTTGTAAGTTCTAAAATCAATTATTTCTTAGCTGATGAAAATAATTTTTATGGAGCTTATGCAAGATATTATATTGACACCTCTAAATTAAGCAATAAATCCACCTTACAAGAATACCCTAGCTTTCAATACCATAGATTTTTAAATAATCTTTTTGATGAGCGTTTAAGATATTCTTTTGATGCTTCATTTCATAATTTTTACCGATCAAGTGGAGCTTACGCAAATGAACTTAATTTAGATTTGCCCATATCTTATCATAATGCTTTTTTGGGCGGTTTTTTGCATTTTACCTTTACAGAGAGGTTTTACACTTCTTTTGTAAATTATACTCATGATCCTGAGAAAAATCATGAACATTATTTTAGAAATATCCATGATTTTAATATTTATACTAATCTTTCCAAAGCTTATGATAATTTTTTTCATACTCTAAATCTAGGGATAAATTATGTCTTACCTGGTGCAAAATCAGGTCAAATCACCCAAGATTATCTTGAACAATACGAAAAAGAAAACGAACACACTGATCTTTACGCTGTGCAGTATTTTTATAATAATGAAGGACAAAAAAAGATCAAACACCGAATTTCTCTTGATTATCTAAATAAACAAAATAAATTTTATAAATTTGAAAATCTTTTAACCTATTATCTTAATGAAAATATTAATTTTAATAGCGAAGTACTTTATTCTTATGAACAAGGGCGTTTTACTAATGTCATCAGCCAAATAGAAGCAAATCTTAATTCCAAATTCAACTGGATATTTTCCCACGCTTATCAAAACGATACCTATGGAAAATACAGCTTCATTGGTACACGTGCAAATTATATCGCCACACCTAATTACCATTTATTTGGTGGCATTTGGTTTGATACTCAAAGAGCTCATGCAAATATGTGGGAATTAGGCTATACTTACCAAAGAAAATGCTGGAATTATTCTTTAATGTATAGAGAAAGAATAGATCCACAACTTACAAGTGGAGGTATCACAGCTAAAAACCAAAGCGGAGTTTATTTTATTTTCAACTTCTATCCTTTAGGAGGGGTAAAATATGATTTCTCTTTAACAGAAAATGAAAACAAAATTTAAATTAAGGATGGAAGTTGATAAATATTTTAAAAAATTTTACAAATCTATTATCTGGAAAAAAAGGAAAAACGATGCAATATAGCATAGAAATCAATCGCAATTTAGAAATATTTGACATAGATAAGGTTGCAAAACAAGCCTCAGGTGCTGTTTTAATGAAACAAGGCAAAAGCGTTGTCTTAGCCACAGTTGCAAGAGAAGAAAAACAAGTAGAAGAAGACTTTTTACCCCTAACAGTACAATACATTGAAAAAACCTATGCTGCAGGAAAAATCCCTGGAGGCTATGTCAAAAGAGAAACCAAGCCTAGCGAGATGGAAACCCTAACAGCACGCATTATAGATAGAAGTTTACGCCCTCTTTTTCCAAAAGGCTATGCTTATCCCACACAAATTGTTGTTTTAATCCTTTCTGCTGATCCTAAAGTAGATTTGCAAGTGATGAGCCTAAATGCTGCAAGCATTGCACTCTATCTTAGCGATATTCTTATAAAAGCACCAGTATGTGCCGTTCGCATAGGAAAAATAGATGGCAATTTAATCCTTAATCCAAACAATGAAGAATTTAAAAAAAGCACATTAGATCTCTATGTAGCGGGTATTAAAGATGAACTTTTAATGATAGAAATGAGATCTTTACCTGATCAAAAAAAAGATAATTTAACCATCCAAAACCCTTATGAAAATCAAATCAATTTACAAAACATGAACGAACTTGATGAAGAAGAAATTTTACAAGCCTTAAATTTAGCCCAAAAAGCTATATTAAATGGATCAAATATTTATGAAAAAACCTTTAAAGATCACAGAAAAAATTCTCAAATTGAACTTAAAAATGAAGAAGAATATCCTGAAATTTTAGCCTTCATACAAAATAATTTTCATAAGCAAATCAAAAATGCTATTAACCAAATGGCAAAAAGCGAAAGAGCTAGCGAGCTTAATAAAATCGCTAAAGACATTTTAAAACTTGAAATTGCCAAAGAATGGAACGAAGAAAATGTCTTAAATATTTTAAACAAAATCAAGCGTAATATCATTCGTGCCCAAATTCTTAATGAACAAAAAAGAGCTGATGGCAGATCATTAAACCAAGTGCGTCCTATCAGCATAGAAACAAACATCTTGCCAAATGCCCATGGATCTTGTCTTTTTACTCGCGGACAAACCCAGGCCCTAGTCGTAGCCACTCTAGGCACAGACAATGATGCGCAAATGATAGATTTACTCACAGAAAAAAACCCTATTAGCGAACGCTTCATGGTAAATTACAATTTCCCTAGTTTTTCAGTAGGAGAGGCAAGTCCTATTAAAGCACCTGGGAGAAGGGAATTAGGCCATGGGAATTTAGCCAAAAGAGCACTCTATCCAAGTATAGATGAAAACTGCCCTTATGTTATCCGTTTAGTAAGCGAAATTTTAGAAAGCAATGGATCAAGTTCTATGGCAACTGTTTGCGGTGGATCACTGGCTTTAAGAGCTGCAGGAATTACAAGCTTAAAACTCATAGCAGGTGTGGCTATGGGCTTGGTATTTGAAGACGATAAACACGCTATTTTAACTGATATCATAGGCCTTGAAGATCATGATGGAGATATGGATTTTAAGGTTGCTGGAAGTAAAGATGGCGTGACTGCTTTACAAATGGATATAAAATTAGGCGGAATCGATCAAGAAACACTTAAACAAGCCTTATATCAAGCTAAAGAAGCAAGAATTCATATCCTTAATATCATGGAAAAAGCTGCACAAGAAATCATTGTCAATAAAGAAATATTACCAAAACTTGAACTTTTTAATGTAGATCCTTCAAAAATCGTTGATATCATAGGTCAAGCAGGAAAAACTATAAAAGAAATCATAGAAAAATTCGGAGTTTGCATAGATTTAGATCGCGAAAAAGGCGAAGTAAAAATCACAAGCAATGAAACTGAACAAATAAAAGCAGCAAAAAACTACATTCTAAGCATTACAAATTCTTACAAAAACAATAAAAAGAATTCCAAAGAAAAAGACTTATCCGATTTTGAACTCGGACAAGAATACGAAGGTGCGATTAAAAAAATCACTTCTTTTGGAAGCTTTGTAGAACTTAAAAATGGCATTGATGGTTTATTACATCATTCAAAAACAAAAAATCTCAACCTAAATGAGAATCAAATCTTAAAAGTCAAAATTAGTGAAATTAAAAATGGTAAAATTTCTGTGGATTTATGCGAGTGAGTGATTTTTTAACCCATCCTTTTAAACCTTTTTTCGATAAAGATTCTAAAATTTTAATTTTAGGATCATTTCCTTCTGTTAAATCACGACAAGATGGCTTTTACTACCAGCATCCAAGAAACCGCTTTTGGCCTTTATTAGAAATTCTCTTTGATGTAAAATTAGACAATATTTTTAAACAACAATCTTTTCTTAAAGAAAAAAATATTGCTCTTTGGGATGTGCTTGCAAGCTGTAAAATTAAAAAATCTAACGACAAAACAATAAGCTATGCAAAAGCTAATGACTTAAACCTCATCTTTGATCAAGCAAAAATCAAATCCATCTTTACCACAGGGCAAAGTGCCTATAAATTTTTTCAAAAATTCCATCCTAATTTAAAAGCCACTCCCCTTCCTTCAACTTCGCCTGCAAATTTAAATTTTTCTTTTGAAAAACTTTTACAAAGCTACAAAACACTCAAAGACTCTTTAGAAAAATACTAAAAACATTCTAAAATTTTTAAAAGCTAAAATAAACCATGCAAAGAAATTTTATTGCAATTTTTTACACATTTTATTGTATGATAATTTTACAATTTTAAAAGCACAATTTTCTTTAAGGATAAACAATGAAAAAAATAAGCTTCATATGCTTAGGAAACATATGCCGCTCACCCATGGCAGAATTTATCATGAAAGATCTCATAAAAAAAGCCAATTTACAAAAAGAATTTTTTATAACAAGTGCGGGAACCTCAGGCGAACACGACGGAGAAAGCATGCATCCTGGCACTAAAAACAAACTCCTAGCTTTTAATATCGATCATCAAGGTTTTATAAGCAAAAAACTCACTCAAAAACTTTGTGATGAAAGTGATTTTTTAATCACTATGGATAATTCTAATTTTAAAAATGTTCAAACAAATTTCAATAACACTCAAAACAAACTCTTAAAAATCACTGATTTTACCCCTGATTTAGCTTACAATGAAGTACCTGATCCTTGGTATAGTGGAAATTTCGATGAAACTTATGAAATTTTATCTTTAGCTTGCAAAAACTTGCTAGCTTTTTTACAAAAATAAATTCAAGCTAGACTTTTCAATTACTTCTTGTTTACTTTTTAAGCTTATACTTCTTCATGAACCAAAATAAAACATTCATAAGAAAAACTCCTTAAAATTATAGCCTAGCTTTAATCCCTTTAGCTAGGTTTTATTTAAACATTGTTTAAGATTTAAAATTTTTATCATTTTAAGTACCTCTTAAGAAAAAACTCTGAATTTATGTGCTACAATTACGATGTTTTATTAATTTTTAACAAGGAGAATTCTCATGAAACTAGTTAAACTTAGTTTAGTAGCAGCTCTTGCTGCAAGTACTTTTTCAGTAGTAAATGCTACTCCACTTGAAGAAATAATCAAAGATATTGATGTATCAGGAGTATTAAGATACAGATATGATACAAGTAACGCCTGGAGCAAGGAAAACTATGGTTCTGGTATATCTGGAAAACAAGATCATAAATACAAAGCACAAGTAAACTTCAATGCTGCTATAGCTGATAACTTCAAAGCTTTTATTCAATTTGACTACAGCTCGCAAGATGGTGGGTATGGTGAAGATAGCATTAGTAATACAAGCGATACTTTACAAGTTCGTCAATTATATTTAACTTATACCAATGAAGATGTGGCTACACAATTAATCGCAGGTAAACAACAACTCAATACCATTTGGACTGACAATGGTGTTAGCGGTTTAGTAGGAACTGGCGTTAAAGTAATAAATAATAGTATTGATGGTTTAACTTTAACGGCTTTTGCAATAGACAGCTTCAATGAACAAATACCAGATACAATTACAATTAAAAAAGATAGTGCATCATCAGGCGGTACATTTAATATCAGTAAAGGAAATGTAAATGGTGATAGCGATATCAGTCCTGTTTTAAATTGGGATAAAAACATTTACGGTGGTGCAGCTATTGCTTCTTATGATTTCTTAGGTGGACAATTTAATTCACAATTATGGTTAGCCTATATGAATGATAATGCTTTTTTATATGCTTTAGATCTAGCCTATAATACAACTATTTTTGATGGAATTAACTGGACTCTTGAAGGTGCTTATTTAGGAAACTCTTTAGATAATAAACTTAAAAAATTCCAAAACAATGAAGCAGCAAATGGTAACTTCTTTGCTTTGCGTGGCACTATTGAAATAAATGGCTGGGATGCAAGTCTTGGGGGTTTATACTATGGTGATAAAGATAAAGGTACCATAACCACAATAGAAGATCAAGGTAATCTTGGTTCTTTATTAGCAGGTGAAGAAATCTTCTATACTCAAGGATCTAATTTAAACGGTGATCTTGGTAGAAATATTTTTGGTTATGTAACAGCTGGCTATACTTTTGATGAAACTGTTCGTGTAGGTGCTGATTTTGTATACGGTGGAACAAAAACTACTGATAATAGTGGTGGTACAAAATTAGAAGCAGTTGCAAGAATTGATTATAAATATTCTCCAAAACTAAACTTCTCAGCATTTTATTCTTATGTAAATATCGATATGGATCCTCAAGATACTCATAAAGATGCTGTAAGACTTCAAGCTCTTTACAAATTCTAAGAGTTATTTAACTTCAAAGCGGGATAAATATCCCGCTTTACTTTTTATACCATATAAATTATAATCAAATTAAGACTTAAACCAATTAGCAATCTTTTCAAAAAGGCCTTTTTGTTCTTGATGCATGCCGTCTTTTATACCAAAACTTTCACTAAGTTTTTCCAAAAGATCTTTTTGCTCTTCATTTAAAGAATTAGGGAATTTGATAGCAATTTGAACAATCTGATTTCCTATGCGAGAATTATGTATGTCTTTAACTCCTTCTTTTTCAAGCACAAATCTTTGTCCGTCTTTTACTCCTTTAGGTAAATTTAAAGTCGCCTCTCCTCTTATAGTAGGGACTTTAATACTTTGTCCTAAAATGGCTTGGGTAAAGAAAACTGGAAATTCTATATAAATATCATCATTATCTCTTATAAAAGTATCATCTTCTCCAGCAATGATTTTAACATACATATCACCCCTACTTGCATTTTTTAAAATATTGCCTTTATTATTCACACGAAGCTTCATGCCTGTATCCACACCTTCAGGGATATTAAGCTCTATGCTATCTTTATTTTCATTATAACCTAAACCTTTGCAAACATCGCATTTTTCACTCGCACTTTCTCCGCTTCCTTGACAATCAGGACAAGTTTGTGCAAAGGTAATAAAACCTTGAGAAACGCCAATTTGACCTCTACCTTTACATTTTGGACAAGTTTGCATTTTTGCATCTTTAGCACCTGTTCCATTACAAGCTTTACAAGAACACTTATAACTAAACTCTACATTTTTTTTACAGCCAAAAATTGCTTCTTTAAAACTCAATTTTAAATTTATTATAAAGTCTGAAGGGATTTTTTCATCATTTGATTTTCTTTTGCGACGCGATGATGAACCAAAACCATCACCAAAAAAGCTAGAAAATAAATCTCCTAGATCTTCAAAACCATCAAAGCTTGAGTGATGAGATCCAAATCCACCGCCTTTTAAAGCATCCTTGCCATATCTATCATAAATAGCACGCTTTTCATCATCACTTAAAACCTCATAAGCTTCATTGATAAGTTTAAATTTATTTTCAGCTTCTTTATTGCCTTGATTTCTATCAGGATGGTATTTTAAAGCCATTTTTCTATAAGCTTTTTTTATGGTTTCTTTATCAGCACTTTGTGTGATTTCTAAAATTTCATAATAACTTATTTCCACATTATTCCTTTAAAAATTTAAAAATTTCACATTAGAATTTTAATTTTAAAAATTCAAAAACCTAATTTTAGCAAAAATATAACCAATAATTTATCAAATTTTAAATAAAATTATGTAAAGATTATAAAATTACCTAATTTTATAAGGATAGCAAAATGATTAACGTGTTGATGATAGAAGATAATCCTGATTTTGCGCAATTATTGTCTGAGTATTTAGCTCAATTTAATATTAAAATTACAAATTTTGAAGATCCTAAAACTGCCCTAAATGTAGGCGTACAAGGCTATGGGTGTTTAATACTAGATTTAACTTTACCAGGAATTGACGGTCTTGAAGTTTGTAGAGAAATCAGACAAAAAAGTAATATTCCTATTATTATCTCATCAGCTAGAGGTGATTTAAGTGATAAAGTCGTAGGACTTCAAATCGGCGCTGATGATTATTTGCCAAAACCTTATGATCCAAAAGAAATGTATGCAAGAATTATGAGTCTTATTCGTCGTACCAAAAGAATCGAACATTCTAGTAATGAAAATATTAATTCTGCTTTTAAGATCGATGAAAGAAGACATGAAATCACTTATCAAGATAAAGTCTTAACACTCACTCCTGCTGAGTATGAAATTCTAGAATACCTCATCCAACAGCACGGATATAGTGTTTCAAGAGAGCAATTAGTAAGTCGCTGTAAAAATTTAAAAGATAAAGATTCTAAAAGCCTTGATGTTATCATTGGACGTTTAAGAGTTAAAATTGGCGACAGTTCAAAATCTCCAAAACATATCTTTTCTGTTCGAGGTATAGGTTATAAACTCATAGGATGACAAAAAATTATTCTATTTATACTAAATTAGTCATTCTACTTATCATTATCTTCTTAGTTTGTGTACTTTTTATCGTGCTTTTGAAAATAGAAGGGAACACTTACAATGAAGAAGAAAGATTAAAACAAGAAAGTCTCATAAAAGCCTTGTCTTTATCCTATGAAAATAATATCTCTACCCAAATGGAAACTTATCTTAATGATAATGACTTTGATATCTTGCAAAATCCTAATTTCATACAAATCATAAGGAATAATGGGCAATTACTCTTTAAAGAAGAGAAAAAATCATGTATTTTCTCTTCTTTAAAATATCACAGTAATCTTTATCTTGATATTCAATGTCAAAACTTTAACGCCCTATATAAAAAAAATGCTAGCAATCAATTTTACAATCTTTTGTTGATTGGTTTTTTTTCCTTTTCTTTACTAGTTATATTTATGTATTTTTCTATATTAAAATCTCTAGAATTACTAAAAAAACTAAAAAAACAAGTCACAGAAGTTGAAAACGGCAAACAAATCGACTTTTTAGACTATCAAGAAGATGAAATAGGCAAAATCGCTTTTGAATTTCAAAAAGCCTTCAAAAAAAATCAAGAATTAATAGAATCAAGACAGCTTTTTTTGCGTACCATTATGCATGAGCTTAAAACGCCCATAGGCAAAGGAAGAATCATCTCTGAAATGGTAAAAGGAGACAAGCAAAAAGAACGCTTGATTAATATATTTTTACGTATGGATTCTTTAATCAATGAAATCGCTAAAATTGAAAATTTATTCTCAAAAAATTATAATCTAAACTTTAAACCCAGTCGTTTTAGTGCTATACTTCAAGAGGCCAAAGAACACCTTATGAGAGATGATTTAAACAAAATAGTAAAAGTTGATTTAAAATATGATGCATTGATCAATGTTGATATGGAAATTTTCTCTGTCATTTTAAAAAATTTGATCGATAATGCATTAAAATACTCAAACAATGGCACTTGTGAACTTTTTTGCTGCAAAGAGTGCTTTACAGTAAAAAATCCAGGAGAACCCCTAGAACAACCTATAGAATATTATCTTGAAGCATTCACACGAGAAAAACACACTCAAGTAAAGGGTATGGGATTGGGGCTTTATATAGTTTCAGAAGTGTGCAAATTGCATAATTTTGATTTAATTTATTTTTACGATGAAGGCAAACATTGTTTTAAAATTTTTTTTGGAGATAAAGAAAAATAATGCTAGGCAAAGGATTAGAAAAATTTAATGAACTGGTTGAAAGCTTTGCAAATTTACCTACTATAGGTAAGAAAACTGCGATAAGACTTGCCTATCACCTTTGTATTAATAACCCAAGCCATGGCATGAAACTCGCACATAATATAGAAAATGCCCTACGCTTTACAAAACTTTGTGATCAATGCGGTGCTTTAAGTGAGAATGAACTTTGTGAAATTTGTAGCGATGATCAAAGAAATAAAAATATCTTATGCATAGTTGAAAGCCCTAAAGACATACTAACACTTGAAGAAAGCAAAAGCTACAATGGACTTTATTTTGTCCTAGATGAACTTAAAGAAGAAAAACTTGAAAAATTAAAGCAAATCATACTTAAATTACAGATAGCAGAACTCATTTTCGCACTAACACACAGTATTAATTCTGATGCGACTATATTTTTTATAGAAGATCGTTTTAAAGATTTGAATTTATCATTTAGCAAAATCGCACAAGGAATCCCTAGTGGAGTAAACTTAGAAAATGTAGATTTAATTTCTTTAAATAAAGCTATGAATTTTAGAACTAAAATTTAATTATTTTTATACGAAATATCTGCTAATTCTTGCAAAGAAAAATGAGCTATTCTTTCATAAGAAAAACCCTGCTTACCCAAAAAATCAAGCAAAGTTTTTTCCATCAAAGCAGCACCCTTTATAATCTCATCTGAAAGCTTAAAACTCATTGCTTCAATGCGTTTTGGCACACAGGCTAAAATATGTGTTTTTGGTAAATCTCCGGCAAGTTCCATGTATTGCAAAGTTTGAAGCATTTCTATTTCATGAGCACTCCCACTCCAAGTGATTTTATTAGGCATAGCATCATAAGGAAAGAAAAAAACATCTCCTATATTTGCATCATATGCATCAATACAATCTAAAACTACAAGTCTATCATATTTAGCAATGATATAGCTAAGCTGTAAAGCTAAAGTACCTCCATCGACAAAATCTAGAGTAAAACTAGCATGTGTGAATTTATAATTTTGTTGAATTTGTTTGCAAAGATGAACACCTAAGCCTTCATCTGCAAACATGATATTACCTATTCCAAGGATTAAAAATTTCAATGTTTTTCTTCTTTGACAAATTTATATCCGCTAATGATAGCATCCATAGCACCATCTTTGCCTTTAACAGCATTAAAAATTGCCATATAAATATGTACTGGCACAAAAATCATCACCACCCACATTAAAATTCTATGATAAGTCCTCACATCAGCCAAACCACCCATAGCTACCTCAAGGGGTCTTAAAACAGAGTATAAAAGTCCACCCAAACCCTCATGGTAAGTATGAGTATAAAGAATAAGTCCTGTTAAAATAATACCCAACATTACAAGATAAAAGAAAAAATAAGTCATAAATTGCAAAGGATTATAAACCCCTTTTAAATGCGGATGCTTTCCTAAAAACATATAAAATTTGATTTGTTTTATCCATAATGAAATATTAAAAATATCCCATACGCTTCTACGTTCTTTTACACTCACTTTGTCGCAAAAAAACAAATAAATTTTAAAAACAATACAAGCTATTAAAACAAATCCCACCGCCTGATGCACCAAACGGTATTTTGCTTGCATGAAATTAACAGGTTCACCATTGCTAATAGGGCTTTGAAACACATAAGAAAGATAATATCCTGTCCCGATTAAAATCACTATAGCAACAGCTCTTATCCAATGTGTCAAGCGCAAACCTATGCTAAATTCATACTCAGCTTTTCTTTGCAATTTTTTTTCCTCATTTTGCATGAAAGCCTCCTTATAAATTGACATTTACTTTATATTCACTTAGATTATTACCCCTTGTATCCATTACATGCACCGCACAAGCAATACAAGGATCATAAGAGTGAATTTTTCTAATGATTTCAAGAGGCTGTTTGACATCAAAGATTTTAAGACCTATCAAACATTGCTCATAGCTTCCGCCTATCCCTTTAGCGTCTTTTGGACTAGCATTCCAAGTAGAAGGCACAACAGCCTGCCAGTTTTTAATCACTCCATCTTTAATCCTACACCAATGACTAAGCGTTCCGCGTGGGACATGTCCCATATAACGACCTTTATATTCTTTAGAATTATCAATCACATAAGGTGCACAAGTACTCTGATCTATTTTTAAATTTTCTACCAGATTATGAAAAGCTCTTAAAGTATTATTAGCTACGATTTTAGCTTCTATACAGCGTGCAGCTGTTCTTCCAAGTGTACTAAAAATAGCATTTAAAGGAAGTTGGGTTTGACTTAAAAACTCCTCTACTACAGGCACAACATTTTTATTATTTTTAGCATAATTTACAACAATATTAGCCAAAGGTCCTACTTGCATAGGATTTCCCTCATAACGTGGAGCTTTAATCCAACTATATTTGCCTTTGGTATCAAAAACCTTAGAATGCACTGTATTTCCATGATGATCTATGCTATCACCCTCTATAAGTCCTGTATAATTTGGATTTGTTTTACCATCATAAGGATGAAGAGGTTCATTATCAGCATACCAAGAATGCGTTGCTTCCTCAGTAATCTTATCTTCTTGTACCTCATGAACTTTACTTAAATCTCCATTTTTAATAATACCGCTTTCAAAAAGCCATTCATCTCTTCCTAATTGGAATTCTTTAAAAGTATAAAGATTATTTACTCCAATATCATTTAAAACACTTGCTTCTTGAGCATAGGCTCTACCTGCCATTACAAGATCAGGGTAATAAGCACGGTTAACAAAGTCTTGCACTTCTTGAAATTTCACCATATACTCACCCATTCTTGCAGGATCAAGCAAATCCATAACACAAGTTACCCCGCCCACAGTCAAACTCTGAGGATGAGGGTTTTTAGCACCAAAAATTGCCATACATTGAGCAATAATTCTTTGAATTCTTAAACACTCAAGATAATGCGAAAGAATAATTAAATTTTGTTCTGGAGTAAAACAATAAGTTGGATGCCCATAATAAGCATTTGCAAAAGGTCCCAAATTACCCTTATCAACAAAAATTTTAAGTCTTTGTTGCACTTCAAGCAATTTATCTGCACCTGTTGCATAAGGATTAGCAATGTATTTAAAAGCCTCATCGCTTGCTTTTTTAACATCTGCACTTAAAGCACTTACAACATCCGCCCAATCAAGTCCATGAAGCTGATAAAAATGTACTATATGATCGTGTAAAAAAAGTGCTGCATTCATCAAAGTTCTAGTTAAAAGTGCATTAAGAGGAGGGGTAATGCCCAAAGCGTTTTCAACTGCAACTATACCTGCTTTATAATGTGAAAAAGTACAAACTCCACAAATTCTTTGCGTCATAAAACCAGCATCTCTTGGATCGCGTCCTTTAACGATAGTCTCAATACCACGCCACAAAGTAGAACCCGCATAAGCTTCTTTAACTACATTATTATCATCAACAACTACTTCAACCCTTAAATGTCCCTCAATTCTTGTAATGGGATCTACGATAATTTTTTGACTCATTTTATTCCTTATCTTTTTGCATCGAAGATATAACTGCGTGTGCTGCAATAGCAACCCCTGTAAGGGTCAGTACTCCTATGCCGATTTTATCTGAGACACTGTCTGCACCTAGCCCAAAAACAGTATCAAATTTACGGCTTGCCATAGGCTCTTCAAAAGGCCCCATGGTATCCCAAAAATTAGGTTCAGAACAACCTATACAACCATGTCCTGCTTGAATAGGCCAAGAAGTGTGCTGATTAAATCTTTCTCTAGAACAATTATTAAAAGTATAAGGTCCTTTACAACCAACCTTATAAAGACAAAAACCTTGTTTTGCACCCTCATCACCAAAAGCATGGACAAATTCACCCGCATCAAAATGCCCTCTTCTTTCACAAAGATCGTGGATTCTTAAGCCATAAGCCCATTTAGGTCTATTATAAACATCAAGTGCAGGTAATTGACCAAATAATAAATAATGAAGCACATTGCCTACTATATTTTTCTCACTTGGAGGACAACCTGGCACATTAATAACAGTTTTGCTTGTTACTTTGCTTAAAGGCTGTGCATTGCTTGGATTAGGTCTTGCAGCTTGGATCCCGCCAAAACTCGAACAAGTTCCTATAGCAAAAATTGCCAAAGCATTCTCACTCGCCATTTTTGAAAGCTCATAACCTGTTGTTCCATGCGGTCCTATGGTTAGAAAATTCTCTGTATCGCCCATAGGGATACCGCCTTCAACCATTAAAACATATTTATTTTTATATTTTTCAATAGCACTTTGTAAATTTTCTTCAGCTTGCCAACCTGCTGCAGCCATAACTGTTTCATGATATTCTAAAGAAATATAATCAAAAATCAAACTATCAATAGTAGGAGTATCAGTTCTTAACAAACTCTCACTACAACCTGTACATTCAGCCATATGAAGCCATATTACAGGAAGTCTGTCTGCAAGCTCAGCTGCTTTTACCACCATAGGAGTCAAACTTGCAGGTAAGGCCAAAAATGCTGTCATGGCTCCTGCCCATTTCATAAAATCCCTTCTTGAAAAACCCGACTTTTCTAATGCATTAGCAATGCTACCATTGTCTTTTAAAGAAGGAAGCTTCTCAAGCTCCGATAAACGAAGCTCTATTTGACCATAATCAATCATTATATTTCCTTTATGATATGAAATTTTATTCTTTAATGATAAAACAAAGCAAGTTAAAATAAAGTTAAAAATCTACTTTTATAAATAAATATTAGCAATATCTTTAAATTAATCTTAATTATAAGCCTTTTTTAAGCTTACGTATTAAAAATCTTGCAGGATGGATGGCATGAATGTATTTTTTCTGTAAAAATAAAGGCTCATTATTAATCAAAGCACATAAATATCTTGCTGTTAAGACACTAGTGCTAAATCCTCTTGATCCATGAGCAAAATTAAAATATAAATTCGGCAAAGCCTTTGCTTGTTTTTGAACTTTGCCTTTTGTCCACAATAAAGCTTTATATTCTTTTTTATAAAATGCCTCATCATAAGCATTGCCTGCTATAACAAAACGATCGCTTGAATAAGATCTAAAACCCACTTTAGAACCTATGATTTTTAAATTACAATCTTTTCCTATAAATTCAAATATATTTTCAATATTTTTTCTATCATCCTCATCTTTAGCATCCCAACTTTGATCAAACCTATCATAACTAGCTCCAATAACTTGCAAATCGCCTTTTCTAGGACAAATATAAGCCTTTGAAGATAAAGGAACTTCAGTATCTAAAAAAGGCTTAAGATGCGTGACTTGACCTCTTATTTTGCTTAATTTCATTCCATCATAAAAAATAAAATCTTTTGCATCCGCACCCATAGCATAAACTAAAGCAGCATAATGATTTTTTACGCTATGATTTTTAAATTTCAAAGTAAAAAGCTCCTCTTTAAAATCATAAGCTTCAAACTCATATCCAAAATATATTTTTACATTACTTTTTTCAAAAAGTTTTTCAACCAATGCATAGGGAAAAATAGCTCCACCATCTTCTAAAAAAGCCTCATTAGCTGAAATTTTAAATAAAACATTTTCTTTTTGTGCATTAAATCTTTCTTGCATCAAAGCATTGTGTGCAAACTCAATCACACCCTTTAATTTTAAATCCAAAATTTGTCTATAAAAACGACTTGCCTCGATAAAAGAAAGTTCTGAAAATTCCCCTAAAACCACCTTAGGTTTTAAAATCAAAGAACTCAAAATCCCACTTTTATTACCACTAGCCCCTTGACCCAATGCTAAATTTTTCTCAAAAACATCAATCTCAAATCCTCGTAAACTAAGCTCATAAGCCAAAGTAGCAGCCGCAATACCTGCACCAATAATAGCTATTTTTTTAGTTTTTAAAACCGAAGGAATTCTTGAAAAATAAGCCTCTTTATCTTCTAATTTGATTTCTTTTTCCAAAAAAGCTTCAATCATTTCTCTTTTCTTAAAACCTTTGATTTTTTCAACTCTAAAACCATATTTTTTTAAATTTTTTTGCAAGAAGCTTGCCGAAGAAAAGGTACGAATTTGAGTATTCTTTTTAGAAAGTCTGGCTAATTCAAAAATTAAATTTTCATCAAACATTTGCGGATTTTTACTTGGCGAGAAACCATCTAAATACCATACATCAGCTTTAAAATCCAATTCTTTTAAAATACTAATATCATCAAAAACAAGATCTAAAAAACAATCTTTAAAATAAAAACGATAAATTCCTTTTTTAGCCTTAGGATAAAATTCTAAAAAGGGCTCTAAAAATTCTTTAAATTCTTCATAAAATCCCAATCTTTTGTAAATTTCTCTAAGCTTTTTTTGATCAATATAAAAAGCCTCTATACTAATATAAAAAAGCTTTTTAGGACGCTGACTAACTTCACTTTCTAAAAAACGCTTCAAAGTGAGAAAAAAATTCAAACCTATACCAAAACCACTCTCAGCAATGACAAAATTCTCTTCATCTTTCCATTTAAAAGCATGAGTATAAACAAATTTACTTTCATTTAAACCCTCTTTAGAATTAAAGTAAAAATCATCAAAATCTAAAGAAAAAGGGGTGTTATCCTTAAAAATTATATTTGCTTTTTTCATCGGTTATTATAAAAATAGCTTTCCACTCCATCAGCAATGCCCTTAACTAATAAATCTTGAAAAGCTTTACTAGCAATTCTTTTTCCCTCATTAGGATGCGTAATATAGCCTATTTCAATTAAAATCGCAGGCATTTGTGCACCCACTAAAACCCAAAATGGTGCTTCTCGTACCCCACCATCAACAATTTTATATTTTTTACGCGTTTGAGTGAGTATATTTTTTTGCACATCAATAGCAAGCTTGTTAGAAGCAACAATCTTTTCACGGTTTAAAAAATTTAAAATACTTTGTTTTGAAAAATAATTAATTTCTTCAAAATCTCCTTGATTTTCTTTTTCGGCGGCCTTTTTACTTCTTTCACTTCTTGCAGGACTTAAAAAGAAAGTTTCAACACCTTCGCTACTTTTTATTTTTTTAGCATTAGGTGCTGCATTAGCATGGATAGAAATAAATAAATCAGCCCTTTTATCATTAGCATATTTTGTTCTATCACGTAAATTAATAAATTTATCTAAACTTCTGGTATAAAGTGGTTTATAGCCACGCTTTTGAAGCTCTAAACCAAGCTTTAAAGCTACGCTTAAAACTATATCCTTTTCTTTTAAATCTCCTTTTTTATCGCTTAAAGCTCCACTATCTTTACCTCCATGACCCGCATCAATCACCACAATTTTCCCTGATTTATAATTTGTATTTAAGCTTTTATTTGAATTTTTATTAAGACTTTGGTGTGTTTTTTTATTATTTATTTGCGTATCAAAGCCCAAAACAAGGCTTTTACTATCTTGATTTTTTAAAAATTTAAATTCTTTAGGTGCACTTAAAACCACTCGGACTGTATTAGGATTATATTGTGCAATGGTAATTGCATTTTGCCCAAAAACAAAGCTTTGCTTATTGCCTTTTAATACCGCTTTAAAGCTAATAGCATATCTAAAAAAATTCTTTTCTTTAATATTTAATACCGTGATATCTTTTTCATCTAAATCATTGCTTAAATTTAACCTTACAGCATTTGAAATTTTGTCTACGCTTAAAACATACAAGGATTTTTGATTATCTTTTTTTACTTGCTTTTGCGTTGGTAAAACCTTAGCTTTAGACTCTGTTTTTTCAACTTGTTTTTTATTTAAAATACTCTTATTTTCTTTACTAGCTTGTTCTATGATTGATTCTTTTGAAAAAATTAATTTTTCTTCTTTAAAAGTTATATTAATAGGAATTTTTTCTTTAGCATAAAACACTATGCGTATGGTTTTAGGATTAAATTGAGAGATCACCAAACGACAATCCTCAAATTGAAATTCTTGCTTGCTTCCTTTTAAAATTCCATCAAAATCGCTGATAAAACGATAATTTCCTTTTTGATTTAAAGCAAAACTTTTTAATTTATCTTTATCTAAATTCCTGTTAAGCTCTAATTCAATGCCTTGATGGATTTTCTTAGATTTTAAAACATAAATTAGAGTATTATCTTCAAAAATATTATCTTTTTGATTTGTTTTATTATTTTCTTTTTTTTGGCTTGTTTGCACTGTATTTGAAGTTTGAAGATTTGATTTTTGAGTATTTTGTGCTTTAACATCTTTAAGAACAACTTTTCTTAAAGCATCAATGCTAGCCTCACTAATACCACTTTCTTTAAGTTCACTAGCATAAGATTTATCATCTAAATTTAAGGATTTAGAACTAATAATCAATCTTTTTAAAATTTCAATTTTAGCTTTTTCATCTTCATTGATAACACTTTGTATGTAAAGAATTTTAAGCTGACGATGAAATTGAAGCTGTGATTCGCTTTTAGAAACTATAAAATTTTTATCAAAATTAGCAAGCTCACTTTCATAAGCTCCTAATAAAAAGGTGAAAAAAAATACTAAAAATGTAAAAATTTTAGCCATTATTCGCCATTAACTAATTTATCCATGAGTTCTTTAACGCTAATAAGTTTATCCAAACGATAGCCATTTGCACCTGTAAAAAAAAGACCTGTTTCTTTTTTACCCGACCATGCATCAAAAAGCCTATCTGCTATACAATATCCTACTTTAGTGGCTTCTTTTCCGCGTCCACAAGGCGCTACACAATTGCTTATACAATTAATCTTTGGCCCTATTCTTTTATCAACTAAATTTAAAAGATTAGTTCTTACTCCTCTTGCAGGATAACCTACAGGTGATTTTATAAGCTCAATATCTTCTTCTTTGCACGCAAGTAAAACATTTTTAAATTCTTCACTTGCATCGCATTCAAAAGTACCTATAAAACGTGTCCCCATTTGCACACCACTAGCACCTAAAGATAATACTTTTTCAATATCATTTTTATCCCAAATTCCGCCTGCAGCAATCACAGGGAAAGCACCCCAATTTTTCACTTCTTCAACCACAGGTACAATTAAATTTTCAAGCTGATAATTTGGATCTAGACATTGTTCATAAGTAAAGCCTTGATGACCTCCACTTTTTGGCCCTTCTAAGACTACTGCATCAGGCAAACGATTATAACGACTTTGCCATCTTTTACAAATGATTTTTAAAGCCTTTGGTGAAGAAATAATAGGTACTAAAGCCACATCAGGAAAATCAGCTGTAAATTCAGGCAAATTAGTAGGAAGTCCTGCACCTGAAACAATGACATTAAAACCTACTTCGCAAGCATCACGTGCAATCCTTGCATAATCATTACTAGCACATAAAATATTGCATCCTAAAGGCCTATCACTACAAAGCACTCTTGCATTATCAATTAAAGCTTGCAAACCTTTGCGAGAATAAAAATTTTCACTTCCATAAGGCTTAGCATTTAATTCTTTATTCGCATACTTTCTCTCTTCATAATATCCTGTCCCTACAGAAGAAATGATTCCAAGTCCTCCATTTAAAGAAACAGCAGAAGCAAGTTTATGCCAACTTATGCCCAACCCCATTCCTCCTTGAAAAATGGGATATTTTATAGTATGTTTTCCTATTTTTATGGGTTTTAAATTCATGCTTTTACCTTTAATTTTGCAAATTTTCTTTTGCCTACTTGCAAGATATATTCGCCTAATTCTAAATGCATTTGATCATCACAAATCTTTTTAGAATCAACACTCACTGCATTAGCATTGATACTTCTTCTTGCAGCTGAAGTAGAATTCTCTAAACCACATTCAACCAAAGCCTTAGCAAGCCAAATTTTCCCTTGCACTTGAAATTCCAACACTTCGCTTGGTAAAGCATTTTGAGAATGCACCCTGTCAAATTCAGCTTGTGCACTGCTTGCCTCTTCTTTAGAATGAAAACGCTCTATGATTTCTAAAGCCAAATTTTCTTTAGCCTTTTTAGGATGCAAAACACCTTGCTTAATGTCTTCTTTCATCTTAGAAATTTCTTCTAAGCTTTTTTGACTTAAAAGCTCATAATACCTAAACATCAACTCATCACTAATACTCAAGATTTTAGCATACATATCATTAGCTTTTTCTGTAACACCGATATAATTATTTAAACTTTTACTCATTTTATGTACACCATCTAAACCTTCAAGTAAAGGCATCATAATCACAGCTTGTTCTTTGCCTGTATTATAAACTCTTTGAAGTTGTCTTCCCATTAAAAGATTGAATTTTTGATCCGTTCCACCCATTTCAATATCGCTTTTTAAAACTACACTATCATAGCCTTGAAGCAAAGGATATAAAAACTCGCAAATAGAAATGGGATTTTGCTCTTTAAATCTTTTGGCAAAATCATCGCGTTCAAGCATTCTAGCTACACTAAAAGTCGAAGTAAGCTCTACTATACCTGCTGCTCCAAGTTCATTAAGCCATGTTGAGTTTAATTTAATTTGGGTTTTTTCTTCATCTAAAACTTTAAAAACTTGGGTTTGATAGGTTTTTGCATTGATTAAAACCTGATCTTTATCAAGCTTTTTACGCGTTGCATTTTTTCCACTAGGATCGCCTATTTGCCCTGTAAAATCACCGATTAAAAACTGTACAATAGCCCCATTTTTTTGCAAAAAAGCCATCTTTGTTAAAACCACACTATGACCTAAATGCAAATCAGGTGCTGTAGGATCAAAACCTGCTTTTACAAAAAAATTCTCACCTTTTTCATAATAATTTTTAATCAATGCTTTTATTCTTTCTTCATCGATAATCTCTGCACAACCACGTTTTATCTCTGCTAATATTTTTTCTATATCCATATTTTAAACCTTTTTATTTAAGCCTCTTTATAAGCATCATTTAAAGATGTAAAATCTAAAATCTTACAACGCGATTTTAATCTATCTTTAACGCTGTCTGGGTTGATATTATCTGGAATTTCCATTGTTATTTCAAAATAATCTAGCACTGAATTTAAATCGCTTGATAAATTAATAGTTAATAAATTTATTTGCATTTTAACTAAAAATGCTAAAAATTCCGCTAAAACGCCTTTTTTATTTTCTAAGGAAAAAATCAATTTATAAGATTTAGGAATATTAGAATTCCATTTGATAAAAACCATATTCTGATTATTATCTATCATTTTATCTGCTCTATCACAAAGCTTATGATGGACTACAACATTACCCCCTTTAACAAAGGCTAACATAGCATCTCCTCTTTTTGGATGACAACAAAAATCAAAATCTACATTAGCAATTTTATGATTAGAATATAAAGTAAAATTTCCTATTTTTTGTTCTTTAATCTCATATTTATCAAACCAATACGATTTTTTAGCATATTTTTTAAGCCCATTGACTATATCTTTTAAATACGCACTATCAGTTGCTACCTGCCTAATGCGTCTGCCTAAATTTTCTTTTTCTATCCAATTTTCAATTTTTTCCTTATCCACACCAAAAATAAAACTCAATATATTAATAGCACTTGCTAAATTAATTTCTCTGATTTTTTGTTTGCAAAATTCTCTTATACTTGCCTTAGCTTTTCCTGTTTTAACACTATCAACCCAAGAACAACGATAAAATTTATCATGAGAAGTGACTACACGCACTATATCACCATTCTTAAGCTCAGTTAAAAGAGGTACTTTAATACGATTTACATAAGCACTTTTAGCATGAAGTCCGACTTTAGTATGCACCTCATAAGCAAAATCAAGAACCGTAGCTCCTCTTGGCAAGGTAAAAATTTCTCCTTTAGGAGAATAAACAGCAATATCTTCAACATAAAGGCTGTCCTTAGCATACTCGTAAAGCTCAATAGCATTATAATCTTCAGCATTTTCAAGATTATTAACACTTTGCATAGAAATATCTGTCAGCCAATCAAGACGAGGTGCGACAACACTGCCATCTTCTTTATATTTCCAATGTGCTGCTATACCAAATTCAGCAATTTTATGCATATCAAAAGTTCTAATTTGTGCTTCTATAATACTTTTAGCATCAAAAAGAGTAGTATGGATAGTTTGATAACCATTTTGTTTTGGCAAGGCTATATAGTCTTTAAAACGCGAAACTAAAGGATTAAAATTCGTATGTAAAATCCCTAAAGCTAAATAACAATCACTTATCTTTTCAACTAGAATTCTCACCCCAAGTAAATCAAGCACCTCTTCAATACCTATGCCTTTTCTTTGCATTTTAAGATAAATAGAATAACTATGTTTAATACGTTTTTGGATTTCAAAACTGCCTTGTCTAAAACCATTGCTTAAAAATAAAAGCTCTATTTTAGAAATAAATTCATTTAAGCCTAATTGCATTTCTTGGTTATTAGAATTAATATAATTATCTATAAGTTTATATTCTTCTGGCATAAGGTATTTAAAACTCAAATCTTCTAGATAATTTTTTATACTTGAAATACCAAGCCTATGGGCAATGGGAGCATATACAACCAAGGTTTCTTCGCTGATTCTTTTTTGCTTATCTTCTCTTAAGATATCAAGAGTAAGCATATTATGCAATCTATCGCATAATTTAACAATCAAAACACCCACATCTTCAATACTGGCTAAAAGCATATTTCTAAAAGTTAATGCTGATTTGGCTAAACCCTTTGTAGACTTTGATGAAACTAAATTATCTTCTCTAATTTCTATAATTTTAGTAAGCCCTAAAACGAGTTTTAAAACCTCAAATCCAAACTGTTCTTTAAGTTCTTCTTCAGTACAATCTGTATCCTCAATCACATCATGCAACAAAGCGGCTAAAATAATGCTTTTATTTTCACTTAAAAACCCAACAAGGGTTGCTACTAAAATAGGATGCACAGCATAAGGCTCTCCGCTTTTTCTAAATTGACCCTCATGATACAATATACAGCAATCTACAGCTTTTTCAAGGGCAGCATCACGGCCACAAATTTCAAAAAGCAAATCTTTAGCAAGCTCTAAATCTTTGCAATTTTTTACATTATCGATTAATTGTTCAAGCAATAATTCTTCATCGACTGTTTTCAACTAAGCCCTCTAAAGTAATTTTATTTTCTGCAATTTCATATAAAGCTATATCTGCGAGTTTGTTTTTGTTTTTGTCAAAATCAACTAAAGGTGTAGCCCCATTTGCTAACTGCTCTGATCTTTTTGCCACGACTAAGGCAAGACGATATCTGTCATTATCCATTCTTTCTAAAGCTTTTGCGGCTATTTCTTCTATTCTTTTATCCATGTTTTCTCCTTAATTGTTTTTAACGATTGAACAAAGGCTAGTATCACCTTGTATAATTTTAAGCAAATTTCCTTCTTTAAACATATTGCAAACGACAATAGGAAGTTTATTATCCTTAGCTAATGCTATAGCTGTATCATCCATTACTTTAATATTATCTTGCATAGCCTGATCATAACTTAAAGTGTTTAAAAATACTGCATCGTCAAACTGATTGGGATCTTTATCATAAACCCCATCAACCTTAGTAGCTTTTATAACCATATCTGCATCTATTTCCACAGCTCTTAAAATAGCTGTTGTATCGGTAGTAAAGTAAGGATTACCTGTTCCTGCTGCAAAAATCACAACACGGCCTTTTTCTAAATGCCTTTGCGCTCTTCTCATAATATAAGTTTCACAAAATGCTTCCATTTGGATAGCGCTTTGAACTCTTACTTCAAGCCCATAACTTTCCAAAGCCTCTTGAATAGCAATAGCATTAATAACCGTAGCAAGCATACCCATATGATCCCCACTTGTTCTTTTAATCAATCCTCCTTTAGCAGCACTCACTCCACGGATAATATTTCCACCCCCTATTACAATGCCCACTTGTATTTGGTTTTTTATAAGTTCTTTAATTTGTGAAGCTATAAATTTTAAAATAGAATTTTCTATACCAAAGCCATGCTCACCTGCTAAAGCCTCTCCTGAAAATTTTACTAAAATTCTTTTTCGTTCTTGCATTCTTTCTCCTTATTTAACTTCAAATTATATTTTAAATTGCATTAAATTTAGCTAATTTAAACTGATAAGCTCTAAAGGATTAATATGAAAATTTTTTTGAGTGACTTCAAAAGTAAGATCATTTTTTATTCTGCCCACTACAGCACCTTTTTTGATATTTTTTCCAACTTTAATATTAGGTGCAATCTTATTTAAATGTGCATATATAGTATGTATACCATTATCATGCTCTACAATAACAACGCGATCTAGCATGCTAGTATCTTTAGCAAAAACTATTTTTCCATCCAATACATTTTTCACAATTGCATCACTTTTGTTGCTTCTTAAAACCACATTTTCATTAAAAATTTTAATATTATAAATAGGATCAATATAATTTCCAAATTTTTGCTTTACGATAAAAGAATCCAAAGGTGCTATAGTCTTTTTTCCTGTATAACGTTTCACCGAACTTTCTTGATAACTTGAACCTAATTGTCTGATTGGTTGATTGTTTTTTGTGATTTTAACATCCTTTTTATCCAAATTTTTATTTTTTTCATCTCTGATAATTTTAAGTTGATTTAAAGTTTGTCTTAACTCTTCTTGTTGAGCTTGCAAATTATCAAGTTTTTTCATATATATAGCACGGTCGGTTTTTTGTTTATTAATTTCATTGAGTTGTTTTTGCTTTAACATTTGAAGTTTAGCCAATTGTGTATTATAGTTTTTAAGACTATCATTAATTTTTTTAATTTGAACTTGCTTATCATCAATAAGCCTACTTACCCCTTCATAATCCTTAGAAATCTTAAAAATTTCCTCATTTAAAACCTTATTTAAATTCTCTAAAATTTCAAAAGCCATAAAGCTTTCCTCACTTTCAATATAACCTTGAGGAATAGGTAAATCATAAACAAAATCTTTAGCCATTAATGCTACAAGCTTTCCTTCCATATTTGATTTACTCTTTAATAAATCTTTATTTTGACTAGCAAGGGTATTTAGTTCTTGATTTTGAGCTTTAACACTAGATTCGAGTTTTGAAGTTTGAAAATTCAAATTTTCAATTTGCAAACTTAAATCCTTCAAACTTTTTTCACCACTTAATATATCATTAGCTAGATCTTCAAGCTTCTTATTTAACTGTTCTTGTATGCGTTTATTTTCTTCTAAACTTTTGGTTTTTTCATTTATAGCATCGGCTAGACTTTGGTGTATAAATAAAAAAAAATAAGAAAAAATAAGAACGATTTTTCTCATTTTTTCACCCTAAACATAACTGAATTAACACATAATAGACAAATCAATAAAGTCACTAGAAAAATCAAACTTAAATGCAATACAAAATTAATAGGTGGAAGAACTATATCTAAAATTTTAAAATTTTCTTCAATAATATAAAGATCAAAAATTTGAGTAAAAAAAGCAAGCAAAATAACAAAAGCAATAAAACAATCCACAACGACTATTTTATAAAGCATAAAAGATCTAAACCAAAATGGCGCTCCAAACAAACACATAATTTCAATACGTTCAGTATGCTCATAAAGCCAAATTCTCATTTGTTTTAAGAATAAAATAAAAGCAAGCAAAATAATAATGCATAAAAATAACCAAAAGATCAATTTCACCAAAATAAGCAAAGAATATATTTTCTCATGGGTTTTAGAAAAGGTTTCAACCTTAGTAATACCTACGATATTAAGCAAATGACTTTTTATAGAATTTAATTCATTTTGATTGGGTAAAGTCTGCAGCTTTAAACTATAAAATTTTGGCAAAGAATCCTTTAAAACTTTTAAATTTTTTTCAGAAATATCATTTTTTAGACGTTCAATTAAATTTTTAGGATCTAAAGATTCAAGCTTGGAAAAAAAAGGTATTTTGCTTTTTAAAATATTTTGATCAAGTTCTATTTTACTCACAATTATAATATTATAATCCTTATTTGCAAGCTCTTCATAATGCTTTAATGTCGCATTAGTAATCAAAATAAACTCAAAAGCAAACATCATAAAAAGCAAAGGTAAAATCAAAGATAAATGTGTCTTAAAAAATTTCATTCATTGTTCCATTTTCTATATTAAAACGACGATAATCAACTCTTAAATTGCTAGGAATTCTATGAGTAACCACTACAACACATGTTCCTAATAATTCTCTAGCAGATTTTAAAAGAGTCCAAATAATATCAGAAGAATATTCATCTAAATTTCCTGTTGGTTCATCACAAAGCAAAAGCTTAGGATTATGTGCTAAAGCTCTTGCCATAGCAACACGTTGTTGTTCTCCACCGCTAAGTTGATTAGGCAACTTATCAGCTTTAAAAGTCAAATTTACATGCTTTAAAAGCTTAGCAGCCTGATTACGACACACCTTTTTACTATAGCCTTTTATCATCAAAGGAAGCATGACATTTTTTTCTACATTATATTCTTGCACAAGCTTATAATCTTGAAAAATAATCCCGATTTTTTGACGTAATTTTAAAAGCTCTAAATTTCCAATTTTTTTCAAAGAAGATCCGCACACCTCAAGCTTACCAGAAAGAGGTGCTAAATCCCCGTAAAAAGACTTCAAAAGTGTGCTTTTACCGCTTCCACTTTTACCTGTAATAAACACAAAATCATCATCTTTAAAAGCAAAACTTGCTCCTTTAATAACTAATTCATCATAACCTAAAGCAAGTTTAGTTGCTTGGATTAAATTAGGCATTCTGTTTCCTTAAGTTTCCTTTTTTATTTTTAAATTATGCTTTATTTTTACTTAATTTTTAAGAAAATTATGCATTATGAAAGCAAACTTTTATAATTTCTTTTAACTCATTTATTGCTTTAATATTTTCTTGAATTTTAAACGGTTCTTTAAACACAAAATTTATGGTATTGCTTAAATGCAAATAACAATGTTCAGGTTTATTAAAGGCTCCAAATGCAAGTTTTAAAAGCAAATTCTCACCTTGTTTATATAGGTTTTGAAAGTGTAAAAAAAAGTCTTCTTTTTTTATAGTTTTATTATAGAAATTTTGTTCTATTAAATTTAAATCCTTTTTAGAAAGTTCAATAGATGAAAAACCCCATTCTTCTGGTTGATAAACCTTATTTTCTTCATCAATATCCCATACCCAAAGATCGTATATATTTTTTTCTTGTCTTTTCCATCTATCCTCATATTTGCTTGAAATCTCTAAATTTTGATTTTTTTTAAGACTTAATTTTGGAGAAGGGAAAGTTAAAAACTCATTTAAAGCAAAATGAAAATATTCCAAACTATCTGTTCTAAGCTCAAAACGACCCGTATGGGTTAAAACCCTAGCACACTCTTTGCAAAATTCCTTACTTATAACCCGTCTGTGGGGTTTTTTCTCCCAAGGGACAGGAAAATGCAAAAAAATCCTTTCTACTGATTTTGATTTTAAAACGCTTAATAACAACCTAACATCACTTTGCATTAATAAAACATTGTTGATATTATGCACCTTAAGAAGCTTAGCAACCTGAGTTAAAGCAGGATTATAAATCTCAACACCCAAAATCAAAATATCAGGATTTTCCTTTGCTTGATAAAGCAAATGTCTCCCTGATCCAAAACCTATTTCTATATAAATTTTACCATGAAGTCTAGATAAAAGTTCATCAAAATCATTAACAATAAAAGGCGTTTTTTCAACCAAAGCATTATTTTGAAATTTAAAAGCTTCATTGATAATGCCTTCACAAAAATTTTCTTTAAAAATTTTTAAAGCTTTTTGCAAATAGTCTATTTTACAAGGCTTTGCATGTTTATCACCCTTAATGATAAAACCATGTGCCACTCTTTTAATCTGTAAAAAAAAGCTTTCTTCTTCAATCTTTGTATAAACAAGACTCACATTGTTATTTTGAGCAGACCAAAGAAAACCTAATCCATCTTGATAATAAGGCAAAGTTAATTCTTTGATCTTTTGAGTTTTAAAATTTGGCACTATTGGGCTGCCTTAACTTTACTTGAAGGCTTAGAACGAAGTCCAACTGCATCAATAGCAATAACCTCATAGCTATATTCTACCCCAGGCAAAGCTTTTATATCTTTTAATTGTTTTTCTTTAATGCCTTTAAAAACTATATTTTCTTTTCCACCATAACGCCTGATTTCATACTCTACTGCTCTAGTATCGTTATCACTCCATTCTAAATTAATCCCCTCGTTTGTAATTTGTGCTAAAACAATACTAGGAGATAAAGGATTATCCAAAGTCTTACCTTCTACCCCTTCTTTTGGCATAGGACTTTCAAGACCATCTTTATCTACCATAGTCACTTTATAATATTTGCTTTTACCAGTACCTTCTACTATATCTTCATAAGTATTTTTATCCGTCTTTGCTAAAACGCTATAAGGAAGAAAACTCGAACTAGTAGAATAA
The DNA here is from genome assembly GCF_016806695.1 of Campylobacter bilis. Lineage (GTDB taxonomy): Bacteria > Campylobacterota > Campylobacteria > Campylobacterales > Campylobacteraceae > Campylobacter_D > Campylobacter_D bilis. The sequence continues at coordinate 16,807 of NZ_WUED01000002.1, read as the reverse complement.
ACCTTATAATAAGCAAAGTCTTTATACTCAGGAGCATCCCAAGTTAAAACAATTTTATTAAAACCATCTGCACTGGCATTTAAATGTACGATTTGAGGAGGCAAGGCTTTGCTTTTAGAACTTACTACTTGACTAGGTTCGCTTTTTACCCCATCAAAACTTACAGCAATAATCCTATAGCTAGAATTTTCATCATATTTTAAATCACTATCTATATATTCAGCATTTAAGCGATTTTTCACTTCTGCAATTTTTTTAAATTCTCTATCATTGCCTTTTGATCTTTCTATAATATAAGAATCAACTCTTAAATCAGGATGCGGACGCCAAATCAATTTAATACGATTGGGTAAATTAGTGATCGCTTGGATAAAAGGAATAGCTTCAAGTCTTGAAGTAGTACTTGCTTCTATAATCTTACCATCCTCAGAAATTTGACCTTGATCATTGAAACTTTTCATCATATAGTGGTATTTAGTAGCAGGCTGTAATTTTGTATCCACATAATGGGTTTGGTATTTATCTTTAATCACACCAACAAGTTTAAAATCAGGATTTTCATCACTTAAACGGTATAAATAAAACCCCTTAACATTTTCATGATATAAAGGATCCCATTCAAAAGCAATATTGCTCATATCACTAAGGGTTTTTAAATTTTCAATCTTTGGCAAACTTTCATTGACTGCAAACTTTTCATTTAAACCCGAAGAATTCATTTGTGATACACTACAAGCACTAAACAAAAGAGTTAAAAAACTCAAGCAAATACTTAAGTGAAATTTTTTCATCATTTTCTCCTAAATTGATTTGATTTAACATGATATTTTTAAAATCTTGCATTAAAGGCGCTTTAATAAAAAGTTGTTCTTTTGTTATAGGATGGATAAAATACAAAAAATAAGCATGCAACATTATCCTACAATCATACTTGCCTTTATATCCATATAAAGCATCACCCAAAATATGCCTATTTAAACTCGCTAAATGTGCTCTGATTTGATGCGTTCTTCCTGTAAAAAGCTTAGCTGCTATTAAAGCTAAAGCTTCAGTTTTTGCTATATTGATAAAGGCAGACTTTGCACTTTTACAAAATTTATTTTCTTTATCTATAGCTATTTTTTTAAGCGCATTAGAAGAAGAACGCATTAAAAATTTCTCCACTATAATTTTATCTTCTTTTAGTGGCAAATCAATTAACGCAAGATAAATTCTTCCCATACTTTTATCTACAAGCTGTTCACTAAGCCTTTGATGGGTAAAATTATTTTTGGCTATAAGTATGGCCCCGCTTGTATCTTTATCCAATCTATGCACAAGACCCGCTCTTGTTTGCCCTCCTAAATCAGATAAAGTGTATTTTTTCCCTATCAGCCAATCTACCAAAGTCGCATTTTTAACACTGCTTGCACCATGAACCACTAAATTTGAAGGTTTATTTAAAACAAGTAAATCTTCATCTTCATACAAAACATCAATCTCAAAATCAACCTCAAAACAAGGCTTTGCATCCTCACACAATGCTAAAACTCTAATAACAATCTCATCACCATTTTTAAGTTTAAATGAATTTTTATTTTCAATTGTGCCATTAATTTGCACACAATCTTTTTTAATCAGTAAAGCAATTTGATTACGACTTTGATTTAATTTCTTAGCCAAATACACATCAAGTCTTGAATTTTCATCTGCTAAAAAAGTTTGCATTTTTTCCTTACTAAGGTTTTAAAAATTTAAAATTTTAGTTTATAATTATAGCTTTATATTACCAATTGAAGGCAAATTTTGTTTACATTAGATAGAAGAATTTTAACCCATTTTGATTACATGCAACCCATTTTATTTTTACCCATCATTCTTGCTTCGTTTTTTCTAATCTTTGAAGCAAATCCATTTTTAGCAGAAAAACAGCTTGTTTACACATGTGTAGGGATGTTTGCTTTCATGATTTTTTTCTTTTTTCCTATAAGGAAATTCATTTGGATTATTCCTGTGGCTTATTGGATTAATATATTTTTGCTTTTAAGCGTTGATATTTTTGGGGTTGAAAAACTAGGGGCTAAAAGATGGCTTGAAATTCCTTTTACGCATTTTACAATGCAACCTTCTGAAATTTTTAAACCTAGCTTTATTTTAATGCTTGCTTATCTTATCTACCAAAACCCTCCTCCAAAAAATGGATATAAACTCAAACAATTCATAAAACTTAGCTTTTATATCATCTTACCTTTTTTACTAATTGCAAAAGAACCTGACTTAGGAAGTGCTATGGTTTTATTATTAGTAGGTTTTGGGGTTCTTTTTATCATGGGGGTTCATTATAAAATTTGGCTAAGCATTATTATTGCTATAAGCGTTAGCTCTCCTATAGTTTATGCCCATCTTTTAAAACCTTATCAAAAACAAAGAATTCATGATTTTATTTCTGAAAAACCAAGCTATCAAGTAGCACAATCTATGATAGCTATAGGCAATGGGGGTTTAACCGGCAAATCTCAAGATGAAGCGACTCAAACCCATTTTAAATTCTTACCCATTTCAACTAGTGACTTTATTTTTGCTTACATGATAGAAAGATTTGGATTTATTGGGGGCTTGACTTTAATTATATTTTATATTCTGCTGATTTTTCATCTGCTTAGTTTAAATTATAAACTTAAAGACGATTATTTTGCTAGAGTTGCTATCAATTGTGTTGCTTTGTTTATTTTCATTTATACTGCTGTTAATATTTCTATGACTATAGGCTTTGCACCTGTAGTTGGCATTCCCTTACCATTTTTTAGCTATGGAGGAAGTTCTTTTACTATTTTTATGATTTTTTTTGGAATTTTACAGCATTTAATCACTTTTAGATATTTTTGGAAAGATATTAAGGCTAAATAAAATATTTTTAAGTATTAATAAGATACAATTTTATCTTTTAACTTAATGAGAGGATTTATAGCTCAGTTGGTTAGAGCAACCGGCTCATAACCGGTTGGTCGCAGGTTCGAGTCCTGCTAAATCCACCATCTTTTTTCAAACTTGATAAAATTTCACAGTGTTTTCATAATAGAGTGCTTTTAAAACTAGCAAAATGGATTATCTTCAAGATACTTTGTTTGGGAAGCAAAAAATTAACTCATTAAAAAGAATAAGAAAGATAAAAAATTAAATGGTGGTTAGAGGCAGAATCGAACTGCCGACACGCAGATTTTCAGTCTGCTGCTCTACCGACTGAGCTATCCAACCAGCATTTAAAAAGTAAAAATATAATTGTATCTTTTTTTCTTTAATTTAAGTTTAAATATAAGAATAAAATTTTATTTCCCTTAAAGTTTTAATAAGATAGAATACCCTTTTAGATCAATACAAATGGGATTTTTTTGAAACAATTTGGACTAGATAGACGTACTTTTAAAATTTTACTTACTGGTTATATTATAATTGCTTTATTTGGTTCTTTATTATTATATTCAAACTGGGCACACACAAGCCCTATAAGTTTTTTAGACGCATTTTTCACAAGTACTTCTGCTGTAAGCATGACAGGCCTTATTGTAAAAAACACTGCTCTTGATTTTACTTTAGCCGGACAAATCATCATTTTAGCTTTAGTACAAATTGGCGGATTAGGATACATGGGCATAGGGCTTTTTGTTTACATACTCATACGCAAAAAAGTAGGCTTTAACGCAAGAAATTTACTCAAAGAATCCCTGCTTTATCCCTCTATGGATGGCTTATTTAAGTTTTTTAAAAAAGTCTTGCTTTTTATTTTCATTATAGAATTAATAGGTGCTATATTACTTACTATGCGCTTTGCTTTAGAAATGAATTTTGAAAAAGCCTTATGGTTTGGGATTTTTCATTCTATTAGTGCTTTTAATAATTCAGGATTTACCATTTTCGAACATGGATTTGCAGGATATAAACACGATATTGCGATCAATTTAATCATTACTTCTTTGATTATTATTGGAGGACTTGGTTATTTTGTTTTAGTAGAATTGTATTTTTTCCAAAGAAAAAAATTACAAAATTTAAGCATACACACCAAAATAGTCATCGTAGCAAATATTTTCCTTATCATTTCTTCAACACTTATTATTTTTGTTTTTGAATATTCTAATCCCAAAACCATAGGGCTTTTTTCATTTTTTGATAAAATTTTAAGCTCCTATTTTACAGCCATTAATTACCGTACTGCAGGGTTTAATACCCTAGATATAGGATATTTACATGATGCAAGCTTGTTTTTTGGATCTTTATTTATGGTAATTGGAGGTGCACCTGGAGGAACAGCTGGAGGCATGAAGATAACAACAGTAATGGTTTTATTACTCTATGCTTATTGGAGTATACGCGATGGAAGGGTGAGAATTTTTGGATATGAAATTTCAAGAGAAACCATATCAAAAGCTTTCATTATAGCTGTTGGATCAGCAGTTTATATAGTTATAGCTGTGATCTTGCTTTCTTTATTAGAATCAAAATTTGATTTTATAGCCTTACTCTTTGAAACCTCTTCAGCTTTTGCAACTGTAGGAATTTCAGTAGGAAATGGTGAGTCTTTGTCTTTGTGTGCTTTATTTAGCGAACCTAGTAAAATTATTATTATCATTATGATGTTAAGCGGAAGAATAGGTGTTTTTGCCTTTTTACTCTCGGTATTTAAACAAGATAAAGCAATGCACCTTAAATTCCCTGAAGGAAAAGTCAATTTATAAAAGAAGGTAAAAATCATGAAAAATTTAAATTACGGAATCATAGGACTTGGGAAATTTGGTTCGGTTGTAGCTGATGAACTCATTGCTGGAGGACACACTGTCATAGTAGCAGATAAAGATGAAGAAACCTTAAAAAATATACAAAATCCACCCAGTTATGCTTATATCTTAGATTCTACAAATATTTTAGCCTTAAAAGAAGCAGGGTTTCATGATGTTGAAGTAGTCATTGTCAGCATAGGAGAAAATGTCGAAAAATCCATCCTCACTCTCATGGCGCTTAAAGACATAGGGGTTAAAAATATCATTGCTAAAGCAACTTCAAATATCCATGGACAAATTCTTTCTAAATTAGGTGCTACAAAAGTCATTTATCCTGAAAAAGAAAGTGCTAAAAGACTTGTAAAAGAATTTTTAACCAAAGATGCTGATTATGAAGTCTTTGATCTTTCAGCAAACACCATACGTGCTATTAAAATCAATATAGATGAAAAATTAGCCGGAAATTCTTTAAAACACGTAGCACAAAATATGAAAGTCATTTCATATAAAAAATTAAACAGTGACTGGGAAATACTTCCTGATCTAGAAACTACAACAGTATATAGCGGGGATGTTGTCATATTGCTTGGAACAGTTAAAGAGCTTAAAGAATTTGAACATTAATCAAACAAGATTTAAAGCCTTGCAAGCTTTGATAAAACGTTTTAAAGCTAGTTTTTCCTTAGTAGAAATCTTATAGTAAATCACCTCATCTAAATAATATTTTATATCTTTTATATTTAGATTTCTTGTTTTAGCATAATTTTGAAGTATATAATGAGGGATTTTAATCTTTATTTTAAGAAAATTCTTAAACATTTTTTCATATAAAATTTTCTTTTGTGCACAAGAAAATCTCGCAAAAACAAAAGGCAAAGCTGTTTTTTCATGCCATTTTGCACACAAATCTACATAATTTAAAGGGTATTTTAAATAAAGCTTTAAAGCCTTATCGCCTATAATCACCCTGCCTTCTTGTTTTAAAATCTTAGCTAAAGCATTTGAAGTTGCAGAACTTGGATCTTGAGAAGTTAAGGTGTTTTTTTCTACTAAAACACTAAAAACCCTTTTATTAGCACAAATACCTAAATCTAAATTTTTATATTTTTTTCTAGCACTTTCTATACTTGAAATGATAGCAGCATCGATCCTTTTATAAAACAAATCCTTATTTAATTTACTAGGAACTCCCTTTTTATACTCCATACTTGCTTTATAACCATTAGGCAAGGGGTATTTTTTAAGGTAAATATGCAAAGGCAAAAGATTAATATAATCAATTTTTCCAAAAATCATAGCTATTAAAAAGTAGTAATACCTTCCTTAAATATTTAAATTTTAACATAAATAAAACTATTAGCTTTTAAACACCAAAAAGCTTTGTTTATTTATCTTATCTATGAAAAATAATTTTTATAAAAATTATTTTTCATTTTAAACTTTCAAAATAAGCCTGTTTATCAAAATTCTTAATCTTGGCAACCTTGTCTTTTACAGCAGCTGCTGCTACAGCTGTGCTTACAACTGCTTTTACCCTTTCATCAAAAGGCTTTGGTATGACATATTCTTTTCCAAATTCTAAAGTGCTTAAATTATAAGCTTTTTTAACCCCATCACTAACAGGCAATTTAGCCAAAGCCGCCAAAGCTTCAGCAGCAGCTATTTTCATATTTTCAGTAATTTTGCTTGCTCTTACATCCAAAGCCCCACGAAAAATAAAAGGAAAACCTAAAACATTATTAATTTGATTTGGATAATCACTTCTTCCTGTTCCTACAATAGCATCTTTTCTAAGACTATTTACTTCCTCAGGCATCACTTCAGGAATTGGATTTGCTAAAGCAAAGATTACAGGATTTTTTGCCATACTTAAAATCATTTCATCATCAAAAATTTTAGGCGCACTAAGCCCTAAAAAAACATCAGCACCCCTAAGAGCTTCTTTTAAAGTTTTTTCTTTAGAATCTACAGCAAATTCAAGCTTTTGAGAGGTTAAATCTTGTCTTTGTTTAGAAACCACACCCTTACTATCAACTAAAATAATATTTTCTACGCCTAAATTTCTATACATCTTTGCACTTGCAATACCCGCAGCACCAGCACCACTTACAACCACTTTAATGTTTTTAAATTTTTTACCACTAATTTCCATAGCATTAATAAGTCCTGCAGTTGAAATTATAGCCGTTCCATGCTGATCATCATGCATCACAGGAATCCCAAGATCTTGCAAAGCTGCTTCAATATCAAAACATTTAGGTGCTGCAATATCTTCTAAATTTATCCCACCCACAGTTGGTGCTAAAGCCCTGCAAAAAGCTACAATCTCCTCCACACTATGGACATTTATTTCTATATCATAAGCATTTACATTAGCGAATTTTTTAAACAAACAAGCTTTACCTTCCATAACAGGTTTTGACGCTTGTGCACCTATATTTCCAAGCCCTAAAACCGCCGAACCATCGCTTACAACAGCCACTAAATTGGCTTTATTAGTATAAGTATAAGCTAAATCTTCATCTTTAACAATTTCAAGACATGGCTGTGCAACCCCAGGACTATAAGCTAATGATAAATCATGACTTGTATTCATTGCCTTACTTGGTATAACATCAATCTTTCCACCCAAATGATATTTTAAAGCTTCTTCTTTCCAATCCATTTTATTTTCTCCTACAATTTAAAAAATTCTCTATCCTGTTTTTACATTCTTGCACACCTAAAAACTCTAATACTTCAAAAATACTAGGACTAACGCTATTACCTGTTAAAGCTATACGCATAGCTTGTGCTAAATCTTTTAATTTTGCTTGTCTTTTATCTAAAAATTCATTGGTAAACTCTTCAAAATCTTTACTTGTTTTTTGATTTTCAAGAGTATTGGCAAAAACACAAAGTAATTCTAGATTATCTTCATTGATGAATTTTTTAACCGCATTTTCATCATAATTTTTTGGTGCATTTATTATATTTTTTGCACCCTCTATAATATCATGCAAAGTCTTAGCACGTTCTCTTAATAAATCTAGTAAAAAACCTGCTTTTTCATAAACAGACAAATCAAAACCTAACGCTTTAAGCTGGCGATTAATTTCTTCAAAAGGCAAAGTTTTAATATAATGTGCATTAAGCCATTGAAGTTTTTTAAAATTATAGCAAGAAGCACTTTTATTGATATGATAAGGTTCAAAAAGCCTTTTAAGCTCTTCTAAAGAAAAAATTTCATCATCACCATGACTCCAACCCAAACGCACAAGAAAATTCAATAAAGCCTGAGGCAAAATTCCCATTTGTTTATATTCCATAACATCAGTAGCTCCATGTCTTTTTGAAAGCTTTTTGCCATCTTCGCCATGTATCATAGCCACATGAAAAAAATGAGGAATTTTAAAACCCAATGCCTCATAAAGTACGATTTGCTTAGGAGTATTAGAAAGATGATCATCCCCTCTAATGATATGGCTTACTTGCATTAAAGCATCATCAACCACAACAGTAAAATTATAAGTAGGAGTGCCATCACTTCTAGCTATGATAAAATCATCTAAAATATCTTCAACTTTAAATTTTACCTCACCCTTTACCCCATCTGTAAAAGCAATTTCACCTTTTTGAGGGGCTTTAATACGCACAACAGGCTTTATATTTTGAGGTATAACACCCTTAAAATCCCTATATCTGCCATCATACCTTGGACGCTGTTTTAATGCTTCTTGTTGCGCACGCATTTGATCAAGTTCTTCTTTACTCATATAGCAATAATAAGCCTTGCCTTCATCCAAAAGTTTTTTTATATATTGTCTATAAATATCAAAACGTTCAGATTGGTAAGTGACTTCTCCATCATATTCTAAACCACACCATTTAAAAGCTTCTATGATAGCTTCGGTGGCTTCTTTAGAATTCCTTTGTAAATCTGTATCTTCAATACGAAGCAAAAAATCACCCCTATTTTTTCTCGCATATAAATAATTATAAAAAGCTGTTCTAAGTCCCCCTATATGCAAGTACCCCGTCGGACTTGGAGCAAAACGCGTTATAAGTTTTTCGTGCATTTTTTGCCTTTTCTTAAATTTTTATTGATATAATGCGATATTTATACTTAAATAAAGGTTTGAAATGAAAAAAATTTTATTGAGTTTTGCATTTTTTGCAAGTTTAGCCAGTGCAAATACTATCAATGCTATAGCTGTAGTTGTAGATAAAGAACCTATCACGACTTATGATATACAACAAACCATGAAAACACTCCAAGTTGATAAAAATAAAGCCTTAAAGATACTTATTGATGAAAAAATGGAAAGTTCTCAAATGAAACAATTAGGCGTTGTTGTAAATGATTTAGAACTTGATGAAGCTATTAATAAAATGTTAATGCAAAATAAAACCACTTTAAACGCTTTTAAAAACGATTTAAAATCTAAAAACAAAAGTTATGAACAATTTCGTGCAAATTTCAAAAAAGATTTAGAAAAAAGAAAGCTTTATGATAAAATCGCAAACATGTTTAAAACTGATTTTAGTGATGATGGATCAAAAAAATTTTTCGAACAAAACAAAGATAAATTCACTTTTTACACACAAATTGATGTTAGCATTTATAAGGCTAATAATGCACAAACCTTAGAAAATATCAAAAATACAAAAAAAACATTGATCAAAGCACAAAAAGCTTCTTTAAATATCAATAATACCGATCCAAGACTCTTAGGACTTTTATCCCAAATTCCTAATGGGGATTTTTCTCCTGTTTTAAATGCAAAAAAAGGCTATGAACTCTATGAAGTTCAAAATAAAAATGGGGGGCAAATTCCTGATTTTGAACAGATCAAAAATGAAGTTTTAAATGCCTACATTAATGAACAAAGACAAAATTTTATACAAGATTATTTTGACAAACTTCGTTCCAAAATCAACATAGAATATTTAAGATAAAAGTATTTCCCTTTAAAAAGGGAAATTAATGTCTTGCAAGATAATTAGTATCGTAATTATTATTGATAAAATCAGGGTTTTCCATCATGGAAAGATGAAATTCTTTAGTAGTTTTAATCCCACTTACAATCAACTCATCCAAAGCCACTTTCATTTTAGCAATGGCTTTATCGCGATCTTGCGCCCAAACCACAAGCTTTCCTATCATAGAATCATAATAAGGCGGCACACTATAATCTTGATAACAATGGCTTTCCATTCTGACATTACGTCCTGCTGGAGGGATGTATTTAGTAATTTTACCTGGGCTTGGCAAAAAGGTTTTAGGATCTTCAGCTGTAATCCTACATTCTATAGAATGCCCATGAAGTTTGATACTCTCTTGAGGAGGTAAAGCACCACCTTCTGCAACTTTTATCATTTCTTCTATAATATCAATACCACTTACCATTTCACTCACACAGTGTTCAACTTGTAAGCGTGTATTCATTTCGATAAAATAAAAATCTAAATTCCTATCCACCAAAAACTCAAAAGTTCCCGCACCCTCATAACCTATAGCCTTAGCAGCCTTAATAGCTGTTTCATGAAGCCTTGTGCGGGTTTTTTCATCAAGTAAAATTGCAGGAGATTCTTCAATAAGTTTTTGATGACGCCTTTGCATAGAACAATCTCTTTCACCTACATGAATCACATTACCAAAACTATCGCCTATAATTTGCACTTCAATATGACGTGGATTTTGGATATATTTTTCCATGTATATGGTCCCATCACCAAAAGCTGTCATAGCCTCACTTTCAGCAGACCAATACGCTTTGTCAAGGTCTTTTTCACTTTCTACCACGCGCATACCACGACCTCCACCACCTGCAGCAGCCTTTAAAATCACAGGATAGCCGATTTCTTTGGCTAATTTCTTTGCCGCTTCAGCCCCTGCTAAGGCCCCATCACTTCCTGGAATCACAGGTACACCTGCTCTTTGCATAACCTGTTTGGCTTTGGATTTATCACTCATTAAATTCATAGCTTCAACACAAGGGCCAATAAATTTAATATTATGTTTTGCACAAATTTCAACGAAATTTTGATTTTCGCTTAAAAAGCCATAACCTGGAAAAATAGCATCCGCTTCTGCAATTTCAGCTGCAGTAATAATGGCTGGGATATTTAAATAGCTTTCAGAACTTCTTGCCTTGCCTATACAAATACTCGCATCAGCATATTTAAGATAAAGCGCATCTTTATCCGCTTCAGAATACACACAAATCGCTTTTTTACCCATTTCTTTGATGGTTCTTAGGGCACGAAGTGCAATTTCTCCACGATTAGCAATCAATATGCTTTTAAGTTTCATTTTATAATTTCTCCACAGAAAATAAAGGCATTCCAAATTCCACAGGTTGACCATCAGCTACTAAAACTTCAGCGATCCTACAATCAAATTCTGCTTCAATTTCATTCATAATCTTCATCGCTTCAATAATTGCAATAACATCTCCTTTTTTCACAGTGCTACCTACTTTTACAAAAGGAGTTGCTCCTGGACTTGGCGCTTGATAAAAAGTTCCAACCATAGGGCTGTTTATACACGGTTTATTAGCTTTTGTATTTTGACTAGGTTGAGCTTCATTAACTACGCTTACATTAATAGGCTGTGGTGCTGGAGGACAAACGGGCGCTGAAACATCACAACACATATCCCTTTCAAGTTCTATTTCAAAACCATCTTGTTCTTTGATTTTGATTTTACTGATATTTGCTTCAGCAAAAAGATTTACCAACTCTTTAATTTCTTCTTTTGTCATAAAATTCTCCTACAAAATTTAAGAACTTAATCTTGTATTATATAAAAAAACTTGGAATTTAAGTTTAAAAAATCAAAAAATCACAAACAATATAGAATTTTAGGTTATAATTCAAAAATAAAATCATTCCTAAAATATTAAGGTTAAAAATGGGTTTAAAAGCAGATAATTGGATAAGAAAAATGGCTTTAGAACACGAAATGATAAAACCATTTTGTGAAGCCAATATAGGCAAAGGTGTTGTAAGCTATGGGCTTTCAAGCTATGGCTATGATATACGCGTAGGGCGTGAGTTTAAAATTTTTACCAATGTCAATTCTACAGTCATAGATCCTAAAAATTTTGTGGAAGAAAATGTAGTGGATTTTGAGGGAGATGTTTGTATAGTGCCTGCGAATTCTTTTGCTTTAGCTAGAACTATAGAATATTTTAAAATGCCTGATGATGTTTTAGCTATTTGTCTTGGCAAAAGTACCTATGCAAGATGTGGAATTATAGTAAATATAACCCCTTTTGAACCTGGTTTTGAAGGACATATTACCATAGAAATTTCAAATACTACACCTTTACCTGCAAAAATTTACGCCAATGAAGGCATAGCACAAGTGCTGTTTTTCCAAGGTGATGAAAAATGCGATACAACCTATAAAGATAAAAAAGGCAAATATCAAGCTCAAACAGGTATTACCTTACCAAGGATTTTAAAGTAGGAATACTTATTGCTTGAACTTAAGATAAAGATAAATTTCGCAAAGGAAGGCATCATGTTTAATGGAAAAAATATCTTAATCACAGGTGGTACAGGATCTTTTGGAAAAACTTATACCAAAGTATTATTGCAAAACTACAAACCCAACAAAATCATCATCTATTCTCGCGATGAACTTAAACAATTTGAAATGGCAAGCGTTTTTAATGATACTTGCATGCGTTATTTTATCGGGGATGTAAGGGATAAAGAACGCTTAAGCACAGCTATGCGTGATGTGGACTTTGTCATACATGCTGCTGCAATGAAGCATGTACCCATTGCTGAATACAACCCTATGGAATGTATAAAAACTAATATCCATGGTGCACAAAATGTTATTGATGCTTGCTTTGAAAATGGGGTTAAAAAATGCATTGCACTTAGCACAGACAAAGCATGCAATCCCATCAATTTATATGGGGCTACCAAACTTGCAAGCGATAAGCTTTTTGTCGCTGCAAACAATATAGCAGGCAATAAACAAACACGCTTTAGTGTTACAAGATATGGAAATGTTGTAGGTTCAAGAGGATCGGTGGTACCTTTTTTTAAAAAACTCATTAGCCAAGGAGTAAAAGAACTCCCTATTACAGATGCTAGGATGACGCGTTTTTGGATTTCTCTTGAAAATGGGGTTAAATTTGTACTGAGTAATTTCAAAAAAATGCATGGGGGAGAAATTTTTATCCCAAAAATTCCTTCAATGAAAATCACTGATTTAGCCCACGCCCTAGCCCCTAATCTCACACAAAAAATCATAGGTATAAGAGCAGGAGAGAAACTACATGAGATTATGATTTCAAGTGATGATAGCCATTTAACTTATGAATTTGAAAATTATTATGCTATTAGCCCTAGTATTAAATTTGTAGGCAAGGATAATGATTTTAGTATCAATGCTTTAGGTGAAAAAGGACAAAAAGTAAAAGATGGTTTTTCTTATAGCTCAGATAACAACCCCCAATGGGCAAGCCAAAAAGAACTCTTAGATATTATCAATCATACAGAGGGTTTTTAATGCTTAGTTATTCTCATCAAAATATCGATCAAAGTGACATTGATACACTTGTAAAAGCCCTAAAAGAAGACATTTTAACAGGGGGTAAAAAAGTCGATGAATTTGAACAAGAACTTTGCAAATATATAGGGGTAAAATACGCTTGTGTATTAAACTCAGCAACTGCAGCCCTTCATCTTGCTTATACTATTTTAAATGTAAAAGAAAAAACCATATTAACCACCCCTTTAACCTTTGCAGCTACAGCTAATGCAGCTTTAATCGCAGGAGCTAAAATCGAATTCATTGATATCAAACACGATGGCAATATCGATGAAAAAAAACTAATGCAAAGACTGCAAAAAGACAATTCTAATATAGGAGCTATTAGTGTGGTGGATTTTGGAGGAAATAGCGTTGAAATGGATGAAATTTCAAGTCTTGCTAAAAGTTATAATATTCCTTTAATTGATGATGCAAGTCATGCTTTAGGTTCAGAATATAAAGGTGAAAAAGTAGGCAAAAAAGCAGATCTTTCAATCTTTTCTTTCCATCCTGTAAAGCCTATTACGACCTTTGAAGGCGGAGCTATTATAAGCGATAATGAAGAACTTATAGCCAAAGCAAAACTTTTAAGAAGTCATGGTATAGTCAAAAAAAGACTTTGGAATAGCGACATGGTAGAACTTGGTTATAACTATCGCTTAAGTGATGTTAGCTGTGCTTTAGGAATCAATCAACTTAAAAAACTAGATAAAAATCTTGCCAAACGCGAAGAAATAGCTCAGTTTTATGATAAAGAATTTGAAAAAAATCCTTATTTTTCCACTATAAAAATCAAAGATTATAAAAAAAGTTCAAGGCACTTATATCCTATTTTATTATTTCATGAATTTTATTGCCAAAAAGAAGAACTTTTTCAAAGCCTCATTGATAAAGGCATAGGTGTGCAAGTGCATTATAAGCCTATTTATGAGTTTAGTTTTTATAAAAAACTTTTAGGCAATATAAGACTTGAAAATGCGGATAATTTTTACAAGGCTGAACTTAGCATACCTTGTCATCAACAAATGCATTTAAAAGATGCCCAATTTGTAAAAGACACTTTATTAAGTACACTTGAAAAACTTAAAAAGAGTTATTGTGGATAAATTAGATTTTCAAAGTAAGGATTTTAAAAAAACAAGCAAGACTATGTATGAGCTTGTTAAAAAGCTTTTTCCTATTTCTAGAAGCATCACAGGAAAAGGCTTTAAAGACAGTTTAGAAATTTTAAGCGAAACACTTGGAAACAATATAATCCAAATGCATTCAATTAAAAGTGGTACCAAAATTTTTGACTGGGTGGTCCCTGATGAGTGGCATATAAATGATGCTTTTATTATCACTCCTAATGGAAAGAAAATTTGTGACTTTAAAAAGCATAACTTACATATCTTAAATTATAGCAAAGCTGTCAATAAAGAAATTAACCTTAAAGAACTTCAAAAACACCTTTACTCTATAGAAGAAATGCCTGATGCCATACCTTATGTTACAAGTTATTATAAAAGGCGTTGGGGATTTTGCATTACACATAATGAAAGAAAAAAACTCAAAGAAGGAAAATATAAGGTTTTTATCGATGCTAAACATGATAAAAAAGGGGTTTTAAACTATGCAGACTTCATTATCCCAAGTACACAAAAAACAAAAGATGAAATTTTAATCTCTACTTATCTTTGCCATCCCTCTATGGCAAATAACGAACTTAGCGGACCAGTTGTAGCAATTTTTCTAGCTAAATGGCTTTTAACTCTAAAAGAAAGAAAATATAACTACCGTTTCGTCATTATCCCTGAAACTATAGGATCTATAATTTATCTTAGTAAACACTTAACGCACCTACAAAAACATGTCAAAGCCGGTTTTGTGCTTTCGTGTTTAGGTGATGATAAAGCTTATTCACTCATCCAAACCCCACAAGAAAACACTTTAAGCGATAAGGTAGCTTTACACACACTTAAGAACAAGGAAAATTTCAAAAATTTCAGCTTTTTGTATCGTGGAAGCGATGAAAGGCAATACAATGCCCCTCTTGCTAATTTGGGTGTTGTAGGCATATGTCGTACTAAGTACCATACCTACAAAGAATATCATACTTCTAAAGATGATTTAAATTTAGTTTGCCCCAAAGGTTTAATGGGTGGACTTAAAGCCATGCAAGAAATAATTTTAAACCTAGAAATTAATGCTATTTATAAAAATACTATTATTGGTGAACCTAATCTTGGTAAAAGAGGACTCTACCATACTCTTAGCACAGCTAATGATATTCCTTTAGCTTGCAATTTCCTAGCTTATTGCGATGGTAAAAATGATATTATAGACATAGCCAATATTTTAAATATACAAGCTTATGAGTTAAAAGAACTATTGGAAAAAACTTTAGAATATAATCTTTTAAACATAACTCATTAAATTTTGAGCATTGTTTTCTTTAATATCCCTAGCAATTACCTTATATGCTTTTGATAGATCAATTTTTTTTAATATAAAGATTTTCAAATTTTCTTAATTCCATAACATCTTCTTCTATGAAAAGATTTTCTAAGCCATTAATATCAGTTAAAACCCCATCTTTACGTACAAACATATCATAAGTTTTCATTTGCATATGCCTCATTTCATCAATGATATAATGCTTTAAAACTCTTATTAAAACAATAATCAACTTTCAAACATTCTTCAACATAGTGTACAAAAGTAAAAGAGTCTTGTAAAGGCAAATCCACAATAATCATTTTTGCATTATTCTTATGCATTAAAGCAAAAGGAGAATTATTATCAAATGCTCCCTTATTTTCAAGTGCAATTAATTGACTTTGTAGCTTACCAACAACAGCAAATGAATAAATAGGGTGCTTTGTCCTTCTAAAATCATTTCTTTTAAGAGCTATATTACCTAAAACTCCAGTTTGAGATTTAGAATTTAAAATATCACATGTCAATCCTTTGCAAAAATCCCAATTAAAAGTATGTATAGCCAAAGTGTCTTTTTTAGCACATCTTTCTACGAATAAATCTAATAACTGTTCTAAAATTTGTTTTTGTGCTTTTCTTTCTTTTTGCAATAAATGTATTAAATTTCCTGTAAACAATATAAAATCATCTTCAAATATTTCCAAAACATTTAAAAATTTTTTCAACATTTTCATTAAACCTTAAAATATATTTTTTTATAATTGTATAATAGAAGTAATTATAAGGGTCTTAGTCCTAATGATAACCCACATTTATGATTTTTTACAAAAAAGCGTGGATAAATATCCAAATAAAAAATTATTTGTTGAATTTAATGGAAAATATATTAGCTATAAAAAATTCCATTCTATGAGTGAAAAACTTGCCAGCGAAATCTTAAGGCAATTAGCTTGCGAACATACCACACAACTTCCTATTTTAATTATTTTACCTAAAAGTATTGATTGTTTGATTTCTTTTTTTGGAGTGGCTTTAAGTGGAAATTTCTACACCATACTTGATGAAAAAACTCCCAAAGAAAGAATAAAAAAAGTTA
>NZ_WUED01000001.1 GCF_016806695.1 Campylobacter bilis | reverse complement strand
TGATGATACTACACCTTACTGGTAGGGGGAAAGTAACTCATTGCGGACTTGTTAGACTGCTTTATTATTCTTAGTTTTTCTTTTTTTTATTTCAATCTTTTAAATTATTATTGTGTAGAGGCTTACAGTTTATTTTATAGTATTTATACTTGTATAATATATTATTATATATTATTTTTATTTTAAAATTGAAAAATTAATTTATTAAATAAAATAAGTTTTATATATTCATAGAATTAAATGGTAATGATGAGAATATGAGTTGAGAAGAGATTGAAGGGATTTTGGAATTTGGTTTTAAATAAATTTTTTCAATTATTTTAAAAAAGGTATAAAATTTTATGATATAAAAAGTTTAAGAATAAAAGATTGTTATGACTTGTCTTTAAATCTCAAAGACAAGTCATAGTTTTAAAATTCTTTTCTTGTATCCATAGAACCTAAGATTTTTCCTGTTTTTGGATCAATCATTATGGCATTTACATCACCCATATAAGGCTTTTGGGTAATTTTATATCCCATTTTTTCAAGATTGTTTTGGACATCTTTAATAATCCCAAAAGGTTCTGTTCTTATCTCATCAGGTAACCATTGCATATGAAATCTTGGAGATTCTACAGCAGTTGAAATATCCATTTTATGATCAATTACATTAGAGATGACTTGTAAAACGGTAGTGATGATTCTAGAACCACCTGGACTTCCTACTACCATAAATACTTTTCCATCTTTGAGTATGATAGTAGGACTCATAGAGCTTAAAGGTCTTTTTTTAGGTTCTATAGCATTAGCTTGTCCTCCTATAAGTCCATATAAATTTGGTACTCCTGGTTTGATTGAAAAATCATCCATTTCATTATTTAGTAAAAATCCTGCACCTTCTATAGCAGCACCTGAACCATAGCTTGCATTAATAGTATAGGTGATACTTACTGCATTACCTTTGCTATCTAATACAGAATAATGAGTGGTATTTTCCCCTTCGTGAATTTGTCCTAAACCTGGTTTAACTTTTGAACTTGGTAAAGCTTTATTTTTTGGAATGTGCATATAGATTTCTTTAGCATATTCTTTGCTTATAAGTTTTTCAAGAGGGACTTTAACAAAGTCAGGATCTCCTAGGTATTCTGAACGATCTGCATAAGCTTGACGCATAGCTTCTGCCATGATATGTAAGGTTTTAGAGCTTGCAAAGCCTAAATTTTGTATATCAGCATTTTCCATGATATTTAAAATTTGTATGATGTGAGCACCACCACTACTAGGTGGAGACATAGAGATGATATCATAACCTCTATAAGTGCCTTCTACAGGTTTTCTCCAGATGGTTTCATAGGAAGCTAAGTCTTCTTTAGTGATGATACCATTGTTTTTAGCCATATCTGCTGCTATTAAATCAGCAATTTTTCCTTTATAAAAAGCATCAGGTCCTTCTTTGGCAATTAGTTTTAAAGCTTTTGCTAAATCTTTTTGAACAAATAAATCTCCACTTTTGTAAGTACTACCGTCTTTTTTAAGGAAATATTTGCTTGAGCTAGGGAATTGTTCAAACATAGTTTTAGCTTCTAGCATGGTTTGTTCTTGTCTGTCATTGATAAGATAGCCTTTTTCAGCAAGTTTTATAGCAGGTGCTATTAAATCACTTAGTTTCATAGTGCCATAGCGATCAAGTATTGCACTCATACCTTTGACTGTTCCAGGTACTCCAGCTGCCAAATAGCCTATAGTAGAAGCATTTTTGATCACTTCTCCTTTGCTATCAAGATACATATCTTTACTTGCTTTTAAAGGAGCCATTTCTCTAAAATCAAGCGTAGCGTTCTCACCGTTTGCTAAGTGGATAACAGCAAAGCCCCCACCGCCTATATTACCTGCTGAAGGATGTACTACGGCTAGAGCATAACCCACCGCAACAGCTGCATCTATGGCATTTCCACCTTTATCAAGGATTTCTTTACCTATTTCATTGGCTAATTTATGACTTGATAAGACAAGTCCTGTGCCTGTTCTATCTTGTATAGGTGCATTAGCAGCACCAAAACTTAACGTGATTGAAATTGCAAATAGAGCTAAATAACGCATTTTAATCCTTTGTTTGAATAATTATGTAAAATTTATTTTAACAAAACTAAAGATATTTATGAATTTAAAAATAATATATTTGAGAAAAAATATTTAAAAATTTTTATATTGTGTCAAATTTTCTCATTTATTAAAATATATTTTTAAAGTTAGCTTTATAAATTTTTATATTCAATTTAAATAAAAAGGAGTAAAAATTATTTCATTTTAATTAGTAAGAAAAAAGGTTTTTAAGCTGTATAAAAATATTAATTTGCAAGTTTTAGCTTGCAAATTTTTTAGTCTTTTAAGTAATATTCTATAGTAGATACCACTCTTAAGGTTTTGATATAAGGAGTATTTTTGTCTCTGTTAGTAATGCTAAATTGTCCTTGGGATGCTTTTTTTATCTTGCCTAAACTACTGTTTGAATCCTGTGCGAATTTAATCGCTGCATTTCTAGCATTGATTGTAGCTTCTTCTATCATTTGAGGTTTTATATCATTAAGTTTTGTGTAAAGATATTCTATATCATAATCATCAATTGTTAGCACTATACCTTCTTTGCCTAGTGTTGAAATTTTTTCTTGTATGGTTTTTCCAAGTTTTACATTTTTTGTGTATAAGAGTAAGGTTCTTGTGCCTGTGTATCTGTATACAGCCTGCTTGTCATTGCTATAAGGATCGCTTAATTTGTCTATGATATTTGGGGCATTGGAACTTATTTCATCAGTTTTTATACCTTGTTCTTCTAAAAATTGGATTAGGTTTTCTTTATCTTGTTCAAGTTCTTTGTATAAATTTGCAAGATTATTATTTGATCTTGTAAATTTTATAGGTAATATTAAAGTGTCAGCTTCTACATCTTTTTGACTTAATCCTTTTACTGTCACACTTCTTTGAAGTATTTTAAATTCGTTTAAGCTTTTGTAAAAGCCTATAGCAAGTATTAAACTGGCTAATACTATAGCTAGTGATATGACAAAAGCATTGATTTTCATTTTTTATCTCCTTTGGGTTTGATGCTTTGATTTTATTAATAAATATATCATATTTGCCATTAAAACACAAATGCACATTACCAAAGCAAGGATTATAGGAGTATTAGCATTTATGATTCCAACTATAAAAGAAATCAATCCTGCAAAGCTAAATTGCACTGTTCCAAGTACAGCAGAGGCAGTTCCGCTATGTTCTTTAAATCTTGCCATAGCCAAGGTTGTGGTATTAGGTGCGATAAATCCTAGCATGGCTATACTTGTAAAAATACTTATTTGAAAAAGTAAAAAATGAGGATAAAAAAATGCATTTACAAGCAAAATAATAGTTGATATAAACATGATTATCAAAGCCTTTGAAAGTATTTTTTCGCTTTGAAATTTTTGTATTAATTTAGCGTTAATATTGGCACAAATTATAAATCCTAAAGCATTAATACCAAAAAATAATGCAAATTTTTGTTCGCTTAGGGCAAAAAATTGTGTAAAAACAAAGCTTGACCCTGTAATATAAGCAAACATTGCAGCTAAAGCTAAAGAAGCACAAAGTATGTAAATTAGAAAATATTTATCATTAAGCACTAATTTATAGCCTTTTATGGCTTGTTTGTAGGAGAATTTTTGCTTTTTAAGATGGGGTGCGGATTCTTTTAAGCCAAAAAGCACCATTACAAAAAGTAAAATTCCTAAAGCAAATAAAGTCGCAAAAATGCTATGCCATGAAAAATATTCTAATAAAAATCCTCCAAAAGTCGGTGAAAGCATGGGTGCAAGTGAGGTAAAAACCATCATGAGTGCAAAAACAGCTGCAGCTTCTTTAATTTCAAATAAATCATTTACAATCGCTCTTGCTATTACTACTCCTGCACAACCACCAAGAGCTTGAAGAAACCTTAAAGCGATAAAGGCATAAATATTATCAATAATCACGCAAAATAAACTTGAAATGATAAAGAAAAATATCCCTGTTAAAGCAGAAATTTTACGCCCATAAATATCACTTAAAGGACCATATATCAGCTGTCCTAAAGCAAAGGCGACAAAAAAACTTGCAATGCTAAGTTGGGTTAAAAAAGAATTGGTTTGAAAACTTTGCTTTACATGAGTGAGTGCAGGGAGGTACATGTCTGTAGAAAGCGGGGCTATACTTGACATTAAAGCAAGGATGATAATGAGTTTGAATTTTGCAAAGCCATGAATTTTAGTGTGTTTTTGCATTTATAATCCTAATTACTTTTAAAAAATCATTTTAACAAGTCAATCTTATAATAATCTTTGTTTTTCTATGTTAAATTTGTGAGAAAATTTGAAGGAAAAATTATGCAAAATTTAAATCAAAATGATCCAATTAAATGCCCAAATTGTGGTAATTTTATGGATATAAATGAGCTTTTATATATACAAATTTCAAATCAAGTTCAAGAAGAGTTTCAAAAACAAAAGCAAGAATTTCAAAATGAAGTTAACAAGCAAAAGATCGAGTATGCTAAGGCTTTAAACGATTTAAAAGTTCAAAAAGCAGATCAAGAAAAACTTATCAATGAAAGAGTAAGTCAAGAACTTCTTTTACAAAAGCAAAAAATTCAACAAGATTTCCTTATGCAAAAACAAAATTTTCAAAAAGAATTCAGTGAAAAATTTCATAAAGAGCATGAAAGTGAAGTGAAAATTATGCAAGAAGAATTAGATCAAAAAAGCAAAGAATTAAGTCAGTTATTAAGCGTGAAAGCCGAAAATGAAAAGCTTAAAAGAGAGCAAAAAGAAAATGAAGAAAGGTTAAAATTTCAAATCAAAGAAGAAGCTTTAAAAGAATTTAAAGAACAAGAAAATAAGAATTTAGAATTACAAAAACAAAAAATTCGTTTAGAATATGAAGAAAAAGAAATGGCACATAAAGAGCTTCAAATACAATTTAATACTGTAAAACAAGAATTAGATGTGTTAAAGCGTAAAGCAGATCAAGGATCGCAACAACTTCAGGGCGAAGCAGCAGAATTGTTTATACAAGAATACATCCAAAAAGAATATTTAAGTGATGAAGTTAAAGAAGTACCAAAGGGTATAAGTGGGGCAGATTGCTTGCACGTGGTTAAAGATAATTTTGGGAATATTTGTGGGAGTATTTTGTATGAGATTAAGCGTACTAAAGAATTTAATAAAGAATGGCTTGATAAACTTAAACTCGATAGTATAGCAGCAAGAAGTGATATAGCTGTTTTAATTACAAAAACTATGCCAAAAGAAAGAGAAAAAACGCATTTTAAAGAAGGGATTTTAGTTTGTACTTTTTTTGAATTTAAAGGGGTTTTAGCTGTGCTTAGAGAAAGCATTATGAATATTTATAAACTAAAAAATGCTTTAAAAAACAAGGATGAAAAAAATCATATTTTATATGAGTATCTTAATTCTAAAGAATTTAATACACAAATTACTTTTATACTTAAAACCTATCAAAATATGAAAGAAGAATTAGAAGCTGAAAAAAGGGCTTTGCAAAATATATGGAAAAAAAGAGAAAAAGCCATAGAAAATTTAAGTTTTAATTCTACAGCTATAGTCAGTTCTTTAAATGCTATATTTAGCGATTTAAAAGGTGAGAATTTAATAGGAGAAGATGGACTTAGAAGTCTTGAAAATTTAGCTAAAGAAGATTAAAAGCCTTGATTTTTATAGCTTTTAAAACATGGGTTAAGAAAGCATTTAATTGATTTTTAAGGTTTAGAAGAATTTATTTTTTATGGAATTTAAATTGTGTTCTAAGATTGTGAAATTATTTGCAAGATCCTTTTTTAAATCGATAAAAAAAGGATTGCTTAAAGTGGCTATAAGATAGTAGTTTTGTTTAGAAAAGATATGATCAAGAGTGAAATTTTTGTTTTGGACTTTGATATAAATTTGTTCTTGATCTTCGAATTTGATATTTTTATTTGCTTTTAAAATTTCAAGCAAAATTCCACAAAATAGCCTTTTGTTTTCATCTAAATACTGAATATCATAAATTTTAAAATCTTTAAAATCAAAGCAATTTTGACTTTTAAATTCTTTCAAATTTTGTATAAGTTCTAATTTTAAAAAATCTTCTTGGCTTAAGCTTTCTTTTTTTAACCTTCCTCCAAAACGGCGTAAAAATAAATTTAAAGCATTAAGTTCTAATTCTTTTTTAGCAAAATTGAGTTTTTTAGATGTAAAACGGAAGAAAAAAACGCCTACAAAAATAGCTAAAATTATAGCTATTAGGGCATCTTTTATAAAAACAAAGGCTAAAAAAGCTATGAGTAAGGCCTCTATAATACTTAAAAATTTTAAAATTCCTAAGCGTTTGAATATATAGAGTCTTTGGTTTTCTAAGCTTTTTAAATCCATTAAGATTTTGTTTTTTCCATTCTTTTTCTTTGGGTTGGATCAAGGTAGCGTTTGCGTACGCGTACATTTATAGGCGTTACTTCTACAAGCTCGTCTTCTTCTATCCATTCTAAAGCCCTTTCAAGGCTAAGTTTTCTAGGTGGGATGAGTTTGATAGCATCATCGCTTCCGCTTGCTCTTACATTGGTGAGATTTTTCCCTTTAATAGGATTGACATCTAAGTCATTAGGGCGTGAGTGTTCGCCTATAATCATACCTGTGTAAACTTTAGTTTGAGGTTCTATGAAAAGCACTCCACGATCTTGGAGATTAAATAAAGAATATCCTAAAGCCACTCCATTTTCCATAGAAATTAAAGCCCCATTATTGCGTTTTTCTACCGCACCACTAAAGGGTCTAAATTCTAAAAAGCTATGATTCATCACGCCTTCACCCTTAGTATCAGTTAAAAACTGGCTTCTAAAGCCTATGAGTCCTCGTGCTGGAATTTCAAATTCCAATCTTGTTTGGCCATCGCCTGTTGGTGCCATGGTTTTCATTTCGGCTTTTCTTTTTCCTAATTTTTCTATCACTGCACCACTAAATTCTTCTGGTACATCAATGACTAAATGTTCAAAAGGCTCTGTTTTGACTCCATTTTCTACTTTTACTATAACTTCTGGCCTTCCCATACAAAATTCAAAACCTTCTCTACGCATGTTTTCAGCTAAAATAGTGATTTGAAGCTCCCCTCTACCACTTACTTTAAATTTACCTTCTGCTGTACTTTCATATTTCATCGCGATATTAGTTTTCATTTCAGCTTCTAAACGTTCAGCAATTTTATTTGAAGTGACATGCTTTCCTTCTGTTCCTGCTAAAGGTCCATCATTGACAGAAAAAACTATGCTTAAGGTAGGTTCTTCTATGCGTAAAGGATCAAGTGGCATAGGTTGGTTTGGATCTACAATACTATCACCCACATCTAAAGCCTCAAATCCAGCTATAGCTATAATATCGCCGCTTTTGGCTTCTTCAATATCCATTTTTTCTAAACCCATGAAACCTATAAGTTTAGAAATTCTACCATTTACTTTAGTACCATCAGCTTTTGCAAGCATGACATTTTGATTTTTCTTTACAATGCCATTAAAAATTCTTGCAATTCCTATTTTGCCGACAAAATTATCGTATCCTAAGGTGAAAACTTGAAGTTGCAAAGGATTGTCATTAGTACCACTTGGTGCAGGGACTCTTTCAAGTATGGTTTTAAAAAGGGGCTCCATATTGTCGCTTTTATCATTAAGATCAAGTTTAGCATAGCCATTTTTAGCTGCAGCATAGACAATAGCAAAGTCTAGTTGTTCATCATTAGCATCAAGGGCTACGAAAAGATCAAAGATCTCATTAATCACTCTTTCAGGATCTGCAGCTGCTTTGTCTATTTTATTGATCACAACTATAGGTTTAAGTCCTAAAGATAAGGCTTTTTTTACCACGAATTTAGTTTGTGGCATAACGCCTTCTTGTGCATCTACTAAAAGTAAAACGCCATCAATCATTTTTAAAACGCGTTCTACTTCTCCCCCAAAATCAGCATGCCCTGGAGTGTCTATGATATTGATTTTTGTTCCTTTATAGTTGATAGCTGTGTTTTTTGAAAGTATAGTAATGCCGCGTTCTTTTTCTATATCATTGCTATCCATAACGCGTTCTGAAATCTGTTCTCTTTCATTAAAGGTGCCTGATTGTTTTAATAATTCATCTACCATAGTGGTTTTGCCATGATCAACGTGGGCTATGACTGCAATGTTTCTAATATTTTCCAAATTTTTCTCCAAAGCTGAATTTTTAAAAGTGTAGATTATATAAAAATTTAGCTTAAACTACAAATTATCAAAACTTGGAACATTTCTTGCTTTGAAGTCTTAAACTCAAGGAGGCTAAAATGTCAAAACCATTAAATGAAGATCTCTTTATCGAATTTAAAAACTGTGCGTTTGAGAGAAAAAATGAATTTTTATTTCAAGTTTTAAATCTTTTAGAAATTTTAAAATCTAATAAAAGTGAAAAAATGGCAAGAATTTCAAGCGAGCTTACAGAAATTTTAGAAAATGAAGAAAATTTAGAAAAAATTTTGAAGGCCAAAAATCTAGAGGAATTATTAAATATTTTAATTGTTTTAAATAAAGATAAAATGATTAAAGTTTATGGAAATTCTTATTTAAAAGAACAGTTTCCTAAGCTAATGGCAGGCAATTTTTTAAAATAATTTTAAGGAAAAATGATGTCGAATTTATCTTCGCAACATGAGATTTTACATCTTAAATCCTCTAAGATTTCTATTAAAGGGAGTCTTTTGGGTAAGGCAGGTGAAAATAAAGAACATCAAGCTAACGACAGTAAAAATTGTACTCAAGATAACACAGAGAGTTTTTTAAATTCTTTACTTCGTTCCCTTGAACAAACTAATGAATTTTTACCTGATCGCATGAAAATTGATCAAAAAGAAATTGTTAACGAAGCCATGAGTAGACTTGAGAAAGGAGTTTTTGATGAAAGTGATAAAATAAGCATTTTTCAATCAGCTCCTTTGATGCAAATTCTTTCTTTATTAGATAAATTAAAAGCACCTACAAAAGATATTAAATTAGGAAATTTGAGCAATCAGTTTCCTGAGTTTGTAAAAACAGAGGCTAATTTTGATGCTTTAAAAGGTGCATCTAATCTTAATGAACTTTTAGATATTGCAAAAGATTTAGGTTTAAATGTAAAAGATATTAAAATAGATCGTCTTCTTGATCTTAAGAGTACTTTTCCTAACTTGGATAAGGCTGATTTTTTTAAAGGCAGTATAGATAGTATTTTTAAACAGCTTATTAATGATAAAATTGCTGATTTAAGCAAAAAATTAAATCAGCAATTACAAGATTCTTCACATCTTTTAAAGCAAAAATCTTATTCTCAGCCTAAGGATTTTAGTCCTTCTTTACTTTCTCAAACTTTAAAAAATTTAGATTCTATGCTTTTATCTAAAGAAAATAAAAATGAAAAGATTGATAAGGTAAAAGTACAAAATGCAATAGAGATAAAAAAGGATAAAAAATCATTAAATGAGAGTATTAAAATAGATGATAAAAAATCAAATCATGCAAGTAAAGATAGTAAAACTAGACATTTAATTACAGAAAATGTACAACAGGAAAAATTATTAACTAAGAGTGTAAAAGAGGATATTTCAAGTCAAGATTTACCAAATTTTAAAGTTTTAAATAAAGAAGATAAAGAAAATAAAAATTTTATTAAAGAAACAAATAAAGTTCAGGAGAATAAGTTAAATCAAGATCCTGTAAAAGAACAAAATAAAAATTTAAAAGATTATAAACAGGATGTAAATCTTAATATAAAGTCAAATAAAGAAATCCTTAAAGATTCCCAAAATTCAAATTTAACACAAAAAGATTTTACTTTAATTAAAGATATAAAAACTAATGCCAAAGAGATGAAAGATACAAAGTCTTCTTCTTTAGAGCAAAAAATAAATGTTGAAAATTTAAACCAAGTCCAAGGTGAAAATTATAATAAAACTCAAATGATGCAAAAAGAAATTGATAATGATAGCAGTAAAGAAACTGTGATCAAAGAACAGGTAAAAACACCTAGTCAAAACACGCACGAGAATAATTTAGATGATTTAAATTCTTTAGTGAAAGATTTAAATAAAGTTACGCAAAATAGCACGCGAAATCTTAGTCCTAAAGAAACTTTACAATACTTTTCTCAAGATTTAAAAGAAGCATTAGATGATTATAAGACCCCAATTACAAAACTCAATATCAAATTAAATCCTAATAACCTTGGTGAAGTGGAAGTAACTCTAATCCAAAGGGGAAATAATCTTCATATCAATTTTAATTCTAATACTAATGCAATGAATTTGTTCATGCAACATCAAGTAGAATTTAAAAATTCTCTTGTTAATATGGGATTTACAGGTCTTGAAATGAATTTTAGCGATCAGGGGAAAAAAGAGCAAAACCAAAATCAAGGAAAAAATCGCAGTAGCACCGGTTTTAAGGATATTTTAGAAGGAAAGAGTGAGGGAGAAAAAATTAATCTAGAGCTTGTTTTAGCAAAGTATTTCTAAGTTGGAATACTTATTGCTTTAACTATAAAATATAATAGAGTAAAAAAGGAGTTTATAATGATATCATCAGATTGGAATTTAGATAATTTTAACGCAAGTGTCAATCCTAATTCTTCTAATACACTAAGAGAAAGTGGCAATACATCTACAATAGTGAGTAATCCTAATGCTACTTTAGATAAAGATGCGTTTTTAAAACTTCTTTTAATAGAGCTTCAACACCAAGATCCAACAGATCCAATGGATAGTGATAAAATGTTAACTCAAACCTCTCAACTTAGTGCACTTGAAATGCAGCAAAATACTAATACTACTATGCAAAAGATGGTTGAAACTATGCAAAAACTTTCAGATTCTTTTACTACAAGTATGAGTACTTCGGCTTTAGCCGCTATTGGAAAAATGGCAACAGTTACAAATAATACTATCAAACTCACAGGATCAGATGAGCTTATTGCACTTAAAATGTATTTACCAGAAGACTCAGATGAAAATGGAGTTACTCTAGAGATTTATGATAGTAATAATAAGCTTGTTTTTAGCGAAAAAAGTGATGCTAAATCTATTTCAAAAGGTTTATTTACCATGGAATGGCCAGGAAGGAATAATGATGGGGTTTATGCAGGAGATGGTGAATATAGTGTTAAGATGGTTTATAATAATAAAAATGGTGAAAAGATCACTGCAAATTATGGTACTTATCCTATTGAAGGGGTTGTTTTTGAAAATGGGGTTGCTTATGCAAAAATGGCGGGGCAACAAGTTCCTTTTGATGCGATTAAAGAGATAACTGAGTATAAATCTAGTAGTTCTTCTTTTCCTAGTGGAAGTGTTTCAAACGGTGATTTAAATGCAGGAGATTCTGAGTCTGCACAAGATGAGAATAAAACAGAAGATGAGAGCAAAGAAGAAAAGGCCTAGATCATGATGAATTCATTTTATAACGGGGTTTTGGGGGCTAAAAGCACTAGTTTTGGTATTGATGTGAGTGCTAATAATATTGCAAATGTAAATACTACAGGATTTAAATATTCTGATGCACAATTTAAGGATATTTTTTATACTACAGTAACCACGCAATCAACAAATCCTGCACAAGGTGGATATGGCAGTGGTGTGGCTTCTTCTCAGCTTGTTTTTGAGCAAGGATCTGCTGTTGCTAGTGAGGGTGAATTTGATGTGGCTTTACAAGGAAAAGGGTTTTTTGGTGTTTTAGGTGCTGATGGTAATGCTTATTATACTAGAAATGGAGCTTTTAGAAGAGATGCTGAAGGATTTTTAGTCGATTCTTATGGAAATTTTGTTTTAGGGACTATGAACCCTGCTTTTACAGGAATAAATTATAGTGATAGGGTTGCAGGGCTTATGGGGGATTATCTTAATACAGGAGTTTCTGTAAATAGTGGTTTTACTGTAAATTCAAATGATCCTTTTAGTATGGGAACAGCTGCCTCACAAGGTGCTATTAAAGTCCCTCTTAATATGTATTTAGCCCCTCAAGTAACCCAAAATGTCAAATGGAGTGGAAGTTTAAGCACTAATACAAAAACTGAAGTGCTTACCTTAGATCTTGATCCTAATAAATTTAATATTACAAAAACCGCAGATGGAAAATATATAGTTAGTGGTAGTGTAAGCAAAGAAGAAGTATTTAGTGCTAAGGCTGGCGATAGGATAGTTTTGAATTTTGTAGATGGGAATGGAGTTAAAATTGATTTTGAAACGACTTTAGATGAAAATTTAAATTTTAAAAGCAATGAACTTGATTTAAAAGGTTTAGATCAAGCAAGTATCAAGCTTGATACAGTGCAAATTGCAACAGAGCAGCAAAAAGCCAATAAAGACATTTTAGAATCAGCTATTTATAATGCTGATGGAAGCAAAAGTACTCTTAGAATCACGCTAGAAAGAATTTTACCTCAAGAGGGTGATAATATACAATATAAAGCCATTGCGCAAATTTATGATTTTAATGGAAATGCTATAGGTAGTGCTAGTGAAGGAAGTGTGGTTTTTAATGAACAAGGTGCTTTGCTTGAAAATAATATTACAAGTATTACAAACCCAAATGGTGGGAAAATCAATATAGACTTAGGCAGCGTTTATGATGCTAATAAACCTGGATCAGGTTATAATGGGATTTATGTTAAAGAGGGATTTGCAAACAATATAGTTACAAAACAAGATGGGGTGGCTGAAGGCTTTTTTAGTCAATATCATATAGCAGATGATGGGAGTATAGTCGCACAATTTAGCAATGGTAGAAATGTTATAGTGGGCAAACTTGCTTTGTATAATTTTATAAACGAACAAGGCCTTGCTGCTATGGGTGATAATATATTTGCTTCAACGGCAAATAGTGGTGATGCTAATTTTATTTTCAAAGATGGAAAAGTGATTAATACAGCACAGTTTAAAGGTGGCTATTTAGAGCAGTCTAATGTCGATTTAGCTGTGGAGCTTTCAAACCTTATAGTTACACAAAAAGCATTTGATGCTAATTCAAAAAGCATCACTACAAGTGATCAAATGATACAAAAAGCTATTAATATGAAAAGATAGTTTAGAAATTATCTTTTTGTAGTTTTTTAAAAAGAGCCTTGATCGCTTTGATTTCTTTTTCATTATAATCATGGCTGCATTTGATGTAATTTGCTTGTTGTTCTTTATGAAGGTAAAAAACTTTTTCATAATCTTTAGAGGTGAGATTATAGCTTAGACCTATTTTGGTATTGGTTTTAGGGTAAAATTTTAAAAAATTATCTTTGCCGATTTTTTTAGTTTTAATGTAAATTTTGACATTATAAATTATTTCATCTAAGAGAATTAATTTAGTATTAACTTGATGTTTGAGTTTGATAAATCTTTTATACGAGGCATTGAGTTGATTGTATTTGTCTATGATATTGGGGTTTTTGATTTTTTGAAATTGGATAATTTTGATTTGATTTTTAATTAAATAATCATAATAATTGTGCATTTTATTGATGGTTTTATAAAGTTTATTTTTGACTTTAAGGCATAAATTTTTAATATCATTATATTCTTTATCTGTTCCTTCTTCTATAGGTAATAATGGAGAGATGTTAATAGTATTTTTAAATTTTAAATTATTTGCTATGATGAGGTTTTTTCTAGGATATAAAATATTATCGTTTAATAAATTGCAAATATAAATATTTTCTGCTTGTATTTTTGCGCCCCTACAGTTTTCTACAAAAACGTTTTTGGCTATAACATTCCCATTTTCTAAATTTTTTATATATGCAGTATCAGCTTGTAAATTACCTTTATGCGTTTTAATAAAAACATTTTCTGCAAAAATTTCACTTTTTTCATCTGTGAAGCCTCTTATATTGATATTTTTTGCATAAACTCGCGTTAGGCCAATATTGCCATTGACTTTAATATTTGAAACTTGTATGTTTACAGATTCTAGGGTATCATTAGGATCTTTTAAAGAATCTTTTTGTAATAAATTAAAATCATTAATAACGCTAAAACCTATATGATCTTTGTTTAAAAATCCATAATTTGCACTAAAATATTGAATCCTATCTTCTAACTGCTGGCTATAAATGCTTTCATCTTTTATAATAAGAGGATTTTCGATGAAGTTAATAGGATTTATGTGAAGCATTTCACCTCTTAGATTGCGTCCTTCTTTTCCAAGAATTTTATAAACATACTCAAAAAGTAGTTCGTTTTTTTTAACAGCTTTGCGATAATTTGTTTTACTATAGTTTATATTTTTGCCGGTATATCTTCCTTCGATATTGTTATGATAAATGATTTCATCTCTTTTTTTATGTTCGATTTTATTTACCCCTTTAGCAATAACGAGTTCAATTGTTTTTATCCTTTGCTTTTTTTGTAAAGATAAAATCACATCATCAATTTTTTTAAATAGTTTTTTATTAAGCCTTAAAATTAAGAATTTTTGCTTGATCATGGTTTTATAAATATTTTGCAAAATATCGAATTTTAAACTAGAATAATATTGAAAATCATCCATAAAAATAACATGAGCTTTTAAATAGGTTAAATTAGCATTAGGTTTAAGTTCGATTATAAAGGCTTCTTGGTGAGTTTTTGGATAAATTTCTATGATGAATTTATGTACCATGGTATTATAGTTTTTTACGAAAAAATTATCATCATAAAATAGATTAAAATCTTTTCTTTCATAAGTTTTTGTTTTTTGTGTGTTAGAACAAAGAAGTTTAAAATCAATAACTCTAAAATCAAGTATTTTATCTGTATTTTTTTGCTCGTTTTTAAGACTTTCAAAAGGATTAAAAGTTTCTAAAGTTTTGGTTTGAAAATTCATTATTTATTGCTCTTTTTATAAATAGAGTAATTGTTTTTAAAAATATGGTTTAAAGTTTTAAATGTTATCTTACTTTTTATTAATTTTATGTTATGTTTTAATTTACAAATGAGTTTTTGAAGACATATGTTTATATAAGGTATTTTTTTAAAAATAATGGTTTTGAAATTATTAACTTCTGTGTTTAAATGCATATGATTAATGCTGAATTTTTTACTCCATTTAACTTTCATACATCTTATCCTTTTTTTGTAATAATAATTACTCTATTTTATAATCTTACTTTTTAGAAAATGAAATAATAATAATTTTGTAAGCTAATATGAAAAATTTATAAAAAATATTATTAATTTGTTACTTCTTTATACACTTATGTTTAATTTTATAACTCAAGGCTTTTTAAGTATAGTATGGTATAATTTTTATGCCTTTTCTTAGACCTGTGCAATACTATTTTTAAACACCGCTTCAGGGTGGGAACACAGCAGAGCATTTGATTTTAGTGTGTGCCGCAGTTATCTGGGGAAGGGTTTTTTGGTTTTTTCCTTAGATATGAGTTATTCTTAACATACTACATTCCTAATAAATTAAAAATTTATTTAAAAAGTATAATTTTAAGATTTATTAAAATATTATTGAATTAGAATTTAAGCATTATAAATTGCATGATTAAAGGATGAGTAATGCATAAAAATAAAATTCCTTTCTTGGTATTGTGTGTTTTAATTGCTACTATGTTTTGAATCATACCTATATCTATGGGTTTTAGAAGATAATTCTTGACATTTTTTTTGACTTTTTATTGCTGTTATTGTGGGGATAATTTTACAAGTAATTCCAGGGGCTATTTGTATGATAGTGATTTTTATAGTAGCTTTTAGCGGTATTACTACTACTGAAAGTTCGGTGCGTGCTGTACATATAAAAACTCTTGAAAAGATTGTTTCAAAATGGTATTATGTTGTTTTAAAGGATAAAGCAATTAAAGCAAATATTTTACAATCTTTAATCCATTTGAAAATTTAAACGAAATTTATACTAAAGCGAGTTCAAAAATTTCTGTGTAACAATTTATTGATAAGTCTAAAATTTCAGCTTTAAACACCTTAACACTTGATTTTGTGTCTCAAAAAATTATAGATGAGAAATGATGCTGCTATATCAAACTTGAAAGCTAAAACAGGTATAAATGATGCTTTAAGCGCTTTTTCAAATTCTCCTATTTGGCTTATAGTTATTTCTATTATTGTGGCTCGAGGAGTTATTAAAACAGGACTTGGGGGATGTTTAGCTTATTATTTTATCAGTATTTTGGTAGAAAAACCCTAGGAATTGCTTATTCTATAGCATTTTGTGAGACTATTTTAGCGCCTGCTACTCCTTCAGATACTGCAAGAGCAGGCGCTATTATAAATCCTATAAGTTCAAGCTATTGTAAGAAGCTTTAAATCCACCCCTGAGGATAGAAAATGGGAACTTATCTTTCTTTAGTCAATTATCAAGCCAATCCCATCTCATCGACTATGTTTATTACAGCGACTGCTCCAAATCCTTTAGCACTTGATCTTATAGCACAAACTAGTAATTTAAAAGTACATTTAACTTAGGGACAATGGTTTTGGCATGTTTTACCAGGCATAGTTGCTATGCTTTGGATGCCTTTGGTGCTTTTTTCTTGCTACTCCACAGATTAATCCATTCCTAATGCTTCAACTTTTGCTAATGATAGATTAAAAGAAGTTTGTAAAATGAAAAATAGTGAAAAAATTATGTTTAGCGTTTTTATCTCGCTTTTATTTTTGTGGACTGGGACTTTGGATTTGTTTTTTGGAATTTCTCTTGATGCAACTACTATAGCCTTGGCTTGGATTGTCTTTAATGTTAATCAGTGGAGTTTTAAGCTTTGGAGAGGTTTTAGCAGAAAAAGCTGCTCGGAATACTTTAGTATGGTTTTCTGCCCTTGTAATTATGGCAAGTTTGCTTGGAAAGTTGGGTGTTACTCAATTTTTAGCTGAAGTTTTGGGTGAATTTGCTTTTAATATTGGTTTTGGAGAAATTTCTATTATGATGTTTTTAAGCCTTATTTTTTATATACGCATTATTTTTTTGCATCTACTATAGTCCATATTTCAGCAATGTTATGATGACTTTAACGCATTATGCTACAGGAACAGCTCCTGTTATTTTGGTACAGGTTATATCAGTAAAAAATGGTGGAGTGTAGGTTTTATTATTTCTGTGTTTGATATAGGGGTTATGATAGGAGTAGGGCTTCTTTGGTGGAAAATTTTTAGGGTTTTATTGATAATTTCTAGGAAGTTAATTCCGAGAAATTATTCTATAAAACCACTTGCTATGACTTTATCTGCATTGTAAAATACAGCCATTTGTCCACTTGCTAGGCCATAAACAGGATCTTTTAAGGAGATTTTTGCACTTTTATCATCATTAATGATTACTTTACAAGGAGTGGATTTAGATCGGTAGCGAATTTTCACCTCGCAATCAAGCTCTTTAGCATCGATGAAAAGATTGATATTTTTTAAACTAAATTCGCTGACTTTAAGTTCTTCTTTGGTTCCAACTACGATTTGATTTTGCTTAGGATTGATTTTTAAAACAAAATGCGGTTCATGTGTGCCGCGTACTTCAAACCCACGTCTTTTTCCTATGGTATAGTGCATATAGCCTTCGTGTTTTCCTATGATTTTTCCACTACTATTGAGAACTTCTCCTGGAATTTTTGTATCCATAAATTGATCTAGTATTTGTACATAAGTATTTTCGACAAAGCAAATTTCAGAACTCTCTTTTTGGCTTGCAAAGGATTTTAAAACATCTATAGTAGAAGCAAATTGCTTTACTTCTTCTTTTTTCATTTTTCCAAGCGGAAAGAGAAGATATTTTAAAGCCTCTTTATCAGCACTAGCTAGAAAATAGCTTTGATCTTTGTTTTCATCTATTGCTGTGTGGATGAGATTATTTTCAATCCTTGCATAATGTCCTGTAGCGAGTTTTTCACATCCTAAGCTTTTTGCAAATTCTAAGAGTTTTCCAAGTTTAATAAAGCGATTGCATAAAGCACAAGGATTTGGTGTTTTACCCTCTTTATATGTATCTACAAAAGGCATGTAGACTTTGTTTTTGAAATCTTCTTGAAGATCTAAAATATGATAAGGAATTTGTAAAAAATTAGCGACTTTTTGTACTTTTTTGATATTTTCTTCGTGATAATTTGCTTTGCCATGAAGCTTCATATAACAACCTATGACTTCATGTCCTTCATTTTTAAGTTTATAAGCGCTCACTGTGCTGTCAACTCCTCCGCTCATAGCCATTAGAATTTTCATTAAATTTCCTTTAAAGTATGTATTATAAAATCCAAATCGTCAGTGATTTTATACTTTAACTCATCTCCTTGGGAAATCACTTCAAGTTTGAGTAAAGAATTTCTGACGAACTCATCAAAAGCCAGCCAAAATTCACTCCCAAACAAAATCACAGGAACATTTTCTTTAAATTCAAGTTGTTTGAGTGTAAGCACTTCGCTTAGTTCATCCAATGTTCCAAAGCCGCCTGGGAAAACCACAAAAGCTAGACTCTTTTGAATAAGAGCCATTTTGCGTATGGCTAAGCTCTCAAAAGTAATGTTGTATTCTAAAAAGTCATTGAGTTTTTGTTCATGAGGTAAAAAGATATTAAATCCT
The DNA here is from genome assembly GCF_016806695.1 of Campylobacter bilis. Classification (GTDB taxonomy): domain Bacteria; phylum Campylobacterota; class Campylobacteria; order Campylobacterales; family Campylobacteraceae; genus Campylobacter_D; species Campylobacter_D bilis. The sequence goes on along the minus strand of NZ_WUED01000001.1, from coordinate 129,859 downwards.
ATAGAACTCATTGAATTTATATTGTTTTTTTCTAAAAAAGCCCCTTCGTTGGCTGCGCGCATGATGCCACCACCACCACCACTAATCACACAAAAACCCTCTTGCACGCATTTTCGTGCTAAAATTTTAGCTTGCTGATAATAAAAGCTATTTTCTTGAAGTCTTGCTGAGCCAAAAAAACTAATAGCTTTTTCTAGTTGGGGTATATTTTCAAATTTTTTAAGATCTTTTATGATTTTTGTATACATTAAATACACACCTTTGGGCAAAACTAGAAATTTTGATTATAACTAATTTTGTTAAATTTATAGAGTAATTTTATCTTAATTGTTCTAATCTTTCTTTTTTAGATCCGATTTCTGTGATTTGAACCCCAAAATTTCCATCTACTATCACCACTTCTCCATAGGCGATTCTTTTATCACCTATAAGGATTTCAAGAGGATCATTTGCGAGTTGATTAAGTTCTACAACTGAACCTATATCCATAGTTAAAACATCTTTTAAAAGCATTTTTTTATTTCCAATTCTTACGCGTACAGGTAAACGTACATCCATGATAAGATTAATATTTTTAAGTTCTTCGCTAAGCATGATCGTTTTTTCTTCAGTACTATGATGAGATTGGGCAGAGGGGTTTTGATCATCATTACTTTTTCCGCTTAAAACATTATAAAGTATTAAATCCATAGCTAAAGAAATTTGATCTTGTAAATCGCCTATTTTTATATCATATAAAAATAATTTTTTAAAGCCTTTAAAATCAACATTTTCAAGAACAAAGTCACAAGATTCTATACTAAAATCCATTTTTGGGATGTCTTTTTGAGCTCCTAAGCTTGTAGAAAATGCCGAAATTATATTTTGGATAGCTTCTTTAGCTGCATCCATTTCATCAGAACCTAATTTATCGTTTTTAGAAATTTCTTCTTCACCCATCATCCATTCGCCAATAGCACTCATTAAAATAGCCCCGGCTAAAATTCCTATTTTTCCACCATTTTCTATGTTAAAAGTAGTGTATACTAAAGGAGCTTTTAAAGTATTAGATGAGTCAACATCAAATTCTTTGTACTCGCTAAATTGAGCACTTTTTCCTGTTAGGCCTTCAATAGTACTTGTGCATTCATTGGTAAATATTTGTAAAAAATCATTGATCATATTTCTTCCTCCTCTTCTTCAGGCTCATCATAGACGCTAGCCTTAGCTTTACGTTCTTCTTCGTATTTTTCTAAGATTTCTTTGATTTCATCTTTATCCGTGCGTATAAGTTCTAAAATTTTAATCGATTTTCTAAAACGATGCAAACCAATTTGTGCTAAAAAAACATCTTTTTTATCTATGCTTACTATGGCCTTATCATCTGCTTCTCTATCAAGACGCAAAATATCGCCTTGCTTAAGTTCTAAAAATTCATGCACACTGATTAAGGTTTTACCTAAGATTGCTTCATATACCACTTCAGCTCGACCAATTAGGGTTTTAAGCTCTTTATTGCGCGATTTTTTAGCTGAAGTTTCACCCATCATAATATCGCGATTTGCTAAACGGCTTAATATGCTTTCTAAGTGCACAACAGGATAGCAAATATTTACCATACCGCTTGAATTTCCTATTATGATTTCCATAACTACCATGATAACAATTTCATTTTGTGATACAATTTGTACGACATTAGGACTTGATTCTTTAGCTTCAATGCTGGGGTAAATTTCAGTTACTGTTGCCCAGCTTTCTTTAAGTCTTTGCATGATAATACGCAAAATAGAATCGAGCAAATTAAGTTCTATATCTGTGAGTTCACGTGAAGCTTCATAACTATCGCCTTGGCCTCCTAAGAGTCTGTCTATCATAGGAAAGGCTATGCTTGGATTGATTTCTAAAACACAGTTTCCATCTAAAGGTTTAATAGAAAAAACATTAAAGCTTGTCGGGCTAGGTAAAGACATCAAAAATTCACCATAAGTCATTTGATCAACAGAATGAAGCTTGGTTTCAACTATACTTCTCATCATGGATGAAATTTGAGAGGCTAAATTTCTTGCTAGTTTATCGTGTATACCTTTAATAGTTCTAAGTTGTTCTTTTGAGACCCTATTGGGGCGCTTAAAATCATAAACGACTATATTTCTTTCGTCTTTTTCATCTTTTAAATTCGAAGCCATTGATGTATCGGTATTATCATCAACGACTTCAAGTAAAGCATCGATTTCTTCTTGAGAGAGTATCTCTGCCATTACATTAGCCTTTCTCTAAGTTTTTTAAGAAGTTTTTTATGAATTTGTGAAATTCTGCTTTCGCTAATTTGTAGAATTTCGCTAATTTCTTTAAGACTTAATTCTTCATAATAATAAAGCTGGATGATAAGCTGTTCGCGTTCTTTAAGATCATCTAATACCTCATGAATTTTTTCTAAAAGCTCTTCTTTTTCAATTTTTTCTAAGGTATTGTCTTCATTATAAAGTTCTAATTGTTCATCTATAGGCAAGGTATAGCTTATTGCATGTGCTGTTTTGACTTCTTTAACCTTTTCTACGTCTAGATTGAGTTTTTTTGCTAGATACTCATCATCAGGTTCACACTCATGTTCAAGAAAGTATTCATCTATAATTGCGTCAATATCTTTTATAATTTTGCGATTATTACGACTCATTACATCTAAGCTTCTTAAGTAATCAAGCATAGATCCATTGACTCTTTTTTTGGCAAAGCCCCAAAAATTATCGTTTTGCTCTTTATCATAACGGCGTGAAAGTTTAATCATCTCTTCTACACCTATGCTGATAAGATCATTAACATCTATATTTGAAGGCAAGCGTTCTTTTAATCTAAAAGCCATAGCACGAAGTGCAGGCATATAAGAAAGCACAAGCTCATCTTGTTCTTTTTTAAGCATTTGAGCATAAGTTTTAGGCGGCTCTTTTAACATTTTTTCGCCTTTCTTTAGAATCATTTTTCTTTAGTTCTTCTCTTTCCTCATTGAGTTTTTCTAAAATTATATCCATTTTCTTTTCACGAAGGACTAAATCATTGATAATATTATTGCTGGTTTTTTCATAATCAAGTTTATTAAAGATTCTCCCGCTAATTTTCTTTATATCAATAAAATTCATAATAGCAATATGAACAAAAACATAAAACATAAAAGTGATAAAGCAAGTTAAAATTAATATATCAAAAGCTTCATCAGTATTGACAATACTAAATGCAAGCCCTATAAAAAATCCACAAACAGTAAAAAATGCTACATAGTTTTCTGGTCTCATATTCTCTTCTTTATTATTGCTAGAATCTTTCGATAATTTTCCTAAAAAAACTCGAAAAACTACGATTTGAAATATTATCAAGCACTTTTCGTTCCAATCTGTATAAAAGCTTAGAAGCTATGGCTTTAAGCTCATCACTTGAGTTGGTGTTTTCATCGCTAAATAAAGTGCGTTTTTTAATACTACTACTAACTTCTTTAGAAGCGCTTAAATGTCCTAATAATTCTAAATTTAAAGGATTTTTAATATTTGCATCGGCAACCTTTTTAATATTTTCAAAAACTTTTAAAGCCTCGTTTTCGCTTTTTACTACATTAAATAACATGAGTAAATTTTCTTTGGTTTTTGAAGTGGTTTTGATAGTAGCATAAGCATCTGTAATAGCTGCAGGATCAGGAACGGTGACAACTATGACTTCATCAGCCATTTCCAAGAAATTTAAAATATTGCCTCCTATGCCTGCTCCTGTGTCAATGATAAGAAAATCAAGTTCATCTAAAACACTTGCTTGATTTAAAAATCTTTCATAAATATTTTTGTCATTGTATTTTAATATCTCATCCCCACTTTCGCCTGGAATAAGCCATAAGTTAGGTTTAACTTCTATTAAAATATCTTCTAAAGAGCATTCTGCACGTAGTACATGTAAGAGGTTTTTTTGTATGTGTACATTTAAAATTACATCTAAATTTGCCAAGCCTATATCTGCATCAAAAAGCCCTACTTTATAACCATTGTTTGCTAAAATATTGCCCAAATTAGCACTAATAGTGCTTTTGCCAACCCCACCTTTACCACTTGTAATAGCTATAAAATGAGTATTTTGAGATTTTTTTGTTTTGTTTTGACTCATAAGATTGTGAAGTTTGTTTGCTTGGTTATTCATTATTCGTTCCTTTGTTTAAACCCTTCTAAAATACAATGAACTAAAAAATCGCTATTTGCCACTTGTAAATCATCGGGTACTTCTTGTCCTGTAGAGAAAAAGCTTATTGGGATATTAGTTTCATAAATGAGTGAAAAAATATTTCCAAAAACTTTGGTTTCATCAAATTTTGTAATTATTAAAGTGTCAATGTCTAAAAAGGAGAAATTGGTATAAATTTCTATTAGATCCTCGTGCTTAGTATTAGCTGAAACGACTAAATTGACATCAATTTGTGCATTAGAATTCATTAAAAATTCTTTGGTTTTAGCAAGTTTATTTTGATCGTATTGGGAATTTCCTATAGTATCAACTAAAATAATCTCACAATTGTTTAAACTTTTTATAGCTTCATTTAAATCTTTAGGTTCAATGCTATCGATGATAGGAAGTTTCATCATTTTTGCGTATTGAAAAAGCTGCTCAACTGCTCCTATTCTATAAGTATCTAGGGTGATAATGCCTGTTTTATAACGTTTATCTCCATAAGCGTAGCGGAAAGCGAGTTTTGCTAAAGTGGTGGTTTTGCCCACTCCTGTTGGACCTACTAGCATCATAATTTTTTGTTTTTTAATCTCACTTTCAACACGACAAGGTAAGATATTTCTTAAAAGGGAATGAAAATATCTTTGTACGGCATCTTTGTTGGTTTTCATGCTAGCAGGCATATTTTCAATAGTGGCTTTCATAATGGCTTCTAAGTGACTTTGAAGCATTCCACTTGCTTTAGCTTGTTTATATATGCTTGCAAATTCAGGGGGAATTATGAGATTTTTTCTAGTTTCAGTTTTATCATCCCACATTATATCTGCTAAAAGATCTATTTTATCGTTAAGTTTGTTGATTTGTTTTTCAAATTGTTTTTCGAAATTTTCTATTTTTTTATTATAATTTGGATTGTGGTTTTCTAAACTTGTGTTAGTAACCTTAGAAATTTCATTACTCACTTCACTGAGTTTTTCTTTAAAATCATGAAAACCTAAATTTTGATTTTGCTTAGGATTGATTTTATTTTGTGGAAAGTCTTGATAGTTTGTTTTAGTTGTGTTTGTTTTTAGAGTATTTGAAAAATCTAAAATCACATCTTCATCTTCTTGAGGGATTTGGGATTTGCTTGCTTCTTTTGTAGAAGAGGATTTTAATACACTTTTTTTTGTAGCTAAGGATTTGCCTTGTTTTTTAAGGTGTTCTTCATAGTCGCTTTCTTCTATGGCTACCATTACTTCATAAAGGGCACTGCGGTTTAAAGTTTTAGGACGGATTTGTTTGTTTGTGATGATTAAAGCTTTATCTCCATAGTCTTGTTTGACTTTGGGTATAATTTGTTCTGTATCTTCAACAGTGAAAGTATGTATAAGCTGTCCCATTTATATTCCTTGCATCAAACCTAAAGGCAAAATTACACTCACTCTTTCCCTAGCCCCACTATGAGGTACTTCACACCACTTATCACGCTTGACTTTTCGTGAAAAATATAAAAGATCTAAATCAAGCGTTCTAGGAGCGTTTTTGAAAGTTCTCTTGCGTTTAAATTTTAACTCATAATAAAGTAAAATTTTCAAAAACGCTCTTGCGTGCAAATTAGTTTGCATTAGCATTACTGCATTAGTAAAATCCTTTTGATCTTTAAAACCAAAAGCTTCATTGATCAATAGAGGTGATGTTGATATAATTTTAAATCTTGAATCTTCTCTCATCACACGAAAAAGCATGTCAAATCTCTTTTTCTCAGGCTCTATATTGCTTCCTAAACCTACAAGAGCTAAATATTTAAAAGAACTCATATTTTTGCTAAAAAAAGGAAAAAAACGGCTTTTTTCAAAGCGTCTTACTCCTTTGATTTTTAGCATTATTGTTTGCTTGCTTGTTGTGCTTGTTGCATTGCACGCAAATTTTTTATCTGTTCACAAATTTGAATGATACCCATTAAGGCTAAGTGATAGCCAAAAGGACCAAAGCCTACTATACTTCCAGAACACACAGGAGCAATGAGACTTTTGTGACGGAATTCTTCTCTGCGGTATACATTACTAATATGTATTTCAATTGTAGGTAAGGCTACAGCTTCAATAGCATCACGAATTGCTACTGAAGTATGAGTATATCCTGCTGCATTAATAATAATTCCATCGACTGTGCCAAGACATTCTTGAATTTTATCTACGATTTCGCCTTCAAAATTACTTTGAAAAAAATCAAGTTCTACGTTATTTTGAGAAGCGGCGATTTTCATTTGTTTATGGATTTCTTCCATTTTCATTGCACCATAAATTCCTACTTCTCTTATGCCAAGCATATTGATATTTGGACCTTGGATAACCATTATTTTCATTGATTTAGCCTTAAAAAATTTATTTTTTAGCCTTTTATTATAACATTTTAAAAATAAATTTTTGCTACAATGAGTTTTTTGAAAGGAAATTCGTGTTTATAATTAGTGCAAGATATCTTTTTTTATGTGATGAAGATTTTACGATATTGCAAAATCAAGCCCTTGTTTTTGAAGATAAAATTTTAGAATTAGGTGAGTTTGAGAAATTAAGAAAAAAATATCCTCAAGCTGAACTTATAAAAACACCTCAAAATTCAGTTATTTTACCTGCTTTTATCAATGCTCATACACATTTAGAATTTAGTGCTAATTCTACTACTTTGCATTTTGGAGAGTTTTTAACTTGGCTTAAAAGTGTGATTAATTCTCGTTTTGTATTAAATGCTAAGGCTAAAGAAGAATTGATATTGAAAAATATTGTAAAAATGCAAAAAAGCGGTATAGGAACTATTGGTGAAATTTCAAGTTTTGGAAGTGATTTAAGCCCTTGTGTGAAGGCAAGTGAAAATGGCATGCGTGTGGTGTTTTTTAACGAAATTTTAGGTACAAATGAGACTCAAATTGAAGAAAAAAAACAAGAATTTTTAAAAAGATTACAAGATTCTTTAAATTTTAAAAATGATTTTTTTATCCCTGCTGTTTCTATCCATTCTCCTTATTCTACACATCCTAAATTGGCTTCTTTTGCACTTGATTTAGCTAAGAAGCAAAATTTATTAGTGAGCACTCATTTTTTAGAAAGCAAGGTTGAAAATTCTTGGCTTAGAGAGGCAAAAGGGGAATTTGTAAGTTGGCTTAGTAATTTCATGTCTGATCCTAAGCCTTTTTATACTTTAAAAGAATTTATTAAACTTTTTAAAGGAATACGAACGCTTTTTACCCATTGTGTGTATTTAAAAGAATACGATCTATTAGATAAAAATTTACATTCTATTACCCATTGTGCTTTTTCAAACCGTCTTTTAAGTCAGAAAAGTTTAGATTTGAAAAAGGTTTTAAAAAAGGGCTTGAATGTTCATTTAGGAACTGATGGCCTTAGTTCAAATATTTCTTTATCTTTGCTTGATGAGATGCGTGCTAATTTGCTTGTGCATAAAGATTTTGATTTGTTAAAATTAGCACCTAAGCTTTTGCAAATGGCAACACTTTATCCTGCAAGAGCTTTAAATTTAAATTTAGGGGAGTTAAAAAAGGGTAAAATAGCCGATTTTAGTGTATTTAAACTAGGAGAATGTGAAAAAAGTCAAGCTGCCTTGCAGTTTATTTTAAATGCTAAGGAAGTGGATAAATTATTTATAAAAGGAAAAAAATGCAAATTATAAAATCGTTTTTCAAGGCTTTAGGATGGGGGATAAGATTTATTAATACCTATTTTAAAACTTTTATTTTATTATTGTTTATAATATGGCTTTTAATGCCAAGTACAAACACAAGTCTTGCGAATTTAGAGCGTATTGATTTAAAGGATGCGATTTTTGATAGTTCTGTTGTTTTAGAAAAGATCATTAATGCTAAAAACGATGATAGTATTAAAGGCGTGCTTTTAGTAATAGATTCTCCTGGGGGTGCTTTTGCACCTAGTATGGAATTGGCTTTAGCAATAAAGGATTTAAAAGCTAAAAAACCTGTGCTTGTGTATGCAAGTGGAACTATGGCAAGTGGAAGTTATTTAGCGGGTGTGGGAGCAAATAAAATCTTAGCAAATCCTGCAAGCTTTATAGGATCTATTGGGGTGATTATGCAAACAGCTGATTTAAGTGAATTAGCCAATAAGCTTGGTATTAAAGAACAAACCATCCAGGCGGGTGAGTTTAAAAGTGCTGGAACTTTTACACGCCCTTGGAATAAACAAGAAAGAGAATTTTTGCAAAATTTAATCGATCAAAGTTATGAACTTTTTACTGATTTTGTTGCTAAAGAAAGAGGCTTAGCGCTTGATCAAAAAGATCAATGGGCAAATGCAAGAGTGTTTTTGGCTGCTAAGGCTAAAGAACTTAGACTTATAGATGGACTTAGCAATTATGAAAATGCTAAAAAAGAATTAGAACAACTTGCTAATGTTTTAAATCCTATTTGGAAAGAAGAAGACAAGATAGATAAATTTCTTAATCGTTTAGAAGGGCAAACATCTAATCTTATTAGTAAAAGTTTAAAAGAGCTTGTTTATATGGCAAATAATAATATTTCTAATCTTAAATAAAAAATAATTTTTTAATAATAAATTTATATTGATTCTAAATTCTAGAATCAATATATAATAATATGAGCAATTTGGGGTCCATGAACACCAAAAACTGTTATAAGTTCTATATCTGCTGTTCTTGAAGGGCCCGCAATGAATAAAATATTGCTAGGTAGAATTTCATTTTCTTTTTTGACTAGATTAAAAGCTTGGGTGAGGCTTTGAACTACGTTTTCTTTTTTGAGTAAGATGATGCAAAGTTTAGGCGCAAGGCTTAGCATTCTAGGCTGTTCCTTGCTTGAAAGTACCAATGCTACGCCATGAGAACTTACTCCTACTCTTGCATGGATAATGGAAAAATCACTGTGAAAAACTTCGTATCTTAAATTTTCTATCTCTTTATCAAAACAGACTTTTGTTTCTGCCTTGATTTTATCTAAATCCAAAGCTAAATTAGTACCATAGATCATTTTGTTGTAGCCATATTTTGCAATAATTTCGTTGATTTTTTCTTCTAGGGTGTCTTGAGTAGCATCCTCAACGATGTATTTATTATCACTCATTTTTTGTTTCATTTGGGTTAAGATATCTTCAGTACTTTTAATGTGTTCTACAGGATCTATGCTTTTATGATATGTGAAATCAGTTTCTTTATAGGCATTTTTAAGAGCGGCTAAAATCTTTGCTTTGCTTTTATTAGAAATCTCATCGATTTTACTCATAAATTACTCCTTCTAAATTTTGAATTTCTTTGTAAAGATCCATTTTTATTTGAGGTAATTCTTTAAAAGCGTACCATTTTTTGATTACAGGTAAAACTCCTGCAAAATTTTGTACTATCGAGTTAAAATAATGGGCTTTTGAAAGTGAAAAACGCCATTTATCCCCATGGGTTGCTATATATTTAAATTGTTTAAAAGCAAAGGATTCTAAAGCATTGTGATGAATATTATTTGATCCTATAGGCGGGTTGTTTCCTTGTCCTATTTTATCGCATCTTAATTTTCTAATAAGATCGGCTAAAGGAATCTGCACAGGACAAACTTCAGAACAACGCCCACAAAGCGAACAAAAATTTAAAATATCGCCTGTATTATCTATGCCAAAAATATTAGGACTAATCACTTCGCCAATAGGTCCTGGATAGGTGGTTTGATAAGCATGTCCACCGATTTGATCATAAACAGGACAAAAATTCATACATGCACCACACCTAATACAACGCAAAGCTTCATGATAATCTTCATGCGCTAGCATTTTGCTTCGGTTGTGATCAAATAAAATTATATGTACTTCTTTAGGCCCGTCTAAATCATCATTTTTTCTAGGTCCTGTAATGATGTTATTGTAAGTTGGGATAAATTGGCCTGTTGCTGAAGGGGTAAGTAGGCAAACCATAGTTGCTGCATCTTCAAAGCTTTCCATTACTTTTTCTATGCCGCAAAGTGCGATATGGATATCTGGAGCAGTAGTACACATTCTACCATTGCCTTCATTTTCTATAAGCCAAAAAGAGCCTTCTTTTGACATGGCAAAATTCACTCCACTAAGCCCTAATTTCAAACCTTCAAAATCTTTTCTTAAGTGTTCTCTTGCAATAGCATTGAGGTTTTGGGGATCGTCATTTTCTAATTTAGCCCCAAGTTTGTCTTTAAAAATTTGCCCTATTTCATGACGGTTTTTATGGATGGCAGGAACAACTATATGCAAAGGAGGTTCTTTATTAAGTTGTAAAATAAGTTCTCCTAAATCTGTTTCTATAGCTTTTAAGCCTTTTTTTTCTAAGTAGTGGTTTAAGCCTATTTCTTCACTTGCCATAGACTTACCCTTTAAAAGTTTGGTAATATTTTTTTCATGCATGATTTCATAGACGATTTCACAAGCATCTTCATCACTGCTTGCCCAATGGACTATCATGCCATTTTTTGTAGCGTTTTTTTCAAATTCTAAAAGCCTCTCTTCTAAAGTCATTAAGGCATTATTTTTAGCTTGTTTAGCCTTAGCTCTTAAGCCTTGCCAGTCTTTAAATTTTGCATCTATGACCTTGAGTCTATTTGTTTGTAAAGTATGCATAGCAGTGATTAGATTTTCTTGCATTTGCTTGTCGTTAAGCTTGGTTTGAACGATGTGTTTGTGAGGAATTTTTTGACTCATAATCTCTCTCCTTCTAAACGTTTGAGTAAAAAGTCATATAAATGCATCCCTTTAATATCTAAGTGCATTCTTTTCATTGTGCCATCAATGTTTAAAAGACAGCCTCCATCTGCACTAATGAGGTATTTTGCCCCAGTATTTTGTATGTCTTTGATTTTGCTTTTTACCATGGCATTAGAGATTTCAGGTTCTTTAACAGAAAAAGTTCCACCAAAGCCACAGCATTCTTCTTCATATTCAAGATTAAGAAGTTCTACATTTTTTAGTTTTTTAATGAGATTTTTGCTTGCTTGTATGCTTTTTTGTACTCTTAAAGCATGGCAATTAGAATGCCAAGTAACCTTTATAGGATCCCCTTTATCTTCGTAAGTGACTTTTAAAACTTCATCAAGGTATTGTGAAAGTTCTATAACGCGAGAGCTGAAATCTTTGACTTTAGAAAATTGATCTTTATTTTTAAAAAGTTCTAAATAATCATGACTCATCATACCTGCACAAGAACCACTAGGTACGACAATAGGATAGCCTTTATCAAATAAATCTACATTGTATAAAGCAATTTCGCGACTTTCATTAAAATAGCCTGAATTAAAAGAAGGTTGGGCACAGCAGGTTTGGTTTTTTTTAAAAATCACTTCAACCCCTTCACGTCTTAAAAGCTTGATTGCGTTTAAAACTGTTTGTTGCATGGCAACGCTTCCTAGACATGTGGCGTAAAAATACACCTTTTTCATTATTTCTCCTTGATTTTTAGGATAATAGATTTTAATATTTTAATCTTGCAAAAATAAAATCTAAAAATAGAACTTAAATTTTTGCAAGTTTTTGCTTGCAAAAATTTATTTTACTATAACTTCAGGAATAATACCTTGCAAGAAAGAGGCTATAACATAAGTCCAAATTCCTATTAAAATGATAAAAGCTATAGAGTATTTTAGTGTGAATTTAAAAAGATCAGATTCTTTTCCTACAAGCCCTACGGCTGCGCAAGCTATAGCTATACTTTGAGGACTGATCATTTTTCCAACTACACCGCCTACAGAGTTTGCTGCTAAGAATAAAGCTTCATTGATATGGAGTTTTTGAGCACTTATTTGCTGTAAGGTTCCAAAAAGCAGGTTCGCACTTGTATCAGATCCTGTTAAAAATACTCCTATCCAGCCAATAATAGGCGAGAAGAATGAAAAAGCATCTCCTGTATGTGCAAAAGCTAGGCCCAAAGTCGTACTCATGCCGCTATTTTTAGAGATAAAGGCAAAGGCTACGACTAAGCCTATAGTGATGCAAGGAATGGCCATTTCTTTTAAGGTAGCCCAAAAGCATTCTGCTGCATCTTCAGTTTTGATTTTTAAAATAGCTATGCTTAAAAAAGCTGCAAGCAAAATTGCTGTTCCTGCCTGAGCTACTATTTTGCCATTGATAAGATCTATGCCTAAGGATAAGGCTAAAGGTTTGCTTTCTCCTATGCCTGTAATAGAAGGGCTTATAATAGTATCTGTGATATTGCTAAATTGTAAAGTAATGCTAGTGTAGCTTAAAATCCCATCTTTATCAAAAAGGGCTTTAAACCAAGGTTGTGTCCAAATAATGATACAAACAATGAGTAAAATAAAAGGAGTCCAGGCTTTTAAAATTTGATTGAAACTTAAGGTATTGTTTTGAGCAAAATCTGTTTCATTATCAAATCTGAAAATGTTTTTTGGCTTCCATAATTTTAAAAAGAGCGTTGTTAGTGCTAAAGAAACAATAGCTGAAATGATATCTGGAAGTTCAGCACCTAAATGATTTGAGCTTAAAAATTGTGTTGCTGTGAAACTTAAAGCTGCAACTAAAATAGCAGGAAAAGTTTCTTTAATGCCTTTAAAACCATCCATTAAAAAGACTATAAAAAAAGGTATAGTAAGGCTAAGTGGTACAAGCATTCTACCTACCATAGCTGAAATAGAGTGTTGTTCTATACCAACAAGATTAGCCATGGCAATGATAGGAATACCTACAGCACCAAAAGCTACAGGAGCAGTATTTGCGATCAAACAAAGCCCTGCAGCTTGCAAAGGACGCAATCCAAGTCCGACTAAAAGAGCTGCTGTGATAGCAACAGGTCCACCAAAGCCTATAGCACCTTCTAAAAAAGAACCAAAACAAAATCCAATTAAAATGACTTGAATTCTATGATCTGGTGTGATACTCATGACGCTTTTTTTGATGATTTCAAAAGAACCTGATTTAATAGAAAGTTTATAAAGAAAAATGGCTGCAATGATAATCCAAGCAATAGGCCACATACCATTAGTAAAACCTTGAATAAAACTTGCCCCAACTAAATTCCAAGGCATTTTATATACAAATAAAGCAATGAAAGTAGCAAGTATAACAGTTAAAAACCCTGCTTGATAGCCTTTAAGCTTAAAAACAACTAAACAAGCTAAAAAACAGAGTATAGGTAAAAATGCCATAAAAGCACTCAACCAAATATTTCCTAACGGATCATAGGCTTGTTGCCATGTCAGAATCTGTTCCAATTTTTCTCCTTAATAATTTTTATAAATAAAGTTTATTTTAACAAAAAATTAAACATATAATAAAAAAATTATTAGCTTAAAATAAATTAATTATAATATGCAGCTTGATTTTGTGTATTTTTGTAATATTATAAAAAAGCGTGAAAATTTATAATTTTTTAAAAATAAATTATTTTAATATCTAATATATGGTTGGGTTTTTGTTAAATTCATTATTGCCTTGCTATAAAATTAAAGCTTTAAGCCATTGTAATATTGATTTTTATAAAGCATTAACAAGCTAAGGCTAAAATAAAATCTAAATAAATATTTCAAGTTTAATTTTAAGAAAGTAATAACGCAAATTTTATTATAATTTTAATGCTTGAAATATTTAATTCTCTTATTTTTTAAAGGTGAAATTATTGTGAGTTGTAAAGGTTTATATTTTAATATTTTAAGAATTTTTAATTTTTATAAAGAAGGCTTTAAGAATTTAACACTAGGAAAAACCTTATGGAAAATTATTTTCATTAAATTTTTTGTGATGTTTGTGATATTAAAATTATTAATTTTTGATGTGAGTTTTAATTCTATATTTTAAAGATGATAAAGAAAAAAGTTCTTTTGTACTTAAAAAATCTCACTTCAAAAGAAAAAGGAAAATATAATGAATGAACTTAGTAGTGTTGATTGGTCAAGAGCACAGTTTGCTTTAACTGCACTGTATCATTTTTTATTTGTGCCTTTGACTTTAGGCTTGTCTTTTATAATTGCTATCATGGAAACTATCTATGTAAAAACTAAAAACGAAAGATGGAAGCAAATCACTAAATTCTGGCTTTCTTTATTTGCCATTAATTTTGCTATTGGGGTAGCTACGGGCATTATTATGGAATTTGAATTTGGAACTAACTGGGCAAATTATAGTTGGTTTGTCGGAGATATTTTTGGTGCGCCTTTGGCCATTGAAGGTATTATGGCATTTTTCTTAGAAGCTACTTTCTTTGCTGTTATGTTTTTTGGATGGGATAAAGTTAGTAAAGGTTTTCATCTTCTTTCAACTTGGTGCGTGGCTATAGGAAGTAATCTTTCAGCTTTTTGGATTTTAGTGGCAAATGCTTGGATGCAATATCCTCAAGGAATGAGTTTTAATCCAGATACTGCAAGAAATGAAATGCAAAGCTTTATTGAAGTGGCATTTTCACCTGTAGCGGTTGCAAAATTTTTACATACTATAGGTAGTGGTTATGTGATTTCGGCTTTGTTTGTTATGGGAATTTCAGCTTGGTTTATCTTAAAAGGACGCCATATTATAGAGGCTAAGAAAAGTTTAGTTGTTGGTGCTAGCTTTGGTTTTGTTTGTTCTATTTTTTTGTTTTTTAGTGGGGATGAAAGCGCTTATCGTGTTACCCAAACCCAGCCTATGAAATTAGCTGCTATGGAAGGGGTTTATCAAGGTGAACATCGTGCCGGTCTTGTTCCTTTTGGAATTTTAAATCCTAAAAAAACTTTAGATAATAACGAAAGTGTATTTTTATTTGATATTACTATACCTTATGCACTTTCTATATTAGGAAATCGCGATTTAGATTCTTTTGTTCCAGGGATTGAAGATTTAATTTATGGAAATGAAAGCAAAGGCATAGAACCTATGCAAAATCGTATAGATAGAGGCAAAATCGCTGTGCAAGCTTTAAAAGATTATAAGCTTGCTAAAGAACTCAACGATACAATAGCCATGATAAATCATAAAGCGATCTTAGAAGCTAATTTTAAAGATTTTGGTTATGGCTATTTACAAAAGCCAAGTGATACTATTCCTCCTGTGGCTTTAACTTTTTATAGCTTTCACATTATGGTGGCTTTAGGTAGCTTTTTCTTTATACTTTTTATAATAACGCTTTATCTTACTATGGCAAATGATATAGAGAAATTTAAAAAGATCCTTTGGATGTGTTTATTTTCCATTCCTTTAGGTTATATTGCTGCTGAAGCGGGATGGATAGTAGCTGAGGTAGGTAGGCAGCCTTGGGCGATTCAAGACTTGCTTCCTGTGCATATTGGTGCGACTCAATTAGGAAAAATTAATGTTCAAATTTCGTTTTGGATTTTTGCTGTGCTATTTACAGCTTTACTTATTGCAGAACTTAAAATCATGTTTACGCAAATTAAGAAAGGTTTTAATACACATGAGAATGCTTTTAAAACTGAAGGAGAAAAATAATGTTTTTTGGTTTAGAGCTTGAAGATTTGCAAATTTATTGGTGGTTAATTTTAAGTTTGCTTGGTGCGATTTTGGTGTTTATGTTTTTTGTTCAAGGTGGGCAAACTTTAATTGATGATTTGAGTAAAGATGAACTTGAAAAAACTATGCTTATTAATTCTTTGGGACGTAAATGGGAGTTAGGTTTTACGACTTTTGTACTTTTTGGGGGTGCAGCTTTTGCAGCTTTCCCACTTTTTTATAGTACAAGTTTTGGTGGAACTTATTGGATTTGGCTTTGTATTTTATTTTGTTTTATTTTGCAAGCTGTAGCTTATGAGTACCGTAAAAAAGAAAATAATGTCTATGGTTGTAAAACCTATGAAATGTTTCTTAAAATCAATGGCTATTTGGGGGTGCTTTTAATAGGAGTTATTATTAGCAGTTTTTTTAGTGGTTCACAATTTATTTTAAATGAACACAATTTTGTCTCTTGGCAAAATCCTTTGCGTGGTTTAGAGCTTTTATTTAATCCTCTTAATTATCTTTTAGGCTTGGCTTTAATATTTTTAGCCAGACTTTTAGCCGCAGCATATTTTATGAATAATATTAATGATGAAAATATAAAATCAAGAGCTGTAAAAAAACTCATGATCAATGGCTTTTTATTTTTACCTTTCTTTTTGGGTTTTTTGACCTGGATTTTTATAAAAGATGGTTTTAGAGTAGATGAAAATGGTATTGTGAGTTTAAGTGCTAATGTGTATTTGCATAATTTTTTAGATCAAATTCTTTTTGCTATTTTATTTTTAATAGGCGTTTTTTTGGTATTTGCAGGTTTATTTCAAGGGGCAAAAGGTTGTTCTAAAGCTATTTTTACTTTAGGATTTGGGACAGTTTTAACAGTATTTGCTTTATTATCAAGTATTGGATTAGGCCAAAGTGCTTTTTATCCCTCATTGAATGATTTGCAAAGTTCTTTGACTTTAAAAAATGCAAGTTCAAGTTATTATACTCTTAGTGTTATGGCTTATGTATCTTTGCTTGTGCCTTTTGTTTTAGCTTATATTATTTATGTTTGGAATGTAATGGATAGGGTAAAAATTACCCGTGAAGAAATCGCAAATAGCGATCATACATATTAAAGGAAGAGAATGTTGCATGCTTTATTTTTATTATCTTGGCCTTTGGTAATTTATTTAAGTTATAAATTTATTATGCTAAATATCAATCAATTAGAAAAAGATAGTAAATTATAAGAATAAAAAAATATTTTAAGCTGCTAGATTGATTTAGCTTTTTCATAAAATCATTTTTATGTATTATGCTTTAAATCCTTAGCAGCTTTATGCTTTTTATTATCGTTATTATATATTAAGGTATTTGCCAATTAATAGGACTTTTACCCAGCTTTTTTAAAAATTCATTTGCTTTTGAGAAGTGTTTGCAACCTAAAAAGCCAGTTTTTGCTAAAGGACTAGGATGGGCTGCTTCTAATACTAAATGTTTTTCAGTATCAATGAAGGCTTTTTTACTTTTTGCATAATTCCCCCAAAGCATAAAAATAAGACCTGATTTTTCTTTGCTGAGTTTTGAGATTACTGCATCACTAAATTCTTGCCAACCCCATGAACTGTGGCTTGCTGCTTTGTTTGCTTCTACGCTAAGGATGGAATTTAAGAGTAAAATACCTTGTGTTGCCCAAGAGCTTAAATCCCCGCTTTTTGATGGAGTGATATTTAAATCATTTTGCAATTCTTTATAAATATTTTTAAGGCTTGGGGGAATTTCTATCCCTTTAGGAACTGAAAAGCTAAGCCCCATGGCTTGGTTAGGTTGGTGATAGGGGTCTTGACCTAGTATGATGATTTTTAATTTTTCTAAAGGACATAAATTAAAAGCATTAAAGATTGAATTAGCAGGCGGATAAATAATGCTATGTTGATTTAAAGCATTTATATATCGTTTTTTAAGATCTAAAAAATATTTTTTTTTAAATTCATCCTTTAAGAATTCTTTCCAATCATTATTCATTTTTATTTTATCTATGTTTATTGTGATTTCTTTCATGATTTTTCCAAAATATATTTGCTTATAAAAACTTTGATATTTTAACAAAAAAGTTAGTAAAAATATATTAATTTTTTTTTGAAATAAATAAAAATAATTATATTAATGAAAATTAAATGTAAATATATAAATACTTGATTTAATGTATTTTGAAACTAATTTATTTATTAATCAATTATTAACTAAAAATGCAATATCATTATTAATGATTTAAATCGATTGTTGTATTGATTTAAATTAAAAATACTTTGATGAAAGGTTTTAAATGGGAACAAGAAAAGAACATGACTTTATCGGGGAATTGGAAATCTCTGATGAGGTTTATTATGGAGTACAAACTTTTAGAGCTATTGAAAATTTTGATATTTCTCATGATAGATTAAAAGATTTTCCTCGTTTTGTCAGGGCTTTAGCCAGGGTGAAAAAAGCTGCTGCTATGGCAAATTATGAATTAGGATTATTAGATAAAAATATCCAAGATGCTATTATTAAAGCTTGCGATAAAATTTTAGAAGGCGGGTATTATGATCAATTTGTAGTGGATATGATACAAGGGGGTGCTGGAACAAGTACTAATATGAATGCAAACGAAGTTATAGCTAATATTGGCCTTGAGCTTATGGGTTATAAAAAAGGACAGTATCAATACCTTCATCCAAACGATCATGTTAATTTAAGTCAAAGTACTAATGATGCTTATCCTACAGCCTTGCACCTTGCTTTACATGATTATTTAAGTGATTTAGCTAAAGCTATGGAGTATTTGAAAAAAGCTTATGAAAGAAAAGCTGAAGAATTTAAAGATGTGTTAAAAATGGGTAGAACACAGCTTCAAGATGCTGTTCCTATGACTTTAGGCCGTGAGTTTAAAACTTTTGCTGTGATGATAGGTGAGGATATCCAAAGAGTTTTAGAAGCTAGAAAGTTGATTTTAGAAATCAATCTTGGCGGAACTGCTATAGGAACAGGGATAAATTCTCATCCTGATTATCCTAAAGTAGTAGAAAGAAAAATAAGAGAAGTAACAGGTTTTGAATATACTGTAGCTGAGGATTTGATCGAAGCGACTCAAGATACGGGTTCTTATGTGCAAATTTCAGGAGTTTTAAAACGTGTTGCAACAAAACTTTCTAAAGTATGTAATGATTTAAGGCTTTTAAGCAGTGGTCCAAAATGTGGTCTTAATGAAATCAATTTACCAAAAATGCAACCTGGTAGTTCTATTATGCCTGGCAAGGTAAATCCTGTTATTCCTGAGGTGGTCAATCAAGTTTGCTATGCTGTTATTGGCGCAGATGTGACTGTCACTTTTGCAAGTGAAGGTGGGCAATTACAGCTTAATGTTTTTGAACCTGTGATTGCTTATAGTTTATTTAACTCTGTTGTAATGCTAGAAAAAGCTATGTATACTTTAGCGGATAAATGTATTGACGGTATTAGTGCAAATGAAAAAATTTGTTCAGATTTTGTTTATAATTCAGTAGGCATAGTAACAGCCTTAAATCCTTATATAGGTTATGAGAACTCTACTAGCATAGCTAAAGAAGCAATGGCAACGGGTAAAAAAGTAGCTGATATTGCACTTGAAAGAGGGCTTTTGAGTAAGGAACAAATTGATGAAATTTTAACTCCATCAAATATGCTAAATCCTCATATGGAAGCTAAAAAATAATATTTTAGGATTTAATCATGGATATAATGATAATCTTACAAGTACTGGTCCTTCTTGGGGCGATTTTTATAGGTATTCGCTTAGGT
Source organism: Campylobacter bilis (assembly GCF_016806695.1). Classification (GTDB taxonomy): domain Bacteria; phylum Campylobacterota; class Campylobacteria; order Campylobacterales; family Campylobacteraceae; genus Campylobacter_D; species Campylobacter_D bilis. The sequence goes on along the minus strand of NZ_WUED01000001.1, from coordinate 110,465 downwards.
GGTATAGCTATAGGTTATGCAGGGGGACTTGGGGTTCTTATATTAGGACTTGTTTTAGGAATGAAGCCAGGGAATATTCCTTGGGATGTTATTTTAATAATTGCCGCAGCCATTGCAGCCATTGCAGCCATGCAAGAAGCAGGTGGACTTGATTATATGGTAAGATTAACAGAGAAAATCTTAAGGGCAAATCCCAAATTTATAAATTACCTAGCTCCTGCTTGTGGATGGTTGCTGACTATTCTTGCAGGAACAGGGAATGCTGTGTTTTCTTTAATGCCTGTTGTAGTTGATGTTGCAAAATCGCAAAATGTTAAACCAAGTGTTCCGCTTTCTTTGATGGTGGTTTCTTCGCAAATTGGCATTACAGCTTCTCCTGTTAGTGCTGCTGTTGTTTATATGAGTGGTGTTTTAGAACCTCTAGGTTGGAATTATCCAACTTTGATTGGAATTTGGATAAGTACTACTTTTGTAGCCTGTATGCTTACAGCTTTTATAGTAAGTTTAATCACTCCTATGGATCTTAGTAAAGATCTCATTTATCAAGAACGCTTAAAAGTAGGACTTGTTAAAGATGCAGGAGATGTTTTACATGGTGAAGACAAGCCAGGTGCTAAACTTTCAGTAGGGATTTTTCTTCTTACAGTTTTAGCGGTTGTGCTTTATGCTACTGCAATTTCTAGTAATATTAAATGGATTGATCCTGTTGTTGTTCCAAGAGATGCAGCGATTATGAGTTTTTTGCTTACTGCAGCGACTTTAATCACTTGGCTTTGTAAGGTTCAACCAGGTAAAATTCTTGATACTAGCGTGTTTAAAAGTGGTATGACAGCTTGTGTTTGTGTTTTTGGTGTGGCTTGGTTAGGCAATACTTTTGTTGCAGGGCATGAAGCTTCAATCAAAGAAGTAGCAGGTGAATGGGTAAAACAAACTCCTGCAATGCTCGCAGTAGCCTTTTTCTTTGCTAGTATGCTTTTATATTCTCAAGCAGCAACTGCTAAAGCTATAGTACCTGTTATCATTACTGCTTTAGGAATTTCTACAGCAAATCCCCATGATTCTTATATGCTTGTAGCTTGTTTTGCAGCTGTTTCAGCTCTTTTTGTGCTTCCAACTTATCCTACCTTGCTTGGTGCAGTGCAAATGGATGATACAGGAACGACTAAAATTGGTAAGTTTATATTTAACCATTCTTTTTTTATACCAGGCGTTTTAACTATAGCCATTGCTGTGGCTTTAGGTTTTATTCTAGCTTCCCTGTTTGTTTAAAAAAATCCTAGGTTTTCCTAGGATTTGTTTATATTAGCTTTTTGATTATATACTACGCTTATTTATTTTAATTTTCTTTTAAAGAGAGATTTTTTGATGAAAATAAAAGTTGGGTTGATTTTATTAAGTATTATTTGTCTTTTTTTAAGTGCTTGTGCTAATTATGCTAAGCAAAATACATTATTTGAAAATGCTTTAACCCAAAAATATTGCAAAGAAGATTTTTTTAATCAAAATTTAGAAAAGATTCATAACCATAATGATGTGATCTATATAGGATTAAATGTGGGTTTGATTGCTAGAAATTGTGGTGATTTTAATCGTAGTAATGTATTTTTTGATGCTGTTGAGCAATCTTATAAATATGATGTAGATTTACAAAATACAGTTTCTAAAGGGGCTAAATTACTTAGCACAAGTTTATTAAATGATAATATTGTAGATTATGAAGGTTCTTTATATGAAAGAATTATGGTAAATGTATATAAGGCTTTAAATTATATGCAAGAAAAAGATTATGAAAATGCTAGAGTGGAATTTAATCGTGCTTTAATGCGTCAAGATAAAGCAAAGGAATATTTTGCTAAAGAAATCGAAAGAAATCGCCAAGATTTAGAGAAAATTAAAGAAGATAAAAATTATAATAAAAATATCACCAAAAATTCACAAACCATACAAACACAATATGATAATTTATTTAAAGAATTTCATACGACAAAAAATTTTATTAATCCTTATGCGACTTATTTAGCCGCAGTATTTTTTTTCATGGATAAAGACTATAAAAGAGCACAAGATTTATTTAGAGAAATAGTAATTACTTATCCTAATAATAAAACGATTGAAAAACAAGGCGAAATTTTTAAAGTCTATGCGACAAAAATGAAAATTCAAGATCCAAAAAAATATATTTTTATAGTTTATGAAAATGGCTTTGGTATTATTAAAGATGAATTTGGTTTAACTTTGCCTTTTATAGTGGATAAAAAAATTATTAGCGTAAGTGTTGCTTTGCAAACTTTAAGAAAAAGAGGGCTTTCTTTTGCTAATTTAAACATCAATGGTCAAGACACAAGTGATTTTGTGGATTTAGATGATATTGTGGCTACGGAATTTAAAATCAATATGCCAAGTATGATTGCAAAAGCTTTAACGCAAACTATGGTTAAAATTGCTTTAAATACAGCTGTGGCAAATAATGATTCTACAGGTGGTTTGCTAAGTTTTGCTAGTGCAGTGGCCGCTGCTGTTACGAGTAAAGCTGATGTGCGTTCTTGGAGGGGTTTGCCTAAAAATATAGGCATTGCAATGGTAGAAAATCAAGGTAAGATCAAAATACAAGATCCTCAAGGTAATATTTTATTTCAAAAGGAAATAAACAAGTATGAAAATACTCTTATAATATTGCGATCTTTTGCTACGTATTTGCCTATAAGTGTTGCGTTAATACAAAAATAAAGGATAGAAAATGAAAAATATTATTTTATCGATTTTATTGCTTTTGCTTAATGCTTGTGCCTCAAGTCAATCTATTAAGTCAAATGTCAATTCAGTAGAGATTTTAGATACAAATTTACCAAAAAGTTTGGTTAAAAGCTTTCAAAAACGTGTCAATGATAATGGTTTTTTAGAATTAGAAATTATTTTAAAAAGTAGCTTTACAAAGGACATAATTTATAAAATCGATTGTTTAGATAAAGATGGTTTTGTTTTAAAAGATAGCATCAATGAAGATTATAAAGTTTTAAGAATTCCCGCAGGAAAAGAGGTGATCCTTCGTAAACTTGCATTTGATAAAAGGACTAAGGATTTTAAAATAGAGCTTAAAACAAAAAATTGATTTTTAAGGAAAGATAGATCATGAAAATAGTAAAAATTTTAGGCGTAATGTTTATAGGAAGTTTGTTTTTATCCGGTTGTACACAAACTATATATACAGATGGAAAAGCTACTCAAGTAAAAAAGGGTGATGCTTTAAGTTTAGGGCTTGATAGAGAAGATTTTGAAAATACAGCGCAAACTATGATAATGAGTATGCTTAGTGATGAAGCGTTTGCAAATATTAAGCCAGGCACAAGAAAGGTTCTTGCTATGGGTAGGATTGTAAATGATACCCCACAAAGAATTGATACTGATAAACTTACTGCTAAAATTACTTCAGCTTTAAGAAAATCGGGAAAATTTATTCTAACTTCAGCAGTTGCTGCAGGAGGTGCGATTGATAGTATGAGTGAAGATGTGAGAAAATTAAGGGATAATGATGAATTTGATCAAAAAACTATTGCTAAAAAAGGCACACTTATTTCTCCTGATTTCTCGCTTACAGGTAAAATAAGGCAAGATAATGTAAAACTTAGCAATGGTAAGATTCAAGTTGAGTATTTCTTTTTATTAAGACTTACAGATTTAAATTCGGGTTTGGTTTATTGGGAAGATGAACAAACTATTGATAAAACAGGATCTAGCAAGTCAGTAACCTGGTGATTTTTAGAAAGTGAAATTGAGTTATTTATACGGTCAATGAAGTATTGATATTAAAAATTTTAAATCTTTTCTTAAATTCATTAAAAATTAAAGAAAAATTCTATAAAATAAAAGTTTTATTAAACCATTAAAGCTTTCAAATCCCTATGTGGTGCTTTATGGTACTACCAAAATTATTTAAGGAAAAGCAATGTATGCTATTATCAAATACGGTTCAAAGCAATACAAAGTAAGTGTAGGTGATGAATTAAAACTTGATCGCTTTGAAGCTCAAAGTAAAGCAAGTATTGAAGTAAGTCAAGTGCTTGCTATCAATGATAAAGAATTAAAGGTAGGTGCGCCTTTTGTAGTAGGTGCAAAAGTTGTTTTAGAAGTGATTAACCACGGAAAAGATAAAAAAGTTGTGATTTATAAAAAAAGACGCAGAAAAGACTCTAAACTCAAACGAGGTTTTAGAAGACAATTTACTCGTGTCGTAGTAAAAGATATCAAAGCTTAAGGAGTAAACAATGGCACACAAGAAAGGTCAAGGATCAACTCAAAATAATCGTGACTCTATAGGTCGTCGTTTAGGTGTTAAAAAATTTGGTGGTGAGTTTGTTAGAGCTGGCAACATCATCATTCGTCAAAGAGGCACTGCAACTCATGCAGGTAATAATGTAGGCATGGGAAAAGACCATACTCTTTTTGCACTTATTGACGGTTTTGTAAAATTCGAAAGAAAAGATAAAGAGAGAAAAAAAGTTTCTGTTTACCCTGCATAAATTCCAAAGATGCCAAAAAGCATTTTTGGAATTTTATTAATTTGACTTCTTTATATTCTAATTTTAGTTTTATAATTTAAACTTAAAGGCGATCAAAATGTTTATTGATAGCGTTGAAATTACTTTAGCTTCAGGTGATGGTGGTAAAGGTGCTGTAAGTTTTCGCCGTGAAAAACATGTCCCTTTAGGAGGCCCTGATGGTGGCGATGGTGGAAATGGCGGGGATGTTATCTTTGTTTGTGATAATAATATGCATACGCTTGTCAATTTTAAAGGCAAAAAACTATTGCACGCTAAAAATGGTGCTAATGGAATGGGTCGTAATAAAAATGGTAAAAAAGGTGAAAATTTAGAACTTATTGTGCCTGAAGGAACGCAAGTTATTGATGCGCAAAGCCACGAGGTTTTACTTGATCTTACTCAGCAAGGTCAAAGGGAGCTTTTTTTAAAAGGTGGTAAAGGAGGTCTTGGCAATACGCATTTTAAACACTCTACAAATCAACGTCCTGATTATGCACAAAGCGGTATTAAAGGTCAAAGCCGTCTAGTAAAACTTGAGTTAAAACTCATTGCTGATGTAGGACTTGTGGGTTTTCCAAATGTAGGAAAGTCTACGCTTATTAGTGTGCTTTCAAATGCTAAGCCTGAAATTGCAAATTATGAATTTACCACTCTTACTCCAAAACTTGGACTTGTTGATGGGGATGAGTATAATTCTTTTATAATGGCAGATATTCCAGGGATTATTAAAGGAGCTAGTTTAGGTAAGGGCTTAGGGCTTACTTTTTTAAAGCATATAGAAAGGACAAGCTTTTTGCTTTTTGTGCTTGATCCTATGAGGGAAATGTCTTTAAAAGATCAATTTATTATTTTAAGAAAAGAGCTTGAACAATTTTCAACTCAACTTGTCAAACGTAGATTAGGTATTATGATTTCAAAAAGTGATAGTGTGAATTTAGGTCAAGATTATGCCAAGCAAATGGCTTTAAATTTAAATGAGTTAGAAGATTATCTTAAGCAAAATAATAATCCCCAAAGCTTTTTCATCAAGGTTTCAAGTCTTGAAAGAACAGGGCTTAAAGAGCTTAAATTCAAGCTTTTAGAAGAGATTAAGGCTTTAAGGGATTCTTGCAAAAACAGAGTTTTAGTGTGAGATGTTTAAAATAAAAGTTACGATGGCTATTTAATCATCTTTTAATTTATATAAAGTGAAAAAATGAAAAAAATTATTTTTATGGGAACTCCATTTTATGCAACTTGTATTTTAAAAGCGCTTATAGAAAATAATAATTTTGAACTTTTAGCACTTTTTACCCAGCCTGATAAAGCTGTAGGTAGGAAACAAATTCTAACTCCAAGCCATACTAAACTTTTTTTAAGTCAAAACTATCCTAATATTCCTATCTTTACTCCTTTTTCTTTAAAAGATGAGAATATTATAGAACGAATTCGAGAATTTCAACCCGATTTTATTGTGGTAGCTGCTTATGGCAAAATTTTACCTAAAGCTATTTTAGATATTGCTCCTTGTGTGAATTTGCATGCTTCTTTGCTTCCAAAATATCGTGGTGCTAGCCCTATTCAAAGTGCGATTTTAAATAACGATGAAAAAAGCGGGGTTTGTAGTATGCTAATGCAAGAGGGTTTGGATGCAGGTGATATTCTTGAGAGTGTAGAATGTGATATAAAAGATAAAAATTCCACAGAAGTTTTTGAACTTTTAGCACATTTGGCTGCTAAACTTATACTTTCTACTCTTTTAAATTTTGATAAGATCACTCCTAAAAGACAAGATCCCGACTTAGTCACATTTTGCACTAAGATTAAAAAAGAAGATGGGCTTGTAAATTTAGAAAACGCAAGAGAACTTTATCAAAAATATTTGGCTTTTATGCCTTGGCCTGGAGTGTTTTTACAAAGTGGTTTGAAATTTTTAGAACTTGAACTTGTGGATGAGTTTAAACAAAATGCTAAAATGGGTGAAATTTTAAAACTTGAAAAAGAGAGTTTTTTGCTTTCTTGTAAACAAGGAATTTTACGCGTTAAAAAGCTTCAAGAAAGTGGAAAAAAAATTCTTGATGGTAGGACTTATTTAAACGGTAAAAGACTTAAAAATGAAGATTGTTTGTGTTAAGAGTATAGAGTCTACTCATGTTTTTTTATGTGATCAAATTCGTAGTGGTAAAATTGAGAGCAATTTTGCCATCTATGCTTTAGAGCAAACCAATGGAGTTGGAAGTAGAGAAAATTCTTGGCAGGGTTTAAAAGGGAATTTGCATTTGTCTTTTTGTATTGAAAAAAGAGATTTGCCCAAAGATTTGCCTTTAGTTTCTGCGAGTATTTATTTTGCTTATTTGTTTAAAGAGATTTTACAAGAAAAAGGTTCTAAAATTTGGGTTAAATGGCCTAATGATTTGTATTTAGATGATAAAAAAGCAGGCGGAATTATAAGCGCTAAAATTTCTAATTTTATTATAGTAGGTTTAGGTTTTAATCTTGAATTTGCACCTAAAAATGCGGCTTTCTGTGATATAAAAATCCCGCTTGATGATTTAGTATGTGAGTTTTTAGAAAAAGTAGAAAAAAAAATTTCATGGAAGAATATTTTTAGCAAGTATATGTTAGAATTTGAAAAATCAAGAAAATTTAGTGTCCATTATGAAGGTAGAGTTTTTTCACTTGGAGATTCTTTTTTATATAAGGATGGTTCAATTTTATTAGGCGATAAAAGGGTGTATAGTTTAAGATGAGTGAAATTATTACAATAGCTAATCAAAAAGGGGGGGTTGGCAAAACAACAACAGCTGTAAATTTAGCAGCTTCTTTAGCGGTAGCGGAAAAAAAAGTGCTTTTAATTGATGTAGATCCTCAAGCAAATGCTACCACAGGACTTGGTTTTAATCGTAATAATTACGAGTATAATATTTATCATGTTTTTATAGGAAGAAAAAAGCTTTCTGATATTATTTTAAAAACAGAATTACCACAGCTTCATTTAGCACCTTCAAATATAGGTCTTGTAGGTATAGAACAAGAACTTGCTAAGGGCGAAAATAATGAAAAAAAAATGCTGCTTAAAAATCAAATCCAAGAAGTGCTTGATGATTATGATTTTATTATCATTGATTCTCCACCTGCTCTTGGTAGTATTACAATCAATGCATTTGCAGCAAGCGATAGCGTTATTATCCCTATACAGTGTGAATTTTATGCACTTGAAGGGGTGGCCATGGTTTTAAATACTATTAAAATAATCAAAAAAACTCTCAATCCTAAACTTAGAGTTCGTGGATTTTTACCAACGATGTATAGTTCGCAAAATAATTTATCTAAAGATGTGGTAGATGATTTAAAACAAAATTTTAAAAAACAATTATTTACTATCAATGGTAATGAAGATGATTTTATTGTTATTCCTCGTAATGTGAAGCTTGCTGAAAGCCCAAGTTTTGGTAAGCCTATCATACTTTATGATATTAAATCCCCTGGGTCTTTAGCCTATCAAAATTTGGCATATTCTATATTAGGATAATTTAATGGGATTAAATAAGGATAGAGGCTTAAGCACTTTAATTAGTGATATGGATACTGTTTATAGTAAGGAATTGGGTTTTGATAAAAATCAAAGCATTATGATACGAATTGATAAAATTTTTCCCAATCCTTTCCAACCAAGAAAAAATTTTGATAAGGAAGCTTTAGAAGAACTTGCCAATTCTATTAAAGAATTTGGACTGATACAACCTATTATTGTATTTAAGAAAAAAGATCAGTTTGTTTTAGTTGCTGGAGAACGTCGTTTAAGAGCGATGAAATTATTAGAAGAAAAAGAAATTTTAGCTTTTATTGCTGATATTGATGAGAGTAAACTAAGAGAATTAGCCCTTATAGAGAATATACAAAGAGAAAATTTAAATCCCATAGAGCTTGCTAATTCTTATAAAGATTTGATGCAAGTTTATAAAATCACTCAAGAAAATTTAGCAGAACTTATCCATAAATCCCGTACTCAAATAACAAATACTTTAAGGCTTTTAAATTTAGATGCTAAGACTCAAGAATTGATTGCTTTGGGTAAAATTTCTCAAGGTCATGCCAAGGTTTTAGTAGGTTTAAATAAAAAGCATGAAAAGATGTTAGTTGATAGTATAATAGGTCAAAAGCTTAATGTTAGAGACACTGAAAAAATAGTTAAAAAAATAAAAAATAATGGTGATTTTACTGATGAAGAATTTGATAATGAAATAAAAAAATTAAAACAAATATTAAATCGTTTGGGCTTTAATTGTAAAAATAAACATGGTGATTTTATAATTTATTTGGAAAATATTGATAAAATTAGGCAATTAACCCAAATCCTTGGAAAGCTTTAACCAAAATCTTAGTTTTTCTATGATAGAATAGATCTTCAAAAATTTTCTAGTAAGGAGAATTATGTTTGAAGATATGCATTCTTCTATAATGCTTGCGACTATGGCTATTTTTTTAGCTATGATAGTTATTTTAAATAGCATGTTGTATAAGCCTCTTTTGAAATTTATGGATGAAAGAAATGATTCTATAAGAAATGATGAAAATAAGGTAAAAGAAAATTCTCAAGAGGCCTTAGGTGTCAATGATCAATTAGAAGCGATCCATGCTAACACTAAAGAAGAAATTTATAAAATTAAACAAGCTGCTATAACTATTGCTAAAGAAGAAGCAGAACAAATTATTAAAAGCAAAAAAGAAGAGTTAGAAAAAAAAATGGCCAGTTTTTATGTAGAATTAGCTGCCCAAAAGCAGGAATTAAAAGAACATTTACAAATGCATTTGCCAGAACTTAAGAAAGTTTTAAAAAGTAGTATAAAGAAAATTTAAGGAGAAAGATGAGAAAGTTAAATTATATCGTATTATTACTTCCTTTGTATGCTTTTAGTGCGTCTAATGGTAATGGTGAATACGATATTGTCTCAAGAACTATTAATTTTTTAATTTTTATAGCTATATTGTATTATTTTGCAGCTACTCCATTTAAAAATTTTTATAAAAATCGTATCTTGAAAATTTCTTTTAAACTTGATGAAATCCAAAAAAAACTTTTAGAAAGCAAGGCTAAGAAATTAGACACAATGAAAAAGCTTGAAGAAGCTAAAGCCAATTCAGCAGCAGCTTTAGTTACAGCAAAAAAAGAAGCTGAGATTTTGGTTCAAAATATCAAAAAAGAGACTCAAGATGAGCTAGATTTACTTCAAAAACATTTTGAAGATCAAAAAAATTATGAATTAAGAAAAATGGAAAAAGAATTAGTATCAGATGTTTTAAAAGAAATTTTTATTGATCCTAACATGACATTAAAACAAAATGAAATTATAGAACTTATGATGAAAAAGGTATCTTAAAAATATGGAAAGTATGATTGCGACAAGATATGCAAAAGCCATAATCTCAAGGGCAGATATAGATGAATTTTATCAAAATTTATGTATTTTAAATTCCGCTTTTGCTTTGCCAAAATTTAGAAATATTATAGAGTCCACTCAGGTTAAAAAAGAAAAAAAAATAGAATTTCTTAATTCTTTTTTTGAAACAAAAAATTCTAATTTTCAAAATTTTTTAAAACTTTTAGTCGAAAATTCAAGATTAAGCTGCATTCCGCATATTATTAAAGAGCTTCAAAGACAAAAAGCTTTTAAAGAGAATATTTTTGAAGGTATTATTTATTCTAAAGAAAAATTAGATCCAAAAGATCTTGCAGATCTTCAAGTAAAACTCAATAAAAAGTTTAATGCAAATATTAAATTAAATAATAAAACAAACCAAGATGATAGTGTCAAAATAGAATTAGAAGAATTAGGTTATGAACTTTCTTTTTCCATGAAAGCTCTTCAAAATAAATTGAATGAATATATATTGAAAATTATCTAAGGAGAAAAAGTAAATGAAATTTAAAGCTGATGAAATCAGTTCGATAATTAAAGAAAGAATTGAAAATTTTGATTTAAGTCTTGAAATCGAAGAAACGGGAAAGATTATTTCTGTAGCTGATGGTGTTGCTAAAGTTTATGGTCTTAAAAATATTATGGCCGGTGAAATGGTAGAATTTGATAATGGCGATAAAGGTATGGCTTTAAATCTCGAAGAGTCAAGTGTGGGTGTGGTTATACTAGGAAAAGGTGAAGGTTTAAAAGAAGGCACTTCTGTAAAAAGACTTAAAAAACTACTCAAAGTTCCAGTAGGAGAATCTTTAATTGGTCGTGTGGTGAATGCTTTGGGTGAGCCTATTGATGCTAAAGGTACTATTAATGCCAATGAGTATCGTTATGTTGAAGAAAAAGCAAAAGGAATTATGGCTAGAAAAAGTGTTCATGAACCTTTATATACAGGTATAAAAGCTATTGATGCGCTTGTGCCTATTGGCCGTGGTCAAAGAGAACTTATTATTGGTGATAGACAAACAGGAAAAACAACTGTTGCTATAGATACTATCATTTCTCAAAGGGGTCAAGGAGTGATTTGTATATATGTTGCAATAGGACAAAAGCAAAGCACAGTAGCACAGGTTGTCAAAAGACTTGAAGAACATGGAGCTATGGAATATACTATTGTTGTAAATGCGGGTGCTTCAGATCCTGCTCCTTTACAGTATTTAGCTCCTTATACAGGTGTGACTATGGGTGAGTTTTTTAGGGATAATTCTAAACATGCTTTGATTGTTTATGATGATTTAAGTAAACATGCTGTAGCTTATCGTGAAATGTCTTTAATTTTACGTCGTCCTCCAGGTCGTGAAGCTTATCCAGGTGATGTTTTTTATCTTCATTCAAGGCTTTTAGAAAGAGCGAGTAAATTAAATGATGAATTAGGATCAGGTTCATTAACAGCTTTGCCAATCATTGAAACACAAGCAGGAGATGTTTCTGCTTATATTCCAACTAATGTTATTTCTATTACAGATGGACAAATTTTCTTAGAAACTGATTTATTTAATTCTGGTATTCGTCCTGCTATTAATGTTGGTTTGTCTGTATCACGTGTTGGTGGTGCGGCACAAATTAAAGCTACTAAACAGGTTTCAGGAACTTTAAGACTTGATCTTGCACAATATAGAGAACTTCAGGCTTTTGCACAGTTTGCAAGCGATTTAGATGAAGCAAGCAGAAAGCAGCTTGAACGGGGTCAAAGAATGGTTGAACTTTTAAAACAAGCCCCTTATTCTCCTCTTAGCATTGAAAAACAAGTGGTTTTAATTTTTGCTGGAACTAAAGGTTTCTTAGATGATGTTGAACTTTCCAAGATTAAAGAATTTGAAGAAGGAATTTATCCTTTTATTGAAGCAAAGTACCCAGATATTTTTGATCAAATTCGTTCTAAAAAAGCTTTAGATTCTGAATTAGAAGAAAAATTAGCTAAAACCATTAATGAGTTTAAAGCAAATCATTTATAAGGTCTTTTATGTCTAATTTAAAAGAAATTAAAAGAAAAATTAAAAGTGTCCATAACACGCAAAAAACAACTAATGCTATGAAATTAGTCTCTACTGCTAAACTTAAAAAAGCAGAAGAGGCAGCTAAGAGATCTAGAATTTATGCCCAAAAAATCGATGAAATTTTAAATGAAATTTCATTTCAAATTAATAAAATTATCCACAATCAAAACGATGCAAGATTGACTTTATTCCATAAAAAAGAACAAATTAAAACTGTGGATTTGATATTTATTACTGCTGATAAAGGCTTGTGCGGTGGTTTTAATATTAAAACTTTAAAAACAATTACTGAATTATTAAAAGAGTATGAAGCAAAAAACATTACTGTACGTCTTAGAGCTATAGGTAAAAGTGGGATTGAATATTTTAATTTCCAAAAAATAGAATTATTAGAAAAATATTTCCATCTTAGTTCTAATCCAGATTATGAAAAAGCATGTGAAATTATCCATGCTGCTGTGGAGGATTTTTTAAATGCTAATACAGATGAGGTTATTTTAATACACAATGGTTATAAAAATATGATAACTCAAGAACTTAAAATCAATCATCTTATTCCCGTTGAACCAAAAAGTATTGAAAAGATTCATAATTCTCTTTTAGAGTTAGAACCTGAGGGAAGTGAGGTTTTGCAAGATTTAATGAAAACATATTTGGAATATAATATGTATTATGCTTTAATTGATTCTTTAGCCGCAGAACATAGTGCTAGGATGCAAGCTATGGACAATGCTACTAATAATGCTAAAGCAAGAGTTAAACAATTGAATTTAGCTTATAATAAAGCAAGACAAGAATCCATTACCACTGAACTTATTGAAATTATTAGTGGTGTTGAGTCGATGAAATAGTAAATTTTAAGGAGAAGATAAATAATGCAAGGGTTTATTTCACAAGTATTAGGTCCAGTCGTTGATGTAGATTTTAATGACTATTTACCTCAAATTAATGAAGCAATTGTTGTCAATTTTGAAAGTGAAGGAAAAAAACGTAAACTTGTTTTGGAAGTAGCAGCACATTTAGGAGATAATAGGGTTAGAACTATTGCTATGGATATGACAGAGGGTTTAGTAAGAGGTTTAAAAGCCGAGGCTTTAGGTGAAGCTATTAGTGTGCCTGTTGGTAAACAGGTTTTAGGAAGGATTTTTAATGTTACGGGTGATTTAATCGATGAGGGTGAAGAAATCACTTTTGATAAAAAATGGGCTATTCATAGAGATCCACCAGCTTTTGAAGATCAGAGTACAAAAAGTGAAATTTTTGAAACAGGGATCAAAGTTGTAGATTTGCTTGCTCCTTATGCTAAAGGAGGAAAAGTAGGGCTTTTTGGGGGTGCAGGTGTAGGTAAGACTGTTATTATTATGGAGCTTATTCATAATGTTGCGTTTAAACATAGTGGGTATTCAGTATTTGCTGGTGTTGGTGAAAGAACGCGCGAAGGAAATGATCTTTATAATGAAATGAAAGAAAGTAATGTTTTAGATAAAGTTGCTTTGTGTTATGGTCAAATGAATGAACCACCAGGAGCAAGAAATCGTATTGCCCTAACAGGTCTTACTATGGCAGAATATTTTAGAGATGAAATGGGTCTTGATGTGTTAATGTTCATTGACAATATTTTTAGATTTTCTCAATCTGGTTCTGAAATGTCAGCACTTTTAGGACGTATTCCTTCGGCTGTAGGTTATCAACCTACCTTAGCGAGTGAGATGGGTAAATTCCAAGAAAGAATTACTTCGACTAAGAAAGGATCTATCACTTCAGTTCAAGCCGTTTATGTTCCAGCTGATGATTTAACCGATCCTGCTCCTGCAACTGTTTTTGCACATTTAGATGCTACAACAGTTTTAAATAGATCTATTGCTGAAAAAGGCATTTATCCTGCAGTTGATCCACTTGATTCTACCTCAAGAATGCTTGATCCAAATATTATTGGTGAAGAGCACTATAAAGTAGCACGTGGTGTTCAATCAGTGCTTCAAAAATACAAAGATCTTCAAGATATTATTGCTATTTTAGGTATGGATGAGCTAAGTGAAGAAGATAAAATTGTAGTAGAAAGAGCAAGAAAAATAGAAAAATTCCTCTCACAACCTTTCTTTGTTGCTGAAGTTTTTACAGGCAGTCCAGGTAAATATATCACTCTTGAAGATACTATAGCCGGTTTTAAAGGGATTTTAGAAGGTAAATATGATCATTTACCAGAAAATGCTTTTTACATGGTAGGAAATATAGAAGAAGCTATTGCAAAAGCTGATAAATTAAAAGGCTAATCAATGAATGATTTGATTAATTTCGAGTTAATTACACCTATGGGTATGATTTATCAAGGAGAAGTAAAATCTGTAACTTTACCCGGTAGTGAAGGAGAATTTGGTGTACTTAAGGGGCATGCTGCTTTGGTTTCTTCTTTGAAATCAGGAGTGATTGATATTGAAAAAGCCGATTTAAATCATGAATTAATAGCCATTGATGCGGGGCATGCTAAGGTAGATGAAGATAAAATTTGTGTTTTAGCTAAGGGTGCGGTTTGTATTTGTGGAGATGATGAAAGCGAGATAGAAAAAAATCTTATGCAAGCAAAGGATTTGATTAAGTCTATGAGTTCTGATAGTGTAGCTTTAGCAGCAACTTTTTCAAAATTTGATAATATAAAGGCACATTAATGAATTTTGAAGCTGTATTTCATTTTTTCAATGGTTCAAGTGCTATTACTTACATAGTTTTATTATGGCTTTCTTTATATTTTATTTTGACTTTTAGTGTTTTATTTGCTAGGTCGACTTATTTGGCAGCTTGGAAAAGTAGAGAAAAGGAAAGCTTACAAGCTTTGCATTTAGGAGAGAAGGATTTAAGTCGTACAGATTCTATTTTAAGCAAATGTAGTGATATTACCCCATCGCATTTAGAAATTTATAGGAATTTAGCAAGTCGTCGTGCTTCTGTAGGGCTTACTTGGTTAAGTATTATTGCTTCTACTTCGCCTTTTATAGGGCTTTTTGGGACAATTATTGCTATACTTGAAACTTTTGGCGGATTAGGAACGCAAAATTCTTTAAGTATTATTGCACCTAAAATTAGTGAGGCTTTGGTTGCAACAGCTTGCGGTATTTTAGTAGCCATACCTGCTTATACTTTTCATCTTATTATCAAAAGAAAAGCCTTTGAACTTTTAAGCATTATTGATAGTGAGATTAAAGTTTTAAATTCTCAAAAATAAAAGGCTTAAACTATGCCATTTGATGATGAAAAGCCCGAGTTAAATATCACACCTTTGGTGGATATTATGCTTGTTTTACTCGCTATTTTGATGGTAACTGCTCCAAGTATTACTTATGAAGAAAAGGTTAATCTCCCACAAGGGAGTCAAAAAAATTCTAGTGCACCCACTGTTAAAAGCTTAATCATTACTATCAATGCAAAAAAAGAAATTTTTTTAAATCAAGAAAAATATGATTTTGTAAGTTTTGCTGATAATCTTGCTCAAAAAAAAGCGTATTTTAATACCGAAAATCCAGTTTTTATACGTGCTGATAAAAGCTTAAAATATGATGATGTAATTTCAGTTTTAAGAAGTGTAAAAAATCTAGGATTTACTAAAGTCGCTTTGCAAACTGAATAATCATGAAAAATTATGGTCTGAGTAATTTTAATTCGTTTTTACTTGCTTTGGCAATTTATCTTTGTGTGGTGGTTTTTGTTTTTTTTAAACTTGTGCATGAGTCTGAATTAGCAACCCAATATACAGATATTAAAGACAGTTTTATAGATATTGAACTTGCTGATTTTTCAAAACCAAGTCCAAAAAACACTTCCAAACATATGCAAAAATCATCACAACAAGTTGATATAGAAAAGCTTTTTGCTCAAACTACAAATAAAGCGGTTAAAACTGAAAATATAGATCAAAAAGCAAGTGATTTTAATGAACTTTTTGGAAATATTAAGCAAATGCAAGAAGAAAAAACAACAAAAATTCAATCAAGTGCTAAATCAGATTCTTTAAATTCTTTAAAACCTCAAGCATCTGAACTCGTTAAACAACTCAATGATAGTTTACTTGAAGAAGAAAGTTTAATACAAGGTGAGAGTATTAAGGTTCAAAAAAAAGGGATTTATGATGAATTTTTAGGTAAGGTTGTGCGTATCATTACTCAAAGATGGAGTCAGTATTATCCTAGTAGCGATAAAATTTCTGTTAAGGTAAGAATTTTTATTGATGAAAATGGAAATTTTGGTTATACTTCAGTTGAAAAAAGTGGTAATCCTTTATATGATGCTAAAGTGGCTGAATTTTTAGAAAATCAAAAAGGTAAATTTATTGCTTATCCTCCGCAAAATAAAAATATAAATATTATAATGAATTTAAAAGATGAAGTAAAAGTTAAAAACGATGAGGAGAAAAAATGAAAAGAAAATTTGTAATTTTTTTGGTCTTTTTAGGAAGTCTTTGGGCAGAAGATCCTATTATTGATATTGTTAATTCTGGTGCAATTTTACCAAAAATTATTGTTAAAGATAATTCTAATTTAAATGATGCAGATTTAAAGAAAAGTTTTTATAATATTATCGTTAATGATTTGAAAGTGAGTTCAAATTTCGAAATTGTTAGCGAGGGATTTGAAGCAAGTAATTATACTTTTGAATATACTTTAAATAAAAATGGCAATGATTTAAATTTAAATGTTAAAACTAAAGTTGGTTCTTCTTTAAAATCAGAGCAAAATTATACTTTAAGCGGCTTAGAGCAATATCCTTTTTTAGCACATAAAAGTGTTAAAGCTTTTGTAAATGTTTTAGGGCTTGCTCCTGTTGATTGGATGGATCATAAAATTCTTATTGCAAGGAATTCTAGTTCTAAGAAAAGTCAGATTATTATGGCTGATTATACTTTGACTTATCAAAAAATTATTGTTGATGGTGGGCTTAATTTATTCCCAAAATGGGGAAATAAAGAACAAACTTTATTTTATTATACAGCTTATGATCATGATAAACCTACCTTGTACCGTTATGATTTAAACGTTAATAAAGCAAGCAAGATTTTATCCAGTGGAGGTATGGTTGTAGCGAGTGATGTAAATGCAGATGGGACTAAATTGCTTGTTACTATGGCACCAAAAGATCAGCCTGATGTTTATTTGTATGATTTAAATTCTAAAGTTTTAACGCAGCTTACTACTTATTCTGGTATTGATGTCAATGGGAATTTTATTGGTTTAGATGATAGTAAGATAGTGTTTGTAAGTGATCGTTTGGGTTATCCTAATATTTTTATGAAAGATTTAAATAATGGCAGCATTGAGCAAGTTGTTTTTCATGGTAGGAATAATTCAGCAGTTTCTACTTATAAAGATTTTTTAGTTTATTCAAGTCGTGAACCTAATCAAGCAGGTGTGTTTAATATTTATTTAATGTCAATTCATAGTGATTATATACGTCAGTTAACCGCAAATGGAAAGAATTTATTTCCAAGATTTTCTAGTGATGGTGGGAGTATAGTATTTATTAAATACCTTGGTATGCAAAGTGCTTTAGGTGTTATTCGTGTTAATGCAAATAAGACTTTTTATTTCCCTCTTAAAGTTGGTAAAATTCAATCAATTGATTGGTAAAATTTCAATTTTAGGTAAAAATTAATTAAAATTAAGATATAATGTTAAAGAATTTATTAACTTTGAAAGGGTCATAAATGAAAAAAATTCTTTTTACTTCCATTACAGCTCTTGCGGTTGTTATTAGCGGTTGTAGTACGAAAAGTACTAGCGTAAGTAGCGATAGTAGTGTCGATTCTAATCGTGGTTCAGGTGGGATTGATGGATGGGATATTGATTCTAAAATTTCTCAGCTTAATGATACTTTAAATAAAGTATATTTTGATTTTGATAAATTTAATATTCGTTCTGATATGCAAAACACTATTAGTACAAATGCAGAAATTTTCAATACTGAAGTAAGTGGTGTTAATATTACTGTTGAAGGAAACTGTGATGAGTGGGGAACAGATGAATACAATCAAGCTTTAGGTTTAAAAAGAGCTAAAGCGGTAAAAGAAGCTTTGATTGCTAAAGGTGTAAGTGCTGATAGGATTGCAGTTAAAAGTTATGGAGAAACCAATCCTGTGTGTACAGAAAAAACTAAAGCTTGCGATGCACAAAATCGTCGTGCTGAATTTAAACTATCAAGATAATTAATGAAAAAAATATTTATAGTAGCCTTTTTAGGGGCTACTCTACTTTATGCTGAAAGTTCTGCTTTTGATGCAGGAGATCTAACAAGTAATTCTTCTTATGGCTTAACCTCAAATGAAAAGTTGTTTAAAGAAAAATTAGACAGTTTAAATGATCAAAGCATCCAAGTAGATGCAAGGATTAATGAAGTCAATCAAAGAGTTGAAGGCTTACAGAGTACTTTAGAGGGTATAAATTCCCAATATGCTAAATCAAATGCTAGATTAACTCAGCTTGAACAAAACAGTCAAAATGTCGAAAATAATCTCAGTGCAGAAATTCAAAAATTAAAAGCTTATGTTGAAGAAAGCAGAAAAATTCAAGAAGCTAACAATAAGCAAGTGAAAAAAATTTTAGCTGAACTTAGTTCTATAGTGGATGCTATTAATGCAAATAATATTCCTAAAAATGAGTCTAATGAGGGAAATTTAAGTATTTTAAATAATCCTTCTACTGTTGCTTTAACAACACAAGATAAAAATATTACTGTAGAAAATAATAGCACACAAGAAGATAAAATAAAGCAAATTGATGATTCTTGGAAAAAGAAACAAAATAATGAAATTTTAGAATTAGCAATAAAAGATGTTGATAAAGATGCTTTTGAAGATGCTAAAGCAAAATTCAATTTTCTTATACTAAAACAGTATAAGCCTGCAAGATCGCATTTTTGGCTAGGTGAAATAGAATATAAGAAAAAAAATTATAATAATGCAATAATTTATTATAAAAAAAGTTCTTCTTTAAGTACAAAGGGAGATTATTTTCCAAAGCTTTTATATCATACTGCTATTGCATTGGATAAATTAGGAGATATAAAAACGGCTAATGGTTTTTATAAAGCTTTAAAGAGTAATTATCCTAATTCACCTGAAGCAAAGGCTTCGCCAAATAGAAAATAAATCAAGGAGATAAAATGGCCATAGAAAAAAATAGTGTAGTTTCAATGTTTTATGAGTTAAAAAATGCAAATACCAATGAAATTTTAGAATCAAATCTTCATTCCCAGCCTATTTCTTTTATTTTGGGTAAAGGTCAAATTTTAGAAAGTTTAGAAGAAGAAGTAATGAAGCTTGATTGTCCAAGTAATGCTGATATTATAATTAAAAAAGAAAAAGCTTTAGGTGAGTATGATGAAAATGCTGTGCAGACTTTGCCAAAAGAGCAATTTGCAGGTATTGATTTAAAAATCGGTATGGAGCTTTTTGGTGAAGGTGAAAATGGCGAAAGTGTGCGTGTTACTGTAAAACAAATTGGTGAAAATGATGTGACTATAGATTATAATCATCCTTATGCAGGATGTGATTTGCTTTTTTCTTTAAATATTGTAGATGTTAGAGCAGCCAGTGAAGATGAAATTTTAACAGGTGTTATTGCGCAAGCTCATAGCTGTGGTTGTGCAAGTGGACATGAACATCATCATGGAAATGGTGGTTGTTGTGGCGGTGGATGCGCTTGTCACTAATGGATATTGCATTTATATTTCCAGGTCAAGGATCGCAAAGTCTTGGTATGGGAAAAGACTTTTATGAAAATTCTATAAAAGCTAAAGAACTTCTTCAAAACGCAAGCGATTTTTGTAAAATTGATTTCAAGCATTTACTTTTTAAACAAAATGATCAACTTAATGAAAGCCAATTTACCCAACCTGCTATTGTTTTAAATTCTTTAATGGCTTATAGTGTTTTATTGGAAAAAAAATCTGATTTAAATCCTAAGCTAGCTTTGGGGCATTCTTTGGGTGAATTTTGTGCTTTGGCTATTAATGGTGCTTTTGATTTTTTACAAGCCCTTTCTTTGGTTAATAAAAGAGGCTTATTTATGCAAGAAGATTGTGCTAGAATTCAAGCAGGTATGATGGTGATTTTAGGTCTTGATGATACTCTTGTAGAAGAACTTTGCCAAAAGGCTATAGAAGAAAATAAACAAATTTTTGCTGCAAATTATAATTGTGATGGACAAGTGGTTGTAGCGGGTTTAAAATCTGATTTAATCAATTATGAAAATGTTTTTAAAAACGCAGGCGCTAAAAGAGTTATGCTTTTAAATATGAGTGTAGCCAGTCATTGTCCGCTTTTAGAAAATGCTTCAAATAAGCTTTTTGCCGAGCTTGAAAAGGTATTAAAGCCGAATTTTAAAACCGTGTTGTCTAATGTCAATGCTAAAGCTTATACAAGTAAAGAAGAAGCCCTTGTTTTGCTAAAAGCACAGCTTATTTCACCTGTACTTTATAAACAAAGCATTAAAGCCTGTGAAAACGAACTTGATTGTTTTGTTGAATTTGGTGCTAATGTGCTTAAAGGTTTAAATAAAAAAATTACTTCAAAAGAAACTTATGCTTTGACAAATATGGATGATATTGATAAATTTTTAAAGGTTATATCATGAAAATAGCGATTTTAGGTGCCATGAGTGAGGAAATTACTCCTTTGCTTGAAATACTTAAAGATTATAAAAAAATAGAATATGCTAACAATACTTATTATTTTGCACACTATAAAAATCATGAACTTATTCTAGCATATTCTAAAATAGGTAAAGTGAACTCTGCTTTAAGTGCGAGTGTGATGATAGAAAAATTTGGTGCACAAGTTTTGCTTTTTACCGGTGTTGCAGGAGCATTTAATCCTGAGCTTGAAATTGGCGATTTATTGTATGCAAATGAATTAGTACAATACGATCTTGATATCACTGCTTTTGGTCATCCTTTGGGTTTTGTTCCGGGTAATGAAATTTTTATTAAGACTGATGAAAAATTAAATCATTGTGCTTTAGAAGTTGCTAAAGAATTAAATATTAAGCTTCGTGCAGGGATTATTGCAACGGGGGATGAATTTATTTGTGATGAAGTAAAAAAAGCAAAGATCAGAGAAATTTTTAATGCTGATGCTTGTGAAATGGAAGGTGCGAGTGTGGCTTTGGTATGTGATGCTTTAAAAGTGCCTTGTTTTATTTTAAGAGCAATGAGTGATAAAGCAGGAGAAAAAGCAGAATTTGATTTTGATGAATTTGTTAATAATTCTGCTAAAATTTCAGCCAATTTTGTCCTTAAAATGTGTGAGAAATTATGATAAATCTTAGTAAAAAACTCATACGGCAAGTAGCGCAAGCTAATGCTAAATTTGGCCTTATTAAAGATGGCGATCGTGTTTTATTAGGGCTTAGTGGAGGTAAGGATTCTTTAGCTTTAGCTCATCTTTTAAATCGTATGCAAGCGCATGTGCCTTTTAACTTCGAATTTGAGGCTGTAACTTTAAGCTATGGTATGGGGGAGGATTATTCTAAACTTCATGATCATTGTAAAGAACATGGTATTAAACACAGTGTGCTTGATTCTAATATTTATGAAATTTCAGCTGATACTATAAGAGAAAATTCGAGTTTTTGTAGTTATTTTTCAAGAATGCGTCGTGGGGCTTTATATACTTATGCACTTGAAAAAGGTTTTAATAAACTTGCTATAGCACATCATTTAGATGATGCTGCAGAAAGCTTTTTTATGAATTTTATTCATAATGGAGCTTTAAGGACTTTAACGCCTATTTATCAAAGTAAACGTGGTGTGAGTGTGATACGCCCTTTAATTTTCGTACGCGAAAGACAATTAAGAGATAATGCTATACAAAATAGACTGAGTGTTATAGGCAATGAGTTTTGTCCTGGTATGAGATTGAGTGAAAAAAATGTGAAATTTCCGCATGCAAGAGAAGAGATGAAACAAATTCTAAGCAATTTAGAGAAAGAATACCCTAAGCTTTTTACCAGCTTAAAAACCGCTTTTGCCAATTTACATATGGAGAGTTTTTGGTCGCAAAAGGCATAATATATGAAAAAAGCTTTTGTTTTAATAGATTATCAAAACGATTTTATCGATGGAAGTTTGGGCTTTGAAAAAGCTTTAAAAATCAAAAAAAATATTCTTGAAACTTTAAAAGATATTGATTTTAATACCACGCATTTGCTTTTTACTTTTGATACGCATGATGAGAATTACCTTCAAACTAAAGAGGGTTTAAATTTACCTATAAAGCACTGTATAAAAGGAAGTTTTGGTTGGTACATGCCTAAAGATTTTGAACCTTTTTTACAAAAAGCTTATAGGATTTTTTTAAAAGATACTTTTGGAAGTTTGGAATTGGCAAATTTTATACACAAAAGTTCTTATGAAGAGATCCATTTTGCAGGTTTGGTTTCTCATATTTGTGTATTTTGCAATATCATTTTAGCTTTTAGTGCTAAGCCAAACTCAAGAATTATCTTGCACCAAAATTTAAGTGCAAGTTTTGATGAAAAATTAGAAAAATCTGCTTTTGACATATTAAGAACTTATGGTATTGAAATACTTTAATGCAAGGTTTTATATTGCATACTCAAAAAGTTAAAGATGAGGATTTAATCGTTTATATTTTAAGTCCTAAAATGCTTATAAAAGCTTATCGTTTTTATGGGCTTAGACACTCTAGTATTTTAAGCGGTTATAAAATTGATTTTGCTTTAGAAGAAAATCCTAGTTTTTTGCCCAGACTTAAAGATGTTTTACATTTGGGTTTTTTATGGATCATGCAAAGGGAAAAAATGTTGCTTTGGCAAGAGTTCATCCGTCTTTTATATAAGCATTTAAAAGAAGTTGAAGAGCTTGATGATTTTTATTTTAAATTGCTTGAAGAATGCGTGAAAAGATTTGAAAAACAAAACCCAAAACGTGTGATTGTTGATGCTTATCTTAAAATTTTAGAATTTGAAGGAAGATTGCATAAAGAATTCATCTGTTTTGCTTGTGATGAAAAAATTCAAAATCATATTACTTTAGTGAGGGCTTTTTTGCCATCTCATTCTTATTGTGCTTTGGGTTTTGAATTCGCACAAGAGCGTTTGATGCAATTTTATACGAGTAAAAATTGTGCGGTTTTTAATGATGAAGAAATTCACAATTTATATCATTTGATTAAGGAGGGTTTGTGATATTAAGCGAGGAAAAATGCGATTTTTTAGAAGAAATAGCATGTTTTTTAAGTCCTAAGGATGTAGAGCTTGTTTTTGTTGATAATGAAGGCATGCAAAAGATTAATTTTGTTCAAAGAAAACAAGACAAAACTACAGATGTGCTTTCTTTTCCTTTAGAAAATGTCGGTAAGAATGTGCCTTTAGGTTCTATTGTGATTAATACAGATTTAGCAAAGCAAAAAGCAAAGGATTTAGGCCATAGTTATGAAGAAGAACTAAGCTTGCTTTTTATTCATGCTATGCTTCATTTATTGGGTTTTGATCATGAAACAGATAAAGGCGAAATGAGACAAAAAGAAAAAGAGCTTATAGAGCATTTTAACTTGCCTAAAAGCTTAATTATACGTACTTTAGGATAAAAACTATGGTTTTAAAAGAAAAGTTGTATTGTTTCTCTCATTTTTTGTACTGTAGTAATATGATTAATTTCATCTCTAAAAGCTGAAGCGTCTTTATATCCTTTAGAATATTCGTGCAAATGCTTGCGGAAAATACTTACACCTTGATCTTTATAATGCTTTATCATTTCATCAAAATGTGTGAGTATGATTTCTTTTTTTAAATTTTCATCCACTTTTTTACCACTTTTAATTTCATGAAAGATCCAAGGATTTCCAATGCTTGCACGTCCTATCATGAGTCCATCACATTGGGTGATATTATAAACTTCATTGGCATTTTGTGCGTTAATATCACCATTAGCAATGACAGGGATTTGTACACTTGCTTTAGCATTAGCTATAGATTCATAATCAGCCTTGCCGCTATAAAGTTGTTTTCTTGTGCGTCCATGGATACTTATGAAACCTACTCCTAAGCTTTGGCAAATTTGAGCTATTTTTTCAGGGTATTTTTCATTAAAACCAAGGCGGAATTTCACGCTTGTTAGACTTTTTTTATTATTTTCTTTAATCACACCTACAAGGGTTTTAAAAAGTTCTAAATTTTCTAGCAAAGCACTGCCTGCACATTGTTTAACAACTTTATTTACAGGACAGCCACAATTAAAATCAATGCCATCAATGAAAACCATTTCATTAAGAATATGCACGGCTTTTTTAATCACTTCTTTATCTGATCCTGCAATTTGAACTATATAAGGACTTTCTAATTGGGCACGTTTTAGCATATGTAAGGTTTTAGAGCTTTCATAAACTAGGGCATTTGAGCTTATCATTTCGCTTAAAGTTACATCCGCACCAAATTTTTTCACCACATTGCGAAAAGGCAGATCAGAAAATCCTGCCATAGGCGCTAAAAATAAAGGTTTTTTGCTAAAATCTATCATTGTATGAGTTGATTAAGATCTATTTTAATATTTTTTTCACGAAGTATTAAAAAAGCTTGAAATTCGTTAAATTTTTTATCATTGTGAATTTGTCCTCTTAACTCATCTAAGAGTCCTAATTCAGCTAAAAGATATAAATATGCTTTTAAAGCCTCGCTTTTTTCATTTTTAATTTTGCTAAAAATTCCTATAAGTGCATCAGGATTTAATAGCTTAGTACTTAGCTTTGCTATATTAAGATAATCTTCTTCGCTAAGCTTATTATAAGAGAGTAAAATCTCGTATTCTGCAGCATTTAATTCTAAATTTCCTTCTTTAAAACGTTTAATAAGAGTAAGGATATGACAAGGTTTTTTAGCGATTTTTATATTTTTAATCTGTTCGTAGTTCGCTTTTTGGATTAAGGTGTTAAAGGCGATTTCTTCATATTCGTCTTTGATTTCATCAAGGTTTTTGACTTTAGTGTAAGCATAGTTTATGTCGTTTTTAAGACGGTTTTTTTCGTTTTGTAAAAATAAGGCATTGTTGTTTTGAAGTTTGAATTTGCTAAGATTGAAATATTCATTTTTATTTAAACCATCAAGAAGATCTAAAATTTCATTGATTTTATTTAAATGAGGAATTTTTTCATGCGTTTTTAGAGTCTTAAAAAACTGAGCTATAGTTCGAAATTCTTTTGTTTGAAAAGTAGTTTTAAGATCCTTTTGAAGCAATAAATCTTGAGTATAGTTTTCAAATTTAGCTGCGTCTTTAAAAAAATGCTTTAGTTTTAAATAACGTAAAAAGCTATAAAATGTCATATGAAAAACACTCAAAATTGCATAAATACATAAAGGAATTATTAACCATATCATAACAGGAAGTTCAAAAGTCTTAGTATAGATGTTTAAAGTATAATAGCCTAGTTCTAAATACCAAGCAAAAGCGAAAATAAGCATTATATAGATGAAACTTGCAAATAAGAAGAGTTTAATTTTCATGTTTTTTTCCTTGTTCTGCAATTTGACGGCAAGTGATGCAATATTTTGCGTGTGGTTTGACTTTGAGCCTTTTAGTGTCGATTTCATCGTCACAAGCTTCACAAATGCCATAGTTGCCTTTTTTGATTTTTTCCAAAGAATTTTTAATTTCTAGAAGTTCTTCTTTAAGATTTGTGCTGATTGCAAAATCAATTTGTGAACCTGTTTCTATAACAGAAAAATCAACACTATCGCTTGGAACGCTATTGTGAAGAGCTTCTATTTCATTGGAATTACTTTGTAAATTTTCTATGATAGTTTTTTGTCTTTCTTCTAAGATATTTTTAAAATATTGTATTTCGTTTTTCTTCATTTTGAAACTTTCTATTTGTGATAAGGGTGATGATTATTAATACAAAAAGCACGATAAATTTGTTCTAAAAGTAATGCTTTTACAAATTGATGTGCTAAAGTAAGCTTGCTTAATGAAAACTTAAAGTCAAAACTACAACCAAATTCCTCACTCAAACCATAAGCACCACCTATAAAAAAACTTATTTCGTTTTTATCTTGAATTAATTTTGCAAATTCCTTACTTGTGAGATTTTTTCCTCTTTCATCAAGAACCATACAATAACCTTTTTTATAGGGAATAATAGCTTCTTCATAGCTTTTTTTTGCTTGCATGGGACCTAATTTTTGAGCGTGGGCTATTTTTTTATTAAAAATATTAAATTCTTTTAAAGTAGCGTATTTGCAAATGAGTTTAGAATATTTTTCATTTAGAGTACTAAATTCATCATTTTTTTGAATGCAAAAGATATTAACTTGCAAATTATTTTCCACTAAAAAAATTCAATACATCATAAAGATATTGTTTTTGTTCGCCTCTTTCAACTATAGCATCTATAAGTCCATGCTCTAGTAAAAATTCTGCTTTTTGAAAGCCTTCAGGCAAGTCTGATCCTATGGTTTGTTTAATAACTCTTGCCCCAGCAAATCCTACTAAAGCTTGAGGTTCAGCTATAATTAAATCTCCAAGCCAAGCAAAAGAAGCACTCACTCCTCCCATAGTAGGATCGGTTAAAACGCTAATATAAGGGAGTTTTTCTTTGCTTAAAAGCTTAAGTGCGGCACTAGTTTTACTCATTTGCATTAAAGAATAGGTGCTTTCTTGCATTCTAGCTCCACCACTTGCACTTACTATAATGAGAGGATTTTTGTTTGTGATAGATCTTTGTATGGCGCGTACAATCTTTTCGCCTTCAACCGATCCTAAAGAACCCCCCATAAATGAAAAATCAAATACGACAAGCTGAATTTTAAGGCCATTAATTGTGCATTCTCCGCTGATTACAGAACTTTTTCTACTTGTTTTACTTTCTCCTTCACTAAGGCGTTTTTTATAAGATTTGCTATCTACAAATTTTAAAGGATCAATGGCTTGTAAATTGGCATCATGTTCGATAAAACTCCCTTCATCGCTTAGAAGTTGAATGCGATCATTAGCTGAAATTCTCATGTGATAGTTGCATTTTGGACAAACATTAAAGCAAGCTTGTATTTCTTTATAATACATCAAAGCATGGCAGCTTTGGCATTTGACCCAGTGATTTGGAGCTTCTTTTGTGCTAGGTTGTTTTCTTCTTATCTTTGAAAAAATATCTGTAAAATTCATATCTTACACCTAATTATTTTTTAAAAATCCTAAAATTATATCAAAAATTTTCTTATCTTGGCTTAGAAGAGTGAAATTTTCATTTTTTTCCAAATGCAAATTTTGATTGATTATTAAGGCAGCTTCTGTATCGAAAATTCGTGTCTTTCCGCAAATTAAAACAAAACTAAAATAAGATGCATAAGCAAGACTTAGGGCTGTTGCACCTAAAGAGCGGAATTTTAATTGATTTTTTGATAAAAAGCTAAGGATTTCAGGATAAAGGGCTATTTTTTCAACTATACCTATCTTAGAAAAAGGATAGGGTTTTAAGGCTAAGTAGCGTGGATTAGAAAGCTTTGATTTTAGAGCTTGGTTGTTGCTAAAAGCAAAAATTTCTTGTGTGATGAGATTGCATACGAAAGCACTTTTTTCTTGATTTTGTTTTATAAGTGCTATAGAAGTACCATAAAAGGGTATTTTAGAAACAAAATTTGAACTTCCATCTAGAGGATCAAGAATGATTTGTGTAGGGTGAGTCTTTCCGATGAAACCACTTTCTTCAGAAAAGATCTGACCAAGATGGCTAAGATATTTTATAAAAATTTTTTCACAATTTAAATCTAGCTTGTAAGCTTGATTATTATCATATCCTAGCTTAGAACAAAACCCAAGATCTTCTTGAGGGATATTGTTAAGATACTTGTAGATTTGCCAATTAGCATCAAAACAAGCATCTAAGAATTCTTTCATTTTTAAAATCGCGTTCCAAGATTGAATTCAAAACTATTAGTATCATCGTCTTTTTTATCATTAAGAGGTTTGGCAAAAACGAGTTGTAAAGGACCAATAGGAGTAATCCATTCTATACTAACTCCTGTACTCATTCTTTTAATTTCATTTAAACTGTTGCGTCCTATCATACCGTAATCAAAAAATATACTGCCTCGAAGTTTAATTCTATCAATTAAAGGAAAGCTAAGTTCCACAGAGTTGGCGAAAGCTATGTTTCCTCCTATTTCATCGCCCCATTGGTTTTTAGGGCTTACAGTCCTATTTTCAAAGCCACGGATGGTTCGTATACCCCCTAAATAAATTCTTTGGTTAATAGGTAAATAGCCTTTATCCCATACTTTATAAAAGCTAGCTTTGTAGCGGTAAATTAAATCATACCCTATGAAATCTTCTAAGCCTTGGTAAAAATTGAATTTAGAGCTTGAGGAGATAAATTTTTGATCTCCCCCTAATCCAGCGTATTCTAGGCTTGTTGAAGCTATAATACCTGATCGTGGTAAGTAATAATCATCCGTGTTATTAAAACTAATTGTAGGAATTATAGAGCTTTTAATGCTTTTACCAAGTTCATATCCTGTTCTTAAAAGCGTAGGGCTTAAATGATAAATATCGCTTTGTTCAAGATTATAAGTTAGGCTTATATTATAATACCTTTTAAATTGATGTCCAACTGTGATATCAAAACCGTAATTTTTTTCTGAGTAATTATCCCATTCATAGTCATTTGAGTAAAGTGTCCCACCAAGACTGTATTGACTATCAAGAACCCTTGGATTGATAAGACTGATTCTTCCTGATAAGGTTTCATCACTTTTATCAACACTTATAGAGCTTTTTATCCCTGATCCAAAGATATTAGTATCTGATAATGAAGCATTAAGTAAAATTCCATCACTAGATCCATAGCCAATACCCCCTGAAATAGCACCTGTTGAGGCTTCTTTAACATCAACGATTAAATCAATATGTGTATTATCAATCTTTTCTTCTTTGATATTGACATCATCAAAATAAGAAGTTCTTCTTAAGGCATTTTTTGATTCGCTTAAATCCGTACGATTGTATAAATTGCCCTCTGTTAGGTATAATTCTCGGCGTATTACGCGATCAACTGTACGAGAATTGCCTGAAATAATCACATTTCTAATGTAAACTTTATCATGAGGAATGACTTTAAAAGTTACTGTGGCTTCTTGGGTTTGATCATTTTTTTGGATATCAGGATACACTTCTGCAAATGCATAACCTAAATCCGCACTTTGCGTTTCTATGTTTTTAATATCTTTTCTAATATTTTCTATATTAATAACTTTGCCAATTTTAGATTGTAAGTCTTTGACGTTTTGCGCATTTTGTTTTTCGTCAAATAAAGGGTTTTCTATGCTTATATTTTTAATTTTATAAGATTTTCCTTCTTTAATAAAATATGTTAAATCGGCTTCATAGGTATCTGTGTAGGTTTTAAGATAAGCAGGAGAGACTTGAACATCTAAATAGCCTTTTTTCATGTATTCATCAGTAATCCTTGAACTATCATTACTTAGTTCAAAAACCTTTAATTTCCCATCATTCCTTCCCCAGATCCAACCCATAAATTCTTTTTCTTTATTGACTACAGCAGGTTCTATATCAGAATAAGAAAGGTTTTTAGCACCACTTAAATGGACATTGTTAATAATAATATTTTCACCGCGATTTACTATAAATTCTAATTCTAATCCCTCTGTATTTTCTAAAGTCTTTTTTTTGTATTCTACAATGGTGTCAAAATAGCTTTTTGCTTCATAGTAAGCTTTGATACGTTCAATGGCTTCTTTTATACTTTTTTCATCTAATAAAGTGCCCCTTTTAATCCCTAAAATACTTTCAAGCTGTTTTCTATCATTAGAAGCAATACCTGTTATAGTGATTTTTGCTATAGTGGGTTTTTCAGTAAGAATGATTTCTAAAATTCCATTTTTTTCTTCTACGGCAATATTTTCAAAATAATTTTGCTTATAAAGATTAACAATAGCTGTATTTATTTTTTCAAGATTGACTTTTTCTCCTATTTTAAGTCCTGTAATATTAAGAGCACTTGTATTTGATAAATAATGTAATCCTGTAAATTTGATATCCTTGATAGTGCTTGCATGAGCCATGATAGCTAAAGCACAAATACTAATAAAATGTTTTTTCATCGATCTTTAACCTAAAGCTTTATTAAAAGCTGTATAATAGCAAAAAAAATTTAATAAAAAATAAGGCGATAAAGTATGAAAATAGCAATTATAGGGCTTGGGCTTATGGGAGGATCTTTAGGCCTTTGTCTGAAAGAAAATAAGCTTATATCTTGTGTTTATGGTATGGATTTAAATAAAGAAAATGAACAAGATGCTTTAAATTTAGGGCTTATACATGATTTAATAGAATTGAAAGATTTGGGTTTGTGTGATATTGTTTTTATTGCAACTCCTGTGAATGCTATTATCGAAATTTTACAAAAACTCGTTAATTTGCCTTCTAGTGTAACAATTATAGAACTTGGAAGCACAAAAAGGAAAATTATAGAAAGTATGCCTAAAAATTTAATCCAACAAACCCTTTTTGCACATCCTATGACAGGTACAGAAAATAGTGGTCCAAAGGCGGCTTTTAAAGAACTTTATAAGGATGCAGTTTGTGTGCTTTGTGATAGTGAAATAGCAGATCATTGCCATCAAAAAAGGGCTGTGGAAATCTTTTCTCATTTAGGGATGAAAATTGTTTTTATGGATAGTAAAGCTCATGATCATCACGCAGCTATTATTTCACATTTACCTCATGTTATTAGCTTTTCTTTAGCTAATTTTGTAATGAAAGAGGAAGATAAAAGAAATATTGTCCATTTAGCAGGTGGGTCGTTTAAGGGTATGAGTAGGATTGCAAAATCATCACCGCAAATGTGGGAGAGTATTTTTTTGCAAAACAAAGATAATTTGTTAAGTTCTATTGATTTTTTTCAGCAAGAATTGCAGCGTTGTAAACAAATGATTTTATCCGGTAATAAAGAGGAATTAATACAATGGATGCAACAGGCTAATACTTTAAGGGAAATTTTGTGAATTTACTAGATATTTACTAAGAATATAATAGAATTTACACAAAATCTTTAAGGCAGTATTGATGATAAGAAAAAAGGGCAAAATTTATTTATTTATTTTGTTTGTATTTTTGATAATAATTTTAATTTTTTCCATTTTAAAATTAAGTATTTTTGAAAAAAATCCACCACAAATTTTAATGCCTGATATTATATATACTAATCTTAAAAAGCCTATTTTAGTCCATGTCAAAGACGATGAGAGTGCTATTAAAAATGTCCAAATCATATTGCATAAAGACAATAATAATACTATGGTCATAGCTGATGAAAAAATATCTGATTTAAAAGATCTGACTTTGCAAATTGCCTTGCCTAAATTCGGATACAAAGAAAATGTGAAGTCTTTTGTTTTAGAAGTCGTAGCTAAAGATAATAGTCTTTGGAATTTCTTTAATGGCAATGAAGCAAGAAAGCAAATTACTGTATTAATAGACACTACTGCACCAAAAATTAATATCATAAGCAATTCCTATCAAATCGAACAAGGTGGTGCTGCAGCTGTTGTCTTTGAAGCTAAAGATAGCAATTTAGATAAAGTATATATACAAACTAACAAAGGAAAAATTTTTAAAGCTACTCCTTATATCAAGGAAGGCTATTATGCGGCTTTAATTGCTTGGGATGCAAGAGATGAAGAATTTCGTGCTTTTGTCATTGCTAGCGATAAAGCGGGTAATATTTCTAAAGAACGCATAAGGTATTATTTTTCAAATCGCAAATATCGCGTTTCTAATATCAATCTTACGGATAAGTTTTTAGATGGAAAGATTGAAGATTTGGCTAATCAATACGCACCTAAAGATAATAATTTTAATCGTTATGAAAAATTTAAATTTGTCAATGAAACTTTAAGAAATAGTAATGAAAAATTGATCCATGAGATTACTTCTAAGGTGCCTGAAGAAAGATTTGGTCATTTTAATTTAGATTTATTTTTACCGCTTAAAAACGGTATGAAAGTGGCGGATTTTGCTGATCATAGGTATTATTCTTATAAAGGACAATTTATAAGTGATTCTTATCATATGGGACTTGATTTAGCAAGTGTGGCACAAGCACCTATTATAAGTAATAATGCAGGTGAGCTTGTATTTGCACAAGAAAATGGGATTTATGGACTTAATTTAATTATTTATCATGGTTTTGGAGTTTATAGTCTTTATGGGCATTGTTCTTCCAAAAATGTCGATCAAGGTGAGCAAATAAGCAAGCAAAGTGTTATAGCAAACACAGGCACAAGTGGTTTGGCATTGGGGGATCATTTGCATTTTGGAATTTTAGTTCAAGGCGTTGAAACACGCCCTGAACAATGGCAAGATAAAAAATGGCTAGAAAATAATATTTATAATGTCTTAAATGACGCTAGAAAGATAATTTTAGGGAAAAATTAATGAAACAATTAACTTTAGCAAAAACTGTAAAAGGTGTGGGTATAGGACTTCATAAAGGCGAACCTATAGAAATTACTTTAGAGCCTTTAGAATCTAATAGTGGTATAGTATTTTTTAGAAGTGATTTAAATGCTAGTTATAAAGCCATTCCTCAAAATGTTATTAATACGCAAATGGCAACGGTTTTAGGTGATGAAAGAGGCTTTGTTTCAACCATAGAGCATTTAATGAGTGCGATTAATGCTTATGGGATTGATAATATCCGCGTTGTTTTAAACGCTAATGAAGCACCTGTAATGGATGGTTCAAGCATTAGTTTTTGTATGATGCTTGATGAAGCGGGGGTAAAAGAGCTTGATGCACCTAAAAAAATTATGGTGATTAAAAAAGCTGTAGAAGTAAGAGATGGTAATAAATTCGTGCGTTTAAGTCCTACTAAAAATCCTTGTATCAATTATACTATTAAATTTGATAATGCCGTTATAGGAGAGCAAAATTATAATTTTGAATTTAGCAAGAAAAATTATATAGAAAATATAGCAAGAGCAAGAACTTTTGGATTTTTAAAAGATGTTCAGGCACTTAGAAGCATGAATTTAGGTCTTGGAGGGAGTTTAGAAAATACTGTAGTAGTAGATGAAAATCGTATTTTAAATCCTGAAGGCTTGCGTTTTAAAGATGAATTTGTAAGGCATAAGATTTTAGATGCTATTGGGGATTTGACTCTACTTGGATATCGTGTTTTTGGTGATTATGTCTCTTTTGCAGGAAGCCATTATTTAAATCATTTATTGACTAAAGAAGTATTAAAAGACAAAGATGCTTATGAGATTGTAAGTCTTGAGCAAGTTAATGAAAAAGCTTATGAAAAGGTATTTGCATAAAAACCTCTCTTTTGCTTAATGCTTTATCTAAGCCTTTAATGATTGGAATTTATCAAGATGATAAACTTGTTCAAAGCTATACAAGCGAGGAAAAAGCCAGCGAATTTTTACCAAAAATTTTGGATCAACTTTTACGCAAATACAATTTTACAAGTTTAATTTATGCTAATGGTCCAGGTTCTTATATGGGTATTAAAATTTCTTATGTAAGCTTGAAAACTTTAAGTATAGTAAAAAATATTCCTTTATTTGCTGTGAGTGCTTTTGAACTAAATGGTTATAAACCTATTAGTGCGAATAAAAATTTTTGTTTTGTATATAAAGATAAGGAAATTGTTTTAGAACAAAATATCCCAGCACAGTTCTTTTTACCTAAAAATTTACAAGATCTTAAACTAAATAATGATAATCTTCCTTTTTATTTTTTAAATGCAATTTAGGATAAATTTTGAAAATTTTAGTTCCTGCTACAAGTGCGAATTTAGGACCAGGTTTTGATTGTTTAGGACTCAGTTTAAAGCTTTTTAACCAAACACAAATCCAAAAATCAAGTGTTTTTAGTATTAGTATAGCAGGGGAAGGCAGTGATATTGTTTTTTTAAAAAAAAATAATATTTTTGTAAATATTTTTTATGAAATTTATGAAAAACTAAGCGGAAAAAGAGATAATTTTCGTTTTATTTTTCAAAATAATATTCCTTTATCACGAGGTTTGGGTAGTTCTTCTGCGGTGATTGTGGGTGCTATTGTTAGTGCTTATTGTATGAGTGGATTTAAGGTTGAAAAAGAACGTATTTTAGATGAGGCTTTGCATTATGAAAATCATCCTGATAATATCGCTCCTGCTACTTTGGGTGGTTTTGTGTGTTCTTTGGTAGAAAAAAATAAAATCTATAGTATTAAAAAAGAAATCGATCAAGATTTAGCAGCTGTGATTGTGATCCCTAATTTAGCTATGAATACAGAGCAATCGCGTAAAGCTTTGGCTAAAAATTTAAGTTTTAATGATGCTGTTTTTAATCTTTCTCATGCTTCTTTTTTAAGTGCTTGTTTTTTAGAAAAAAAATATGAGTTTTTAAAATTTGCAAGCAAAGATAAGCTTCATGAAATCAATCGTATGAAAAATTTACCTGAACTTTTTGAAGTGCAAAAATTTGCTTTAGAAAATAAAGCTTTGATGAGTACACTTTCAGGTTCGGGATCGAGTTTTTTTTCTTTAGCTTATAAAGATGATGCAAAGGCTTTGTTTTTAAAAATGCAAGCCAAATTTAAGGATTTTCGTGTGCAGTATCTAGAATTTGATAATAATGGCTTTGAAATTTGCTAAAAAATATAAAAAAAAGATATAATTTTGAAAAAACATATACCAATTAGAATGTGCATAGTGTGTAAAAACCGCTTTGAGAAGAACGTATTATTAAGATTTAAAATCGTTTTAGGGGACATTAGTACTAAAACAGAATGCGGTAGGAGTTTATATTTGTGTCAAAATTGCATTGAAAAGCAAGATAAAATTTTACAAAGGGCATTTTCTAAAATATGTAAAAATTTAAATACTAAAATCACTCAGCAAGGACTTAAGGAGATATTTTTAAATGGCAAAAATTAGAATTCATGAAATTGCAAAAGAATTAGGTTATGACAGTAAAGAGATTATTGAAAAAGCAAATGAATTAGCACTTGGGATAAAAACAGCTTCAAATGCTGTAGAACCAGAGATTGCTGCAGCTATTTATGAATATATACAAACAGGAGAAATTCCTGAAACATTTAAGAAAAATATCAAAACTACTACGATTAAAAAACCTAAAAAGGGCAATTTAAAAGTGCAAGATGAGTTTAACCAAACTCAAAAAACTGAAATCAAAAAAGAAGAAAAACCTAAACTAGAACTTATAAAAGAAGAAAAAACGAGTCAAAAAGACAATTTAAAAAAACAAAACAAACAAGAAAATCAAGACAAAACTCAAAGCCTAGCCAGCGCTACTTTAGCTAAAAGACGTGGACTTGTTATTGTCAAGAAGAAAAAAGATGAAGAAGAAAATAGTGTCAAAAAAGAAGAAGTTAAAAACTCAAAAGACATTCTCCTTAATAATGAAGAGCGTTTGAGTTTAAAAACTATGTTTTCAAACGCTGATGAAAATTTAAAGAAAAAGAAAAAAGAAAAAAAACCTTTTATTGCAACTAAAAAAGAAAGTGCTGAAAAAATGAATTTTTTAGATGAGCACGATTTTGGGGATATTTCTTTAGATGATGAAGATGAGGTAGTTTTGCCTGATTTTAGCACTAAAGAGCAAGAAAAACCACAAAATACTAGTAAAAAACCGCCTAATTTTTTACGCCAGGCTTTGGGTAATTCTGTAGGTTTTGCTAATGAAGGAGGTATCCAAAGAAGAAGCCGTAAAAAACCACCTAAAAAAATTGAAAAAAAAGAAGTTGAAGAAATCAGCAGTGTTTTCATTCCTAAAGAAATTCGCGTGTATGAATTCGCAGATAAA
Source organism: Campylobacter bilis (assembly GCF_016806695.1). Lineage (GTDB taxonomy): Bacteria > Campylobacterota > Campylobacteria > Campylobacterales > Campylobacteraceae > Campylobacter_D > Campylobacter_D bilis. Next base: position 74,650 of record NZ_WUED01000001.1, on the reverse strand, counting down.
ATAGGAAAAAGTACTAGCGAAGTCATTTCAAAACTTTTTATGCTTGGAATGATGACAACCAAAAATGATTTTTTAGATGAGGATGCTATTGAAATTTTAGCAGCTGAATTTGGTATAGAGATTAATATTATTAATGAAGCAGCTGAATTTGATTATGTAAAAGACTATGAAGAAGAAGTAGATGAAAAAGAATTAGTTGCTAGAGCTCCTGTAATTACTATCATGGGGCATGTTGATCATGGTAAGACTTCTTTGTTAGATTATATTAGAAAATCGCGTATTGCAAGTGCTGAAGCTGGTGGAATTACTCAGCATGTGGGTGCTTATATGGTAGAGAAAAATGGACGTAAGATTACTTTTATTGATACTCCAGGTCATGAGGCCTTTACAGCTATGCGTGCAAGGGGGGCAAGCATTACTGATATTGTTATTATAGTTGTAGCAGCTGATGATGGGGTAAAGCCTCAAACTAAAGAGGCTATAAATCATGCAAAAGCAGCTGGTGTGCCTATTATTATTGCTATTAATAAAATGGATAAAGAAACAGCAAATCCAGATATGGTAAAAACTCAACTTGCAGAAATGCAAATCATGCCAGTAGAATGGGGAGGGAGTTATGAGTTTGTAGGTGTTTCGGCAAAAACAGGAATGGGTGTTGAAGATTTGCTTGAAATTGTTCTTTTACAAGCTGATATCTTAGAACTTAAGGCCAATCCAAAAAGTTTTGCTAAAGCAAGCGTGATTGAAAGTTCTATACAAAAAGGACGTGGTGCGGTAGCTACCGTCATAGTGCAAAATGGCACGCTTAGTGTAGGTAATACTGTTGTTACAGGAGAAGCTTATGGAAAAGTACGTGCTATGAGTGATGATCAAGGCAGGGCTTTAAAAGAAATCAAACCAGGTGAATGCGGGGTTATTGTAGGGCTTAGTGAAGTTGCGGATGCGGGAGAAATTTTAATTGCTGTAAAAACTGATAAAGAGGCAAGAGAGTATGCTAATAAACGTCATGAATACAACCGTCAAAAAGAATTAAGCAAATCTACTAAGGTCAGTATTGATGAACTAGGTGCTAAGATAAAAGAGGGCAATTTAAAGGCTTTACCTCTTATTTTAAAAGCAGATGTGCAAGGGTCTTTAGAGGCTTTAAAAGCAAGCTTAGAGAAGCTTAGAAATGATGAAATTAAGGTCAATATCATTCATAGTGGAGTAGGAGGGATCACTCAAAGTGATATCGAACTTGCTAGTGCAAGTGAAAACTCTATAGTTTTAGGCTTTAATATACGTCCTACAGGTGAAGTTAAAGAACGCGCTAAAGATAAAGGCGTAGAGATTAAAACCTATAATGTCATTTATAATCTTTTAGATGATATTAAAGCTTTATTAGGCGGTATGATGAATCCTATTATTTCAGAAGAACAGCTTGGACAAGCACAAATAAGACAAGTTATTAATGTGCCAAAAATTGGGCAAATTGCAGGTTGTATGGTAACTGAAGGGGTGATCAATCGTGGGGCTAAAATCCGTCTTATCCGCGATGGAATTGTGATTTATGAAGGTAATGTAAGCTCTTTAAAACGTTTCAAAGATGATGCTAAAGAAGTAGCTAAAGGCTATGAGTGCGGTGTAGGTATAGAAGGGTGTGAGGACATGAGAGTTGGCGATTATATAGAAAGCTATAAAGAAGTACAAGAACAAGCTAGCCTATGAATCCAAGTGAAATTAAAAAGCTTCGCACAGAAAGTATTTTAAAAGAACTCATACCTGAGGCTTTAGCCAATTTAGATGATGAAAATTTAAAAAATCTTTGTGTAGTGGATGTAGAATGTAAAAAAGGCAGATACGATGCTTTTGTATATCTTGATAAGATGTTTTTTAATCTCCATGAGCAAGAAAAAATTCTAAATTCTTTAAAAAAAGCTAGTAAGGCTTTGCAAAATTATTGCATGAGTGAACAAGGCTGGTATAGATGCCCTAATTTTCATTTTAAATTCGATGACAGACTTGAGTATCAAAACCATATGGATGCTTTGTTTGAAAAAATAAAAAAGGATAAAAATGAATCTTAAAGCCCTCTGTCAAGAAGCAGGACTTAGTTTTTATGATCAAGAATTGCTTAGTGAGAATGGTAAGAAAATTTATCGTATTTATGTTATGAAAGAAGGTGGGGTGAGCTTGGATGATTGTGCTAGATTGAGTGAGATTTTATCCCCTATTTTTGATGTTGAATCCCCTGTGAGTGGGGAGTATTTTTTAGAAGTGTCTTCTCCAGGACTTGAAAGAAAGCTTAGCACTAAAGATCATTTTGCAAAAAGTTTGGGTGAAAATGTCAAAATTACTACCAATGAAAAAGAAAAAATCAAAGCTAAAATCATCAGAGTGGATGAAGAAGACATAATCTTAGAAGATCTTGAAAACAAAGAAGAGCTTATCATAAAAATAAGCAATATAAAAAAGGCTAGAACCTTTATCCAATGGTGAATTTCATAAGGGCTTTTGCCCTTATTTTCAACTTCCTCTATAAGTTGAATATCCGTATGGAGATAAGGTTAAAGGAACGTGATAGTGTTTTTGATCTTTTGAGGTTTTAAAACCAACTTCTATGTAAGGGTAAAAAGATTTTACATTGTTTTTGTCAAAATAATCTTTAGTATGAAATTTTAGTTTGTAAATACCTGATGCTGTATTTTCATTTTCATAAGGCAAGAAATCAGTTATCCTTCCGTTTTCTCCTGTGTATTTTTCATCTATTTTTACCCATTTATCGTTTTTTTCTAAAAAGATGTATTAAAAAACTAAAGCAAGCCACAGCTATAATGCAAGCGCCACTTGAAAGATTAAGATAATAGCTAAGTATAAGCCCTAAAATACAAAAAATCATACTTAAAAAACTTGCTAAAATCATGATAAAGCCAAGTCTTTTGCTGAAATTTTCTGCAATAAAACTAGGAATGCTAAGCAAAGCCATTACTAAAATAAGTCCCACAAGGCGTATAGAAATGACTATGCAAAAGGCCATAAGTGCGATTAAAAGATAATGGAAAAAAGTTGTAGGGATGCCGCGAACCTTTGTAAATTCAAAATCAAAACTCAAAGATTCAAATTGTCTATAAAATAAAAGCATGAAAACAACCACAATCCCATCAACCGCACCCATAAGCCATAAATCCTCTATCCCAACAGCTAAAATGCTTCCAAAAAGATAAGCCATTAAATCCGTATTGTAATTAGGACTAAGATCGATTAAAATAATGCCAACTGCCATACCAAAAGCCCAAATTACAGCAATAATGCTATCGCTTCTGTTTTCAAAGTGTTTAGCTAAAAAAGCTAGCAAAAAAGCCAAAAATAAAGTAAAAATTCCCGTACTAAGTAAAATAGGCAAAGAAAAATAAAAAGCCAAGCCTATACCCCCAAAAGCCCCATGTGTTATCGCACCAGCCATTGAAAATAAGCGGTTTATCATAATCAAAGTGCCTATGATTCCACAAGCTATACTGACTAAAATTGCTGCTAATAAGGCATTTTGAAAAAAGGTGAAATGCAAAATTTCAAGCATGTTTTGCCTTTGAAGGTTTAAAAGATGAATTTTCTTTTAGGAATTGTGGCTTGTTTGAATTTCTTTTTTGAAATTCTTGTGTGCATAATATTTTATTATCGCAATTTTTTTCATCACAAAAGCAAGAATTTAAACTCATTTCTACATCGCAAAAATGGGAATGATTTTCATATAAATGTTTTAAAAATACGCTTTTATCTTTTTCTTTAGTATTAGTGTGTAAGAAAAGTTCTTTGTTTAAATACGCAATTTTATCGCTATAAGCAAGCACAAGATTAATATCATGACAAACGAGTAAAATTCCCATGCCATCGCGGTGTAATGAGTTTAAGAGTTCAAAAATTTGTATGGCTGATTTGGTATCAACGCTTGCAGTGGGTTCGTCTAAAATCAGCATTTTGCATTCACTAGCTAAGGCTCTTGCGATGAAAACGCGTTGTCTTTGTCCTCCGCTTAAAGAATCAATTGTTTTATCCCAAAAATCTTGCATGTTTACGCTTTGTAAAGCTTGCATGGCTTTTTCTTTATCTTTTTTACTATAAAAACCAAAAATTTTTTTATTTATAAGTCCCATAAGAACGATTTCGATAACTCTAGGATAGAAATTAGGATTGGCTAAAGTGTGTTGAGGAACATAGCCAATTTGTTTTCTTTCTAAGGCGTGAAATTTGATCTCATGTTTTGATTTTAAAAGTCCTAATATAAGTTTGATAAGAGTAGATTTACCTGCACCATTAGGACCTATGATGGAAAGAAAATCTTTGTTGTCGTAGTTTAGATTGATATTTTGCAAAACGATTTCGTTTCCATAAGCATAATCAAGATGAGAAAGTTCAAAAAAAAGCATGAAAAACCCAGTTATAAATTTTTAGATAAAGCATCAGCTGTTTTTAAAAGCTCATTTTCCCAATCATAAGATAAATGATCTATTTTATAGATTTGGGCTTTGGATTCTTTTGCCAATGTCTTTGCGGCATTTTCAGGAAAATTATTTTGTACAAAAATAATTTTGATATTTTTATTTTTCATTAGGGTGATTAAATTTTTTAAATCTTTGCTTTTGGGTTCTTTGCCTAGAATTTCTACAGGAATTTGTATGAGATTGTAGCGTTTGGCAAAATAGGTCCAAGAAGGATGATAAACTACGAATTCTTTGTTTTTTAATTTTTCTAATTTAGAAGCAATTTGCAAATTTAAACTGTCTAGTTGGGCTAAAAATTTATCTAAATTTTCTTTGTATAAGTCTTTGTTTTGAGGGTATTTTTGGGCTAAAATATCATAAATATTTAAAGCCATAGTTTGTACTAAGATAGGATCAAGCCAAGTATGCGGATCGTAATTTTCATGATCATAGGAGTGTTTATGATCCTCATTTATCGGGATTAAAGCTATATTTTTTTGCATATTGACAATTTGAAGTTTTGGAAAATTTTGTTTGAATTTATCTTTAAAAACTTTTTCAAATTCTAAACCTATGGTAAAGTAAATATCGCTTTTTTCAAGTTTTTTCATGATGCTTGGTTTAAATTCGAAATTATGTTCGTTGTGATTGGGCGGCAATATAATATTAATGTCTAGAGTATTTGCAGCTATTTTTTTTACAAAAAATGCTTGAGGTGCTATACTAACGCTAACTAAATGTATAGAAGGGTTTTCATTTTTTAAATTTTTAGCTTGTATTAAAGTACAAAATAAAATTCCCAATAAAATAAAAAAAACTGATTTTTTCAAAATATTTCCTTGTTAAAATTTTAGTAATTATACTATATTAAGCTTAATACATTAAATTCATTTAATTAAAGTTAATTATAAAATATAAAATTATTAATGATATACTAGGTATTTTATCGTTTTTATTAATAATATAAGCTCCAAATCATATTTTAGTTTTAATAAATGGTGTAGTTTTTAAAGTTTCCAAGAAGTTTCCAAATATTTTTATAATTGAGATTATTTTAAAATTTTTAATATTGGAGTAAAATATGGAAAGAAGATTATTTTTAAAAGGTTCTGCTTTAGGTTCTATGGTAGCTTTTTTGCGAATTCAAATTTGAATGCTACTATATTTCAAGATAAAGATTTATTAGGTTTTAAAGCTGTAAAAGCAAGTACAAAAGATGAGGTTATAGTACTCGAGGGTTATGAAGCTAAAGTTTTGATTTCTTGGGGAGATCCGCTTTTTAGTAGGCCAAAACCTTATGATGAGAATAAAATAATCAATAAAAGTGCAGTTGAAAATGCTTGCTTGGTTTTTGGTGATAATAATGATGGCATGAGTTTTTTTCCGCTTTCTAAAAATAAAGGGATTTTAGTGGTTAATAATGAATATATGAATCCTGAGATTATGTTTAACCATCAAGGTAAAAATTTAAATAAAGAAGATGTTTTATATGAGCAAGCTAGTGTAGGTGTAAGTATATTTGAAATTCAAAAAAATACAAGTGATTGGACTGTGATTTTAGATTCTAAATATAATCGTAGAATAGATGCAAATACTAAAATTGAAGTTAGTGGGGCAGCTAAAAAAGCAGTTTTAAAAAATAATTCGTTTGTTTATGGAACTTTTGCTAATTGTGCTAATGGACAAACATCTTGAGGAACTTATATTACTTGTGAGGAAAATTTTGATGATTTTTTTGGAAGTTCTGATGAAAATTTAGAATTTAATGATGCCCTTAAACGTTATGGTTTTAAAAAAACTAGTCATTATGGTTGGATAGTAGAAATTAATCCTTATGATGCTAATAGCATTCCTATTAAAAGGACTTCTTTAGGACGTTTTAAACATGAAAATGCTGAAATTATTGTAGAAGAGGATGGAAGTGTTATTATTTATATGGGTGATGATGAAGCAGATGAATTTATTTATAAATTTGTAAGTAAACATAAATATAAAAAAGGTTTTGATACAAGTAAAATTTTAGATGAAGGTATTTTATATGTAGCACGATTTGATGGTGAAATAGGAGATTTTAAAGAAAAAGGGAAGTGATTGGCTTTAGAGTATGGAAAAAACGGTTTGGATGAAAAAAATGGTTTTAAATCTCAAGCTGATGTGTTAATTAATACTCGTATAGCAGCAAGTATAGTCGGAGCAACTCCTATGGATAGGTGTGAGTGGATAGCAAGCCATAAGTATAGTGGATCTAAGGAAGTTTTTGCTACTCTTACCAATAATAAAAACCGTAAAGAAGCTAATCTGCTAATCCTAGATTGAAAAATGTTTATGGACAGATTATAAAATGGATGCCAAAGCATTCTCATACACAAAGTGATTTTGAATGGGAAATTTTTATTTTTGCAGGAAATCCTGATATCAAAAATCTTTATATAAGGGCTCAAATAATATTACAAGTGAAAATAAATTTAATTCTCCTGATGGTTTGAAATTTGATAGGGATGGTAGGCTTTGGATACAAACAGATGGATCTTATTCTAATAAAGGGGAATATGAGGGTATGGGAAATAATTGTATGCTAGCAGCAAATCTAAAAACAGGAGAGATTAAGCGTTTTTTAACAGGACCTATTGCTTGCGAGTTAACAGGCATAGCTTTTAATGAGGATTATGCTACTATGTTTGTAGGCATACAACATCCTGGAGAAGGTTTAAAAGGAAGTATTTTCCTTATGAGAAAACGCCTAGATCAAGTGTAGTGATGATAAGAAAACTTGATAATGGAGTTATAGGAAGTTAAACAAATTATAGAAGTTGTAAAACTAACTTCTATAATTTTTTAATGCAGATTTTCTATATAAGATATAGCACTAAGTGCAGCTACAGCTCCATCTCCTGCAGCACAAATTACTTGTTTTGGGGCGTCTTTTCTAAGATCTCCTGCAGCAAAAAGTCCTTTGACGCTTGTTTGCATTTTAAGATCGACACTTACTTGTCCACCTTCTTCCATTTGACATAAAAATTTTCCATCATCTTGTTTTAAAATTTCATTTCTTACATTTAAACCTACAAAAGTAAAAATTCCTGGTACTTTTAGATCTTTAATGCTGCCGTCTTTTACTTTTATTTTTACCCCCATAAGTCCTGTTTTATCACCATAAGCTTCCTCAATGCTTGCACAAGTTATAAGTTCGATCTTTTCATTCTTTTTTACTTTTTCAATAATCAAAGGTGCTGCTCTAAATTCATCCCTTCGGTGGATAAGGTGTACTTTAGAACAAATATTAGCCAAATATAAAGCTTCCTCTAAGGCTGTGTCTCCTCCTCCTAAAACCGCAACTTCTTTATTTTTGTAAAAAAATCCATCGCAAGTAGCACAAGTGCTTACGCCTTTGCCAAAAAACTCATCCTCGCCTTTAAAGCCTGCTTTTTTAGGATATGATCCTGTGCAAACTATCACTGCTTTAGCGAGTTTGATTTCACCTCCTTCGATTTTTATACTAAAATTTCCATCATCGTTTTTTAAAATTTGTTTTATATTTAACATTTCATGTTTTAAACCAAAACGCATGCATTGTTCATTCCAAGGTGTCATAAAAGAAATCCCATCCATAACCTGTGCCACACCAGGATAGTTTTCAATTTCAGAACTTAAAGTGATTTGACCTCCGGGCATGCCTTTTTCAAACATGACAACATTTTTAAGTCCGCCTCTAGTTGCATAAAGCCCCGCACTAAGCCCTGCAGGTCCTCCACCTATAATTGCTAGATCTAACATTATTTTTCCTTTATTTTGATTTTATTAGTGATAATAATATAAAAATTATTCTTAACAGGAATTAATGAAAATTATTATTTAGTAAAATGAAGGTTAAAGTACAAGGCTAGTGTAACCAGCCTTAGGTTTTTATAAGAGAGAGTTTAGTTTATCGCTGATCGCTTGTTTTGATTGTGCACCGACTAATTGATCTACTACTTCACCATTTTTAAAGAAAATAAGTGTTGGGATAGATCGCACGCCAAATTCAGCTGCTAAATCGCCTTGTTCATCTGTGTTTACTTTACAAATTTTGGCTTTACCATCAAAATCATTTGCAAGTTCGTCTATAACAGGGCTAAGCATTCTGCAAGGTCCGCACCATGGAGCCCAAAAATCAACTAAAGCTACACCTTCTTTGGCTTGATCGAAATTATCATTTGTTAATTCGATATATTTTCCCATAATTTTTCCTTTCTCTAATTTTTCCCTAATTGTATTTTATTTTTTTAAATATCAGCTTAAAAATTTATATTTTCACAAAATTGTATCTCATCATTTTTAATGCAAATAAGATCAACTTGAAAATCCTGAGACATTCCATATTTAAGATGGTAAAAATCTATGGTTTTAAAAATTTTTTCAAGCTTTTTCTTGTCTAAGCGTTGAGAAACTTCATAATCTTTTTGAGTGAATTTCACTTCTATAAAATGCAAAATTCCTTCTTTTTGCGCTATGATATCAATTTCACCAAATTTGGAATGAAAATTTCTTTTTATAAGTTCAAATCCTTGTTTTTTTAAAAAATGACAAGCTTTATTTTCCCCTAAAAATCCAGCTAAATAAGATTGCAAACCCATTATTCTATACGCATCATGAAAGTTTGTGTTTTTATGAAATCTTGTTGATGTAAAATTCCAAGCAAATTTTGTATGCTTTTTTCATAGGTGAAATGAGTGGTAAAAAATAAAGTGCTATATTTTTCATCATCTTTTTTAGGTTTTTGTAAAAAACTGTCAATAGAAATATGATTTTGACTCATTAATTGTGTGATTTTAGATAACACTCCTATTTTATCTTCGACTTTTATTCTTAAATAGTATTTTGTATAAATTTCATCCTTATTTAAAAGTTCGTATTCTAATGTATTGACAAAACCTAACATAGGCGATTTTATTTGATCTTTTGCTATATCCATAAGATCTGAAATCACCGCACTAGCTGTGGCCTCACCTCCTGCTCCAGCACCATAATATAAGCTTTCTCCTAATAAATCTCCTTTAATGCTTATAGCATTCATCACCCCATCGACTTTAGCAAGCATTGTGTCTTTGTTTATCATAGTAGGATGCACTCTTAATTCTACTTTATTTTGACGTACCTTTGCAATACCTAAAAGTTTAATGCTTAGTTCAAATTCATTGGCAAAATATATATCTTCAGGTGTGATTTGGCTAATGCCTTCAATCAAAATATCTTCGGGTTTAGCTTTAAGGTTATAGGCTATACTTGATAAGACAAGAAGTTTGTGTGCTGCATCTTGGCCTTGTATATCAAAGCTTGGATCGGCTTCAGCATAGCCTAAGCTTTGGGCTTTTTCTAAGGCTTGGCTAAAACTCATATTTTTTTGAGTCATAGAGCTTAAAATATAATTGCTTGTACCATTTAATATGCCTTTGATGGTTAAGATATTATTCGCACTTAAACCTTCTTTTAAAACTTTAATAATAGGAATCCCCCCTGCTACGCTTGCCTCATAACCAAAAGCTATATTTTTAGCTAAGTTTTCAAGTTCATAGCGATGATAAGCAAGCATGGCTTTATTTGCTGTTACTACGGCTTTTTTCTTTTTTAGAATTTGGCTGACTATTTTAAAAGTTTCATCTACTCCACCCATTAATTCTACAAAAACATCCACATCAGCATTTAAAATTTCATCAACGCTTTGGGTTGTAGGGATTAAAGCATTTTTTTTAGGGCTTCTAGTAAGGGCTATGACAGGGGTGATTGTTTTGCCACATCTTGCACGGATGAGTTTTTGATTTTCTAGAAGGAATTTAACAACTGCACTTCCTACTGTGCCATAACCAAGAATTGCTACTTTCATGAATTATTCTTTTAAATATTTTTTAATATTGCGCGCAGCTTGTCGTATGCGATTTTCATTTTCGATTAAAGCGATTCTTACATACTCATCCCCAGCCTCGCCAAAACCTACTCCAGGGCTTACAGCAACATTAGCACGTTGCAAAAGCTGTTTAGAAAATTCTAAACTTTTTAAATGCTTTTTATTTTCAGGAAGTTTTGCCCAAACAAACATAGTTGCTCTAGGTTTTTTTAAACTCCAGCCTGCATTATCAAAAGCTTCAAGTAAAGTATGCATCCTTTTATCATAAGTTGAAAGAATTTCATTAACACAGTTTTGGTTTGCGTCTAAAGCTACAGTTGCAGCTACTTGAATAGGAGTATACATACCATAATCAAACCAGGATTTTATTTTTTTAAGTGCATTGATTAAGCGTTGATTTCCTACGACAAAACCCACACGCCAACCTGCCATATTATAAGACTTTGAAAGGGTGTAAGTTTCTACTGCAACATCTTTTGCACCTTCAATTTCTAAGATTGAAGGGGTTTTATACCCATCATAAGTTAAATCCGCATAGGCAATATCTGAAATGATATAAAATCTTTCTTTTTTCGCTGTTGTAATCAATCTTTCATAAAAACTTTTTTCACAGGTTATAGTTGTTGGATTATGTGGAAAATTAACTACGATATATTTTGGACGTGGGATGCTTTCGTTTAAAGTTTTGTGTAAATTTTCAAAAAAATGATTTTCATCGAGTTCGAATTTCTCATTGTAGGTTAGCGGCATTTTTGCTACATTCCCTCCTGCTATAATAAAAGCTTGGGTATGGATAGGATAAGCAGGGGTAGGCACTATAGCTACATCTCCAGGATTAATGATCGCTCTTGCAAGGTTTACAAAGCCTTCTTTAGAACCCATAGTGGCTACTACTTCGCTTTGAGGATCTAAATTGACATTGTATTTTCTTTTATACCAATTGCAAATTGCTAAGCGAAGTTTGTAAATTCCCATAGAGGTAGAATAGCCTGAAGTTTTATCTTTATTAGCACTTTCGCAAAGCTTGTCTATAATGTGTTGTGGAGTTTTACCATCGGGATTTCCCATTGAAAAGTCGATGATATCTTCTCCAGCACGTCTTGCTGCCATTTTAATTGCATTTACCTCTGCAAAAACGTAATTTGGAAGCCTTTCTATGGTATTAAAACGGATTTCATCGAACATTTTTTTCCTTTATTTTTTCAGAGTGATTTTTAAACCTCTGCGAATATTGTCTAAGCTATACATATCGCTTATAATAGCATATATAGCACCATTTGGGATAAGTTGTGAGAAATGATTGCTTTTGCTTTTGCTTTTTACTGCTTGAATTAAGTTTAAATTTTGATCTAAAAAAAAGATTTTAGGAAACCAATTGTCTAAATCATTAGCATCAATGATTAAATTAGTAGCGTTTTTTAAATTAAACACATAATCTTTAAGAGGTTTTTCTAAGGATTTTGGTGTATTTAAACTTAAATTAGTATTGGTTTTTAATACTGCATTTGAAAAATCTAAATCATACTCATAATCATAAGATCCAATGCGTCTAATATTATTTATATGAACAGAATTTTCTTTTAAGAGTTTATAAAGAGTACCAGGATCTAATATATATTGAGATTCAACTTGTATAGTATATTCAATATTTCCTTCTCTTAATATCAAATCTGTAGGGATAAAATATATATATCCAGCATCGGTTAAAACATCAGATAAAATTTTAAAAAACATTATTTCATCTGCTTTAGCTTTAAAATTCAATTTTAGGCTTTGAGGATTGTCTAAGATTAGGGTGATTAAAGAATTGGTTTTTAATATTTGAGATATTTTTGCAATATCGGAATTTCCATTCTCATCTAGATAGGGATTGTGTGAAAATAATAATTCTAGTTGGGAATTTTTGCTAGGATTATTAACTAAATTTTTTGCTAGTTCTAAATTCGAGTTTGCTAAACATACACTCACACAAAACGCAATCATAATGATTTTTTTTACCATTCTTTGCCTTTATTTAATTTTATAAATTGAGAGGCCGAGATAGGAGTGATCTTGCCTTCTTTAATCAAGAAGCGTTTGACATTGCCTGCAGGGAATTTTTGCTCTTTATTTTCTTCATCAAAAAGAGTTAAGGCAGGCGATCCTGTTAAGATTAATTGATCTTTATCCAAAGAGATATTAAAATCTTTTTCTTTGATAAAATTTGTTTTTTTAAAATTGTTTAAATCTATCAGTCCTATCCAAATTTTAGTAGAGGTTTGAAAATGTGCTTGAGTTAAAAGTTCGCTTTTAGGTGTGCTTTGGATATTAGCTTGATCGTTTGTTAAGTTTTGATCGCTTTGACTTGCGTTGTTTTCTATACTTGTGTTTTGTTCATTTTCTTGTAATTGAATATTTTGATCTAATAAACTTAAGTTTTGTTCATTTTGATTTGATTCTTTTGCTTTGTTATTATCTATGATAACAACATTATTTCCTAAAGATTTTAAATTCTCTTGTGCTTGTCCTATGATATTTATAACTGTCGTGCTAGTATTGTTTTGTTCTTCTTTGAAAAAGGTTTTAAGTGTGTCAAAATAATATATTATAATTCCTATAATTATTATAATAATAAGAATAATAAAAAAAGGCCATGCAGAAGATGTTTTTTGGCTATAAGAGTCTAATTGCGGGATTATCATTTTAAATTTTGTTTGTGGGGTAGGATTGTTTTCATTAAGATATGCTTCATATTCTTGATTAAAATCACTAAAATCAAGATCGTATTCTCTACTTAAAATTTTGATAAAACCCTTAACATTAAAACGACTTAAAACAGTGAAGTTTTTCTCTACTAAAGCTTTTAAAAAATCAAGCTCTATTTGCGTTTTTACTGCAACTTCTTTTAAATTTAATTCTTGTATTTTTTTCCAATTAAGCATTTATTATCCTATCACAAAGTATTGCAAAAGCGGCATTGACATTAAGACTATCAAAATTATTTTTCATAGCTATGCCAACACATTCGTCGCATTTTTTTATAATTTTAGAACTTAGACCATAACCTTCGCTGCCTAAAATTAAAACTTTTTTATTGTCATTTATTTTTATACTATGAATTTCTTTGCCTGAGCTATCGCTAGCATAGAAATAAAACCCTACTTGCTTTAATTCATTTATTACATTTAAAGCATTATTGCTTAAAACTATGGGCAAATCAAGTGCTGCTCCACTGCTTGTGCGGATAATGCCTTCCATGGCTAATTTTTCTCCAATGAAAATCAAAGCCCCCACCCCTAAAGCATAAGCTGTGCGTATAATAGCCCCTATGTTTCCAACATCGCTAATTCCATATAGCATTACAATAAAATCATTTTTCTTGATTTCATTTAAATCGGCAAAGGAATTTTGTTTGATATCAAGCAAAAAGCCTTGATGATTCCCACCTTTTGCATAAGCTTGGGCAGTTTTAAAATCAAGTTTTTTAATCTTAAAGCCTGATTTTACAATTTTTGCAAAAGTGGCTTTGTCACATTCTTTGGCTAAATAAAGTTCTTTAACAAGATCTTTATGATGCTCTAAAATGTAAAAAAATATTTGCTTTCCATAAACTATCATTTTTGCATTCTACCTAATTTTGACTTAAAAGCAGTTTTTGATAAAGTTCTTTTGGATTTTTTCCATTTATTTTAGCTAGCAATTTTGCTTTTGTTTTTAAAGGTAAATCAAGATCTAAAATATCTTCTTCGCAAAGAGAAGATTGACTGAAATTCTCTTCTTTAGCTTTGATAACAACTACCCATTCTCCTTTTAAATTTATTGTTTTTAAAATAGGCAAAAGTTCTTGTGCTTTGGCCTTAAATTTATTTTCAAATTTCTTACTGATTTCTTTAATAGCAAAAATTTCGCGTTGAGGATCAAAAACAGCAATTTGTTCTATTAAAGATAAAATGCGTTTTGGAGATTCATAAATTATGCTTACATAAGGGTTTTTTAGAACTTTTTCTATGTCTTTTTGCCTTTCTTTACCTTTAGAAGCTAAAAAGCCCATAAAAATAAATTCTTTTTCACAAAAGCTTGAACTCACTAATGCGACTAAAGCTGCATTAGCTCCTGTTAGGACTTCATAGTTGAGTTGGTGTTTTTGGGCAAATTCTATTAAAGATCTTCCAGGATCGCTAATGCCTGGCATACCTGCATCGCTTAAATAAGCCACATTTTGTTTAAATATATTTAAATCAAGATTTTCTAAAACTTTTTTTTCATTATGAGAATGTAAGGCTATAAATTGAGAAATATGGATATTAGCCCCAAATTTTATATTTAATAAAGCAATTAAAGACTTACTCACTCTTGTATCTTCACAAAATACAAGTTCGCAGGTCCTTAAAAGCTCTAAAGCTCTAAAAGAAATGTCATTTAAATTTCCTATGGGAGTAGGAATGAAATAAAGCATAATTGTTACATTGCGTATTTTTTCTTGAATTTCTCTACACGGCCTGCTGCATCTACTATTTTTTCACTACCGGTAAAGAAAGGATGACAATTAGAACAAATATCTACTTTTAATTCTGCTTTATTTGACTTTGTTGTAAAAGTATTTCCACAAGCACAATTGACTTTGCATTCTATATATTCTGGATGAATTTCTTTTTTCATAGATTTTCCTTAAAAAATTAAAACAATAAGCTAAAATTATAAATTATTTAATATAAAAAATAGATTAATTTAAGAAAAATTAAAGCAAAATTTTTGCAGCTATTGCGATAATGGCGTTTTGACTTTTTAAAATATTAGGACTTTTAAGCCCTATTTTTTTCTCAAAAAGCAATCTTTCATTATCACTAAATCCTCCTTCTGGGCCTATAAAATATAGCTGTTTTTCACTAAAATTATCTTCTTGCTTGCCTTGAAAATCAACCATAATAGCATTGGGGAATTTTTGAATAAATTCTTTGGTATTTTTGTAGCTTATCAATTCCATTTTCGCACTCCTACCGCATTGTTCGCAAGAAGCGATAATAATTTTTTCTAATCTTTTTAAATCGATTTTAAAATTTCTTTGTGAAAAATCTGCAAAGATTAAATGCAAGGTCTTTACTCCAAGTTCATTTAAAAAAGGTAAGGTTTTTTCTAAAATTTTAATATCTATAATAGCTAAGGCTAAATTCAATTGGCTTTGTTTAGTGCTTTGTAATTTTTTATCTAATAAACTCAAAGTACAAGAAGTTCTTTTTAAATCGGTGATTTTATAATCATAAAGGAAGTTATCTTCTAGATTTCTTAGCTTTATTATTGTATTTTCTTTTACTCTTCTTACTTTTAAATGATTGAAATTTTCATTTTTAAGTTGTATGAGGTTTTGGCCGGCTTGTTTATGGTATAAAAATTGCATTTTACAGATATCTTTTTGCTAAAAAAGGTAAAAATAATATAAAGATTTCACAAAGTAAAATTACAAAACTAAGCCACCTAAAGCTTGTATACCTTCTAAATCTTCTTGCTTTTTTAAAGCAAATGAAGTGAAAAATGGCTAAAGCAAAGATTAAAATCCATGAAAAAATCATGATAGCAATGTTAAAATTCATGTGTAATTGTTTCATTACTAGTAGTAAACAGCCTGTAAAAATCATCAAAGCTAAAAATAAATAATAAATTGGCAAAAATAATCTTATTCTACGGATAAAAATAAATTCAGTTTTAAAATTCCCTTGTGTCAGTATAAGATAAAAAAGCATTAAAAAGCCACTTGCATAAAGGCTATAAAGATGTAAAGCCAAAAAAAATTCATAACTTTGATCCATTATTTTCCTTTACTCATAAAATCAGCTAAATTTTGAATCTGTTCTTCGCTTAAAAAGCTATGGTTTTTATCTTCGATTTGTTTTATTTTTTGTATAAAAATTTGACTATTAAGAGTTTTAATAGCTACACTATTGTTAGGTTTTAATTCTCCTTTTTCTCCATGACAAGAAGCACATTTTTGTTTGTATAAAGAGCTTATGACGCTAGGATTAGCATCGTATTTATTTTTTAAAGTTTGAATTTCATCATCCACAGGCAAGGGTAAATTAGAATCGCTTAATTCTGTTTTTTCATCATTTTGTTCTACTTGAACTATTTCTTGATCTGTGTTTTGAGGTTTGGAAGTGTTGTTTTTATCATTAGAGCAAGCGATTAAAAAAAGCAAAAAAAAACTTGAAACTATTAAAATTTTAGTTTTTTGCATTAAATCTCCTTTGGATTGATAAAAATCTCTTGATTTTTAAGCTTTTCATAAAATTCTATATCATTCCATTCTGCTTTAATAGCATGTGAAAATTCTATATCTTCAAAAGAAATTTTTGGCATATTAGGGCTATAGGCATCTTCTCTAAAGCCTTGTGCATAGCCTGTTCTTGTTTCATGGATGATGATGCTTTGTAGATTGATACCTTGTTCTCCATTGACCATTTGAGTTTGCTTTAATAAAGCATCAATAAGTATGAAAAAAACACGGCAAAAATTCTCTGCACTAACATTAACAGGCAAAGTAATCCAACGGCTTGAGTATCTTTTCATCTCTTCTAAATATCTTTTATCATCATATTTAAAAAGAGTGATGGTATGATCAAAACTATCAATGATTTGGCGTATGTATGTTTTTAAAAGACCAAAATCATAAACCATACCAGCATTGTCTAAAAATTTGCTTTCAAGTAAAACTTCTACCTTATAAGAGTGTCCATGAATACTGCTTTTACACCGCTTAGAAGAACAAAATCTAACAATATGTGCATTTTCAAATTCAAATAATTTTCTTATAATCATACGCTCTCTTTATCATTCCAAAGACGAATATGAATTCTATCAGAATAATTATAACCATTTTTAATGCAAAATTCAGCAATTTTTTGTGCATTTTTTTTTAAATATTTTTCATTTTCGCCCATAGGCATACAAAAAATCTGATTAGGGACCTCTTTTAGGATTTCTTTAATTTCTAAAAAAGAAGTTTCCAGTGTTTTAGAATCTAAAACAAATTTATAAAAACTGTCTTTTGCGTGGGTTTTAAATGCTTGCAAGGCTTTAAAATTCAATCGCTTTTCTTTTTCAATCCCACTATTTTGAAGTTTCACACTTAAAGCAAAAATGCATTTTTTATAAAAAGGATATTTTTTAAAATCAATTTCTATACTTCCATTGCTTTCAAAATGCACTTCAAATTTTTCTTTGAGTAAGCTTTTTATAAAATTGATAAATTCAGGATTTTTATGGTGGATTAAAGGTTCTCCTCCAGTGATGACTACAATGGGATGAAAATTCTTTTTTAGTTTTATAACTTTATTAAAGAGTTCTTTAGCATTTAAATGTTCATAATGTTTTTTAAATTCTTTGATAAAAACAGCTCTTATAGTATCACATCCTGTAAGAATTTTACCCTCTTTTGATATTTTAACACCAAAACCCCAACAATTAAAATTACATCCAGCAAAACGCATAAAAACAGCTAATCTTCCGCTATATTTTCCCTCACCTTGTATGCTTAAAAAACTTTCAACAAGTTCCAAACTATCCTCCAATTTCATAGAAGGCACGAGAAGAAGTTTGATTGTTTACTCCATTCCATTTGTTTTTTTCTGGTTTGTTTTGTAAGACTTCTTCTAAAATTTTTAAAGCAGCTTTAATATCGCCTTGTTTGATTGCTTTTTTTATGCTTAATGCTTCATCAAAGTAAAGACAAGGTATTAATAATCCTTCAGCACTTAAGCGTATACGATTGCAAGAATTGCAAAACTCATGAGTGTGTGGATCTATAATTCCAAATTCATAACCATCCGCACTATAGATGCTTACGGGTGCTTTTTCGTCTTTTTTAATGAGTTTGATTTGATATTTTTGGCTTAAAATTTGTAAAATTTCATCTCTTTTTAAGCCTTGTAATTTCCCATAAGCGTGAGTGTTTTCCATAAATTCTATAAAGCGAATTTGGGTGTTTTTTGATTTTGCAAATTCTAAAAGTGCTATTAATTCTTTATCGTTTAAATTTTTAAGGGCTACGGTATTGAGTTTTACTTTTAAACCTCTATTTAAAGCCTCGTTAATCCCTGCTAAAACACTATCTAAGACATCTTTTTGTGCAAGGATTTTAGCTTTTTTGCTATCTAGAGTATCTAGTGAAATATTAAGGCGTTTAAGTCCTGCATTTTTAAGATCTTTAGCAAAGTCTTTAAGCAAAAATCCATTGGTAGTTATAGCAAGATCAATGTCTTTTTTATAATCGCTAATCATTTTTATAAAAGCACTTAAATCTTTGCGTAATAAAGGTTCCCCTCCGGTGATGCGGATTTTTTCAATACCTTTATCAATGCTTGCTTTAACAAATAAAAAAAGTTCTTCAAAGCTTAATAGATTTTCTTTGGGTTGATAATCAAAAGGGATTTTTGGCATGCAATAAAGGCAGCGAAAATTACATTTTTGCGTAACTGAAATTCTAAGATAATTTATTTTTCTACCAAATTGATCTATTAGCATTTGCTTTCCTTTCTATTTTATCAGTTTTTTAAATTTTAAAACAAGTTCGACATTACCAATGCCAATGCGTAAATCTTTGGCTATTTGTTCTATGCTTTTGCCTTCTTTAAAGAGATTTTCTATCTTTTGTTCTTCGGTTTCAAAATTAGGGGTTAGTTTGATCATGCTTTGGGCTTTTTGTTCTAAATTCAAAAGACGGTTTTGTTGTTCATTTTGAAAATCTTCTATGATGTGCTTCATGGTTTTTAAGGTTTTTAATACAGGAGTGATTTTTGCACTTATTTGTTTATCAAGTTCGATTTTCATCTCTTCTTTTAAAAGAGTAGTTTTATAATCTTCGTTTTCTTTATCATCCTTAAAGTCTGATTCTTTTTGGAAATAATGAAGTTCTTTAGTGATCTCTTCTATGGCATTTTGAAGTTTTATGATTTTTGCATTATTTTCTTTTTCTTTGATATTAATATAAGCTAGCATTGCAATTAAAGCTATGATTATAAATACCCAATAAAGTATATCATCACTCATTTTTGCTCCTTCTTATTTCTTATCATTTCTCTTTGAATTTGGACAACAAAAGCGTCAAAAGCTATTTTATCTTCAGGTTTGATTTGAATGATTTTAGCTAATTTATCGCTTTGTGCTTGGATGAAAATGGCTATGGTTTGATTATTTAAATCAAATCTTAAATAATATTTTTTGTCTTTTTCTAAAATAGGATCTAAAAAATTTAAATATTCAAAATTTAAAGATTCTACCGTGCCTTTTTGTTTGAGTTCTAAAAGTTCTTTGCTTTTATCTAAAGAATTTTCAAGTCTTAAAATGTCTTCTTTTAAGCTTAAAAGCAAATCAAAAATGATTTTTTCACCTTCATTAAAATCAATACGCAAGGCGAGTTTTTTCCATTTTGAAATTTGACAAAGGGCACCGAGTTTAAGATATTCTTGCAAAAAAAGGCTATTTTGTGTTTCACAGCACTCTAAGTAAGCTTTAAAACCTGCTTTAAAAAATGTCAATTCCATATTAAATCAACCCAAATAAAAATAAAAAATATAATGCTTAAATAGCCATTTAAAGTAAAGAAAGCCTTATCAATGTGAGAGAAATTCTTATGAACAATTTTGTGTTCAAAGGCTAAAATAATACCACTAATGATCACTCCAATGAGTGCGATTTTTCCTAGGGCTATGCCCCACACTTCCCATACAAAAAGCAGCCAAAACAACACTGCTAATACATGGCAAAAAGCCGCAATCAATAAGCTTGTTTTAAAGCCAAATTGAGCGGGTATAGAATGAAGTCCTACTTTTTTATCATACTCCATATCTTGTAAAGAATAAAGCAAGTCAAACCCAGCTGTCCAAAAGCTTACGCCCAGACATAAAATCACACTATAAATATGAATTTTTCCCATAATTATAATGCTTCCTGCAATGGGTGTAAGCCCTAGGCAAAATCCTAAAACCAAATGTGCTAAAGAACTAAAGCGTTTAAAAGCAGAATAAAGAGCTAGGATAAAAAGTACAGGAAAAGACAAATAAAAGGCTAAGTTATTGATAAAATAAGAGCATAGGATAAAAATAATTGCATTGAGTATGATAAATGCCCAAATATTCTTGCGTCCTATTTTTCCAGTGATATTAGGACGATTAGCACAACGTGGATTGTTTTTATCTATATCTTCATCCATTAAACGGTTTGTAGCCATGGCAAAATTCCTTGCACTCACAGCACAAATCACGCCTAAAATCAGAGCTTTAAAGCCAAACCAAGCACTATCATAAGTAAGCTTTGAAGCCACTATCATGGATGAAAATAAAAAAGGCAAAGCAAAAATGGAATGTTTAAATACAACAAGATCTAAAATATTTTTAATTTTTATCCAAAATGCATTCATTTCTCTACTTTAAAAATTTTTTGTTATGATTTTACTAAAATTTTATAAATTTTAGGATAAATGTATCGAAATGTTTTTTGAAATAGCACTCATAGGAACAACAGCAAGCGGGAAAAGCTATATAGCCAATACTTTGGCAAAAGAATTTAATGCTGTTGTTTTAAGTCTTGATAGTCTTTGTGTTTATAAAGAGATTAATATCGCTAATGCTAAGCCCTCTTATGATGAACTTCTTAATTTGAAATATTTTGGAGTCAATTTATTAAGCGTGAGTAAGCATTTTAATGTTGCTTTATTTATAGAAGAATATCAAAAAGCAAAAGAATTTGCACAAGCTAGCAATTTAGCTTTGATTATAGTAGGTGGGACAGGGTTTTATTTAAAAACTATGATAGAGGGTTTAAGCCAAAAGATCTCAGATATAAAAAGCCCTTTAAGTAATGATGAAATTTATACTCTTTTGTGCCGCATTGATCCGCATTATAAAATTGAAAAAAATGATACTTATAGATTAAAAAAATGGCTAAGCATTTATGAGCAAACAGGAGAGCTTCCTAGCGAGTTTTTAAAAAGGACACAAAAAAGCGGAGTGCTTAAGGATATTGAAATTTATGAGCTTGTATGGGATAAAGAAGAATTAAAAAAGCGTATTCAAATCAGGACAAAAGAAATGTTAAATAAAGGTCTTATAGATGAAGCAAAAATGCTTTTTTCAAATTTTGATAATAATCTTAAAGCCTTAAATTCCATAGGCTTAAAAGAATGCAAAGATTATTTAAAAGGCATTATTTCTTTAAATGAGCTTGAAAATTTAATCACCATACATACAGCACAGCTTGCCAAAAGACAAAGAACCTTTAATAAAAAATTCCAAGCAAAGCCTTTGGAATTTCATAAGGCTTTACAATTTCTAAAGATGAAATTTATAAGTTAAAATCATGCTTTTCAAGCTTTAATTACAACTTCATGAGAATGAAAATCAAGATGCTTAGCTTGAAAATAACTGCAGTATTTAATGAAATTTTAAGAAAGAAAAACGTATAATCTCATTTTTATTTTTTATACTTAATTGGCCCATTCGTCTAGCGGTTAGGACATCGCCCTTTCACGGCGGTAACACGAGTTCGAGTCTCGTATGGGTCACCATCATGATTTATTTTTAAATTATTTAATTCTTTTTTGTATTTCTTATTTGACTACCTTTATTTTACAAAGTGATTGAAAGATTTTTATGAGATTGCATTATATTTAATATTTAAGCAATATTAAATATATATTTTGTTAAATAAATTGCTTTTTATTGTTTTAAGATATTTTTACTCTTTTTAATTTTATTTATGGTAAGATTTATAATACTAAATTAAAAACAAAGGAGAATACTATGTTTGAGTTGAGAAAATTGCCTTATGATACTAGTGCTTTTGGTGATTTTTTGAGTGCTGAAACTTTTAATTATCATCATGGGAAACATCACAATACCTATGTGACAAATTTAAATAATCTTATAAAAGATACTGAATTTGCCAATAAAGATCTTATAAGTATTATTAAAACTTCAAGTGCTGGGATATTTAATAATGCAGCTCAAGTTTATAATCATGATTTTTATTTTGACTGTATTAAACCAAATTTAGGCTGTGGTTGTGGTGATTGCATAGATGCAAATTTAAAAGGGGCTTTAGAAAAAGAATTTGGTTCTTTAGATAATTTCAAAGCAGAATTTATCAAAGGTGCAACAGGGGTTTTTGGATCAGGTTGGTTTTGGTTAGTTTATAATACTAAAAATCAAAAATTAGAATTTGTAGGCACTTCAAACGCAGCAACTCCTATCACTGAAGATAAAGTTCCTTTGCTTGTTGTGGATGTTTGGGAACATGCTTATTATGTTGATCATCGTAATGCGCGTCCTGTTTATTTGGAAAAATTTTATGCACATATTAATTGGGATTTTGTTGCAAAGGCTTATGAATGGGCTTTGAAAGAAGGCATGAATTCTGTAAGTTTCTATGCTAATGAACTTCATCCTATAAAATGATTTTAACCCTTTTTGTGTTAGAATTTATCTGACTTTAGTGTCAAATTCTACATAAAAAGGGCAAAAATGGATAATTCTTTATCTGTTTACACTCAAAAATATGATAAAGAAGGTTATGGATTACAATATCCTGATGGTCATGTTATAAGATTTTATGAAAGAATCTTAAAATTTAAACTTCATAAAACCAAAGGTAAATTACTTGATTTTGGTAGTGCATTCTAAGTATTTTAATCATGTAAGTAAAGGAGAATAGAACCTTATGGTATTGATATAGTTTCTAGTTTGAAAGATGCTTGGCAAAAAGATCCTTTAATAGAATCTAAGAATTTTCATATCATTGAACCTAATTCTAGTTTTAAAAATCTATTTGATGTAAAAATGGATTTTATATTTGCAAATCAAAGCTTATATTATCTTACAAAACAAGCTTTTAAAGAAACAATGCAAGAATTTATGATTTATGTAATGATGGGGCTATTATATTTGCAACCATGATGAGTGATAAGGGTTTTATAGTATGTATGAAAGAGGACAGCTTATGGAAAATGGATTACGCGAGGTAAAAGCATGCCCAAGCGGTAGATTAAGCGGGTCTTCTTATATACGTTTTGCTAAAGGATATAGAGCAATTAAAAGAAGATTTTAAACCTTTTAACCCTTATTTTGGGGTGATTATGAGTTGATCAATCTTTATAATTTTGAAGGGAGTGTAGAGCATTTTATTTATATAGGGCAAAAGTAAGTTTTAAACTTACTCTCCTAAGCTTGGAGTCATTTCGATGATTTTCCAAGCAAGCCCTTGTGAGTTTAATTCCTCCATAAAAGGCTTAGCATCAAATTCCTCCATATTAAATACACCTTGGCCTTTCCATATTCCTTTGGCGATGAGTTTTGCCCCTATCATAGCAGGAACACCTGTGGTATAGCTTACAGCTTGTGCACCTGTTTCTTTATAGCATGCTTGGTGATCACAGACATTATAAATGTAAATTTGTTTATCTTTACCCTCTTTAATCCCACGTATCACACAACCTATATTAGTATAGCCCTTAGTACGCACTCCTAAGCTTGCAGGATCAGGAAGCAAGGTTTTTAAAAATTCAATAGGAATGATTTCTCTGCCTTGATGCATTATAGGTTTAATTCCTAGCATTCCTACATTTTCAAGGCATTTCATATGGGTGAGATAGCTTTGTCCAAAGGTCATGAAAAAGCGTATTCTTTTAAGGCCTTTGATATTTTTTACCAGACTTTCAAGTTCTTCATGATAAAGCAAATAGCTGTCTTTGATGCCTATTTCAGGGTAATCCCATTCCATCTTAATTTCCATAGGCTCAGTTTGTATCCATTTGCCATTTTCCCAATAGCGTCCTTTGGCTGAAACTTCGCGCAAATTGATTTCAGGATTGAAATTTGTTGCAAAAGCATAGCCATGATCCCCAGCATTGCAATCTAAAATATCTATATAAAAAATTTCATCAAATAAATTCTGTTGGGCATAAGCACAAAAAACATTAGTCACGCCCGGGTCAAATCCACTGCCTAAAAGCCCTAAAATTCCTGCTTCTTTGAATTTATCATTTCTTGCCCATTGTTCTTTATACTCAAATTGTGCTAGGCTAGGGTGTTCGTAATTTGCTGTATCTATGTAGTGGATTTTAGTCTCTATACAAGCATCCATTAAGGTTAAATCTTGATAAGGCAATGCTACATTAAGCAAAATTTCAGCCCCAGTTTTTTTAATAAGCTTTACTACCGCATCTTTATCATCAGCATCAATTTGTGCTGTGTCAATCTCTACGCCTAAGCGTTCTTTGATAAAAGAGGCGATTTCATCGCATTTGCTTTTTGTTCTGCTAGCTAGAGTGATGTGAGTAAAAGTATGGCTATTCATTGCACATTTAACTGTAGCCACACGGCTTACCCCGCCTGCACCTATGATTAAAAGATTTTTCATGAAATGATCCTTGAACAATTTTTAGGAATTTTAGCTAAAAATTGATAATATCAAAATGTATTTTTTCTTTTAAATGATAATTTGAACTCAATAAAATAAAAAAATCTATATTTTTATATCTTAATTTTACCCTATAAAAGGCCCCCAAAAATTCCTTTTGTATGATTTGAGCTTCAAAACGACTGCCTATTGTAAGTTCTGCATAACCAAAAGTATAGTTTTTTGACGCTATCCATTTAAAAAATTCATCTTCTAAATCCAGATTTTTTTCTATGATATTTAAATTAGGCAAAATTTTAGCACTTTCTAAACTAGGCTTAAAATAAAGATCTTTAGGATTGCCATGGGCTAGAATTTCTCCCTTATCTAAAAAAGCGATTTGATCGGACATAGAATAAGCATCTTCTATATCATGGGTTACCATGATGGCTGTGATTTTTTGACTTTGTATGAGTTTTTTTAATTCTCTTCTTAAATCTTGTTTTAAACTTTGATCCAAATTAGAAAAAGGTTCATCTAAAAGCAAAAGCTTATATCCTCTTGCTATAGCCCTAGCAAAAGCAACTCTTTGGGCTTGGCCTCCTGAAATTTCATCGATTTTTTTATATCGTAAATCTTCAATTTCAAAGGTTTTTAATAAATGATCTAAAATTTGTTTTTTATCCTTTTTATCATAAAGTGCAAAAAGTATGTTTTTTTCAACATTTAAATGAGGGAATAAAGCATAGTTTTGAAACATCATTGCCACTTCGCTTTTGCAAGAAAATACTTCATAAGAGCTTGCTTGTTCAAGTTGTGCAATGATTCTTAAAAGTGTGCTTTTTCCGCTTCCACTCCCTCCTAGAATGCTTAAAAACTCCCCTTCTTTGATATGAAGATTGATATTTTTTAAAGCTTGTATTTTGCCAAAATTTTTAGATAAATTCTTAATTTCTAGCATTATCTTTCCTTGTGATTTTATCTATCCACACAACAACGATTAAAGAAAGCAAAACTATAAGCAATGATGGTAAGGCAGCATCATAGATTCTTTCATCACTTGCAAACCAAAAGGCTTTAACGCTTAAGGTTTCAAAGCCAAAAGGGGCTAGAATTCTGCTTAAAGGAAGTTCTTTAATAGTATCGATAAATACAATAATAAAAGCTAAAAATAAAAAATGTTTCATTAAAGGTGTGTGGATTTTTGAAAATAAAATAAGATAATTAGGTCTTAAATTCAAACTCGCCTCATCTATGTTTAAATGAATTTTATTATATCCGCCTTCTAAAGAATAAATCGCACTGGCCAAAAAACGGATAACATAAGCAAAAACAAGAACAAATAAAGAATTTCCCAATAAAGTCATGTGGAAAATTTTATCTAAGAATATAAAAAGTATTATCATGCTGATCCCTAAAACAGCAGCAGGTATAGAATAGCCTAAAGAACTGACTTTTAAAATAAATAAATTAAGAAAATGATTTTTCATAATCCTTGAGCTAAACATTAAAAAATAAGCCAAACAAGTAGTAATAAAAGCTGTGATTAAAGCTAGAATTATGGTTTGAAAGCTGATTGTATAAAATTCTAATTCAAAAAGTTTGAAGTCTTTTAAACCCCAATAAACAAGCCAAATAAAAGGTAAAATAAATCCTAATAAAGCTATTATAAAACAATAAAAACAAGCTAAAATTTGTTTAGTATAGCTTAGTTTTCTTTTTTTGATAAAAAGAATTAAATTCTGATTGAAACTATAATGATATTTATTTTTATAATAATAATCTATATATATTATCAAAAAAACAAAAAGCATTAAAATTCCTGATAAAACAGTAGAAGAATAAGAATCGTTTAAATCATACCAAAGTTTAAAAATCCCTGCTGAAAAAGTATCTATGCCTAAATAAGCCGAAGCTCCATAATCACTTAAAGTTTCCATTAACACTAGTAAAGATCCTGAAAAAATAGCAGGCCTAGCGCTTAAAAGTGCTACGCGCGTAAAAATCTTAAATTCAGAATAATGCATAATTTTGGCCACTTCATAAGCTTCTATAGCCTCACTTTTAAAGGCTGTTTTAGCAAATAAATAAATATAAGGATATAAAGAAATTCCTAAGACAAAAATCGTTCCATAATGATTGAAAAAATTAATCCTAAAACCAAAATTTTCATGGAAAAAACCTTGAAAATCCATAATTCCTACATAAACAAAAGCCAAAATATAAGCTGGTATGGCCAAGGGTAAAATGAGTAATTTTTCTAAAATTTTGCAAAAATAAAAATCATAATTTGCAATCAAATAAGCAGAGCTAACTCCTAAAATCAAGCTCAAGAACAATACCCCAACCCCAATTATAAAAGTATCTTTGATGAATTTTAAAAATAAATAATCAAAAAAATGATTGAGATTTTCTTTGATAGGTAAAAAAGCCATTGAATTATTTGTATCAAAATTTTGAAAAATAATATAAAAAAGTTCAGCAAAAATACCAAAAACAGGTAAAGCGAGCAAAAGGGCAAGTAAAATTGCCCCTATTTTATAGTATTTTAAGTTTTTATACATTACCTAAAACCAATTTGATCATAAATTTTAATTGCTTCTTTGATATTTTGTGCTATTTCATCAACAGGGATTTGATCTTCTTTAAAAGCACCAAAATTTTTCACAGTTTGACTTAATTCTATATCATTTCTTATAGGGAATTCATAATTGCTGTCTGTGAGGATTTTTTGAATTTCAGGAGTTAGCATAAATTCCATAAATTTTTTAGCCGCTTCTTGATTTTTGCTTGATTTTGTCATAGCAATACCACTGATATTTATATGCGTTCCTCTATTATCTTGATTAGGGAAAATAATACCTAAAGAATTCCCAACTTCTACATCTTTAGGATTTTTAGAATTTTTTAAAAGTTCTATGTAGTAAGTATTCATAATAGCAAATTTAGCCTCACCTGCAAAAACTTGTCTGGCTTGATCTCTATCGCCGCCTTTTGGATTTGTGGCAAGGTTATTAAGTAAGCCTTTAGCCCATGCTTTAGCCTTTTTGCTTCCATCATTGACTATAATAGAAGCTAAAAGAGTTTTGCTATAAGGTGCTGTAGCACTTCTCATAACAATTTGTCCTTTAAATTCAGGCTTGGCTAAATCTTCGTAATTTTTCATTTTGCTAATGTCTGTATTTGCGTTTTTATTATAAGCAATGATTCTTGCTCTTTTGCTTATGGCAAACCATTCTTTATCTTTATCTCTTAAATGTTTGGGTATGATATCTTCTAAATACTGGGAATGAACAGGTGCTAAAATGCCTGAATTCTTAGCTTCTGCGAGATTAGAAATATCAGCAGTGATGAAAATATCAGCAGGGGAATTAGAACCTTCAAGCGAAAGTCTTTTGATGAGTTCTGAGGCCTTAGCTTGAGTATGGTTGACTTTAATACCTGTTTTTTCTTCGAATTTTTTGATAATTTCAAAATCAGTATCATAATGCCTTGCTGAATAAATGTTAAGCTCTGTGGCACCTAATAGGGAAACACCTAATAAAAATATAGAAAAGACTTTTTTCATCAGTATTAACTTCCTTTTTAAAAGAGATATTTTTTTGATAAGAAATATTAATATTAAAAAGTAAATATCAGACTAATTATCCCATTTTAATTCTAATGATAAATGATTTTATTATTATTAAGTCTTTTAATATAAAATATTTTCATAAGATCAACTTATAAAATTTATTTTGATATAATAATTTATACAATCTTGATTTTTCAAAAATTTTTAAGGTAAATATTATGTTTTCTTCCTTTTTTGCGAGTAAAAAATGGGCTCTATGGGCTTATTTAGGATTTTTTTTATTGCTTTTTTTTCTTTTTATCCAAACCAGTCTTAATGTCGCAATCAACTCATGGTATAGTGATTTTTATAATGTCTTGCAAAAACCAAAAATAGAAATTTCAGATTCTAATACCACTTCACAATCTCAAAGCAATGCCAAAAATGATGCGAGTTTAATTGAACAAGCCAATCAAAAAGCCGAGCAAAATTTTCAAAAAGCTAATTTTATTAATAAAGGTGCGCTTTATTATTATCAAAATTTATTAGAATATTTTTTTCATTCTAGGGCTATGATAGAAAAGCCTAATTATTCTGTAGAGGATTTTTATGCTTTGATTTTAGTATTTTTAGCCATAGCCATTCCTTATGTTTTAATCGCTACTATAAATATTTATTTTGCTAGTGTTTATGCTTTTAAATGGCGTGAGGCAATGACTTTTGAATATTTAAAATATTGGAAAAATAAAGATGACAATATAGAAGGAAGTTCTCAAAGAATTCAAGAAGACACTTATAATTTTTCTAAGATTGTTGAAAGTTTAGGGCTTAGCTTTATAAAAGCTTTAATGACTCTTGTAGCATTTATACCGATTTTATGGACTTTAAGTGATCTTGTAAGCAAGGCTTTGTTTGCTAATTTAAGTGAAAATTCTAGTTTTTATTTTTTAAAAAATATCGAGGGTTTGCTTGTTTATGTTGCACTTTTAATTTCTTTGGGAGGTTTGATTATATCTTGGTTTGTAGGGATTAAACTCCCAGGACTTGAGTATAATAATCAAAAAGCTGAAGCCGCTTTTAGAAAAGAACTTGTTTATGCAGAAGATAATCGTAAAAAATATGCTAAAAATGAAACCATGATAGAGCTTTTTATAGGGCTTAAGTTTAATTATAAGCGTTTGTTTTTACACTATGGGTATTTTAATATTTGGCTTATTTTATTTGAACAAATGATAGTTATCGTTCCTTTTTTAATCATGGCACCAGGACTTTTTACAGGTCTTATTGGACTTGGTGTGGTGATGCAAATTAATAATGCTTTTGATCAAGTAAGAAGTTCTTTTAGTGTTTTTATTACAAATTGGACAACGATCACCCAGCTTAGAAGCATATATAAGCGTTTAAAAGAATTTGAGCAAAACATCACTTATAAAGCTTAAATTTTTATATAAAATGCATAAGCTAGATTTTAAAATACTAAATTTACTTTTAATTGTGTATAATAATTTTAATAATTTATGATTTTTAAGGAGTTTCGTTGGACCCCAGTCAAGCTTTGGATTTAAACCAAACTTTACCTACAGCATCTTTTGATGCAGGATATTCTATATTTATGATTATTGTCGCACTAACTTTAGTGTTTTTAAATGGCTTTTTTGTTTTATCTGAATTTAGTATTGTTAAAGTACGCCGTTCTAAGCTTGAAGAAATGGTAAAAGAAAAAAAACCAGGTGCTAAAAAGGCTTTAGAAATCACTTCAAGGCTTGATACTTATCTTAGTGCTTGTCAATTAGGTATTACTTTAAGTTCTCTTGCTTTGGGTTGGATAGGTGAACCTGCTATAGCAAAAATGCTAGCCATTCCTCTTGTCAATCTTGGTTTTAATGCTGTATTGATCCATACTATAGCTTTTATCATTGCTTTTAGTATTATCACCCTTTTGCATGTGGTTTTAGGTGAGCTTGTGCCTAAAAGCATTGCTATTGCGACTGCGGATAAGGTTGTGCTTTTCATAGCTAGACCTCTTCATGGGTTTTGGATGTTCTTTTTGCCTTGTATTAAAATTTTTGATTTTTTAGCGGCTATGAGTTTAAAACTTGTTGGGATAAAACCTGCTAAAGAAAGCGAATTAACCCATAGCGAAGAAGAAATTAAAATTATAGCAAGTGAAAGCCAAAAAGGCGGGGTTTTAGATGAGTTTGAAACCGAAATTATACGCAATGCAGTGGATTTTTCAGATACAGTTGCAAAAGAGATTATGACTCCTAGAAAAGATATGGCTTGCCTTAATAAACAAAAAAGCTATAAAGAAAACATGCAAATCATTTGTGAGTATAAGCACACACGTTTTCCTTATATAGATGATTCTAAAGATACTATTTTAGGCATGATACACATACGCGACATTATACAAAATGAGCTAGGCGATAAAAAAGAGAATTTAGATGCTTTTGTCAAGCCTTTAATCTTAGTTCCTGAAAATATCAGCATTTCTAAAGTACTTGTGATGATGAATAAGGAGCGATCCCATACAGCTTTAGTTGTTGATGAATACGGCGGGACTGCTGGGATTTTGACCATGGAAGATATCATGGAAGAAATCATAGGTGAGATTAAAAGCGAGCATGAAGAAGACAGCTATAAAAAGCTTGCTGATAATATTTATCAATTCCAAGGGCGTTGTGATATAAAAACTGTCGAAGAAATGCTTTTAATAAGCTATGATGAAGATTTAGAGCAAGTAACCATAGGGGGTTATGTCTTTAATCTTTTGGGTCGTTTGCCTGTGGTGGGTGATCGCATTGAAGATGCGCTTTGTTATTATGAGGTTAAAAAAATGGATGGCAATTCTATAGAATGTGTTAAGGTGGTTAAAAAAACACCTAAGGATGAAGAAGAATAAGCCGTGTTTATTTGACTAAACACGCTTATTTTTTGCAATTATTTATGACTTTTCTTTGTTTTTTTCATCTAAAATATTTAGGATTTGAACTATTAAGGCAAAGGCCATAGCTGTATAAATATAAGCTTTTTGTATATGAAAATCAAAGCTTTCTGCTACTAAAACTAAACCTATTAAGACTAAAAAAGCCAGGGCTAAAATTTTAATGCTTGGATATTTTTCTATGAAATCTGATATGGCTTTAGAAGCAAAAAGCATTATAATCACAGCTATAATCACAGCTATAATCATTATACTCACATCTTGAGCTATACCCACAGCTGTAATAACGCTATCAAGTGAGAAAACGATATCTATCACAGCGATTTGAGCCACTACTATCCAGAGTTTGTTAGCGGCTTTAAAATGTGTTTTATCTTCTTCTTGATGAGAGATTTGTTCTTTGATTTCTTTGATAGATTTTATTATCAAA
Source organism: Campylobacter bilis (assembly GCF_016806695.1). GTDB lineage: Bacteria > Campylobacterota > Campylobacteria > Campylobacterales > Campylobacteraceae > Campylobacter_D > Campylobacter_D bilis. The sequence goes on along the minus strand of NZ_WUED01000001.1, from coordinate 43,024 downwards.
AACAACCCGCCTAATAAAAGTACCAAATCCCTGCCCGAAATTTCATTCTTAAATACACTAAATAAAGGAGTTGTAAGCTTCATCACCCAAAAAAGACACAAAAGCAGTAAAATCCTAGTAAGCATGGCAAAACCTAGCCCTAAAATACGTCCTTTATCGCGGTATTGTGGAGGCAATTTACTTACTAAAATAGCTAGAAAAATGATATTATCAATTCCTAGGATGATTTCAAGCACACTAAGAGTAATTAAAGTAATCCAAGAATCAAGAGAAAAAATCCATTCAAACATTGCATTCCTTAGTAAAATTAAAAAATAATTTTATAGTTTTAAAGCAAATATTGTAATTATGAAAAAATCTTCACCACACTTAAAGGCAAAATTTCGTGTTCTAAGGCGTGAATTTTTTCTTCAAATTGTTCAAAACTTAAATTGTGTTTTTCAAAAGCTTTTTGAGTGATAATCTCTCCTCCATCTAGTTCTTCACTGACCCAGTGCACACTCACTCCTGCGACTTTCATATCGCTTTGATAGCTTTGCTTTATAGCGTTTGTTCCTTTAAATAAAGGAAGCAAAGAAGGATGCAAATTAATAGCTTTAATTTGTTTTGTAAACACAGGGCTTAAAATCCTCATAAAGCCTGCTAAAATTGTAAGATCTGCTTTGCTTTCTTGTATTTTTTGTACTAAAACTTCATCAAATTCCTCGCGTGTTTTATAATTTTTATGATCGATAATAATGCTTTTAAGATTGTATTTTTTTGCCCTTTGTATGCCTAAGGCCTCTTTGTTATTGCAAAGACACAGCACCACTTCATAGCTATTTTTTGCTATAGTTTTTTGATGAAGTTTTTCTAAGATATTTTCTAAATTGCTTCCATTTCCACTAAAAAGCACGGCTAATTTTACAAGCATTTTTATCCTTTTTAAATTTATTTTCCTATTTTTGGACTTTAGAATTATTTTATTAATCTTTCATTCTAAACCCTAAGGCCTCTAAAATATGGTTTTTATTGATAAGTAAACTTTGATCTAAATCCGCTATGCTTCTTGAAACTTTTAAGATTTTATTAAGTGATCTTAAAGACAAATGGTAGCGCGAAATGGCTAAATCTAAAATATCTTTAGCATCCTTTTCTAGAGTGCAAAAGCGTTGTAAATCTTCATCTTTTAATTTGCCATTGAATTCTTTTTGGCCCCTTTTTTTACCAAAGATAAAAGCTTGGAGAATTTTTTCACTCATTTGTTTAGAACTCATACTGCTTTTATCATCTTTAGTGATTTCATCCATAGCTACATAAAGATCAATCCTATCCATAATAGGTGCTGAAATGTGGTTTTTGTATTTTTTAATCTTATTTTCTGTACAAACACAAGATAAATTTCTAGAGAATAAATTGCCACAAGGACAAGGATTTTGTGCAGCTATAAAAGCGAATTTGGTCTCATAAGTGGTTTTAGAATTAACTCTTGAAATATGAATTTGATGATCTTCTAAGGGTTCTCTTAAGCTTTTTATGATTTGTTTATTAAAATGAGGAAACTCATCAAAGAACAATACCCCACCATTAGCCAAGGCGATTTCACCAATTTTGGCGTTTTTTGTCCTTCCACCAAAAATGCTTGCCCTTGTAGAAGTATGATGAGGATGACGAAATGCTCGGATTTTAGTGAATTCACAATCTTTTGCGTTTAAAGACATATAAGCATTTTGTATTAAAACCTCATTAAGACTTTGTGGCGGCATGATGTAAACAAGACGCTTAGCACACATGTTTTTACCACTTCCTGGACTGCCTTCAAATAAAATATTATGCATGCCAAGTGCTGCGATCATGCAAGCTATTTTGGCTTTTTCTTGCCCTTTGATATCTTTAAAATCTAGTTTAAATTCTGTATTTTGTAAAAAGATTTCTTCTTCTATTTTTAAAGGATTGGCAAATAAAGGATGATCATGACAAAAGTGGAATTTTTCATAATTTTTTTCTTTGAAAAATTCTATAGCTTCATTTAAATTCTCAAGCCCATAGACTTCTAAATTAGGTATCATTGAAGTTTTTTGTGCTATGCTTTTTGGCATGATGATTTTGGCTTTTTTAATCTTAGCAGAAAGGAATAAAAGTAAAGAAAAAAGCTCATTAGTGCTTTTAATGCTTCCATCAAGCCCTAATTCTCCTACTACAAAAAAATCATCCAATACTTCATTTTGCAAAAGAATAAGCAAGGCAATAGCCAAGTCAAAATGCGATCCTTTTTTAGGAATGCCTGAAGGGCTAAGATTGATAGTGATTTTTTTTGCAGGGAAGGTAAAATCGCAGCTTAAAAGCGTTGATTTAATGCGTTCAATACTTTCTTTAATCGCTATATTTGCAAGCCCTACTATGCTTAAATTAGGCAGACCTCTAGTAAAAGTAGATTCTACTTCTATAATGTCTAAGTTTTCATGAAAGCTTATATACTTTAGCTTTTTCATTTTTTTTATTTGAGGTTTTTTTCTTTTTCTTAAATTCTTTGTCAAATTTTTGGCGTTTTGCAAAAGAAATTCTTTCTATGAATAAATGCCCATCTAAATGATCGTTTTCATGCTGAATTGCTACAGCTAAAAACCCTTGTGCTTGAAGTTCTTTAAAGTTCCCAAAACGATCTTGGTATTTTAATAAAATATGATTGTAGCGTTTAACTTCTTCGAAAAAATCAGGCACACTCAAGCACCCTTCCATACAGGTGATCATTTCTTCGCTTAAAGGGATGATTTCAGGATTGATAATCTCTAATAAATCTTCTTTTTTTTGCTCATCATTTTCATCAAGAATATTGACAAGCAAAGCACGCAAAGGAACATCAACTTGAATAGCAGCTAAACCTACTCCATTATCTGCTATCATAGTTTCATACATATCATCTAATAGAGTGTGTAAAGAAGAGTCAAATTCTTTTACAGGTTCAGAATTTAAAAAAAGTCTAGGATTAGGATAAGTAATAATTTGTCTAACCATAAAAAGCCTTTATTTTAAACAATTTTAGAAAAAATCATTTAAAATTTTTTTCTAAAATTTTATCGATTAACCCATATTCTTTGGCTTCTTGTGCGGACATGAAAAAATCTCTTTCTGTATCTTTGGAGATTTTAGCGACTTTTTGCTTTGTATTTTGAGCTAAAATATCATTGAGTATGATTTTAAGCCTTAAAATTTCTTTTGCTTGAATTTCAATGTCCGTTGCCTGGCCTCTTGCTCCACCTAAAGGTTGATGGATCATAATGCGTGAATTGGGCAAAGCAAAACGTTTCCCTGGTGTGCCACAGCTTAGCAAAAATGCGCCCATAGAAGCAGCCTGACCTATGCAAATAGTACAAACATCAGGTTTGATATAATTCATAGTATCATAGATGCTAAATCCACTTGTGATAACACCTCCTGGAGAATTGATATAAAGATAAATGTCTTTTTGAGGATCTTCAGCTTCTAAAAAAAGCAGTTGTGCCACAATAGAAGCAGCAAGCTCATCATGAATTTCCCCGCTTAACATAATAATTCTATCTTTTAAAAGACGCGAGTAAATATCATAGCTTCTTTCTCCGCGACTTGATTTTTCAATAACATAAGGAATAAACATTATTTATCTTCTTTCTCTTTTTTATTTGTTTTTTCATTTTTTGACATAAAAATATCATTAAAAAGTTTTTCTTCGATTAAAGCCATTTTTACCGCAGGTAAGGCCCCTTGTTTTCTGTAATTCTCTAAATGTTCTTTAGGATTGATACCATAGCGGTAAGCTTCAAAATAAATGGCTTGAACCAATTCTTGATCATTGACTTCAATTTTTCGAAGTTTTGCAAGTTCATCGATGATAAAGGTAAGCTTTACACTTTTTTGTGCTTCTTCTTTGAAAGAATCGCGTTTTTCTTGGTATTTTTCCTTGCTTGCTTTAATTTGTTCGATTTCTTCTTGGCTAAAAGTATTAAAAGCTGTTTTAAACTGTACATCTGTTTCTTGCTCTACTATACCGCGTGGTAAATCAAAATCGAATTTTTCTATCAAAGCATCAGCAAATTTACCTTTTAACTCATCATTGACAAGTTTAAAAAGCTTTTCGCTTCTAATTTGCTCTTTAAGCCTTTCTTCTAGAAGTTCAATGCTTGCTTTTTCTTCATTAGGCAAAAGTTTTTTAAGCAATTCTTCATCAAGCTTAGGGATTTGAAGTTCTTCAATCTCGTGCAATTTTACTTTAAATACCGCATTTTTTCCGGCCAAATGCGCTGCACCGTATTCTTTAGGAAAGCTTACTTTTATGTCTTTTTCTTCGCCTATTTTCATTCCTACCATAGCTTCTTCAAAACCTGGGATGAATTGTTTAGAACCAATTTGTAAAGTATAATTTTGTGCTTTACCCCCTTCAAAAACTTTATCGTCTATAAAGCCTTCAAAATCAAATTTCGCAAGATCACCTTCTTTTAAAGCCCTTTTGGTTTTAAGCATTTGAGGGGTGGCAAAGCGTTTTAATAATTCTTCTTTTTTTTCATCGATTTCTTTTTTAGTGACTTTAGGGGTTTGATACTCAGGGATAAGCTTTTCATATCCTTCAAGCTTGATTTCAGGTTTGAAAGAAAGCGCTAATTGTGCTATGATTTCTTCTTTTGTGCGATCAAGTTTTTCAAAATAAGGTTCACCCACAAGCTCTTTGGCTTCTTTTTTTAATTCTTTTAAAATATTATCAACAGCAGATTTAAAAAGATTTTGTTCTGCATCTTTTATCAATTCTTTTTCATATCTTTTAAGTACGGCAGCAACAGGAACTTTCCCTGGTCTAAAACCATCCATTTTTACATTTTTAGAAGCTTTTTTTGCTAAATTTTCTACTTCGTTTTTAATCATTCCTGAAGGAATTTTTACACTAGCAGTTGCATTAACAGAGTCTAGTTGCCTTGCTTTTACTTTCATAATATTTTCCTTAAAAATAAATTTTGCTTCGATAATAACAAATTTTTCCTTATTACTTGCATAAAATTTTAAAGCAATTTATGATAAAATTATAATAATAACTCAAAATTACAATATATCGGAGAAAAAATTGCAAAAACAATTTGAAAATTGTGTGAAAACTATGCTTGAAATTATAGGCGAAGATCCTAATCGTCAAGGTTTGATAAAAACTCCTAATCGCGTTTTTAAAGCTTATGAATTTTTCACTAGTGGTTATAAAAAAGATGTTAAAGAAGTTTTCAATGAAGCTTTGTTTGAGAGTTCAAATAATGAAATGGTTTTAGTGCGTGATATAGAATTTTACAGTCTTTGTGAGCATCATCTTTTGCCTTTTTTTGGCCGGGTGCATGTAGCTTATATCCCTGATAAAAAGGTAGTTGGCTTAAGCAAAATCCCCCGTCTTGTAGAAATATATGCTAGAAGATTGCAAATCCAAGAGCAACTCACCGAGCAAATTGCCCAATCTTTAATGGAAAATGTTAAGGCAAAAGGCGTGGGTGTTGTCATCCAAGCGCGTCATATGTGTGTGCAAATGCGCGGGGTAGAGAAGATGAATTGTACCACTTCTACTTCGGCTTTGCGTGGGCTTTTTTTAAAAAACGAAAAAACACGTAAAGAATTTTTTGAACTTATCAATTCCCCAAGACAAGTTTGTTTTTGATGAATTTACAAAAGCTTAGATCCCAACTGGGCAAAGAAAACTTAAATGCGCTTTTTGGCGAAATCACTAAAATTTCTTCTACTAATATAGAAATTCGTGGTCTTAAAACAAGCGTAGGCGATATCATTAAGCTTGTCTCTAAAGAAAATCCTGCTTTAAGCACCCTAGCCATGGTAGTAGAGCTTAAAGAACATTTTAGTTATCTTAGTCCTTTTTCTTTCATAGAAGGGTTTAAAGTAGGCGATAAGGCCTTTATCAGCGATGCTGGCATGCAAATAGGTCTTAGTGATGAGCTTTTAGGGCGTGTGGTTGATCCTTTCATGCGTCCTAAAGATGGCAAAGCCCCTATACAAGTAAGTAAATATATGCCCATCATGCGTTCTCCTATTGATGCGATGAAAAGAGGCATTATAGAAGAGATCTTTCCTGTAGGGGTTAAAAGCATCGATGCTTTATTAACTTGTGGTGTGGGGCAAAAGCTAGGAATTTTTGCAGGCAGTGGGGTGGGTAAATCTACCCTTATCGGCATGATAGTTAAAAATTCTAAAGCCCCTGTAAAAGTAGTTGCACTCATAGGAGAGCGTGGGCGTGAAATTCCTGAATTCATACAAAAAAACTTAGGCGGCAAGCTTGATGATACAGTCCTTGTAGTAGCTACAAGTGATGATAGTGCTTTAATGCGTAAATATGGGGCTTTTTGTGCTATGAGTGTGGCAGAATATTTTAAAGAGCAGGGCAAAGATGTGCTTTTTATCATGGATAGTGTGACGCGTTTTGCCATGGCACAAAGAGAAATAGGCCTTGCCCTAGGTGAACCCCCTACGACTAAAGGCTATCCCCCAAGTGTTTTAAGCCTCTTGCCCCAACTCATGGAAAGAGCGGGCAAAGAAGAAGGCAAGGGTACTATTACCGCTTTTTTTACCGTGCTAGTTGATGGGGATGATATGAGTGATCCCATAGCTGATCAAAGCCGATCTATTTTAGATGGGCACATTGTTTTAAGCCGTGAACTTACAGACTTTGGAATTTATCCTCCTATTAATATACAAAATTCTGCTTCAAGGGTGATGAATGATATTATAAGCCCTGAACACAAATTCTGGGCTAGGAAATTCAAACGCTTAAATTCTTTATTGAAAGAAAATGAAGTCTTACTTCGTATAGGCGCTTATCAAAAAGGAAGCGATAAAGAGCTTGATGAAGCCATTTCTAAAAAAGAATTCATGCAGCAATTTCTAGCACAAAATCCTGAAGAAAGCTTTAGTTTTGAACAAAGCCTAAAATTCTTAAGCCAAATAGACACTCCAAGCGAACCTGGCTTAGCAATACAGCAAGGCTAAGCTTTATTTGATGAAATAATCCCCATTAAAACTAAGCAAAGAATATTCCCTCTCATCCCCTATACTTTGAGTCAATTCTTCTATATTTAAAAAGCTAAGCGTATCAGCATCGACGTACTCACACACTTCTTTAGCACTTTTATTAGCGCTGATGAGTTCTTCAAAAGTAGGTGTATCAATGCCATAAATATCAGGGAATTTAATCTCAGGGCAAGCTATGGCAAGATGGATTTTATTAGCTCCTGCAGCACGCAGCAAAGAAATGATTTTTTTAGAAGTCGTCCCGCGTACTAAGCTATCATCAATGACAACAATATCTTTGTTTTTTAAAACCTTATGCATGGGATTAAGCTTGAGTTTGACTTTTAAATTTCTAAGTTCTTGAGTAGGTTCTATAAAGGTTCTTCCTACATAGTGGTTTCTTACTATAGCCATTTCAAGAGGGATTTTTAAATACTGTGCAAAGCCTATAGCCGCACTCACTCCACTATCTGGTATAGGTACGACAAAATCAGCCTTATAAGTGAATTTTTTAGCCAAGGCTTCTCCCATTTTTTTGCGCACTTCATAAACGCTTTTGCCCTCTACTATGCTATCAGGCCTAGCAAAATAAATATACTCAAAAGCACAAATTCTAGGGTTTTTACAAGGAAGTTCTATGCTTTGAAATTCTTCTTGGCCTTGTGTGAAAATGAGCATTTCTCCTGGTTTGACATCGCGTATAAATTCTGCTTCTATGAGATCAAAAGCACAAGTTTCACTAGCAATGATATAGCCCCCATCTTTTAAACGCCCTAAAGACAAAGGACGCACTCCATAAGGATCTCTTGCGACATAAAGCCTATCCTTGCTTGCTAGAACAAAACAATAAGCCCCCTTGCATTCTTGCAAACTTTCAATAAATCTGTCTTTTAAGCTTTCTTTCTTGCTTCTTGCGATGAGGTGTATGAGGTTTTCTGTGTCGGTGTTGGTTTGAAAAATAGTGCCATCTTGAATGAGTTTTAATCTTACTTCTTCTTTATTTACCAAATTCCCATTATGAGCTAGGGCAATATCACCAAAAACAGAATTAACCGCTATAGGTTGTGCATCATTTAAGCTTGAATTGCCTGCAGTAGAGTAGCGATTATGCCCTATGGCGATTTCACCTTCTAAGCTTTTTAAATTATCAGGGTTAAAGATTTGATTTACCTCACCTTTGGCTTTGATGGTTTTGATATTTTTACCATCACTCACGCTAATCCCGCTTGCTTCTTGCCCGCGGTGTTGCATGGCAAAAAGCGCATAATACGCATAAGCACTAGCGTTTTTTGAATTAATCACTCCTACAACTGCACACATTTAAATTCCTAAAAAATCATTCATACTATACATTTTTGCTTCTTGTTTTTTAAGCCAAATAGCGATTTTAATAGCCCCTTTAGCAAAGGTCGATCTTGAAGTAGCACTATGATGAAGTTCTAAAAACTCCCCTTCTTCGTAAAACCCCACAGTATGGCGTCCTATTATATCCCCACCTCTAAGACTCATGATAGCAATCTCATCCTTACTTCTTTCTCCTATCATGCCATCTCTTTGGGTGATTTTAAGCTTTTTAAGATCTAGTTTTCTAGCCTGTGCCGCGCTTACGCCTAAGCTTAAAGCCGTCCCACTAGGGGCATCTTTTTTATAGCGGTGGTGCATTTCTAAAATCTCTATGTCAAAATTACTCAGCATAGCACTTGCCTTGCTTGTGAGGTAGTTTAAAACCGCTACGCCTAAAGACATATTACTCGCGTAAAAAACAGGCATAACCTCACTCGCATTTTGCATCAAATGCAAGGTTTTTTCTTCAAGTCCTGTAGTGCCAATGACTAAGGCTTTAGGCATAGTTCTTGCGTAGTTTAAAAGCCTATGGGTGCCCTCAGAAGATGAAAAATCAATAATCACATCACTTTGTTCAAAAAACTCTTCTATATTCCCATCTCTATCATAAAGCCCGCCAAGTTGTGCGGCTTTTTCATCCTTTAAGCACTCTTGGATTTGTTTTCCCATGCGTCCTTTAGCACCATAAATTCCTATTTTTACCATGTTCTTCCTTAAGAAAATAAATTTTGATTTTAGCATGTATTTTGTAAATTTTAAATAAGAAAATTAAGCTTTATGATTTTTTAATTTCTTTAAATTTTCTAGCAATCTTGCCTCCTCTCCCAAGCCCTTACTATGATAAAATTTCAAATCTTTACTAAGGTATTTTTGTTCTACCCAGTCTCCAAAATCATGTGGATAAAGATAATTTTGCCTTTCTTGATGATGATTGTTTAAATGATTTGGTACGTCCAAGGCTTCGTTATTTTTCACATAGGCTAAGGCCTCTTTGATAGCTTTATAGCTTGCATTTGATTTTATCGCACTTGCAAGATAGATCGCACATTGTCCTAGCAGGATGCTTGCTTCAGGATAGCCTATATTTTTCACCCCTTCTAGGGTGCAAAGGGCTAGATTTAAAGCCTTCGTATCTGCATTCCCTATATCCTCACTTGCAAAAATCACCAAACGCCTAGCGATAAAATCAGCACTTTCTCCCTCATCAATCAATCTTGCAAGATAATAAAGCGCCCCATCAACATCACTCCCACGCAGGCTTTTTATCATAGCACTAATGAGTAAGTAGTGATTGTCTTTTGAGCTTACGCCTTGAGTGTTTACGCTATTGCGTAGTTTTTTAAGATTTACAAGATCAATGTGCTTTGGATCTAAAACCAGGGCAAATTCGAGCCAATTAAGCATAGCCCTTGCATCCGCACTTTTGAGTAAAAACGCTTTTGCATCTTCATCTATGCTAAAATTTATTTTTTCTTGCACACGCACAAGCAAGATTTCAAGATCTTGTGGCTTTAAAGCCTTAAATTCAAAAAGCATCGAGCGGCTTCTTATACCTGAACTTAGTGCAAAATAAGGATTTTGCGTACTTGCACCGATTAAAATCAAACGATAATTCTCCATAGGGATTAAAAGCATTTCTTGCTGGGTTTTGCTAAGACGATGGATTTCATCGATGAAAATTAAAGGCTTATAAAGACTCTCTTTATAATGATCTAAAATCTTTCTAAGTTCTTCAAGCTTGAAATTTCCCCCATCAAACTCATAAAAATCCAAGCCAAACTCCTTAGCCACCACCCTAGCAAAACTAGTTTTTCCACATCCTGCTATCCCAAAGAAAATACTATGGGGGAGTTTTTGCATGCTAATGAATTTTTTAAAGATTCCTACAAGTTCGCCCTGACCTACAATATCACTGAAATTTTGAGGACGAAAGCTTAAAGCAAGATTCATTTATCTTTTCCTTTATTGCTAAATTCCTTGCCATTGAGTTTTAATCTAGCTTTATTATCATAAAGCACGTGGAGTACAAAAGCGTGATTTTGTTTAACAAAATATTGATTGATCCCGCCATAGCTTTTAGTCCAAGGGAAAATATCATCAGGTTTGTTCAAAGTGCTAATTTGTAATTTAGCTTCATAAGTTTTGTTTTTGATCTTAATATCGCCTTGAGTTTTGATTTTTTGATTATTTTTTTCAAAATCTAAATCCTCTATCTTAAATTCAAGATTTTTTTCAAAAAAATGCAAAATATCAAATTCCAAATCCTTATAAATACGGATATTAAAACGACTTTTTTCAAAATTCAAATTTTGATCCAGCAAGTCTTTTAAATAAATATCAATTTCATTAGATCTTCCTTGTATCTTTATATCTAAGCTATTTTGTTTTATTTTTAAGTCATTTTGACTGTGAAAAGAATTGATTTTATTGTGATTAAAGCTAAGATGATCAAAGCTGATTTCTTGTTTACCCGGGTTTAAAAGATCAAATTCATACCATTTTTGAAAAATATCAAAATCTTGCACATAGTTTAAATTTTCTAAGCTAAACTGAGTGTAAAATTGAGAAAAAACCATATTTTTAAAATGAATTTTTATGTTTTTAACTTCTAGATTTTTATTTAATAGCACTTGTGCTTTTGCACCATTGAGTGTGGTATTGCCCCCTTGATCTTCTAAATTAATATTTTCAAATTCTAAAAACACCACCACATTATCATCTTCTATTTTATCTATGCTAAAGCGGGCTAATAAATCCTTTTTAAACACACCATAATCACTCCTAAGTTCTCCTTTTATACCCTGTTTTGAAAAAGGATGATTATACAGTTTAAGCCTTGCTTGCAATCTTATTTTAGGATAGGATTTGTTTTTAAGTATAAAGCTTGCTTGAGATACTAAAAAGCCTTTTTGAAATTCCACTTCTTCAAAATAATCTTGATTTTGAGTCAATTTATTAAAAAAAACCTCATGAGTATATCTCATGTAAAATACATAAACAATAATGCTTAATATCAATAAAACAACAATCCATTTTTTCATCACAGGCCTTATAAACTCATGATGTTATTTTATAAAGTGCTTATTGAAAAAGAGTTTAAATTCTATACTTATCTCATCCCTATTTAAAGGGATGATTATTAATAGGCCTTTTTATAGCATTGAACTTCGATTTTTCTAGCTACAGGAATGCTATTAGGAGTGCTAGAATTTCCATAAGAGATTTTGCTTTCTAAGAAATTGCCTTCTTTTAAGTCTTTAAAACTACCTTCTTTATCCGTGCCAAAAATACCACAATCATCCATTTCTATCTCAGTATTAGGCAGCACCTTAATAGCCATCTGTCCCCCGTATATAGAGTCAATGAGCAAGGTTTTATTATTATCATAAATTTGTGCGATAGTACCTTGAATTTTCACACTGTGTGCAAAAAGCATCGAACTAGCCAAAACCGCCCATACTATAAAGATGTGTTTTTTCATGATTTTCCTCCTTGTTAAAAGTATTGATATTATAAAATCTTTAAGTGAAGCGAAAGTGAAGTGCTTATTAACCTCCTTTTAAAACAATATATTTTATCATTACATAATTATTTTTATATTTTATCTTACTTTAAAGGAACACTTATGAAAGCTTGCAATACTCTCTGGGGGGGGGGTATTTAAAATCTAAATACTCTGATTTAAAAAAACAAATAATTTAAGATCAAAGAATTTAACTTCAAAGAATTTAAAATCAAAAAAACCAAATTCTAAAAAACTAGCCCTATCCTTAGCTACCATATCCTTACTAAGTTCTTGTGCTATGGCACAAATTAGTGGACCACAATATGCTAGAGTATTGCAAGCTTTCATAAGTGTTCCTTTAAAGTAAGATAAAATATAAAAATAATTATGTAATGATAAAATATATTGTTTTAAAAGGAGGTTAAAAGTTCACAAATTAGAAGCTTAGGATTTTTGCTAGTTTGGTGTTTTAGGCTTTTTATAAGAATAAAAAGTACGTGAGGGTTTGATTTAATCGCTTTTGTTATAATGTGTTTTTAAGAAAGTTTGTTTAAGGATGGTGAATGGAGAATTTTTATGCTTTTATACTTGGGGTTATTGAAGGATTGAGCGAGTTTTTGCCTATTTCTTCGACAGGGCATATGATTTTGGGCACTACTATTTTGGGTATTAGTATAGATGAATTTTGGAAAAGCTTTTTGATTGTCATACAATTGGGGTCGATTTTGGCTGTGGTTTTTGTATTTTGGCGTAAGCTTTTTTGTGGTTTTGATATTTGGTTTAAACTCTTTTGCGGGTTTTTCCCTACGGGGCTTATAGGGCTTTTTGTGGCTAAGTATTTAAATGCTTTGTTTAATGGCTGGGTGGTTGTTTTTATGTTGATTTTTGGGGGTGTGGTTTTTATCCTTATTGAGCTTATGCATAAGGGTAAGCAATATCGCGTTGATGTTTTAGAAAAGATTAGTTTTAAACAGGCTTTTTGTATAGGGGTTTTTCAAGCTTTGGCTATGATCCCTGGTACTTCGCGAAGTGGGGCTAGTATTATAGGAGGACTTTTGCTTGGGCTTAATAGAAAAACAGCCACAGAATTTAGCTTTTTACTTGCTGTTCCTACTATGTTCATTGCTACGGCTTATAGTGTTTATAAAGAGCCTGAGCTTTTTGAAAATGCTAATTCTTTGATTGCTATGGGGATAGGGTTTGTGACGGCTTTTGTGGTGGCGGTTTTTGTGATTAAGTTTTTTTTGAGATTTGTTTCTAGGTTTGATTTCATTCCTTTTGGGGTTTATCGTATTGTTTTGGGGATGGTGTTTTTTTATCTTTATTATAGTGGGATTTTAAATGCTGGGAGTGAGTTTGACTTATAAATAAATATTAAATTTATTCTAATATTTTTAAAAATAAGCTGAAATTCAAAGATAATTAAGTCTTAGAAAGTTAAAATTAGAGATTTATAAACACTCACAGAGTTAGTGAGCAAATAAAGGTAAAATATGGAAAAAGAAATCATTGCCTATTTAGACGATGGGAAGATAATCGATACTCAAAGTTTTAATGGGGCGAATTTAAAAGCAATTTATTTTGATAATTCTAAAGAAAGCTTAGAGCTTATACGTCATTCTTGTGCGCATTTGATGGCCCAAGCGATTAAGAGCTTGTATCCTGAGGCTGAGTTTTTCGTAGGGCCTGTGATAGAGGATGGGTTTTATTATGATTTTCGTGTAGGGAGCAAGATAGGCGAAGAGGATTTAGCAAAAATCGAAAAAAAGATGAAAGAATTTGCACAGGTAAAGCTAGAAATTTCAAAATACGAAATCACTAAAAAAGAAGCTTTAGAGAAATTTAAAGATGATGATTTGAAGCAGGAGGTTTTGCTTCGTATCCCTGATGGTGCGGTGAGTATCTATAGACAGGGTGAATTTGAGGATTTGTGCCGCGGGCCTCATGTGCCAAATACTAAGTTTTTGCGTTTTTTTAAACTTACCCGTGTGGCAGGGGCGTATTTAGGCGGGGATGAGAAAAGAGAAATGCTTACTAGGATCTATGGCACGGCTTTTGCAGATAAAGAAAGCTTGCAAGAGCATTTAGCCATGATAGAAGAAGCTAAAAAACGCGATCATAGAAAGCTTGGGGCAGAGCTTAAGCTTTTTAGCTTTGATGAGGAGATAGGAGGAGGGCTTCCTATTTGGTTAAGTAATGGAGCAAGATTAAGATCTAAGCTTGAGCAGATGCTTTATAAAATCCATCGTTTGCGTGGGTATGAACCTGTGCGTGGGCCTGAGCTTTTAAAAACAGATGCATGGAAGATTAGCGGGCATTATACTAATTATAAAGAAAATATGTATTTTACACAAATTGATGATCAAGAATATGGCATTAAGCCTATGAATTGTGTGGGGCATATTAAAATCTATCAAAGTGATGTGCGAAGCTATCGTGATTTGCCTTTGAAGTTTTTTGAGTACGGTGTGGTGCATAGGCATGAAAAAAGCGGTGTTTTGCACGGTCTTTTTAGGGTGAGGGAGTTCACCCAAGATGATGCGCATATTTTTTGTATGCCAAGTCAGATTAAAGAGCAGGTTTTAGAGATTTTGAGCTTTGTGGATAATTTGATGAAATTATTTGATTTTAGCTATGAGATGGAGATTTCAACCAAGCCGGCTAAAGCCATAGGCGATGATGCGATTTGGGATATGGCGACTAAGGCTTTGAAAGAGGCTTTAGATGAGCAAGGCTTAAAATACGGTATCGATGAAGGTGGTGGGGCGTTTTATGGTCCAAAAATCGATATTAAAATCACTGATGCTTTGAAAAGAAAATGGCAGTGTGGGACCATACAAGTGGATTTTAATCTTCCTGAACGCTTTAAACTCGAATACACCGATGCTGATAATGAGAAAAAACAACCTGTGATGCTTCATAGGGCTATTTTAGGATCTTTTGAAAGATTTATAGGAATTTTAACAGAGCATTGTGCGGGGGAATTTCCTTTTTTTATTGCGCCTATTGGGGTGGGTATAGTGCCTATTTCTCATTCTCATATCGCTTATGCTAAAGAAATACAAAAAATTTTGCTAGAACTTAATATCGATAGTGAGGTGTATGAGAAAAATGAGAGTTTAAGCAAAAAAATTCGCAGTGCTGAAAAGCAAAAATTGCCTATGATTTTGGTTTTGGGTGATGAGGAGGTGGCAAAGCGTAGTGTTGCTTTAAGAGATAGGAGAATGAAAGAGCAAAAAAATCTCAGCTTAGATGAGTTTATTAATTTAATCAAGGAGAAAATGAGTGAGGTACATTTTTGAGTAAAGAAAAAGAAGTATTGCTTAATGAAGAAATCAAAGCGGAAGAAATCAGATGTGTGGGCGATGATGGCAAGGTTTATGGCATCATCAGTAGCGATGAGGCTTTAGAGATTGCAAATCGCTTGGGTCTTGATCTTGTCATGATAGCTGCGGAGGCTAAACCGCCTGTTTGTAAGATCATGGACTATGGTAAATTCCGTTATCAACAGGAAAAAAAACAAAAAGAAGCTAAGAAAAAGCAAAAGGTGATCGATATAAAAGAAATTAAGCTTTCTATAAAAATCGCTCAAAATGATATCAATTATAAAGTAAAGCATGCTTTGGAATTTTTAGAACAGGGTAAGCATGTGAAATTCCGTGTGTTTTTAAAAGGACGCGAGATGGCAAGCCCTGAAGCGGGGGTGGTTTTGCTTGAAAAAATTTGGACTATGATAGAAAATGAGGCAAGCCGTGATAAAGAGCCCAATTTCGAAGGGCGTTATGTCAATATGCTAGTAACGCCTAAAAAGGCTTGATATAATGCTTTAAAATATCAAGCTATATAAACTTTATAGATGAAATGATCTAGTAAAGTTAGTTGTGTGTAAATAAGCTATTTTAAATCTAGCAATAGTAATTCTGATTATTTTTTAGTTATTAACATGTATTTTAAAAAGAAAATGAAAACTTGATAAAATATCGGGCGTTTATGAAGTTTTCTTTAAAATATTATATTTTTTCATGGAAAAATTATGAGAGAAAACCCCTCTTTTTTAAAAGAACAAATCATCACTTATCTTGGGAATAAACGATCTCTTTTGGAATTTTTAAATAAAGGCTTTCAAATCGCTAAAAAAGAATTAAATAAGGATAAAATCAGCTTTTGCGATGTTTTTAGCGGTTCAGGTATAGTTAGTCGCTTTGCTAAGGCACATGCTGATTTTATCATCGCTAATGATTTGGAAGATTATTCTAGGTTGATTAATGAGTGTTATCTTGCTAATAAGGATGAAAATCTTTTTGAAATTCTAAAAAAACACCATAGGGATTTAATACAAAATCTAGACTTTCAAAAGGGTTTTATCAGTGAGCTTTATGCGCCAAAAAATGATAATTGTATTAAGAAAAATGAGAGGGTTTTTTATACAGTTAAAAATGCCTTGTATCTTGATACTATGAGGCAAAAGATTGAAAAGCAAATTCCTCAAAGATTGAAGCATTTTTTCATCGCGCCTTTGATTTATGAAGCAAGCGTGCATTCTAATACTAGTGGGGTTTTTAAGGGTTTTTATAAGGGTAGGGATGGGATAGGTAAATTTGGCGGGCAAGCACAAAATGCCTTAAAACGTATCAAGGGTGATATAGAGCTTAAAATGCCTATTTTTTCGAATTTTTCTTGTGAATTTGAAGTCATGCAAAAGGATGCTAATTTGCTTGCAAAAGAGCTTGATCAAATCGATCTAGCTTATCTTGATCCTCCTTATAATCAACACCCTTATAGTTCTAATTATTTTATGCTGAATTTAATAGCAAATTATCAAAAGCCTGAAGAAATTTCTAAGGTGAGCGGCATACCAAGAGCTTGGAATCGTAGTGCTTTTAATAAGATGAAATTCGCTGAAGAGGCTTTATTTGAGCTTATTAGTGATTTAAAAGCAAGGGTGGTTTTGCTTTCTTATAATTGTGAAGGCTTTATTAAGAAAGAAAATTTTTTAAAGCGTTTGCAAGGTTTAGGTAAATGCCATGTTTTAGAGCAAAAATACCCCACTTTTAGAGCTTCACGCAATCTTAAAAATCGCAATATCCACATCCATGAGCAACTTTACGTCCTTATTAAGTGAATTTTTTAAAAATATTTTCGATTTTAAGCCCTTTTGAAATAAATTTCATTAAAATTAAACTCATGTTAATTTTTAGGGTTTTAGGATAAATGATGGAAATAAAGGTCGGAATTTTAGGCGCGAGTGGTTATACAGGAAGTGAGCTTGTGCGTATTTTGTTTAATCATCCTAAGGTGAAAATTGTTTATTTAGGATCTCGCTTAAATGCAGGACGGAATTATCAAGAGCTTTATCCTCATTTAGCTTTAAATCTGTGCTTTGAAAATAAGGCTTTAGAAGAGCTTGAACTTGATCTTTTGTTTTTGGCTACTCCGCATAATTTAAGTGCTAAAATTGTAAGTCAGGCTTTGTTAAAAAGGATGAAAGTGATTGATTTAAGTGCTGATTTTCGTCTTAAAAACCCTAAAGATTATGAACTTTGGTATGATTTTACCCATCCTAATGTAAGATTATTGCAAGATGCTGTTTATGGGCTTTGTGAGCTTTATAAAGAAGAAATAAAAAAGGCAAATTTCATTGCAAATCCGGGTTGTTATACGACTTGTTCTATACTAAGCCTTTATCCTCTTTTTAAAGAAAAGATTATTGATTTTAATAGTGTGTTTATTGATGCAAAAAGCGGGGTGAGTGGTGCAGGAAAAAGCACAACAATTAATAATCTTTTTTGTGAGGTTAATGAAAATATCAAAGCTTATAGTTTAGCCTCGCATCGTCATACGCCTGAAATTGAAGAGCATTTAGCCTATGCAGCAGGAGAAAAAATCACCTTGCAATTTACTCCCCATCTCATACCTATGCAAAGAGGTATTTTAATCACTGCTTATGCGCATTTAAAAAGCAATGTAGAAGAACAAGACATACGCGATATTTACGCCAAACATTATCAAAACGCTAAATTCATAAGGCTTTTACCGCCGCAGTCGTTTCCACAGACTCGGTGGGTTAAATCAAGCAATTTTGTGGATATTAATTTTAGTATAGATAAACGCACTAATCGTATTATAGTACTAGGTGCGATTGATAATTTAATTAAAGGTGCAGCAGGACAAGCTGTTCAAAATATGAATTTAATGTTTGATTTTGATGAAGATGAAGGACTTAAATTCTTTGCAAATTTGTAAAGGATAAAAATGCTAATTAGAGCAATGCAAAAAAGCGATTATCAAGCCGTTTATAAGCTTTGGTCTGAAATAAAGGGCTTTGGAATGAGAAGTATAGATGATAGTAAAGAAAATATAGAACGATTTTTGGATAAAAACCCCAATCTTAGTGTAGTAGCACTTATAGATGAAAAAATTATAGGCAGTATACTTTGTGGGCATGATGGACGCACGGGAGGGTTTTATCATGTGTGTGTGCACAAAAATCATAGAAAAAAGGGTATAGCGCATAAGATGACGCAATTTTGCCTTGAAGCTTTAAAAGCACAAAAGATCAATAAAATCGCCCTTATTGCCTTTAAAAGCAATGATTTGGGCAATGGGTTTTGGAAGCATTATGGCTTTACTTTAAGAGAAGATGCTAATTATTACGATCTTAGCTTAAATACAGACAATCAAACCCACTTTAATGCCTAGGAGTATATGATGCAAAAGTATTTAGAAAAAGCCCAAGTCTTAATCGAAGCTTTGCCTTATATACGTAAGTTTAGTTGTAAAATTGTTTTGATTAAATATGGGGGATCGGCAATGGAAAATGAAGAATTAAAACATTGTGTGATGCAAGATATAGCCCTTTTAAAACTCGTGGGTTTAAAGCCTATTATTGTGCATGGTGGGGGTAGGGATATCTCTAATATGTGTGAGAAACTCGGAGTAAAAAGCGAATTTAAAAACGGACTTAGAATTAGTGATGAGCATACTACTTCAGTAGCTAGTATGGTGTTAAATTATATTAATAAAAATTTAGTCCATAGCCTGCAAAATTTAGGCGTTAAAGCCATAGGTCTTTGTGGTAAAGATGGAGGGCTTTTACAATGCGTGAAAGAAAATGAAAATTTGGGTTTTGTAGGCAAGATAGAAAGGGTTGATTGTAGTGTTTTAGAAGGACTTTTGGAAAAGGATTTTTTGCCTGTTATTGCGCCTATTGGAATGGATGAGGGTTTTAATACTTATAATATCAATGCAGACGATACAGCTTGTGCTATTGCTAAGGCTTTAAAGGTGGAAAAGCTTGTTTTTTTAACAGATACCCAGGGAGTTTATGAAGATTTTGAGGATAAAAATTCTTTAATTTCTAAAATTTCTATAGATCAAGGCAAGCTTTTAGTAGATAAAATCCAAGGCGGTATGCATGTGAAGCTAAAATCTTGCATTGATGCGTGCGAAAATGGGGTTAAAAAAGTGCATATTTTAGATGGACGTGTGAAGCATGCTTTATTGCTTGAGTTTTTTACCGATGAGGGCATAGGTACTTTAGTGGGGTGATCATGGACTATAAAGAATACAGCCATATTATCCCAACTTATAAGCGTTTTGATATAGTTTTAGAGCATGGAGATGGGGTTTATCTTTTTGACAATAAGGGCAAGAAATATTTAGATTTTTCAAGTGGTATAGGGGTGTGTGCTTTAGGGTATAATCATTCTAAGTTTAATGCTAAAATCAAGCTTCAATTAGACAAAATTATACATACAAGCAATTTATATTATAATCAAAACATCGCTAAAGCGGCTAAAAATCTAGCCAAGGCTAGTGCTTTAGATCAGGTATTTTTTACCAATTCAGGCACAGAGAGTATAGAAGGAGCTATGAAAGTGGCTAGAAAATATGCTTTTAATAAAGGCATTAAGGGCGGGACTTTTATAGCATTTAAGCACTCTTTTCATGGGCGTAGTTTGGGTGCTTTGTCTTTAACAGCTAATGAAAAATATCAAAAGCCTTTTAGGCCTTTGATTTGTGGGGTGAAATTTGCTAAATACAATGACTTATCAAGCGTAAAAAGATTAATTACTGAAAAAACTTGTGCCATTGTTTTAGAAAGCGTGCAAGGAGAAGGCGGAATAAATGTAGCACATAAGGGCTTTTATCAGGCTTTAAGAAAGCTTTGTGATGAAAAAGATATATTATTGATCTCAGATGAAATTCAATGCGGCATGGGTAGGAGTGGGAAGTTTTTTGCCTATGAGCATGCACAGGTTTTGCCTGATATTATGACTTCGGCTAAGGCTTTGGGCTGTGGATTGAGTGCAGGAGCCTTTGTAGTGAGTAAAAAAGTAGCCCAAAGGTCTTTAGAATTAGGCGATCATGGTAGCACTTATGGGGGCAATCCTTTAGTTTGTGCGGGGATTAATGCGGTTTTTGATATTTTTAAAGAGGAGAAAATCTTAGAGAATGTTTGTAAGCTTACGCCTTATTTAGAAAAAAGCTTAGAAGAATTGATAAAAGAATTTAGCTTTTGTAAGCAACGCAAAGGCCTAGGTTTGATGCAAGGACTTAGCCTTGATAAAAGCATAAAAGTGGCTGAAGTGATTAAAAAATGTCAAGAAAATTCGCTTTTGCTTATAAGTTGTGGGAAGAATGATTTAAGGTTTTTGCCGCCTTTAATTATAGAAAAAACTCATATTGATCAAATGCATGAGAGTTTAAGAATGAGCTTTAAAAGTTTTTAAGGCTTATTCTTTGCCATCTACTATGGGTACGAACAAGCATTCTTCTAGTATTTCTTTTTGTAAATGGGTGCCGTTTTTGGTAAGTCGCGTGATGAATTGTTTGCCATTATGTAAAATAGGAGCGACTAAAATCCCCCCATGGCTTAATTGATCAAGTAAGATTTCAGGAATTTGTGTTGTATAAGCAGAAAACAAAATCCTATCATAAGGTGCGTAGTTTTTCCAGCCATTTTGCCCATCTTCGAATTTGACATTGATGTTAAAAAGATTTAATTCTCTAAAAGTTTGGGCGGCTTTTTTGGCTAAATTTTCTATGCGTTCTATGGTAAAAACGCGTCTTATTACCCTGCTTAAAATGGCTGCTTGATATCCACTTCCACAGCCTATTTCTAAAACACTATCAGCGTCTTTAAAATTTAAAGCCATGGTCATTTTAGCTACGGTTAGTGGGGAGCTTATCCATTGAGAATTAGCTAAGGGCAAAGCATCAAGGCGATAAGCATGGGCCTTTAAAGGAGAAAAAATTTCGCGCGGGATCTGACAAAAAGCATTAAAAAGTTCTTCATTGATAAAGATTTTTTGTGAAATTTCTTCAGCCATACTTTGACAACGCTTTTTTTCAAATGCATTCATTCTCTTTCCTCTTTAATATTAAAGAAAAATTGTAGCTAAAAAAGTTAAAATAGAGTTAAACTTAGCTATACTAGAATAAAAAGGAAAAAAATGCTTATAAAATTTAAAAATCACTTTCCAAAATTAGGTGAGAATGTTTTTCTTGCACAAGGGTGTAAGATCATAGGAGAAGTAGAAATAGGGGATGAAAGCAGTATTTGGTTTAATTGTGTTTTAAGAGGGGATGTTAATTTTATAAAGATTGGTTCAAGGACTAATATCCAAGATCTTAGCACTGTGCATGTTTGGCATAGGGAATTTGATGAAGATGGTAGTTTAAAAGATGCGGGTTTTCCTACTATTATAGGTGATGATGTGACTATAGGGCACAATTGTGTTATCCATGCTTGCACTATAAAAAATCGTGTTTTAGTGGGTATGAATGCTGTTATAATGGATGGGGTTATTATAGAAGAAGATAGCATTGTAGGGGCTGGAAGTGTGGTGACAAAGAGCAAAAAATTCCCTCCGCGTTCTTTAATACTAGGAAATCCTGCTAAACTCATACGCGAGTTAAGACCTGAAGAAATAAAGTTTTTAAAAGAGTCGGCTTTAAACTATGTGGAATTTAAAAACGAATTTTTAAAAGATCATGAGTGAGTGCTTGTAGCTTTGGTGAGAGTTTGACTTCAAATTTAATAAATTCATTAAGATTTAAAAACTTCTCATCAAGTTTGGCGATTTGTTCTTGGGCGTAGTTTTGAATTTCATGCAAGGATCGTTTTTTAAGGAGTCTTTTTTCTTTATAAACGAGTTCTAAGAGTTCTTTACGTTCTAGTTTTTGATCATCAATGGCTTTTTCATCGAAAATATAAAGTTCATCAAAAAGTATTTTTTTGGTTTTTTTATCATACACTCTAAAAAGCTTTTTAAAATGAGGTACGGTTGATTTTTCATTATTTTCGCTGATTTTGATTTTAGGTTTTATCACTCCTTGATCTTCTAAGGCTACGAGTTTATAAACACAGCTAAAAATAGGATCGCTTGAAGCAGTGATGAGTCTTTCGCCTACGCCAAAAACATCAATGGGGGCGTTTTGCTTTTTTAAATTTTGTATGGAGTGTTCGTCTAAAGAATTTGAAGCTATGATTTTGCACTTATGCAGTTTTGCTTTGTCAAGTTCTTGCCTGATTTTAAGGCTTAAATTTAATAAATCCCCTGAGTCAATCCTTACCCCACCATCTTTGATATTTAATTCTTTAAAAACTTTAATGGCATTTTTAAGCCCGCTTTTTAAACAATCATAAGTATCGATTAAAAAAATGGGATTTTTGGGATAAATTTTCGCATAAGCTTTAAAAGCTTCAAGTTCATTTTCAAACATCTGCACCCAAGAGTGTGCCATAGTGCCATTAACAGGAATATTATAAATTTTCCCTGCTAAAGTGCAAGCGCTTGCACTGCACCCGCCTATAAAAGATGCTCTTGATCCTTTGAGGGCTGCTTCGCTTCCTTGTGCTCTACGCGATCCGAATTCTAAAACCTTGCTTTGTTTTGCTGCACGTACTATGCGGTTTGCTTTCGTGGCTATGAGACTTTGGTGGTTTAAGCTTAAAAGCAAAAAAGTTTCTAAAAGTTGCGCTTGTATGGCCGGGGCTTTGACGCAAAGTAAGGGTTCATTAGGAAAGATCACTTCACCTTCGTGCATAGCATAAATTTCGCCTTGGAATTTAAAATCGCTAAGAAAGTCTAAAAATTCTTCGCTAAAAATTTTTTGCTTTCTTAGGAATTGTATATTTTCTTTATCAAAACTTAGATTTTCTATATAGTCTAAAACATCTTCTAAACCTGCAAAAATAGCAAAAGATCCACAATCAGGAATTTTCCTAAAAAATATATCAAAATAGCAAATTTGATCCTTTTTGCCATTTTTCCAATAGCCTTGAGACATTGTAAATTCATAAAAATCACAAAGTAAGGCTAAAGAAGTTTTAGAAATCATCAAAGCTTATACTACCTTTAGAATAGTTTGTGACCTTGCTTTCAAAGAAATTGCTTTTTTGATCATTGAATTTTGAAAAATCATCCACCCATTTAATAGGATGCTTTGCATTATATATTCTATCAAGATTGATAGCACTAAGCCTTTGATCTACAAGATAATGGATGTATTCTTCAATAATATCATCAGTAAAACCCATGATTTGATTTTGGGTGATGTATTTACCCCATTTGATTTCAAGTTCTCCAGCTTTTTTAAACATATCATAAATTTTATTGATATTTTCATCATGGAATAAATCAGGTCTTTCCTTGCGCACTGAATTGATCATGTTTTGAAAAAGTAAAAGATGGGTGATTTCATCCCTTTGAATGAAGCGAATCATTTGGGCAGAACCTAGCATTTTTCCTGCTCTAGCAAGGGCGTAAATGGCTGTAAAGCCACTGTAAAAATAAACCCCTTCTAAAATTTGGTTAGCCACCATAGCTAAAAGAAGCTTATTATCATCCACATCTCCGGCTAATTCTTCATAAATACTTGAAATGAAGTCGTTTTTTTCGCGTAAGGTTTCATCGTGTTTTTCCATTTCATAAATTAAATCTGTATTATCACAAATGGCTTCTACCATTACCGCATAAGATTTGGAGTGATTAGCTTCTTCGTAAGCTTGACGTGCTAAAACAGCATTGATTTCAGGAGCAGTGATGTAAGGATTGATATTGTCTGCTAGATTATTAGTTTGAAAACTGTCCATAGAAATAAGCTGAGACCAAACAAGATCATACATTCTTTTTTCTTCTGCAGTAAGATTGCAGCGATAATCTAGAGCGTCTTTTGTAGTGTCTACTTCCTTGGGAAACCAAGTGTTTGCCTCCATTAAGTCCCATAGTTTTAAGGCCCAAGTGTATTTTGCTTTGGTAAAGTTTAAAATTCCATGGGGATTTCCATTAAATATTTTACGATCTCCTAAAATCTCATTTGAGCTTGGATTGTAAATTCTTTTTCTTTGCATTTTTAACCTTTCTTTAATACTTTAATAATTATACAGCTTTGAGTTAAAATATCATGTAAGTTAAGTTTGTCTTTTCTTAAAAAGCTTATAAATAAGCCAAAAAATAAGCCAAAACTTATAATAAATATAATATATCTTAGTAAAATCCTAAGAAAACTCAGCTTTTTTCTTGTTTTTATATCAATAAGATATAAATCATACGCTTTAAGCCCTGGGCTTTGACTCTTTTTTGTTAAAAAAATAGCTTGAATAAAGCCAAATAAAAAAGTGCATAAAGCGATGATAAAATGATTGTTTAAAAAAGCCTCTTTAGATCCTAACAAAAAATAAAATAAATATAAAATAGGAATATAAATAAGAAAAATATCCACAAGTAAAGCCCTAAATCTTAGCCATCTAGAGGCAATATTTGCTTGATTTTTCATTTAATTCCCGCGGCTTCCTGGTTTGATAGCTTTGCTTCCTTTTTTGCAAAGAGGACAAGCTGACTCATCATAAATTTCAAAATTAAAATTTCCTAAGGCAAAAAAGGGTAAAATTTGTGGTAATTTTGCATTCTCTTTTGCTGAAGTTTTTAAATTTTCAACAGCACAAAATCCACGATTTGCTAAAGCTGCAAAGCCCATGACAATACCACCTAGACTTTGGATGATTTTTGCACATTCTAATGCACTAGTACCTGTGGTGATGATATCTTCACAAATAATAAATTTTTCATTCTTTTTGACTTCAAAACCGCGTCTTAAAGTCATATTAGCATTGACTCTTTCAGTGAAAATAAAACGCTTATTAGTAGATCTTGCAAGTTCATAGCCTGCTAAAATCCCTCCTAAGGCTGGTGAACAAATACTATGAAATTCTATACCATGATTTGTTATGAGTTTGGCAAGTTCATCGCAAAGCTTTTGAGCTGTTTTAGGATTTTCTAAAACCTTAGCGCTTTGAAGATAAAATTGTGAGTGTTTACCTGAGCTTAATAAAAAATGCCCTTCTAAGTAAGCACCACAATCTTTATAAATTTGTTCTAAATTCATTCTTAAACCTTTAAAAGTTCTGTTTCTTTGCTTTTTACACTTTCATCGATTTTTACAGTATAAGCGTCTGTAAGCTTTTGCACTTCATCATAAGCTTTTTTTGCTTCATCTTCGCTGATTGTTTTGTTTTTTTCTAATTTTTTAATTGCATCATTAGCGTCTTTGCGTATGTTTCTTATGGATATTTTTGTTTTTTCGCCCATAGCTTTGGCTTGCTTTACATTTTCTTCCCTTTGTTCTTTTGTCATAGGAGGGAAAAAAAGCTTGATGCTTTCGCCATCATTATTAGGGTTTACGCCGATATTTGCTGCTGCAACAGCACTTTCTATGGTCTTTAATAAAGATTTTTCCCATGGGGTGATGCTTAGGGTTGAAGCATCATTTGCTAATACTGTTGCTATTTGGTTTAAAGGGGTTTTAGTACCATAATAATCAATACTAATATGATCTAAGATGCGGGTGTTTACCTTGCCTGTGCGTAAGGTTGTGAAGTCTTTTTTCAAACCTTCTAAGGCTTTTTCGCTTTGGGCTTTTTGTTTGTTAAAAATTTCATTTAGCATTGTTGTATCCTTATTTACTTAAATTAATATCGCTTGGAAGTTGTGGTGCGCTTGGAGCGATGGAATTAGCAGGAGCACTTGGAATGGTAGTGTTGCTTTGTGTTTGGATTTTTTCAGCTAAAGAATCTTTGTTGGCTTTATTGTATAAATACCCTAAGCTAATAGTATTAGCAATAAGTAAAATTCCCATAATAAAAGTAAATTTGGCCAAAAACCCAGCCGGCCCTTTAGCACCAAATAAGCTTTCATTGCTTCCGCTGTATGCCCCAAGCCCTATATTTGAACTTTTTTGAAGCAAGACTGCTATGCAAATGATTACAACGATAATAAATTGTAAAACGATTAAAAGAGTGATCATTAGAATTTCCTAAGATTTGATTTTAACTTAATTATTTTAACTCAATAAAACTTGAAAAGTTTTAAATTTTTAAGATTTTGTGGGAAAAATCCCACAAATTTTATCTGCTATTAAAGCTTCTTAAAATATTAAGCAAAGATACAAAAAGATTTATAAAATCAAGATAAAGTGCCACTGCACCTTCGATTGGGGTTTCGTAATTTCCGCGGATGATGTTTTGTGTATCATAAAGAATATAAAATGAAAATAATATAGCAGCAAGTGCTGATATTGCTAGATTAATTATACCGCTTTGAAAAAAAAGATTTAGTAAGGATGCGGCTACAACTACGATTAAGACTATAAATAAAGCTTTTCCCATTAAGGTGAAGTCTTTTTTGGTGTTTATAGCAAAAATACTAAGTCCTGCAAAGGCTAGAGTAGTTAAAGCAAAGGCTTGAGCGATAATTACCCCACCAGCGGGTAAGGCTAAAATAGAAATAAGTAAAGGCGTTAGTGTTAAACCTGAGCAAAAGGTAAAACCAAAGAGTAAAATTAAATTTAAAGGAGCCTCTCTTTTTTTCCATTGTAAAGCAAATAAAAGTCCAATTTCAACAGCAAAAAGTATCCAAAAACTTGCTTGTGATTGTATAAACAACGATGCTAAGGCAAAAATCCCTACATAAGCACCTACTGTTGCCGCTAATAACGAAGCGGCAAAAAGTTGATAAGTTTGTTTAATGAAAATACTAAGTTCACTTGATCGTGTATTTTCAAATTCTTTTGATCTTGAATAGTCTCTATTATAAAGACTCATGTATACTCCTTTAATTAAGATTATAGATTTTAAATCTTTATATCTAGAATTTAGCACATTATACTAAATAAAAAGTTAATTTATATAGTAATATAATATCTGTGTTGAAGCAAAAATCTTTGCTGAAATTTTGTTATAATTTGAAGATATATTAGTTTCAGGTTGGTTTATGCAAAATCTTATTAGTGGTGCACTTAAATTCATGCAAGAGGATTTTAAAGAACATGAAAAGCTTTTTGAAAGTTTAAAAAACACTCAAAATCCTCATACTCTTTTTATAGGTTGTTCTGATTCTAGAGTGATTCCTAATTTGATTACTAATACAGGTCCAGGAGAGCTTTTTGTAATACGTAATATTGCAAATATAGTTCCGCCTTATCGTGTTGGGGAGGATTATTTAGCGACGACTTCGGCTATTGAATATGCTTTAAATTCTTTGCATATTAGAAATATTGTTGTTTGTGGTCATAGCAATTGTGGGGGTTGTAATGCACTTTATTATTCTGATGAGGAATTAAGCGAGATCCCTAATGTAAAAAGATGGTTGACTTTATTAGATCCTATAAAAAAAGATGTGATGATTTTCGCAAAAGATGATTTAGCTATGCGTTCATGGCTTACAGAAAAATTGAATTTAGTCAATTCTTTGCAAAATATACTGACTTATCCAGGTGTACAAGAAGCCTTAGATCAAAGAAAGCTTGAGGTGCATGCTTGGTATTATATCATCCAAACGGGTGAGATTTATGAGTATGATTTTAAAACAAAAATTTTTACTTTAATTCAAAATAGGAAAATTCAATGAAAAAGATTATTTTAGCTTTGTGTTTGTTTGTTTTATGTCTTCAAGCGCAAGAATTAAGATTGATTGATGCTAATGCGAGTAAAAAGGATGAAGGGGTTTATATTCTTGTTGAAAAGTATATTGATCTTAATAACCAAATTAAAGAATTCACAAAAAACGATGATCAAAATTCAAGTACTTTTAATGGAATTTTAATGGAACTTGAAAAAAATAAAAAGACTATTTTAAGCAAAATACCTAATATTATAGTAGGGCAAAAAATTAATCAAGAGGCTGTAAATAGGTTTTTGCAAATCAAACAGCAATTGCTTGATACACAAAAAAAGAATATTGATAAGGCTTATATTTATACAGATACAACTTTAAATCTTGTTTATTTAAATATTGTGCAAACTTTTTATTCTTGTTTGTTTGAAATAGAAAAGCTTTTTAAAAATGCAGCAAGTGGAGAGGATTTAATTGCTGCTATTGATAAAACCATGGAGAAATTGCAAATTCTTTCTAATACTAATTTAGAGAGTTTTAAAAACAAGATTACAAATCCTGAGGAATTAGAAAAAATTTCTGCGAAAGAAAAATATATCGATAATGCTTTAGATTCTTATTCTGAAATTCTTAAATATTTGCGTATAAATGCACATTTGCTTGAGAGTAATTACCTTTTTTCATTGCTTGAACTTCAAGTTTGGATCGATCACATCAATGAAAAAGTTGATATTGCCTTTTTAAATGTAGGTAAAATAGTAATTTCTGCCTTAGTTTTGGTATTTTTTGTGTCTTTAAGACGTTTTTTTTCTAATATAGTGTATTTTTTCCTTGTACGACTTCTTTATAGAAATAAAAATGATATAGATGATATTAAGGTTATTTTTATTGAAAATATTAGAAGACCTGTGGGTTTTTTCCTTCTTGTTTATGCTGCTTCGCTTTGTCTTACTATAGCAAGCTATCCAGTGCCTTTGAGTATTGATTTAAGTAATTTATTTTATATCATTTATGCTATTTTGATTGCATGGCTTGTTTTAAGAATGCTTGATGGTTATGGTGTGGTTTTGGTTTCTAAGCTTGCACAAAAAAGTGGGAAAAAAGAAGTTGTAAATTTGATTATTAAAATTTTATATTTTGTTATCGTGGTCATTGCTTTGCTTTATATTTTAGCCCAGCTTGGTTTTAATATCTCTGCTATTATCGCATCTTTAGGTATAGGGGGATTGGCTGTGGCTTTAGCAGCAAAGGATATTATTGCAAATTTCTTTGCCTCTATACTTTTACTTTTTGATAATAGTTTCAATCAAGGAGATTGGGTAGAAGTTTCAGGTATTGAAGGTACTGTTGTGGAGACAGGACTTAGAAAGACTACGATTAGGACTTTTGATAATTCTTTGGTATTTTTGCCTAATTCTACTATCATGGGTGCAAATATTAAAAATTGGAGTAAAAGACGCATGGGACGTCATGTGAAAATGTATCTTGGTGTTGGTTATGATGCAACACCTGAAAAATTAGAACGATGCATAAAAGATCTTAAAGAGTTTTTGCATACTAGTCCTTTAGTGGCTCATGATGAAGACAGTGCGTTAAAATACGGCGATCATACAACAAAATATCGCCAGAATTTAGTTTCTATTAATGATTTAGAAGGTTATAAGAATGCTTGCTATGTGGCTTTGAGTGAATTTGCTGATAGTAGTATTAATATAGAGCTTTATTTTTATACTAAAGAAGTGGATGGAAAAGCTTTTAGAGAAGCTAGAGAAAGTTTGATGCTTGAGTTTATGCGTATAATAGAAAAAAATGGCTTGAGTTTTGCTTTCCCAAGCCGTAGTATTTATATAGAGAATTTACCTCCTCTTCATTTGCGTAAAAAAGACAAATAGCAAGCTTACTTGCTATTTTAAACAGGCATAACGCGGATATTAGGGCTTAATTCTTCTTGCAAGATTGTTTCAATAGCATGAAGTGTTGCTCCGCTTCCACTAGAACAACCGCTACAAGCTCCAAGATAACGGATATATACATCAATAGCTCCCCCTTGGGCTTTTTGTATGTCAATAACCTCTAAATCTCCCCCATCATTATGAAGCATAGGACGAATTTCACTATCTAAAACACTTTCAACAGCTTTTAATTGTCCTACTAAGGTCATTTCATCAAAAGCTAGGTCGTTTTTCATTGCGTTTTTAAGCTTTTCTTTATCCATTTCAGCTCTAGTTTGGGCTAAGATATCTACAAGATAATACTCTCTTTTTTCATGTCCACCTGGTTTGACACAGGATTTGCAAAATGCTCCTGCTTTAGTATATTGAGTGATTTCTTCTACAGTGTGCAAATCATTGAGTTTAATCACTTCTTTAATCGTGCCAAGGCTTACTCTAGCACACTCACAAACCATAATTTGATCTTCAAAATCCTCAGGATTAACACCCTTATAATGTGCAGCAGCTTGCTTAATAACATCATAAGCCATCACAGAACAATGCATTTTTTGAGGCGGTACGGCTGGGGTTTGAGGATCATCGCGCATGGCAAATTCTACATCTAAATTAGTAATTTTTACAGCTTCATCTACAGTTTTTCCTATGCAAAGATCCACCATGGTATCACTACTTGCTATAGCTGTTCCGCAGCCAAAGCTTTTAAATTTAGCATCGATAATTTTATCTGTTTTTTCATCCACAAGCCAAAAAAGCCTTACTGCATCCCCGCAGCTTTCAGCACCAAAATCTGCTACGATTAATTTTGCATTTTTTGCTTTAGCGTCTTCTTCATTAAATTCTCCCATGTGTTTGGGATTATTCATTCTATCTTGAACTTTTTGTGAGTACTCATCCCAAATTGAACCACCAATTAAACTATTTTTTCCCATTTTTTATCCTTATTTATAATTATTTGGATTGTAAGCATAAGTGCAAGAAATCGCTCTTAATCTTTTTACTGCATTTTCGATTTGTTTTGCAGCATAATCAATTTCTTCTTCGGTATTAAAACGTGATAAAGAAAGTCTTAAAGCTGTATGGGCTAAGTCATTTTCCGCACCAATAGCCTCCATGATAGGATTGCTTTCTAAATCCTCGCTTGCACAGGCTGATCCTGTACTTGCTGCTATGCCATTTTTATTTAAATCCCAAAGCATGGCTTCGCCTTCAACGCCTTTAATGCTTGCTAAAATCGTATTAGGTACGCGGTGTTCTCTTTTTCCTACTACTGTAGTATCTGGTAAGGCTAAGATTTTATCTTCTAATTTATCTCTTAAACGTCGTATATGAGAATCCTCAAAATCAAGCATGGTATTAGCAATGCGTAAAGCTTCCCCCATAGCTACTATATAAGGTACGTTTAAAGTCCCGCTTCTTCTGCCGCCCATGTGTTCTCCACCATGCAAAAGTGGGGTTAGTTGTATGCCTTTTTTGATAAAAAGTCCTCCTATACCTTTAGGTCCGTGGAATTTATGAGCTGAAAATGAGGCAAAATCCACCCCCGTTTGATTTAAATTTACTTTGATCTTTCCAACAGCTTGGGTAGCATCTGTATGAAAAAGCGCGCCTGATTCATGAGCGAGTTCGGCCATGGATTTGATATCAAAAATCATTCCAGTTTCGTTATTAGCCCACATTACACTAACAAGTGCTGTTTTATCGCTAATAACTTGACGTAAATCTTCTACTGTAGAAATTCCTTCATCATTAACAGGAAGTTCAATAACCTTTACGCCAAGGCTTTTTAAGAAATTTGCCCCAGCAACTACTGCAGGGTGTTCTACGCTAGAAATGATGACTTCATTGCGTTCTTTATTTAAAATATGATCAAAATATACTCCTTTAAGCACCCAGTTGATGCTTTCAGTTGCGCATGAAGTTATAACTATATCATCTAAATCGCTTGCTCCAAGTCCTGCATAAAGTTTGTCTAAAGCTTGTCTTAAAGCTGGATGTGTCATGCTTCCCCATTGATGTAGACTGTTTGGATTTCCATACATTTCTTTTAAAAAAGGTAACATTAATTCATAAGCATTGGGATCAAGCATGGTTGTTGCGTTGTTATCTAAATATACTTTCACTTTAAAATCCTTAATTTATCCTTAATTTTAATTAGGATATTTTTTATCTTTAATCTAAAATGGATAATAACAAAAATTTATAAAAATTAGGTTAAAAATTATACCAAAATAAAATACTATAAAGATAAAATCTTTAACTATAAATATCGAAAAATTTTATTTTTACTATAGATTAGCAGTTTTTAGGAAATTAATTTTTTACATAAAATTTCATTTATAATAGTAAAAATGATTTTTAAAGTTTTTGTGTTTTTAAAATATTTTAAGCCATGACTGACAAATAAGAAGTCAAAATTTTATTTACATTTGCTTGTTTTTGCCTGTGATCTAAAAAAAACTCCATAGAATCAAGACGTATTTGATCGGCTTTTTTTAATCTTTTTTTATCTTGACTTTGGCTTTGGTATTCTTTTTTAAGAAAATCAAAATCATTGCGATTTTCTTCGATATACATTTCAAAAATAGAACTTGAATCCATTATTTGTTTTAAATCCATATCTTTTTGATAATTTATATACTGCTGAAAAAATATAGATAATTTGTCTTGAGTGCTTGTTTTTTTATCAATGCCATTAACATAAAGATAAAGATCAAAACTCATTTTTTTCTCGTTATTTTCTTTGATATAATCTTCTATATTAATTTCGCCTTTGAGAATTTTTTGTAAATTTTGATGGGCTTTAAGATCTAAATTGCTAGCTTTTATAAAACTATTAAATTCTTTGTCATTTTGTGTTTTTATATCGTGGTAAATAAAATTCATTAAAAGTCCTGCTTTTGAAACCTCGGCGTTTTGATTAAGATAGGGTTTTAAAATGGTATTAGTTGAGGTATTTTTTATAGCTTTATCAAAATGAAAATTAATGATTTTATTATCTAGCATTAAAGTATTTAAATTCGTAATATTGCTTAATGCAAAATCCATTTCTTCTTGATTTTCGTAAATCCTTGCAATAGGACCTAAAAATTCTCCATTATCGCTTGAAAAACCTGCTAAAAGTTTTGAAATAAGATCGCGATTTAAATAGGCATTATCCTCTTGATAAAATTCTAAATTGATAGATTTTAATGAACTATAATAACTGTTTAAAAGATAAGGCAAATCTATTTTATTGTATTTTAAATTTTCATCTTGTCTTGCAAGCTCTTTGGCTATCATTCTAATGCTTTTAATATGGATATCATAAGTTTGGGGTATGTAGGCTATTTTATTTAAATCTTTGTCAAAAAATCCTTCTTCATTGATTCTAAAGCCAAATTCACTTGCATAAGTGGTATTATGGTGATATTTTTGTTCATTGAGATTAAAAATTGTATTATTTTGTGTGACATTGAAAACACAATTATTCTTCAAAGTGTGATTTAAGCTTAAATTCTCATAAGGATTGGTCAAATTAATAGTCATTTTACATCTTTCTAAAATATTACTTGATTGAGTAAGCAAAAGTTGTGCCAATTTTCTAATCTTAAATTCAGTCAAAAATTAGAAAAAATTTGATACTATTAAAATTCTTTAATTTTTAAAAAATTTAAATTATCCATAAGGAAAGCGTAATGCCAAAGATGAAAAGTGTCAAAAGTGCGACAAAACGCTTTAAAGTAGGTAAAAATAAAATCAAAAGAGGTTCTGCTTTTAGAAGCCATATTTTGACTAAAAAGCCTGCTAAA
This sequence comes from Campylobacter bilis, assembly GCF_016806695.1. Classification (GTDB taxonomy): domain Bacteria; phylum Campylobacterota; class Campylobacteria; order Campylobacterales; family Campylobacteraceae; genus Campylobacter_D; species Campylobacter_D bilis. The sequence goes on along the minus strand of NZ_WUED01000001.1, from coordinate 9,537 downwards.
AGAATGCGTGATCTTCGTACAAGCAAATATGTGCATTCTACAAATGTAAAAGCTGTTGAAAAAATGTTAGGAATTTAAGTTTTTGACAAAAAGTCATTCAAAACTCCCCTTTTAAGATAAATTTATAAGGGCAAGCTCCATTTTGGACGCCACTTTATGAAAGGAAATAAAAATGGCAAGAGTAAAAACAGGTGTTGTCAGACGCCGTAGACATAAAAAAATTCTAAAATTAGCGCGTGGTTTTTATAGCGGACGCCGTAAGCACTTTAGAAAAGCAAAGGAACAATTAGAAAGAAGCCTTGTTTATGCTTACCGTGATAGACGCCGTAAAAAAAGAGATTTCCGTCGTCTTTGGATTATACGTATCAACGCAGCTTGCAGATTAAATGATTTAAGTTATTCAAGATTTATTAATGGACTTAAGAAAGCAGGTATTGAGCTTGATAGAAAAATTCTAGCAGACTTAGCTATGAATGATCCTAGTGCTTTTGCAAAAATCGCACAAGATGTAAAAAAAGCACTTTAATTTATGAAGAATTTCGGGTTTTAAAACTTGGAATTCTTAAAATAAGTATAAAACTTTCATAAATCTTAAATTTTTAAAGCTAAAATATAGTTTAAATTCTTCTTAAAGTCATTATATTTTTTAAAAACCTTATAAATTTTCATCTTTAGAATTTATTTTTATAAATTTAAAATTATTATTTAATTAGAAATTAATTAAGTATAAATGCTGTTTATTAACTATATAAGGATTTTGTTATATTTTGTAGCATAAAAGCTGCAATAAGTAAATTAAAATTCCGATATAATTGCAAATTTATAAATTATTGATAAGGATACATTAAATATGAGTGCAGATATGAATGAGCTTTTATTAAAAAGTGTTGAGGTGCTACCGCCTTTACCCGATACTGTGAGTAAATTAAAACAATATGTTAATGAGGCTAATTCTAATATACAAACCCATAAAGTGGCTGAAATTATTTCAAGCGATCCTTTAATGACAGCTAAGCTTTTGCAATTGGCTAATTCTCCTTATTATGGTTTTGTAAGAGAGATTACTACTATAAATCAAATGATTACTTTGCTTGGGGTGAATAATATTATTAATATAGTCACAGCAGATTCTATCCGTAATAATTTTAAAATAGATGTTTCTCCCTATGGTTTAGACACTTCTTATTTTTTAAAAACTTGTAATGAAGAAGCGACTTTTATCACTAATTGGCTTAATGATGAGGATAAAAAACTTTCGCATTTTTTAGTCCCTTGTGCTATGCTTTTAAGACTTGGAATTGTTATTTTTTCTAATTTTCTCATACAAAATCAAAAAGACAAAGATTTTTTAGCTTTTTTAAATAAAACTAAAAGTACTAATATTGCTTTAGTAGAGAATGAATTTTTAGGCGTAGATCATATTTCTTTTTTAGGATTTTTATTGCATCATTGGAATTTTGATGATATTTTGATTGAAACTATTTGTTTTGTTCGCACACCTCATGCTGCACGTCAAGAGGTTAAAAAATCTGCTTATGCTTTAGCTATTACTGATCATCTTTTTACTCCTTATGAAGGTTCTTCTGTGTTTAATGTAAAAGCTGCAATTGCTTTGCTTGAAGAAGCAAAGACTCAAGGCATCCATTTTAGTTTTGATAATCTTTTTTCTAAGCTTCCTAGCAGAGCTAAGGAAAATTTAAATAAAGAGGATTGAAAGATTTTTTGATTTTAATTGTGTGATGAAAAGTTTTATTTTGCCTCCTAATGAATTTTTGGATCATTATATTTTAAATGCTGAATTTCACCGTTTTGCAGGGATTTCAAAAAATGCCTATAAATTTTGGAAAAATGTTGAAATAGCAAGATACCAAGGGACTAGAATCATATTTTTACACAAAAACTGCATTTTAAAAAAACATCAAGATGCTTTAAAATTGTGTACTGATTTAAAGGGTTTTATATTAGCTAGTGCTTTTTGTTCTTTTACGGGTTTGGCTCCTTCGCATTTGGTGGAAAAAAATCATTCTTCAATCTATAAGCTTTTGGAGTTTAAAGAAATTTGTGGGATTAAATTTGTGAATTTAAAAAAATTTTATGATTTTTTGGGTTTAGAGTATCATTTGCATATTTATATAGAAAAATGCCATTTTTTTAGTCCTTTGCCTTTTGAAAAACGTATTAAAATCACTCAGAGTATGTGTGTGGGGTATTATTGAAGTAAAAGCCAGCTATGAATTATTTTCTTGCTTTTTGTTTAAAATATAAGTTAATTAATTGTTTTACTCATTTTTAATTATTTAATCTATTTCGTAAAAATCATCCTCATCCTCATCATTGTACTCATAATCATCTTCATCGTAATTGTATTGTTTATGATGGTTTTGGGTGTATTTTTCATCTTCGTTTTCATAATCTTGTTCATAATCGTCATTTTCGAAATCTTCTTCATAAGACATTGTCTTCTCCTTAAGTAAAATTGCAAAGTTTATTTTATCTCAAATTTGTTTGATTTTGCTATAATTTTTATAATTTTGTAAAAGGCGAATCTATGCAATTGACTCATTTAGATAAGAAAAATCATCCTAAAATGGTAGATATAAGTCAAAAACAAAGTACATCAAGAGTGGCTACAGCCAGCGGTGTGATATATATGAGTGCACAAGCGTTTGAGGCGATTAAAAATAATAGCGTAAAAAAGGGCCCTGTTTTACAAACAGCTATTATTGCGGCCATAATGGGAGCTAAAAAAACAAGCCAAATCATTCCTATGTGCCATCCTTTGATGCTTTCTAAGGTCGAAACAGATATCGTTGAGTTGAGTGAGGAGTATGCATTTAAACTTATAGTAACAGTAAAATGTGAAGGCAAAACAGGAGTTGAAATGGAAGCTTTAAGCGGAGTTAGTATAGGGCTTTTAACCTTATATGATATGGTTAAAGCTATAGATAAATCAATGAAAATTACTGATATTATCCTTCAGAGTAAACAAGGAGGTAAAAGTGGTGAATTTGTGCGATCTTAAAAAAGAACCTAAGATTGATTATCCTGTTTTTTGGGATTATAAGGTGATCTTTGAAGTGCCTAATCAAGCAGATGAAATTTTTAAAGAAATTGTAGGTGAAAAGTCCTACCGTTTTGAGCGGAGTCATTTAAGTAAAAATGCAAAATATCAAAGCTATTTATTAAGTGTTTATGTTGAGAGTAAAAAGGAGCGTTTAGATATTTTTGAAAAATTAAAAGTCAGAGCTAAATTCGTATTATAAATAATAAAACAAAGGAAAGTCAATGAAAAATACTTTAATTATATTTGAAAATTCTTTAATCAATATAGATAAAAATGAAGTAAAGTATTTATTAGAAGATTTAAGTTTTAATCTTGCTTACAAACAGGTTTTAAAAAATCCGCATCATACTCAAGAAATCTTAAATTCGCTTTTACTTGATTTTTTAGCTGTATTGAAAAAACTTAATTTACTTGATGATGAAAATACTACAAAAATCATTAGAGCATTAGTTAAAGCCAGTGTAGAGGATGTGCAAAATAAGCTTTATGCCTATATAAATGAAGCAGAGCTTTTAAACAAGCAAATCGAGCATCAAAAAACTTTGCTTAAAAATCAAATCAGCGATCGTTTTATCAGCTTTGAAAATATCATTCAACAATCAAATTTTAAAGATGAGATCAATGAAAGTTTAAGTGATGCATTTTTGTTTGATTTAGAGATTTTAGGAATTTTAAAAGAAACTGCAGAAAGTGCTTTTTTAACTACTTTAGAAAAGGCTGAAGATATAGAATTAACCAGCAGAGAAATTGCTAAGAATTTGGTCTATAGTACCATTTGTGAGACTGATTTTGAAAAAGAGCGTATTTTAAAAATTTCAAGCATTATTTTAAATGTAGCTTTTGAAATAGCTAATGCATCTATGGCTTATGCTAAAGATCTTTGTTTGGGTGTGATTAAAGGGACTAGAGATGGTATTTCTTTAGCGATAGAGAAATTTAAAAATTCATTAAATTATACAAGTTTTGAGGAAGATATCACCCTTAAAAGCAAAGAATTAATAGGTATTGAAGATGAATTTATAGGTCTTTTAAAAAGTGAAATTAAAAACCAGCAAAACCCTTCTAAAGACATTGTAGAATATCTTTTAAACCATGAGCTTGATAATCTTTTTGCAAAATTTAAAAGAATGGTAAGTGAGAGTAGGGAGCAATTTATTTTATCCTTAAACGAATTTAAGAAAAATCAAAAAATCAATGATTTAAACAAATTGACTCAAAAAAAGATAAGCACCATTAAACAAGAATTACTAGAAATTGAAAAAATGGCATCTGAAAGGTATAAGGATTTAAATTCAAAAAAAGCAAAAGAGCTAGGAATAAGACTTTGGAAAAAGGCTAAAAATCTAGTGAAAAAATAATATCCCAAAAAGGGATATTAAATATCAATTTCTATGCCTACAGGTGCGTGATCTGAACCGAAAATATCATCTTTTATAAAAGCATTTTTAAGCTTATCTTTTAAGCCTTTAGAAATGAAAAAATAATCAATTCTCCAGCCTACATTTCTTTCTCTTGCTTTCATTCTATAACTCCACCAAGAATATTTTTCTTTGATATCGCCATTAATTTGTCTAAAAGTATCAATAAAACCTAAATTTAATAAATCATCAATCCAAGCCCTTTCTATAGCTAAAAATCCTGATGTGTTTGCATTAGCTTTAGGGTGGGTAAGATCGATTTCTTTATGAGCAGTATTGACATCACCGCAAATAATGATTTCAAAACCATCTTTTAAAAGTTTGCTTAAGTATGCTAAAAAATCAGCATAAAATTTCATTTTAAAATTTAAGCGTTCTTCGTCTTTTTGTCCATTAGGGAAATAGATATTAAAAAGCACAATATTTTTAAAGCGGTGTTCTAAAACCCTGCCTTCTTCATCGTTAAAAAACTCACATTTTTTAACCTCACTTTCAAAATTACAAAGACTCATGACCCCTGAATACCCTGCTTTTTTTGCACAGTTAAAATACATATATTTAAAAGGATATTCATAAATTTTTTTAGGAAATTTTTCTTCATAGGCTTTGATTTCTTGAAAACCTATAAAATCGATTTTTTCTTCTTTTATCCAATCAAGGCCATTTTTATCACAAATCGCCCTTAAACCATTGATATTCCACGAAATTAATTTCATTATTTTCCTTAATTGTTTCATTAAAGGCAAAATCATAGCATAAAAACACTTAAATACATGATCTATTAAAAAAAATTTAATACAATAAAAATTCAGTCTTAAAGGGGGTTTGATATGTTTAAAATTACTTGGTTGCAGTTTACTTTTTTAAATTCCTTCATGATTACATTATTAAATTTTAATTTATTTTATTTAGTATATGAGAAAAATGATCACAATCTTTTTATTACTATTACTTTTATCATAGCTTATTTTGCTTTGGTTCATGCAATTTGTTCTTTACTTTTTGTGCGATTTTTTACTAAATTTTTCTGTGTGCTTTTTATTTTATCTTCTTTTTTAAGTGTTTATTTTATCAGTTTTTATGGCGTGCTTATAAGTTCTGATATGATACAAAATATTGTTCAAACAGATCTTAAAGAAATTAAAGACTTATTAAATTTTAAATTAATTTTGGTGGTTTTTTTGATAATATTATTGATTCTTTGGCTTTTTAAGCTTAAGATCACTTATTATAATGATTTTAAAACTTATATAAAAATTAAAATTCTTAATATAGTTTTGGCTTTAATGGTTGTTTGTGCTATTTTATTTCCTTTAAGTAAAACTTTTATACCTTTTTTTAGAAATCATAATGAAATAAGAATGTATAATATTCCTTTTTATCCTCTTTATTCTGTGTATCGTTATTCTGTCCGTTTTATGCAGGCTAAGCCTGAGTTTAAAATCATAGCAGAGGATGCTTACAAAGATGATAATAATACTAAAAAATTATTGATTTTGGTTGTAGGTGAAACAGCTAGAATGGCTAATTATTCTCTTGGAGGATATGCTAAAAATGATACTAATTTTTATACTAAAAAAGACAAGGTTGTGTTTTTTAATAATTTTTACTCTTGTGCGACAGCTACAGCAGTGAGTTTGCCTTGTATGTTTTCTTTTTCTAAGCGTGAAGATTATTCTAGTTTTGAATTTCAAGAAAATGCTATGGATATACTTAAGAAAACGGGGGTTGATACTACATGGATAGATAATAACTCAGGAGGATGTAAAGGGGTTTGTGATAGATTGGATCAAAAACAAATACTCTCTAGTACTTTTGATGCCATTTTACTCCCTCGTTTGAAAGAAAAACTCAATCATTTAAATACGCAAAACATCATAGTCCTTCATTTACAAGGTTCTCATGGGCCTAGTTATTATAAACGCTATCCTATTGAATTTAAAAAATTTACCCCAACTTGCGATACAAACGAGCTTTCAAAATGTGATAATGAAGCTTTGATTAATACTTATGATAATACTTTGCTTTATACTGATTATCTTTTAAGTCAAATCATTAAATTATTAAAAGAATATAAAGATTATAAAAGTTCTTTACTTTATCTTTCTGATCATGGTGAGAGTTTAGGGGAAAATGGGATTTATTTGCATGGTATGCCTTATGTCATAGCTCCGCAAAATCAATTTCATATTCCTGCTATTTTTTGGAGTAATGATGAGGATTTAATGAAGCAAGCAAGATTGCATAAAAATTTAAAACTTTCTCAAGACAATCTTTTTAGCACGCTTTTAGGATATTTTGATATTAAAACAAGGGTTTATGAACCTCAATATGATTTATTAAGTCCTAAGCTTAAGGCTAATCCATGAAACCTAAATATCATTTTTTAAGCAATGCTAAGTATGCTTTAGAGGGCTTTTTAACTTTATTAAAAAACGAAAGAGCATTCCAAATAGAACTTAGCATTATTATCCCTGTTTTTATTATAAGTTTTTTTTTGCCAGTGAGTATGGCTACGCATTTGGTTTTAATCAGTGTTTTAATACTTATTTTAATTGCTGAAGCTTTTAATTCAGCTGTTGAAGCTTGTGTGGATTTAATCATTGATGAGTGGCATGAAAAAGCAAAGATTGCTAAGGATTGTGCGAGTGCAGGGGTGCTTTTTAGTGTGTTTTTGGCCTTTTTTGTTTGGGCTTTTGCTTTATATAGTGTGTATTTATGAAATTTGAAAAATTAATGCTAGCAATACTAGGAAAAAAACGCTTTGAGCTTTTGCAATTTTTGTGTCAAAATTGTGATGAGAATGGTTTTATCTTAATAAAAATTAGCGAACTTGAAAAAGAATTAAAACAAAGTAAACCTACTATCATAGCTACTTTTAAGTTTTTAGAAGAAAAAAAACTTTTCAAACGTCTTAAAAACGGCTTTTATCAATTAAAATTAGGAGAAAAAAATGAAGCTTAAAAACCCATTAGATATGCATTTGCATTTAAGAGATGATAAGATGTTGCAGCTTATAGCACCTTTTAGTGCTAAAAACTTTAGTGCTGCTGTAATTATGCCTAATTTAGTGCCTCCTATTTGCGATTTAAAAAGTTTAAAAGCTTATAAAAACCGCATACTTCATGCTTGCAAGGATGAGAGTTTTAATCCTTTAATGACGCTTTTTTTTAAGTCTTATGATGAGAAATTTTTAGAAGAAGCAAAAGATGAAATTTTTGGCATTAAGCTTTATCCTGCCGGTGTTACAACAAATTCAAGCAAGGGGGTTGTAAGCTTCGATATAGAGAGTTTAAAACCTACTTTAAAAGCCATGAGTGCTTTGGGCATTCCTTTGCTAGTACATGGTGAGACCAATGATTTTGTTATGGATAGGGAAAGCAATTTTGCAAAAATTTATGAAAAACTTGCAAGGCATTTTCCAGAACTTAAAATTGTTATGGAGCACATTACTACTACGACTTTATGTAAACTTTTAAAAGATTATGAGAATTTATATGCAACCATTACTTTGCATCATTTAATGATCACTTTAGATGATGTTATTGGGGGCAAAATGCATCCTCATCTTTTTTGTAAGCCTATTGCTAAGCGTTATGAAGATAAACAAGCCCTTTGTGAGTTGACTTTTAGTGGTTATGATAAGGTTATGTTTGGTAGTGATAGCGCGCCTCATCCAAAAAATGATAAAGAATGTTGTGGCTGTGCTGCTGGTGTGTTTAGTGCCTCTGTGATTTTGCCTGTTTTGGCTGAACTTTTTGAAAAAAATAGTTCCCAAGAAAATTTACAAAAATTCCTTAGTGCTAATGCTTGTAAAATCCATAATCTTAAAATTGAAAAAGACAAGATTCTTGTTTTAGAAAAAAAAGAATGGCAAGTGCCCTATTTGTATGAAGATGCGTATAATCAAGTAGTACCTTATATGGCAGGGAAAACTTTAAAATTTCAAGTAAGGTATTGATTAAATTCATATAAAAAAGCTTGTTTATGCTTGTAAAATCATTTTTATTGTATGATTAAGAGTTTAATTTTGGCTTTTATGGTTTCTATTACATCTTCGTTTATGAAAGAATAAAGTTCTTCTTTAGAACTTACAATGCCATTCATCTTTAAATGCCATAAAGCATTTTCTATAGCTTCTTCGCGTTTTCTTTGTATTTTGCGGGTTTGATTGAAAATGGCTTTATGGAAAGGGATGTTTTTTTCTAATAAGTAATTTTCTAAATCTTTTTTGTAAAAACCTTGAAATTGAGTATTAAAATGCTTAAAAATAGGATCTAAAAAATCGCTTTTTCTACGATCAGTCCAAGCAAGATAGATTTTTGTTTGGGCTAGATTTAAGAACTTTTCATAATCTTTTTTATCTTTTAAAGCAGGGGACATGCTTAAAAAGGCAATATCAAATTGTGCGTTTGGGTTTTTTTGTGCCCAGGTTGTAAAGCTTGAATTTTCACAAACAATATTTTTAAGTTTTAAATTTTTAGCATATTCTTTTAAGATTTCAAGCATAGCATTAGCACTATCTAAAGCTAAAATCATTTTGGCTTTTTTAGCTAAATGTAGGGTCCAAATCCCCGTACCACAACCTATATCGATGATATTTTTTTGAAAAAAATCTATGCCAAGTTTTGAAAATTCTTTAAAACTTTGTTTTTGGATATTGTCAAGTTTTTCTTGATATCTTGTATAGGTTTTGGCTTTTTCATTCCATAAATTCATACATTTTCCCAAACAATATCCAAGTTTTTAAATGGTCTTAAAACCTCTTCTTCTTCACATCTTCTAAGATATTATTAGCAATATCACTTACAGTATTAGAAATAATAGCAGATTCATTTGCAATCTCTACATTGTCTTTAGTAGTTTGATCAATTTGGGCTACGCTTTCATTGATTTGAGTAATACCTGCAGTTTGTTCTTTAATAGATTCTGCCATATCATTGATAGATTGAACTAATAAATTTGTATTAGCTTCAATTTCTGATAAAGACTTTTGAGTTCTTTCTGCTAGTTTTCTTACTTCATCAGCCACAACAGCAAATCCTCTACCATGTT